>NZ_JBNWCP010000002.1:0-612123 GCF_053522345.1 Agrobacterium sp. 22-226-1
AAGGCCAACCCATTGACCAAAGCCTGATCAGACAACCATACTTAGAGGTGGCTCACTTCTCGGTGGAAAAACCGGCTCAGTTCCGCGTGGAAACCAACAAGCATCTTCAGCGAGTTTGAAAAAGCGCTCATCGTCATCTGGTGTCTGCAAGCGCCGAAGCTTGGCGTGAAGCGCGTCAGGTGTCACTCGGTCATAGAATTGGCTGAGGTCTGTCTGAATGATCAGTGCCTCTTGGCCGCCCTCGATTGAGGCAGCGACCGCCTCTGGCCGACTTAGGAAAGTCCGGTAATCCTGGAAGTACGCCCGGTAAAGCTTTGACGAACCCCAACGATGAATGAGATAATCCCCCGATTCCGATTTGTCGCAAAATAGTCGATTGCCATACGACATCATACGACGGCGAACGTCGGCCACATGGTAGTCACCCACTGGATCGCCTTGCTCGGTTTCGACTCTCTCGCTCAAGCAAAGCATGATCGCTGTTGCGACAACCTGATCCTGTAGCGCAACGCGTGCCAAGGGGCGGATTTTTGCACTTTCACTATTGGTTGGCTGCCATTGTCCCTTTTCGCTTACTCTCCATTGCTGGCTCTTAGGCGCCGGGACAACTCTTAGGCTTGAGGGAAAGTAGGAGCCGGTCTTTAGCTCATCACGTATCTCCGCAATGAATTTCGGGAGGTCCGCTGCCGCCCTGTCAAGTTCAAGGGTGTCCGCAAACCAGTTATGATATCGGATGTAAGAGGAGGCTTTTTTCCAAGCCTGCACGAGGACATACTCTTGTGTGATTTGGTCGAGCGTAGCAAAAAGTCGTTGCATCAATGGCGTCCAGCAGGTTGTAAATATGAAATGCGTTCAGAACTTCGGCAGTCATTGCTCTCATTCAAAACATGCATAGCGTGCAGTCGCGACGCTTTTCTCTCGAAGGTAATCGCAATACTCACGATTCGGAAATCCGTTATTTTTCGGGCTAAAAACGATCGGCTAGTCTCACCTTCTTCCGCTGCAACTGCTATGACGATTGAGGTCAGAAAAATTTTTAACTTTCGTTCGGCAGGTGAGCTTCCTCTCTGAGATGACGTGTCCATCGAACTCAATTTGTTCCTGCACAGTAAACAGATGACAAAACCTTCCGACCAAGTCCAGGAGATTGCTGCGCCGGATAAAGCCGAGCTTGAGCGTATGGCGGAAATATTATCCGCTAGTTCCGACTACCGCATTCAGCGAAGGTTGGTTCGCCGGAGCCATGTTAACCCCGCTGACGAAGGGAAATGCAGAGAATGAACCATTCCGATATACTTGGCCGCAGCATCGCCGATCCGATTGTCGGGTCGTACATGGCGGAGCACGAAAAGCTGGATCCAATCGATTTCCACACGAATGCAGAGATCGGATTTTTCGGCGGTTTCGATAGCGGCTTCGGCCTGCAGGTGGAAAGCCTTTCCGCATATAGTGCCGAATTCGAAGAGGTACGGTCACGGCACCTGCCGGACGACGAGGAGAGGATCGTCTCTCGGCTGTCCTTTACCGGGTTGGATGCCATCAGAGCCGTGCAACGGTCCTATATGTCGGCGCTGCCATTCGGTCTGACGTTTGGAGACAGCAGCGACGTCGTGGCCGAGAAACTCGGGGCGGGTCCGTTTCGGGAGGGGAAGAGCAGCTCGCTGCCGGAATATTCAGCCGAACGCTTCGATCACGCCCATGCTGTTGGCAATAAGATCGTGATCGTAAAATATGATGCGAACTTGCGGCTGATGGCGGTCTATCTGATGCATGCTGACCGCACCATGTTCAAGGCGAAGCGCCGAAAGGCGTCCTTGTCCAAGCAGAAGATCGTGCCGGGCAATATCGATAAAGTCGAAGTGTTGCGGGACCAGATTCCGACGCCACGTTGGCGCGCGTCCATGGCCGAGGGAGACGACCTTTTCAACGAGGCCGATATCGCCACGGCTGAAGCAGCGCTGAATGCGTTCGTCGACACGGTGAAGGCCGCAACCAGCGAGCGGGATGCGCGGGCCATCCGGGCGGCGGTCAAGGATATCGTTCTTGCGATCAATGAAATCAACCGCAGAAGCGGGATGATCGAAACACTCGAGCGCGACGAACTTGGCGTTCTGATCGACGCGGTGGTAAGGGCGTCGGGCTTCAGCCTTCCGAATGATGAAGATATCACCGCGGAATGGCGGGAATGGTAACGCGAGCCGATGGCCGCAAGGGACCGACACGTTGAAAAACGCTGACGGGGAGTTGTTGTGATAAGATTGCTATTCGTGAAATTGTACTTGACCGCCTTCGATAACAACGTGACGGCCTTGAATCTCAACAAAGCGCCAGTCCTCGCCGAGTGAACCATCGGGAAAAATCTGCAGGCGGTAACCACCTGATAGCGACAGGTCAGCCCCGCCATAGTTGTCTGTGTTGACAGCTATGACCACGAGTTGCTCTGTTGCGTTTACGAAGGAATTTGTCTCCGCGTCGTAGCCCTTCAGCAGATATGCAATTTTAATGAGCTGCAGGTTTCCCGATTTATGGTCGTCATCGTTAACCTCTGTTCCTTCAGCCGGCTCGAGAAAACGATCTGATGTCCCTGTGATTATCGTCTTCTCATCAACGATGCGCCACGGACATTGAATATGTAGTGCGTATGCACCGACAGTGCCCCTGCCTGAAGGATGCGATACAATCTTTCCAAAATGGAAAACCTTCATGCCCGCAATGTCGCGGGCAATGCTCAATGGGAGCCCTACGAGTACCTGAAGGCAGCCTTCCAAGTGAACTTGATTGTTGTTCTCGAGCATCAAATTAAAACACGGCCAATCGGAAAATGAGAAGATTTCGGCGGACCATCACACAGAATAAGGTTGAAATCCATCGCCCTCAGAATGAGCGTTTGTTGATCGCCGATTTGAATGCAGTCGGCCCAAAGGCTTTTGACCATAAACGCAACCAATCACGGTGTTGCCGGGATTTGTCTCTCAACGACTGCGGCATCGCCAAACTTCAGATCAAAAGCTCAACCACCTCAGTCGCGTGATACATTTGCCCGAGTTGATCGTGCCGGATACGAAACTGGCTGCGTCGCTTGATCCTGAAGTTCCCCGCGGCATCGGTCTCCAGCTTGATGGCCGGATCGTAATAGACTGTTCCCGCCGCCAAGGCCTTCAGGAACAGGATCAGGTCCGTCTGTTCGCAGAGCTGAATGCGCGGGCCGTAGCGATATTCAGGTGGCGGCGTCCGGAACAGCGAGGGAACGTAGGCGGCCTGGGCATGTTTGCGGTTCCAGTGCTCGATGATGCCCGTATACTGCCAGAGCGCGGCTGTCTCGCCATACTGGTCCAAAAGGGCAATACCGCCTGTCAGGTCCGTGATTTTTCCCGCTTCGAAATCGTAGCCGGTCAGACGCAACTGCAGGCCAGTGTCTGAGTGATAGCCGCGGGCGCTCGAATAGATCCCCCCGAAATTCAACCGCCCCGCCTTCCCGCTCTTGTCGGCATAACCGAACCTTCGCAGAAATGCCTCCACCCCTTTCTCGCGATAAAAACCGCCGGTCGGTTCCGGCGTGAGCAAGGTTACCGGGCTCGTTGGCCGGTAGCGGTCAAAGTCGGTTACACCATACTGCTTGATTTCCCAGCCGAGGTAATCCGGTTCCGAATAGCCGTTCGGACTGATACCCAGCTCGGCCTCCAGCGTATAGCCGCCACCGTTTCGCGCGACATAGGGACGGGCAACGCCGTCAGCACCAAGCTTCTGCGAGGGTATCCAGTGTTTTGCATAGATGGCAGCAAGCGTCTCCAGAAGCCGCTGCTTCGTGCTGCCGGCTTCCGGCACGGCCGGAATTTCCAGAAAGACACCTGCGGGCTGGAGATCAGCGGATGCATATACGGCGTTTGCCAGCGGACCGCCGGCCGGCACGGCGTAACCCAGAACCTGCCCGTCACGGGTGATCCCGAGAAAAAGCACCCTGCCCTCGTCACGGACGCGCATGACATCTCCCGGCGCATTCCGGCATCCCTTCAGGAAGCCCGACATCCGCACTTCGGGGTATTTCGGGTAGAGAATAAGCTGGGCGTTCGGGGCCTCGTAACGGCCGTTTTCATCAATCCACCAGAACCGGACACCTGCCTTGGCCCGGTCGCGCACGCTCCCTGCCGTTTCGGACCCGTCAGTCTCCACGGCACCGTGCGGAATGACGTTCAGGGCAGAAAAGTCGCCGCCGAGATAAATCTGGTTTTTCGAGTTGTCGTTCGGTGCAAGCTTCTTGGCGTAAATTCGCTCGGCGCCAGCCTGGCGCATCAGCCCGGCAAGGGCCTCAAGGGTATCAATCATGCTGCCAGGCCCCGGATTTCCAGTTGAGGAGTTTCACCGCGCAGCCATACGGCAAGAGTTGCAGCAATTTCACCAACCGGCAACTTCTCCCTGCCCTTGAGCGCGCACTCCCACACGGTACCGACACGCCAGCCGGTCTCCCGAAGACGGGTGATCGCCCTCACATCACGCGCCACATTTCCAGAGATCTTGGCCTGCCAGAATTCCGTCCGCGTCGAGGGCATCCGGAAGAGATGGCAGTCATGGCCATGCCAGAAGCAGCCATGGATAAAGACCACGGCGGAATATTTCGGAAACACCATATCGGGTTTTCCGGGCAACGTGCGCTCATGCAGCCTGTATCGAAAGCCGGCCGCGTGCAGGGCCCTGCGCACCAGCAGCTCCGGCTTCGTGTCCTTGCCGCGGATGCCGGACATCATCCGGCTGCGGACATGGGCAGGAACGATATCAGCCATTGACGACGGCCTTCTCCTCCTCCGTGTCGGGAAGATGAAGGACCTGACCGGACCGGGCATCCGGCAGCCATGGGCTCATGGCCTCTGCAATGGCTTCGACAACGGGCATGACGACCGCATTGCCGAACTGCTTGTAGGCCTGCGTGTCGGACACCGGTATTTCCCAGACGCGGTTTCCCCGCTCGAACCCCATCAGACGGGCACATTCCTTCGGAGTAAGCCGGCGCGGACGCTTCCCCTTCCCCTGATCGATCAGGATTTCGGAGCCATCCTTGTAATAGCGGGCGGAAAGCGTCCGGGCGACGTCACCGGGACCAAACAGACCGAACCCGAAGCCGTTGCCCTTTGCCTCGTGCTTCTTCTTGTAGTTCTGGAGATATTCCCAGAGCTTCGGGGTCAGGGTGTATTTGGCCTCAACACCGGATTGCAGGATGCTGCTCAAGGTCGGCTCCGGACCTTCGGGAACAGCGACGTCATCAAACGTGAATCCCGCGCTGTGATCGCGGAAGCCGGCAATGAAGATTCGTTCCCTTCCCTGGGGAACCCATGGCCGGGCGCTGACCACCCGGGTCACGACCTTGTAGCCGAGTTCTTCCTCCAGCACCTTCATGATGGTTGCAAACGTGCGCCCCTTGTCGTGGCGCTGAAGGTTTTTCACGTTCTCCAAGAGGAAGGCTTTCGGCTTGTGGTAGCGGATGATCTGCGCCACATCGAAGAACAAAGTACCCTGTGTGGCGTCGAGAAAGCCGTGGGGGCGCCCCAGTGCGTTTTTCTTCGATACGCCCGCGATCGAGAACGGCTGGCAGGGAAAACCTGCCAGAAGCACGTCGTGCGCGGGTATCCTTGCCAGCGCCTCGTCATCCTTCGTGTACTCCCGGATATCGCCGGCGAAGACGTGTTCCTCGTCCTCGGGAAAGTTTTTCCGGTAGGTCTCTGCCGCGTACTTGTCCCACTCGCTGGTGAAAACACATTTGCCGCCAATGCTCTCGAAACCGACCCTGAGGCCACCAATGCCGGCGAAGAGGTCAATAAAGCGGAACCGGACCGGCTTCTCCGGCAGCCGGTGGCTTTCTGCCAGCTGCCGAAGCATGTCGAGAGCGAGCGGAGACGGAGAGCATTCGCCGTTTTCGTGACGGTAGGCGGAGCGGATAGAAGCCCTGGTGACGCGCGCGGCCTCCTCAAGGGTAAGTCCGGCCTGCTCCCTGAGCCGCGCGAACTCTGTCTTGCCGTCCTGATGCGTCATTCCCGAATCTCCGCTGTGTCGATTTTTGCCACTCTGGCACAAAGGGACTCAGCGAACAAACAGTTTGTTCCCTCTATGTTCGTATTTTGGCAAATTCACACAGGAGAATTTGACGGCATCAGCACAATAGTCGTCAATAGGAAAGACCCTCACACGACGCCGACGACAACGTCGCCGCCATATTCGCGCGCACGAACATCGCATTCCTTCGACGCCTGCTCCCGGAGATTTCGAAAGGTGTCAGGATTTCGGCCGTCCGGCGCTTTTTCCAAAGACGTTTTCATCAGAGATCAGTCTTCACCGGCTTAAACTCGGAGACTGTGTCGCGGTGCCTTTCATCGCGCGGGGCGGGAGAACCTGCGACGGTGCCCTGGACATCGTCGTCGAATGCGTCGTTCGGCCGGGCATGATCGATCACCGCATTCCGCTGATCCGCCCGCGTGTAAAGGTCGTAGCCCTCGACATCCGGACCGTGCCCGACCAAATGGATTCGTTTCGCGCGATCTCCAGGGAGGTCACGATCCTGATGGCGGTCTTTTTTCAGGAAGCACGAGTTCGCCAATTCCGTCGACGCCCTGGAGTCAGTCCGCTTCAAGCAGAAAAACCGCTCAGGCCACCGCGTCGTAAACCGACAGGAAGTCCGAGACCGTCTTCAGGCAGAGCTCCTTTTCCTCGACATGCGGCATGTGGCTGGACTCTTCGAAGAGCACCCAGCGGATATTCGGAACGCGTTCGGAATAGGGGCGCACGACGTCCGGCGTGGCTTCGTCATGGGCGCCGGAAATCAAAAGTGTTGGGGCCTTGATGCGATCAAGCCGGTCCTCGATCGTCCAGTCCTTCATCGTGCCGATAACGTGGAATTCCGTCGGGCCGTTCATGTTGCGATAGACGGTGTTGTCCTCATCCATGGCAGCGAACGTACGCGCAACATCTTCTGGCCAGGGCGTCACGCGACAGACATGGCGGTCGTAGAAGACACGGGAGGCGGCAATGTAGTCGGGATGCGTCAGCGTGCCGGCTTCCTCGTGAGCAAGTAGAGTTTCCTGCACGTTGGCCGGAAGATCGCGGCGCAGGCGGTTGGCTTCCGCGACCCAGGTACGCATGTTGGCGGGCGAATTGGCGATAACCAGCGCCTTTAGTCCCGCCGGCTGGCGCACCGCATTTTCCGCGCCCAGCATGCCGCCCCATGACTGACCGAGGAAGGCGTAACGATCCACAATGCCGAGGTGAGCCAGCAGCGCATCCAGCTCTTCCAGAAACAGCGAAACCGTCCAGAATTCGGGACCCTTTTCCGGCAGATGCGTGGACTTGCCATTACCGAGCTGGTCGTAGTGGATGACCGCGCGCCCATCAAGCGCCGCAATACCCTTGAAGCTATCAACATAATCATGCGTGCAACCGGGGCCGCCATGTGCCACTACCAGCGGCAGCTTGCCGCTCTTCAGGTCGCCAGTGACGCGATACCAGGTCTGATAGTCGCGGAATGGCAGATAGCCTTCACGGGTTTCAACGGACGTCAATGTGGCGCTCCCTGGATGTGACGATCATGGAGCGGACAATAGGCGGCTGACCGCCGATGCGGCAGCTATCACAACTGATAGGGTAAGGCGGGCCTAGCCGCGCGGCTGGTCGAACATGCGAAGATGCGCCGCGCGGGCGACCGCCTGGGTGCGGTTTCGCGCACCGAGCTTGCGGGTCGCGGCGTTGAGATGCATGACCACAGTCGGTACGGACCGGTCGATCAGGCGTGAGATCTCCTTGGCCGAATAGCCTTCCGCTGAATAGCGCAGGCATTCGCGCTCGCGCATGGTCAGGCGCGGCAAGCGGGAGAGCGCCTGTTCCCCAGCGATGCGTACTGCCGCGGTACGCTGAAAGAGATGCGCGACCAAGCTGAAATCGCCCATGCACAGCCGCACGTCGCGCTCGAGCCGCACGGGATCGCCGGCGCGGATGCCGGTGACAGTGGCATAGTCACCGCCCGGCAGATGGATCGGCACGGTCACACCGGCGGTCAGCCCCCGCTCCCAGAGAAATTCGGCAACCGGCACCGTCTCCTCGTTCATGAAGGCGTGAATGAGCGTCTGCGCCTTGGGATTATAGTTCCAGAAGAAAGGCGCGGTCGTGCCGAGCGCCACATGCTGCACGGGATCGTGACGGAAATAGCCGCGCTGGCACCAATAGTCGCGCATCGCCTCATCGACATTGCGCAGTTCCAGAACGGTCGGAATCATCAGCTCGCCGCTGAGATCGTAACGGCCAGGCGTGTAATCGTAGATCAGCGTATCGAAGCCGTAGCCCTGCATAGCCAGGAAAAGTTCATCAATCTGAAGGTCGAGGCTCGTTGCCGCCGCAAACCGCTCTTCGATGCCTGTGACGTCCATACCACCCTCTCGCCGCGCCGCGCCGAATTTCCAACCCCTGGCCTTCGGACGGCTTCACCCTATCACTTCTGATAGCTAGTGTGGAGCCTCAATTGCTCTAGAAATAATCCTGCTTAAATGTTGCGCAAATGCGAAGGCGAAATCATGTGGCGCGAAATAGAACCGGACGAGAGGCACGAGCTGACAATCCAAGGCTATCGCGTTGTGGCCTATGTATTCGGCAAGGGGCCAGAAACCTTGTTCTGCCTGAATGGCGGACCGGGCCTGCCCTGCGATTACCTGCGTGAGGCGCATTCCTTTCTTGCGGACAAGGGCTTCCGGGTCGTTGCCTTCGACCAGCTCGGTACGGGCGCATCCGACCGCCCGGATGACAAATGCCTCTGGAGCATCGGGCGTTATGTCGAAGAGACGGAAGCGGTGCGCCGGACGCTGGGGCTCGGCCGGGTTCACCTGCTCGGCCATTCCTGGGGCGGGTGGCTCGCCATCGACTATGCGCTGACCTATCCAGACGCTATCAAGAGCCTGATTCTGGCCGACACAGTCGCCGACATGCCGCACCTTTCCAGCGAACTGCAGCGGCTGCGTGCCGCGCTAGGCCCCGAAACGGTAGCGATGATGCAGGCTCACGAGGCGGCTGGCACCTATAATCACCCGGAATACGTGGCAGCCATCACGCTGTTGAACTATCGCCATGTCTGCCGTCTGCCCGAATGGCCGGCGCCGGTCAACCGGTCGCTGCAGGACTGGAACATGGGCCCCTACATGACCATGCAGGGCCCAAATGAATTCCTCTACATCGGCAACCTGAAAGACTGGAACCGCATTGCGGACCTGCCAAAGATTTCCGCGCCCGTGCTCATCGTCGTCGGAGAGCATGACGAGCTGACACCGGCCTGCGCGCTGCGCATGAAGAACGCCCTGCCAGACGACGCGCGCATCAATGTCGTTCGCAATGCCAGCCACATGCCCTTCTACGAAAACCCGGAGGGTTATTACCCGCCGCTCCTTTCCTTCCTCGAAGGCGTGTCGGGCTGATGCTGCATCGCTATCGCTTCATACTTACCAGACCCTTGCAGTTCCTGCCGGTGATCCTCGGCGTTTCCATCATCACCTTCGTCCTGGTCCGGCTGATCCCTGGCGACCCGGCGCGCGTTCTTCTCGGCACCAAGGCGACGCCGGAAGCGATTGCCAATATCCGCTCGCAATTCGGCCTCGATCAGCCGATCTGGCAGCAATATTTCTACTTCGTCAAAAACCTCGTGCATGGCGAAATGGGCCGCTCGATCACTTTCAAGATCGATGTGCTGCAGTTGATCGTTGCCCGCATCGAGCCGACGCTGGCGCTGGTGTTCTCTTCGGTACTTCTCTCCGTCCTGATTGCCGTGCCGCTGGCAGCCGTTGCGGCGCGCAACGAGGGTCGGCTTGTTGACCATGCCGTGCGCATCGTCTCAACCTTCGGCATTGGCTTTCCCTCCTTCTGGCTTGCGCTGATGCTGATCCTGCTTTTTTCGGTCAGCATTCCGCTTCTCCCCGTCTCGGGCTACGGCAACACGCTGTCCGACAAGCTCGTGCATCTCGTTCTGCCCTCGCTGACTATCGCGCTGTCGCTCTCCACCGTGCTGATGCGCTCGCTGCGCGCTGCCATGATCGACTGGCTGAAATCGGATGTGGCAACCGCCGCCCGCGCTCGCGGCATGCCGGAGCGGATCGTCTTCTGGCGCCATGTGGTGCCGAATGCCGTGGTTCCGACGATCAACCTTCTGGCCGTCAATATCGGCTGGCTGATCGGCGGCACGGTCGTGGTGGAAAGCGTCTTCGCGCTGCCGGGCATGGGGCAATTGCTGGTCCGTGCCATCTTCTCGCGCGACTACATGGTCGTCCAGGGCGTGGCGATGGTTTTCGCCTGCGCCACCGTCTTCGTGAACTTCCTGGCCGACATCGCTACCGTCGCCGCAGACCCGCGGGTGAAGCTATGAGCGGCGGCATTGTCAGGACACGCAACGCAACGCTGTATGCCGGGCTTGCCATCTTCGGCCTCTTCGTGCTGATGGCGCTGCTTGCACCGCTTGTCGCACCTTACGATCCGATCTTTCAGGATGCAGCGGCGCGGCTCAAAGGCCCAAGTCCCGCCCATCCGTTCGGCACCGACAATTTCGGCCGAGACATCCTTTCGCGCGTGATCCATTCGGCGCGAGTCGATCTCAAGATGGCGCTGATCGGGGTCGCCTTCCCTTTCGCGATCGGCACGGTTGTCGGGGCAGTTTCCGGCTTCCTTGGCGGATTGGTCGATGCCGTCCTGATGCGGCTGATCGACGTGATCCTCGCATTTCCCTTCCTGGTCCTGATGCTCTCCATCATCGCGATTCTCGGACCAGGCCTTGGAAGCTTCTATATCGCCATGGCGCTGGTTGGCTGGGTGTCTTACGCCCGCCTGGTCCGCGCACAGATCCTCGTACTCAAGAACAGCGATTTTGCCATGGCCGCCCAGAGCCTCGGCTTCTCGCGCCTGCGCATCCTCTTCCGCCACCTCCTGCCCAATGCGGTGAGCGGCTCCATTGTCTTTTCCATGTCGGATGTCGTGCTGGTTCTGTTGTCGGGCGCGGCCATCAGCTATCTTGGCCTTGGCGTTCAGCCGCCGACCGCCGAATGGGGTGTGATGGTTGCCGAAGGCCAGAGCTTCGTCACGCAGGCCTGGTGGATCACACTCTTTCCGGGGCTCTCCATCGTCGTACTCGCCTTCGGCTTTTCCCTCATCGGCGACGGGCTCGCCGAGCGGCTGGGAGTGAACGGATGAGCGCGCGGGCACAGACGCAAACGCAACTCCTTTCCGTCCGTGACCTGTCCGTCGCCGTGGCGACGCCCGAGGAGACGCGTGTCCTCCTCGACCGGGTTTCCATCGATGTCGCTCGCGGCGAGGTCCTGGGCCTCGTCGGCGAAAGCGGTTCGGGCAAGAGCCTGCTCTGCCGCACGCTGGTCGGCCTCATGCCGTCGAACGCCATTTATCGTACTGGCGGGTCGATCGTACTCGACGGACAGGAGATCGCCGGCGCCGACGAGGCCGTGCTGCAAGCGATCCGCGGCGCCCGCGTCGGCATGATCTTCCAGAACCCGACCAGCCATCTCGATCCGGTTATGCGCATCGGCGACCAGATCGTTGAAGGCATAGTCTTTCATCAGCGCGTTGCGCGCGAGGCGGCGAGGTCGCTGGCTCTCGACATTATGGGCCAGGTCGGCTTCACGGATCCGCCTCGCCAGTTTTCAAGCTATGCGCACGAGTTTTCAGGTGGGATGCGGCAAAGGGCGATGATCGCGATAGCGCTTGCCTGCAACCCGGAAATCCTGATTGCCGACGAGCCGACAACGGCGCTCGACGTGACAATCCAGGCGCAGATCCTGCATCTGTTGCTCGACTTGCGCGACAGGCGCGGCCTCTCCATTATTCTCGTGACGCACGATCTCGGCGTCGTCGCCCAGACCTGCGACCGCATTGCCGTGATGCGCCACGGCCGCATCGTCGAGACCGGCGACAAGCGGCAGATCCTCAAAGATCCGCAGGCGGACTATACGAAAACGCTGATTTCCAGCCACCCGTCCATGCTCGCCGAACCAGCCGCGGCCGCGGCCGAGCCTGCCGCGAGGCGGGTGGACATTCGACCGCTGATCGAGATCGATGATCTCGCCGTCCGCTTTCCAACCCGCGGCGGATTGTTTTCGAAACGCAGGCACTTCAGCGCAGTCGATGGCGTATCGCTGCGGATATGGCCGGGCGAAACGGTCGGTATTGTCGGCGAAAGCGGATCGGGAAAATCGACGCTGGCGCGCGCAATCCTCGGCCTGACGCCAGCCTCGGCCGGTCATGTCAGCTTCGATAATGCGAGCCTCCACCTCAAGCGCAAGGAAGCCCTGCGCGCGCTCAGAACCCAAGCGGCGATGGTTTTCCAGGACCCTTATAATTCGCTCAATCCGCGCATGACGATTGGCGAAACGCTTTCCGAAGTCCTCAGCGTTCAGAAGAAAATCCCGGCCGCGCGGATACCGGAACGTGTGAACGAACTTCTCGATCTCGTCGAACTCGACCGCAGCTTTGCACAACGCAAGCCGCGCACAATGAGCGGGGGCCAGTGCCAGCGCGCCGGCATTGCCCGCGCGCTCGCCATCGATCCGCGTGTCATCGTGGCCGACGAATGCATTGCCGCGCTCGACGTTACGATTCAGGCGCAGATCGTCGCCCTCTTCCGCAAGCTGGTTGCGACCATGGAGCTGACGCTCGTTTTTATCGCCCATGACCTACCGGTCGTCCGCTCCCTCTGCCAACGGGTCATCGTTATGCATCACGGCCGCATCGTCGAGGAAGGGCTGTCGGAACATGTCTTCGCCCACCCTCGCGAGGCCTATACGGCCGGCCTGATCGACGCCATTCCCGACATTGACCCGGACAGAGCGCTGTCGAGACATTACAACAACAAATAACCACCAGAGGATCGATCCCATGCAGTTCAAGATGACGAAAGCTAAAATCGCCGCCTTCGCGGCCATCCTCTCCCTTTCGACCTCCTATGTGGATGCCGCGGGCGTGCTGACCATTGGCCGCAACGAGGACTCCACCACCTTCGATCCGATCAAGTCGGCGCAGAATGTCGACAACTGGGTCTTCTCCAACGTCTTTGACGTGCTCGTGCGCGTCGATGCCACGGGCACCAAGCTCCTGCCCGGCCTTGCCGAAAGCTGGGCCGTTTCCGACGATGGCCTGACCTATACGTTCAAGCTGCGCGATGCGAAATTCTCTGACGGCAGTCCGGTGACGGCCGGCGACGCCGCCTTCTCGCTCACCCGCATCCGCGATGACAAGAGCTCGCTCTGGGCCGACAGCTTCAGGATTATCGACACGGCAACGGCTGACGACGACAAGACACTGGTCGTCAAGCTGAAGAGCAAGTCAGTCCCTTTCATCACGATGATGGCGCTGCCCAACGCTTCCGTCCTGCCGAAGAAGATCGTCGAGGCCAATCCCGACACCTTTGCCGAAAAGCCGGTCGGCTCCGGCGCCTTCATGGTCGAAGACTGGAAGCGCGGCGACCGCATTATCCTGAAGAAGAACCCGAACTACTGGGATGCCGGCCATGTCAGCCTCGAAGGCGTCGAATGGATCGTTATTCCGGACGACAATACCCGCATGCTGAATGTCCAGACCGGTCAGATCGACGTGGCGATCACCGTTCCCTTCTCCCGCGTCGCCGAGATGAAGAAGAACCCGGACCTGACCGTGCGCATGGATCCTTCGACGCGCGAGGATCATCTGCTGATCAACCACGAGCACGGCGCACTTGCCAAGAAGGAGGTCCGCGAGGCGCTTGATCTCGCCATCGACAAGAAGGCGATTGTTGAAGCCGCCACTTTCGGTCTCGGCGAAGTCGCCAACTCCTATATTCCCAAGGGCGCGCTTTATCACTATGCCGACAATCTCCAGCGCCCCTACGATCCGGAAAAAGCCAAGCAGATGCTGAAAGCGGCAGGCGCCGATGGCCTGACGCTGAACTATCTCGTCAACGCTGGCAAGGAGACTGACGAGCAAATCGCAGTCCTCCTTCAGCAGCAGCTCGCCAAGGCAGGCGTGACTGCCAATCTGCAGAAGGTCGACCCCAGCCAGAGCTGGGACATGCTGATCGCCGGCGATTACGACATCTCGGTCATGTACTGGACGAACGACATTCTCGACCCCGACCAGAAGACGACCTTCGTACTCGGCCACGACACGAACATGAACTACATGACGCGGTACAGGAACGACAAGGTGAAGGATGTGGTCGCCGCCGCGCGTCTCGAGACGGACCCGGCCCAGCGCGAAGCCAGGTATGTGGACCTGCAGAAGATGGCCAAGGCCGACGTCAACTGGATCGACCTTTATTACAGCCCCTACATCAACGTGATGCGCAAGAACGTCACCAACTTCTACCAGAACCCGCTCGGTCGCTTCTTCCTCGAAGACACCGTGAAGAACTGAGCCACATCAACGGATCGGCCGCGGAGCGCTTGCGTCTCCGCGGACGACAATTTCCATCTATGCGAATTGCGATACCCGAATTCGAGGATGTCGTCTCTCCTGTCGTTCACGTTGGCCAGGTACGGCTAAGGAACGGTCCGCTATCAGGGGAGTTGGCCTGCTAACGGACACGGCATCATCAGTGCGTATGGCCCCCACTAAACCCGCGGAATCCCGAATTTGCGTTTTGCGCCGGCGATTTAGCGCTGGTGAGAGTGCCCCGGCGCACTGGATTGTGGTTTGCGGCTATTGCATTCGCGAGCGGCCGGGGCAAACTTTCCCACCTGGACGGTGCTCAACGCCAGACCAGTACCTCATATCGAGAGTTTTACGATCGCAGTGTGCTCTTTGCATGCGACAGTACACATATATTATGTCACCCGGTCACTTCTGCGCATCAACACAACTTCTGTCCAGGCGCTCGCTGACAGACCTTTACTACCGCTATGTCGAAAAGGGTATCAACGGAAGACAAAAGACCTATGAATTCAAAGATCTGCAAGACTTTTTAAAAGCGCCATATCATCCTGCCCGCTAATGTCGTCTGCATCTGCCTCGACCAGATACTCAACCACCGCTGAGATGCCGCCCAGATGCCCCTTGAGCAATCTCACTGCTTCATCCTCATCGCGTGCCTTGATCGCCGCGTACAATGCCGCGTGCTCGTCAATCACTTCCTCGAAATAGCCCAGCTTGGGAAAGGCCCGGCGGCGGACACGATCGAGCTGGCCCGTCGCATTGTGAATTGTCTGCCAGACATTCGGGAAACCGGCAATCTTGCACAAGAACCGGTGAAATTCGTTGTCGACCTTGAACGCTTCGTTGATATCGCGCCGCTTGGCGGCGTCCTGTTGGCGAAAAATCAAAAGGTCAAGATCGCGCTCATAGACAGGATCGAAATTGCGCGCTGCGAGTCTGACCAAACGCATCTCGAGGCTTGAGCGCACCAGATGCCCTTCAATCACCTTCCGCATGACGATCTTGTTGACGAAGGTGCCCCCGCTTGGAACAATATTGACGAGACCTTCCTGCGCGAGCCGCAAGACCGCCTCGCGCATCGGCGTGCGGGAAATACCAAGCTCGGCGCAGGTCTCTTTTTCGTTCAGCGTCTCTCCGGGCGCAAGCTTCATGGTGATGATCGCATCGCGAATGACATTATAGGCCCACAATGCTTTCGGCAGGCCGGTGCCCTCCCCGGCATCCATGTCACCCAGTCCCAGTTTCGCGTGCGAATTCACTCAATGCCTCGCTTACAGTTCTATATAGTGCGGCACCCTAACATATCGTCCGATATCCGCACCAGAAGACCATATCGGTTTACGCGCTTCAGATTTCATTGGCGAGCTTGAGCGTCATTTCGAGTAGAACCCTGGCACCTGCGCCAACCTGATCCGGCTCGCACCATTCTTTCTCGCTATGGGACACCCCATTCTTGCAGGGTACAAAGATGACCGCGGCGGGGCAGACATGCGTCATCGACAAAGCATCATGGGACGTGAGCGTCGGGAGCATCATGGATGGATAGCCGAGGCGCTCAGCCGCTTCGAGAACGTCACAGGAAAGCTCCGGCGACAGATCGAGCCTTTGGCGATAATGAGAGGTGGTGGCCTCGATCGTAAGCCCGGTCTCATCCGCAATGCGTTTTGCGGCAGCCTCGATCCGACCGATGATCGCCGCCCGGCCCGCCTCCGTCACGTGAACGGCAACATAGGATAGCTTGGTCAGGTGCGGAATGTTGACACGGTTGTTCGGCCAGTTGCGGATCACGGTGGCGCTGACCATGCCATCCGGCTCGTTCTCCGCACCGATCGCCTCGATCTCGAGAATGAGTTTGGCCGCGCCGACCAGCGCATTGCGCCGCCTCGACATCGCCGCTGTCTGCGAATGGCCGTTTTCGCCATTGATATCGATGAACCCGCTGCAGCCCCACGAGCTATTGGAAACGGCGGCGATCATCGCGCCGGCCTTTTCCATTTCCGGTCCCTGCTCGATATGCAGTTCCAGATATTTGTACACCGGGCGATCGCCGACCGGATGTGACCCGGCATAACCGATGCGGGCAAGCTCATCCCCGAGCATCGCCCCGGCCTCATCCTTGCGCGACAAGGCTTCATCGAGTGGCAGGAGCCCGGCAAAGACGCCGGACCCCATGACACCAGGCTGGAACCGCGCCCCTTCCTCATTCGTGAAGTTGGCGATCTCGATTGACCGCCTTGTGGTAATGCCCGCGGCATTCAATGCGCGTACCACCGCAACGCCAGCAAGCACGCCGAGAACGCCATCGAACTTGCCGCCCGGCATCTGCGTGTCGAGATGGCTGCCGATCATCAGCGGCGGCAGGGATGGATCAGCGCCTTCCCGTCGCGCAAACATGTTGCCGACCGCATCGATCGAAACCACCATCCCCGCTTCCAGCGCCCAATGGCGGAACAGGTTGCGCCCCTCGCGATCAGCATCGGACATCGCCGGACGAAAACTGCCGCCCCCCTCTGTCCCGCCGATTGCACCCATTGTCATGATGTCGGCCCAAAGGCGTTCGTTATCGATTAAAGCTGACGTCGTCATGGTCGATCCTTCGATGGTCGGAGAGGAAGTCACAGCAGGATCAGTTGGTTTCCAGCAGCACATCTTCGAGCGTATTGAGGAAGATATCGGCGTGTTCGCGGCCGAAGGGCAGCGGCGGACGGATCTTCAACGTATTACCATGAATGCCGGCCGCGCTGATAAGGACACGGCGCTCACGCATGCGATTGACCACCGCAAGGGAGCGGGCGCCGTCCGGGGCGCGGCTCTCACGGTCCTTGACGAATTCCAAGCCGAGAAAGAGGCCTGCGCCGCGTACATCGCCGATGCAATCGAATGTCTGCTGGAGCTTGCGCATGCCCTCCAGTATGTAATTGCCGGTCGAAAGCGCGTTGCCCATCAGGTCCTCGTCACGAATGATGTCGAGCACTGCATTGGCAGCGGCAATCGAGACGTGGTTGGCGCCAAACGTGTTGAAATAGCGGATATCCCGACCAAAGCGCTCCTGCACCTCCCCCTTCATCACGGCTGCGGCGATCGGCAGGCCGTTCCCCATCGGCTTGCCCATCACGGCGATGTCGGGAACGATGCCATGGCGCATGAAGCCCCACATATGCGAGCCCGTGCGGCCAAAGCCCGGCTGCACTTCGTCGGCAATGTAGAGCGCGCCAGCCGCGTGCACGACTTCCAGCGTCTTCTTGAGAAAACCTGCCGGCTCCGCAAAGATTCCGTCGGTCGAAAAGATGCTGTCGGCGATGAAGGCGGCCGGCTTGATGCCGTGGCGTTGCATGAAGGCGATCGCCCTGGAAACGTCTTCTGCAAACGTCTCGCCGACGTCCTTGCCATCGGCGTGGTAGCCATCCGGTGCAGGCACGGTGATGACATGGGTTCCGAGCGGCATGTTGGGCCCGAGCGCCGGCGAGATGGCGGCGGCGGCAGCCGTCGTGCCGTGATAGGCGTTCTCGGTGATGATTATCCCGGTACCGCCGGTATAATAGGAGGCAAGCCGCATCGCGAGATCAACGGCCTCGCTACCCGTGCAGCAATACATCACCCGGTTCAATTCTTGCGGAAACGATGCCAGCAGTTTCTCGGAATAGTCGAGGATCTTCTCGTCGAGATATCGCGTATGCGTGTTCAGCACCGCGGCCTGTTCAGCAATCGCCCCGACAACACGCGGGTGGCAATGTCCCACCGAGGGCACGTTGTTATAGGTATCAAGATAGGCATTGCCGTTCGGGTCGTATAGCCAGACACCTTCGCCCCGGACAAGATGCAGCGGGTTTTCGTAAAACAGTCTATAGGAAGGGCCGAGCATCGCCTGGCGGCGTTCGATCATCGAGCGCTCCCGCTCGGGCAGACTGCCTAGACGTGACGCATCGAAGCCGTTGATCATCGTTGTTGCTGGCTTGCTCATACCTGTTCCTCCTCGGCGATCAAGCGCGGCAGGCCGCCGCCAGACGCGCCATGGCGTCATTCTTCGAAATTGCATCAAGCCGGGCAAACTGCGCCCAGACGGTGGGACTGTTGCGGGTATATCGCTCCCTGTACTCGGGAAACAGCCTTGCCTGCCATTCCTGTATTGCAAGCCGCATCAGCATACGTGTCTCAACAGCCGGATAAAGCAGTTCGAGTTCATGAACCGAAAGCGACTTCTCCGTCGCATAACCCTTGAGAAAATCGCACATCGCCTCGACCGGATCCTCGGCCTCGCCCATTTGGTAACAGGCACCCACCGCGACATCGAACAGCACAGGTGCATGCACCATGTCACCGAAATCGATGATGCCGCTGATCTCATCTGGTTCCTTCTCGCTGACGAGAATATTCTCCATGTTGAAATCATTATGGATAACCTGCGCTGGCAGTTCACCGATGCGCGGCAGGATAAGACTTTCGAAACCGGTCATAGCCCGTTCCAGTCGCGCCCGGTGCGCCTCGTCGTCGAAGATGGACAGCAATTCGCGAAGCCCCGCTGCGTGCGACATGTCCCACGTGATCCGATGATTTGCGGCCTCGTGCGTAAATCCTTGCAGCGCCTTCTGCATTCGACCGAGCAAGGCGCCGACACGATGGCGCTGGATTGCCGAATGTGGTTGCGATTTCTGCGATACTCCGGGAACGAAGGTGACCATGCGCACCCCACGAGTGCCGCCCTCGGCGTCTGTTGTGCGGAAATCCGCCTCGCCATCCAGAGTGCGAATGATCCGCTGGATCGGAATGCCGGGATCGGCGGCCTCCACATGCAGAAGCGCCTGGCTGTGCATACTGGTCATGGCCGGATTCTCGGCCGGATTGAGAATTTTGAGGAGATATTCCGTACCATCGGCAAGTGTCAGCCTGTAATTGCTGTCCTTCTCCCCCCACAGCCATTCGGCCTTGCCGTCAAGCCCGTATTTTTCCAATGCAATGCGCTCGGCCTGATCCGCAAGCACGGCGGTCGCGCACGTCTTCAGCTCAGCGCCCAGCACGCTTGCCGCCCCCTGGTCTGCCGTTGAGGCCATATTTTTATCCCGATACTGCGATTGTGCGAGTGGCACCGAAGCAAAACATTCCTCCGTGCCGTTGTCTTATGTCAGACCACACGCGGTGCGTTGATCATCTCTTCCGGATAGGCGGCCTGATAGGCCGCAGCCAGCGCCAGCACGATGTCGTCGCGATAACGCGGGCCGACAAACTGCAAACCGATCGGCAATCCGCCTGTATCGAGGCCGCAGGGCACCGATACGGCAGGTTGGCCGGTCATATTGAACGGATATGTGAAGGGCGACCAGTCGGACCAGTCCTTGCCTTCGATCCCACCCGGAAAATCCACGCCAGCCTCGATTGCCGTCGTCGGCATTGTCGGCAGCATCAGCGCGTCATAGTTTTCATGAAACAGCGCCATGGCAACCTTGAGATCGGCCCTGACCTGTTCGGCCATCACATAGTCGATGGCAGAATAGGTTTTCCCCTTTTCGTAAATGCGGATCAGGCCCGGATCCATAAGCGTCTTCTGCATTTGCGTCGGATTGGCCATTTCGACCGTGCGGGCTTCGGCGGCATACCAGAGTGTGAGAAGAGCATCCTGCGGATTGGAAAAGCCGGGATCGACCTCCTCCACGATCGCACCCATATCCGCCAGCCGGCCTGCGGCGCGCTCGACGGCGGCGGCAACGTCTGGCTGAACCTCGGCGTAGCCGAGATTGCGACTGTAACCGATCTTCACGCCCTTGACGCTCGTAGCCTTCATCCCTTCGTGCCAGTTCGGCACCGGCGTGGGGCAATAGCCATACATCGCCTTTGGCGTCGGCCCGGTTGTCGCGTTCATGAACAGCGCCGCATCCTCTACGGTCCGTGTCAGCGGGCCACGATGGGCAAGCTCGAACAGCGCCGTCGGCGTATCGGACGGGATCCAGCCATAGGTCGGCTTGATACCGAACGCGCCGCAAAATGAAGCCGGGATGCGGATGGAACCGGCACCGTCGGACCCCTCATGCAGCACGCCCATATTGAGCGCCGCTGCGACAGCTGCGCCGCCAGACGAGCCGCCAGACGCACAATCGGTGCGCCAGGGATTGAGCGTATTGCCGAAGGCGGGGCCGTGGGTGACACCCTTCCAGCCGAATTCCGGCGACGTCGTCGTACCGAGAATAGTCACGCCTGCACCGCGCAGGCGCTCCATGATGAGAAATTCCTTCTCGGCAGGCGTCCTGGAACCGAGCGCCGACCCGCGCCGCCAGGGAATACCCTTGACCGGGGTCAGCTCCTTGATCGTGGTTGGCGCACCGTCGATAGGCGAAAGCGGTCCGCCTTTCTTCCAGCGCGCTTCGGATGCCTTGGCTTCCGCGAGCGCCAGTTCCGGCACGACATAGGCAAAGGCGTTGACGCTCGGGTTGAATTTCTCGATCCGCGCGAGCGAGGCCTTGGCGGCTTCGACCGGCGACGCCTTGCCGGTGGCGAAGAGTTCGGAAAGCTGCGCCGCGGTCATCTCGCCAAGATCGGTCTGTTTCATCACGTTCATGATCTTTATCCTTGATGCTTTTAGGCGTGTGCCGCCTGAACCTTGTCCAGCGCACGATGAACGGCGCCGAACATGTCATCGATCTGCTCGGAAGTAATGATCAGCGGTGGGCAGAAGCAGATGGCTTCGCCGATATTGCGGATGATCAGTCCTTCATCCTGGCATGCGGCGGCAACCGCTGCGGCAGCATCCCCGGCATTGGCATCCGCCCATGGCTTAATCTCCAGCGCGCCGAGCAGGCCGATACCGCGCGAGGAATGCGCCAGCGGGTGTTTGGCGAGTTCTGCGAGCCCGGCGAGGAACTTTTCTTCCAGCCGCGCAACATTGCCGACCAGGTCGCGTTCCTGAATGATCTTCAGGTTTTCAAGACCGACGGCGGTCGCAACCGGGTGACCGGAGGCGGTGTATCCGTGACCGAAGACGCCGATACGGTCGGATTCATCGGCGATCGGCTGATAGAAGTGATCATTCATGATGATCGCCGAAAGAGGCATGTAGGACGAGGAGATCTGCTTCGACACGACAAGCACGTCCGGCTTGATGCCGAGCGTCTCGCAGGCGAACATCTTGCCTGTGCGGCCGAAGCCGCAGATGACTTCATCGGCAACAAGAAGGATGTCGTATTTCTTCAGGATGTCCTGAACACCGGCCCAGTAGCCATCCGGCGGCACCAATACGCCGCCAGCGCCCATCACTGGCTCTCCCCAGAAGGCCGCGATCGTTTCCGGGCCCTCCTTCAGGATCAGGTCTTCCAGGTCCTTGAGCATCCGCTTGGTGAAATCGGCTTCGTTTTCGCCTTCAAGGCCGAAATGCACATAGGAAGGGCAGGACGTGTGAACCATCCGGTCAAGCGGCAGGTCGAAGCTTTCATGGTTACGCGGCAGGCCGGTAATCGAGCCGGCAGCGATTGTCACGCCATGGTAGCCCTTGATCCGGCCGATGATCTTCTTCTTGTCGTTTTTGCCGAGCGCATTGGAGCGGTACCAGACCATCTTGCAGGCAAGATCATTGGCCTCTGATCCGGAGGAGGTAAAATGAACCTTGGACATCGGCACGGGAGCGAGCTTGATCAGCATCTCGGCCAGATCAACTGACGGCCCATGCGTCTTGTAGGAGAAGGTATGGTAATAGGGCAGTTTTTCCATCTGCGCCTTGGCGACTTCCGCCAGCCGCTTTTCACCGAAGCCGAGCGCAACCGACCACAGGCCGGCAAGACCCTCTATATACCGCTTGCCGGTATTGTCTGTGACGTAGATGCCGTCGCCGCTCTCGATGACGAGGCCGCCGGATTTTTCGTATTTCCTGAGATTGACCATGGGATGCATGTGATAAGCCATGTCGCGGGCTTCGACGGAATTCGGCATAATCGTCATGTACTGCTCCATAAGCGGGCCATGTTGCCCAAATCGGTTGATGGTGACGGGTCTATGCCGTCATCAGCGCTTCCTTTGCCCGACCGGGAATGGCCTCGATCAGGCTTTTCGTATAGGGGTGCTGTGGCATATCGAAGATTTCGCTCCCCGTTCCGAGTTCGACAACCTCGCCCTTCTGCATCACCATGACACGGTCGCAGATTTTTGCCGCGACGCGCAAATCATGGGTGATGAAGACGAGGGAAAGGTTGAGGTCTTTCTTGAGCCGGCCCAGCAATTCCAGAACCTGCGCCTGAATCGATACGTCGAGCGCCGACACCGCCTCGTCGGCGATGATGATCTCGGGCTCCAGCGCCAGCGCCCGGGCAATGCCGATACGCTGCCGCTGACCGCCGGAAAACTCATGCGGAAAACGGTTGGTCGCCTTGGGATCGAGACCGACCATCTCCATTAACTCGGCGGCGCGTGCCAAAGCCCGCTTTTCATCTTCGCCATAGGCGATCGGCCCCGAGGCGATGATGCGCCCAACCTTTTCGCGCGGATTGAGCGATGAAAACGGGTCCTGGAAGATCATCTGCATGCGCCGGCGCATGGCGCGGAGTTCTTCGCCTCTGAGATGCGCCATGTCCTGTCCGCCGAGCAAAATGCGTCCACCATCAGGGTCCTGCAGCCGCACGAGGCAGCGCCCCACCGAGGACTTGCCAGACCCGCTTTCCCCTACAATGCCGAGCGTCTCGCCGCGGCCAAGCGTGAAGGTGACATCCTTTGCCGCATGCACCTCGCGTACCTTAGAGAACAGCCCGCCGCCCATGCGATAGGTTTTCGAAAGATTTTCGACGGCGAGCAACGGCTCGCGGGTTTCGACACGCGCCATCCCTTCACCCGGACGCGGGATCGCGGCGATCAGCTTCCTCGTATAGGGATGCTGCGGCGAGAACAGCACCTCGTCCGCCGTGCCCTGCTCGACGATCCGGCCGAGCTGCATCACCGTCACATAGTCGGCGATCTCGGCCACGACACCGAAATCATGGGTGATGAACATCACCGCCATGTTGCGCTCCTTCTGGAGCCTGGCGATGAGTTTCAGGATCTGTGCCTGTGTCGTGACGTCGAGCGCCGTTGTCGGCTCGTCGGCAATCAGTACCTCGGGCTCGAGCGCCAGCGCCATAGCAATCATGACGCGCTGGCGCTGGCCACCCGAAAGCTGGAAAGGGTAGCTGTCTGCGGCCCTCCGGGGATCGGGCAAACCGACTTCGCCCAGAAGCGACAGCGCCTTTTCCTTTCGCTTCTTCGGTGTCAGCAAGCCATGCGCCTCGAAGACTTCCTCGATCTGCGCCGAAACCTTCATCAGGGGATTAAGCGCCGACATCGGCTCCTGAAAAATCATCGCCACCCGACGACCACGAATGGCATAGAGCGCATCCGCCGGCATGGTGATGAGATCGGTGGCGCCAAGCAGAATACGGCCCTGTGCCACGTGTACCGTTTCCGGCAGCAGGCCCATCAGTGCATTGGCCGACATGGATTTGCCCGATCCGCTTTCTCCGACCACGCAAAGCATCTCTCCGGGAAAGAGCTTGAAGCTGACACGATCGACCGCATAGGGCCGATCTGCGCCAACAGGCAGAGCGATGCTCAGCCTGTCGATATGCACGACCGGTTCGCCCCGCCCGTCTTTCTCCAGAGCACCCGGGTGTATAACGGCGGCGACGTCCTCAGATGTCACGGCATTGGTATCGATGATATCCGCCATGGTTACTTCCCTTTGCGCGCAAGGCGCGGGTTGAGGGCGTCGTTCAGCCCTTCGCCAACGAGGTTGAGCGCCAGCACCGTCAGAAGGATTGCAAGGCCGGGAAAGAAGCTGACCCACCAGGCTTGCCGGATGACGGTGCGACCGGCACCGATGATGTAACCCCAGGACATGATGTTGCGGTCGCCCAGCCCCAGGAAGGAGAGCGAGCTTTCGATCAGGATCGCCGCCGCGACCATCATCGAGGCCAGCACGATGATCGGCGAAAGCGTGTTCGGCAGGATCTGCCGCCAGATGATGGTCGAATGCGTCTGACCTGAAAGAACGGCGGCTTCGACAAATTCCCGCGACCTGAGCGCCATCACCTCACCGCGCAGAAGCCGGGCCACCGGCGGCCAGGAGACCACGGCGATTGAGATAACGATGGAATAGATACTCGGCTGAAAAATCGCCACCAGCACCACGGCCAGAGCGAAGCTCGGGACGCTCTGGAAGAACTCGGTGAACCGCATCAGCAGATCATCGACCCAACCGCCGAAGTAACCGGCGATTGCGCCGATCGGGATACCGATCAGCAGAGAGACAACGGTCGAGACGAGACCGACCAGCAGGGAGACCCGCGCACCGTGCGCAAGACCGGCGGCGAGATCGCGCCCCATCGGATCGGTTCCGAGCACGAAGGCATCCATGCTGAAAGGCGGAATGAATGGCCGCTGGACCATCGACCAGGGTGATTTGGTGTAGATGAACGGAGCGACGATCGAAAGGATGATGACCAGAAGCAGGATGACCAGACCGATGACGGCCCCGCGGTTCTGCGAAAAGCGTTTCCAGAAATCCTTCATGACGCCACCTTGATGCGCGGATCGACGAGGCGGTAAAGCACGTCGGTGATGAGGTTGAAGAGCAGGACCATCGCAGAAGAAATGACGAAGACACCGAGGAGCAGGTTGTAATCGCGCTGAGAAAGCGCATCGAACATCAGCCGGCCGATGCCCGGCCATGCGAACACGGTCTCGATCAGGACCGCGCCGCCCACCAACTGCCCCGCCTGCAATCCGGCAAGGGTCACGACCGGCAGAAGCGCATTGCGCAGCACGTGGCGGCGCTGGATGACGCCGGGACGCAAACCTTTGGCCTTGGCCGTCTTGACGAAATCGAGCCTGCCAACTTCCAGCATAGAGGCGCGGGTCATGCGGGCATAGACAGCCATGAAGAACAGGCCGAGTGTCATCGCCGGCAGGATCAGGTGCAACAAGATGTCAAGGGTGCGACCGAAGCCGGTGTAGTTGGCGCCGACGGTTTCGTAACCGAAGCCGGGCAGCCAGCCGAGTTGGACGGAAAACAGCAGCACGCCCATCAACGCCAGCCAGAACAGCGGCGTCGCATAGAAAATCAGCGCGACCAGCGAGATGATCGTGTCGGCCCACTTGCCCTGCCGCGCGGAAGCAAAGGCGCCGGCAGCAACACCAAGGCCGAGCGAGATGATGAAAGCGGAGAGAGACAGGAGGAGCGTCGCCGGCAGGCGCTCACCGATAAGCTGCAATACCGGCAGTTGTTGACGGTAGGAGTAACCGAGATCGAGCCGGACCACTGAGGAAACATAAATCCAGAGCTGCACATAAAGCGGTTGGTCAAGGCCGAAGCGCTCTCTAAGCTGTTGCAGGAAGGCGGGATCGGCATCGCCCGCTTCGCCGGCCATGACGGATGCCGGATCGCCCGGTGCGGCATGGATGAGGAAGAAATTGAGCACGGTGATACAGATCAGGATCACGATTGCCTTGAGCAATCGGCCCGAGATGAATCTCAGCATGAACATCGCTCCGACTGGATTTTTTCAGGTCAGGAATGAGCCAGGCGGAGACAGGTCTCCGCCTGATATCAACTTACTTTTTGATCCAGACGTCGCGCATGGATTCGGGCAGGCCGGAGGCGGTCGTCACGATATCCTGAACCTTGCAGTTGTAGATCGTCGGGAAACCGAGTTCGAGCAGCCAGGCAACCGGGACGTCTTCCTGAAGCTTCTTCTGCGCCTGATCGTAAAGCTCTTGACGCTTGGACGCCGGATAAGCGACGGCAGCCTGGTCGAACAGCTTGTCGAGTTCGGGATTGGAATAGCCCTCGACATTGTTGAAAGGGTTGCCCTTGGCGATCTGAGAGGTCTTGTAGTTCCGGTCCACGCCGATTGCCGGGTCACCATTCTGGTAGAGATAGGTGAAGGCGATGTCGTAGTCCCAGTTGGACGTGCGCTGGTTCCATCCGGCAACGTCGGCCGCTTCGATTTCAATCGCAATACCGACCTCTTCGAGATTCTGCTTCACGGCTTCCGCCCAGCGCTGCCAGGTCTCTCCATAGGGAAGCGGCAGGAGCTTCAGCGGCTTTCCGTCATAGCCGACCTCCTTTAGAAGCGTTTTGGCCTTGTCCGGGTCGTGCACATATTGCGGCTCGACATCCTTGTAGAAGGGAAGCTTTGACGACAGCGGGCCGGTCGCGACCTTGCCGTAGCCGTTCCACAGAACGTCTTTGGCGAATTCACGGTCGAGTGCATACATGATCGCCTGGCGGAACTTCACGTTATCCATCGGCGGCTTGCGGTTGTTGAGCCACAGCCAGGAGAGTGGTGCGAAATACTCCCAGCCCTTTTCCGTCGTGCAGGTATTGGGCAGGTCCTTCAGCCGCGGAATGTCGAAATTCTCGACCGAACCACCCGGCAACACGTCGATCTTGCCGGTCTCGAAAGCGACGGACCGCGATGCGCCATCCGGAATGACCTGATAATATAGTTCATCGAGATAGGGCTTGCCCTTGACGTAGTAATCCGGGTTCTTGACGAGATGGATGTAGCTGCCGCGCTTCCACTCGTCGAACTTGAACGGGCCAGTGCCGATCGGCTTGTCGTTGGCCGGATTGTTGGCGTAATCGGTGCCTTCATAGATATGCTTGGGCAGGACCGGCATCGTGTAGAAGGCCAGACCACGGATAAAGGCCTCGAAGGGTTCCTTCAGTTTGAACACGACGGTCTTGTCGTCCGGCGCGGTAACGCTTTCCACATGGGTCATCAGGTTGCGATGACGCGGCTGCATCTTCATGAGGTAGTCGTTGGCGGAGAACAGCACGTCCGCCGAGGTCATTGGCTTGCCGTCATGCCACTTCACGCCGTCCTGTAGCGTGAACGTATAGGTCAGGCCGTCCTCGGACACCGTCCAGGATTTGGCAAGCGACGGCTCTGGCTTGAGGTTCTCGTCATAGCGCAGCAGGCTCTCGTAGATATTGCCGCCGACAAGCAGAGCCGGACCGTTTGTGGTGGTGCCGATCATGATGCTCGGCGGCTCGGGCTGCACGATGAGGTTCAGTTTTCCGCCTGGCACGGCCTGAGCAAGGGCCGCCGTGGTGGTCACGACAAGGGCTATGGATGCAGAAATCAGTCGTCGCATGAAGTTCCCCTTATGGATTTTCGTTTGCGTGCAGACGTCACTTCGCGATCGCGTCGGAGCAACAATATACCAATATATCGATACATGATCTTGACTCCGGAGTTTGGCGCATGTCAAGCAACAAGGGCGATTTTTTGCATAAAACTTAAACTCAAGGATTTACCGCTCAAAAAATAATCATTTGCAGAAAATCTGCTACGCCATAGCTTAAAGCTGCAGTCGAGCAGCGAAAATCAGGCCTGGATGACGATGGAATTGATGAACAAAGAGGATACAAGAACGCCTCATATCGCGCTGGTCAGCAGCACTCTCGATCTTGCCTTTCTGAAGACCGCATTCGGGGCGGCCGGATTGGACGCTCGGGTGAGCATCTATCCTGAAGCCGGATTTGAAGCCGCAGATGTTGCCGTGGCATGGAACCCGCCGCACGGAATTCTGGCGAACATGCGCAACTTGAAAATGGTTCACAGCATCGCCGCAGGCCTGGACAACATATTCGCCGACCCAAACCTCCCCGACGTCCCTGTCTGCCGTGTCGTGGACAGCCAGCATGCACTTGGCATGGCGGAATATGCGATCTGGTCCGTCCTGCTGTTTCATCGGGAGATGGATCTGCACCTGCAAAACGCCTCGCAGCGGCTTTGGCAGCGTCCCGAACAGAGAGCGGCAAAGGATTTTACGGTTGGCATATTGGGCTTCGGCGCAATCGGACGAACCGTCGGACGCAGTCTGTGCGCGCTGAACTATGATGTTCGCGCGTGGGCGCGTTCGCCGAAGGAAGAAGCGGATATCCGCACCTATTGCGGCGACGGGCAATTGCCGGAATTTCTTTCTGGCTGCGATGCCCTGATCTGCCTGCTTCCGCTGACGGATGCCACCCGCGGCATATTGAATGCCAGCCTTTTCGCACTTCTGCCAAAAGGCGCTGCGATCATCAATATGGGGCGCGGCGAGCATATGGCAGAGGCCGATCTTCTGGCTGCAATTGACAGCGGCCATCTGCGCGGCGCGGTACTCGATGTCTTCGCCAAGGAACCCTTGCCCGAGGACAGCCTGTTATGGCGCCATCCCAAAATCTTCGCCACGCCGCATATCGCATCCACGCCTCATCCGAAGGATGTCGCCGCGCAGATTTTCGAGAATGCCACTCGCGTTCTGGCAGGACAGCAACCGTTCAATACCGGTAGTCGAGACAACGGCTATTGAACCGCCGGAGCCATCATCACGTTCAGCGTGGATAAATCGAAGCCGGGCTCCTGTGCGATCAGGCCCGGCTGATCCGCAAAAACATACTCGACGACTGCCGCGATATCGTTGAGATGCTGCCGCAGCAAATCATGCGCTCGATCAGCAACACCCGCCCTGATTGCTTCGTAAATGGCCCGATGCTCTTGCTCGACTTCGGCGAAATGGCCTGAGCGCGGGATAGCGACACGCCTTACCCGGTCAAGCTGTCCCGTGGCACTGTGAACAGCCTGCCAGATATCGGGGAAACCGGCAATCGTGCAAATCAGCCGATGAAAGTCATTGTCCACTGCAAAGGACTGATCATGGTCTTGCCGTTTCGACGCATCACTCTGAAGAAACATCAACAGATCGAAATCGCGATCATAAACTGCGTCATAGGACCGAGCAGCAAGCCGAACCATCCGTAGTTCCAGACTGGAACGGATGAGATGTCCTTCCATCACGCCCCGCAACGAGATAGTGTTGACGAAAGTGCCGCCGCTCGGCACCACCTTCACCAAACCTTCCTGCGCAAGCCGCAACACGGCCTCGCGCATCGGGGTGCGCGAAACGCCGAGCTCGGCACAGGTGTCCTTCTCGTTGATCGTTGCACCGGGCTGCATCTTCATCGTGATGATTGCATTTCGGATATAGTTATAGGCCATCAGCGCCTTGGGCTGGCCGACAGCGTTTCCGGACATGAAGTCGGACTGCTTAAAACGTGTGTTCATCTCCGCCTCCCCATGATGGATTTCAGCCAGCGCTATACCGGTATATCGCAGCTATTCTCTACAGTCTGCAAAAATATCGTCAGACTTGCGGGCGAAACGAACAGTGCGCGTTTTCGCTCCGGTGAGAACGGACAACAGAAGATTCATGGGGAGGGCTGCGGCTCTCGATCGGGGCTGCCTCCTTATTCCGCCATATAGTCAATACCACGGCAGCGAGCAACAAAGTCCCAAATATGAACAGTAAAGCTGCAGCCGCGATCGCCGGGTTGATATTGTCTCGGATGGTGGAAAACATCTGGCGCGCCAGTGTCCTCTGGTTCGGCCCGGCCACGAACAGCGTTAACACCACTTCGTCAAGCGACGTCGCAAATGCCAGAACCGCGCCGGTCAGGGTGCCGGGCATGGCGAGCGACAGGGTCACCTTGCCGAACACCCTTTGCGGCGAAGCGCCAGCAGCGCCTGCTTTTTTCCAGCCGGTGCAATCTTGACGAGCAGCGCATAGGGATGACCGAGCAGTACGCAGAAGATAGTGACCGTCGCGGAAATCCAGAATGTCCGCCCGAAGATCGCCACGTTGATGGTCTGCTCGGGCAACTGTGACACGATATCACCAGCGTCGTTTCGCATCAGGTCGACGGCAGCGAGAAGATAGCGATCGGTCGCTGGCGAAAGGGCGTCAGTAATCGCCGTCCAGTATTGCGGCTGGCTCCATTTCCTGCGGGTGATACTCACGGTTGACAACGGACAGGCACTTTCTCATGCTGGTTAAAACAGGAGAAAGGGAACATCCATGAACATCCGCACACGTTTTCTGTCGATCGGCGCGGTCGTTGGCGCCCTCGCTCTCGGCGTCAGCTTGGCAGGTGCCCAGGCACCAGTTTTTTTCCGGATTGGCACGGGCGGCACAGCTGGAACGTATTATCCCATTGGCGGGCTGATCGCCAATGCCATTTCGGGCGCCGGCGATAAGGGTGTCACTGGACTGGTGTCCACTGCAGTCGCCTCGAATGGATCGGTTGCCAATATCAACGCCATCCAGGGCGGCTCAATGGAGTCCGGCTTCACCCAGTCGGATGTCGCCTTTTGGGCACATAGCGGCACAGGTCTCTACGAAGGCAAAGGCAAGGTCGAGGATCTTCGACTGATTGCCACCCTCTATCCAGAAACAATTCATCTGGTCGCCCGGAAAGATGCCGGGATCAAGTCAGTGGCGGACCTTAAGGGCAAGCGGGTTTCCGTTGACGAGCCCGGTTCGGGCACGATCGTCGACGCCCGGATTGTTCTGGGGGCCTACGGTTTGAAGGAAAGCGACATCAAAGCCGAATATCTCAAGCCTGGCCCCGCTGGCGACCGCTTGCGGGACGGTGGATTGGACGCCTATTTCTTTGTCGGTGGCTATCCGACCGGTGCAATCTCGGAACTCGCGACGTCAAGTGGCATCTCACTGGTGCCGATCAGCGGTCCGGAGGTCGACAAGCTGATAAGTGATTACACGTTCTTTTCGAAGGATACGGTTCCGGCTGACACCTACAAAGATGTCGCGGAGACACCGACGATTTCCGTGGCAGCTCAATGGGTAACGAGTGCCAAGCAGCCGGACGATCTGGTCTACAAGATCACTAAGGTCATGTGGAATGATGCCACCCGCGCAGCACTCGATGCCGGGCATGCCAAGGGCAAGATGATTACACTCATGAACGCGACGACCAGTCTTGGTATCCCGCTCCATCCCGGTGCGGAGAAATTCTATAAGGAAGCCGGCGTTCTCAAGTAAACGTGGGAGACCCGATTTGCGATGCGGTGACAGGCTGAGGCCGGTCGCCGCATCGACCGTTTATACAAATGCAAGGATTTCCGCATGGGCGACAATACGGCCGTCAAGGCCTCTCCTATGGAGCTGGATGAAGCACGGGCGCGCGAGCTCGAAGAGCAGTTCGATGCCGAAATCCGATTCCGGCGGCTGGCGCCACTCGCTGCCCGCTTTGTCGGAGCGCTGCTGATCGCGTTGTCGATCTTTCATTATTACACTGCGGGCTTTGGCCTTTTGTCGGAGGTCATGCATCGGGGCATCCACCTGTCCTTTGTCCTCGGTCTGATTTTCCTTGTTTTCCCCGTCTCACGTCGTGGTTACGGCGAAGTGGCGGCTTCCACTGTGCTTCGGCCTCTGGGCATATCGCTTTTCGATTGGGCGCTGGCAATCGGTGCAGTCGTCGCCGTGATGCACGTGCCGTTCATCCCGCTCGACGATCTTGCCTTCCGCGTTGGAAATCCCACGAACACAGACGTCGTCCTGGGCGGCCTGCTGGTACTGGTTCTTCTTGAGGCGACCCGCCGTTCGGTCGGCTGGCCTCTACCGATCATCGCCGTCCTGTTCATGGCCTATTCCCTGTACGGGCCATCGATGCCTGGCATCCTGGTCCATCCCGGCGCGAGCTTCTCGCAGTTGATCAATCACCTCTATCTCACCAGCCAAGGCATATATGGCATCGCACTCGGCGTCGTCGCCACCTATGTTTTCCATTTTGTACTGTTCGGGGTTTTTGCCACACGTATCGGGCTCGGTCAGTTGTTCCTGGATTGTGCCGCGTGGGTAGCGGGGCGGTATGCTGGTGGTCCGGCCAAGATATCGATTTTCGGATCGGCATTGTTCGGCATGATCTCCGGCTCGTCCGTTGCCAATACGGTCACCGTCGGCTCGCTCACGATACCGGCGATGATCCGGCTTGGCTACAAGCGCACCTTCGCCGCAGCCGTCGAATCCGCGTCGTCCACCGGTGGCCAGATCACGCCGCCGATCATGGGGGCGGCAGCATTTCTAATGATCGAATTCCTCAATCTCCCCTACACTACGATCATCCTGGCAGCGCTCGTTCCGGCTTTCATGCACTTCTTCGGAGTTTTGGTTCAGGTTCACTTCGAAGCAAAGCGCGACGGTCTTCGCGGCATGACCGATGACGAAATGCCGGATCTCAAGGAGGCCTTCAAGCGCGACTGGCCGACCGTCATCCCCCTCATCGTGCTGATCGGTATCCTGCTCTCGGGTTTCACCCCATACCTGGCGGCATTCTGGGGAATAACGCTCTGCATCGCGGTCGGCCTCATCAATCCGCGCCGACGCATGTCGTTGACGGAAGTCTTCGAGGGACTGCGGGACGGCGCCAAATACGCGCTTGCTGTTGGCGCAGCGGCAGCCACCGTTGGCATCATCGTTGGGGTCGTGACGCTGACCGGCGTCGGCTTCAAGATTTCCTACATAGTCACCACGACTGCAGCAGAAATAGCCGGCTGGGTCGGTACGATGGTTCCGACTGCCTGGTTCGGACCGCAGACACTGACGCTGTTGTTCACGCTGATTATGACTGGCGTCGTCTGCATCCTGATGGGCTGCGGTATTCCGACGACCGCCAACTACATTATTATGGCAACCATCGCCGCCCCGACGCTCGGCATGCTTGGCGTGGAGCCTATCGTCGCGCATTTCTTTGTCTTCTATTACGGTGTGCTTGCCGACATCACGCCTCCAGTCGCGCTCGCCGCCTATGCGGCGGCCGGCATGGCGGGAGCCGACCCATTCAAGACCGGAAATACAGCGTTCCGCCTTGGCTTGGGAAAAGTCCTCGTCCCGTTTGTTTTCGTGTTCTCGCCGTCGCTGCTGCTGGTGACAACCAACTTCTCCTGGAGCGATTTTACCGTTGCCTTCGTTGGCTGCGTGCTGGGCATTACATTTCTCGGGTCCGCCCTCTCCGGTTTCCTGCTTGTCAGAACCTTCTGGTGGGAGAGAACAATGCTGATCTTGGCGGCGATCCTGTTAGTCGTTCCCGAACTCGTGTCGTCGCTCATAGGACTGCTTTTGGCCGCTCCTGTATTGGGGCGGCAATTCACCGCCGCCAGACAGGTAAAGATGTGAGAGTTGAGCGTCATCGCTTCTCTGCGATCCCCCGATCGAAGAATTTGCCTGTGACGATCCCAACAATGCCCTGTCGCAACCACGTTCTTTGGCGTCAAACTTTGAATGAGAATAGAAATCCCAATCATGAAGGTCATTATCGAGACGAGGACTTTTGGCTTCGAGCGGATAACGTCCAAGGTAGTTGTGCCTGAGAGGCTGACGCGCAAAGCCGCCTCCGCCTGCGAAACGGCGCTTCAGGCGCAGGACTACAAGCGCCATTATGCCGAGAATGCCCACCTTTCATACGATGATCTACGAAGCGTCCGGCAATGGCTTCCTGGCCGAGGAGGAGAACTGATGGGGTTGCATCGCTGTCGCAGCTGAATGCGTCGTCCACATTGAAGGCTCGTGCTGCGTAGCTTCATCATGCGGCGGCTGATGTCGACCGCGAAGACAACCATGCACCCGGCAGCGATCTTCAGACAAATTCAATCTTGACGCCCCAGCTGCGATTAGACAACCCCATCAGTTCACACCACCCGCATTCATTCCGTCCAAAACCAATGACCTTCAAGCAAGACTCCATGCATGCGAGTCTATCAGATGATTTTTTGACCAAATGGTCAGGTTTTGATCTGCCTCCGGCAAGTTGAATAAGTTACATCATGCAGAAACAATCGATAATTCATACAACTAGCTGACTGGCACGAATTTTGCTGCGTTTCTTACGGTGCAAACACTGCCATCAGGGGAACGTCATGACCACCAAGCCTCAGTTGCCAAAGACCACGCCATCGGAATCCAGCCAGATCACGCGCCGCACGCTTCTTGGCAGTGCTGTGTCGGGAACGGCTGCCGCCACTTTCGGGAATTTCACCATCTTCTCGCGCCAGGCGCAGGCGGCCGAGCCGCTGCGCGTTCTGTGCTGGCCGGGCTATGAAGAGAGGGACGTGATCGCCGAGTTCGAGGATCTCCACAAGACCAAGGTCGAGTTCAAGATCTATATCGGCGGCGAGCAGATGCTGCAGTTCTTCGCCCAGACGCCGCCCGGCACATTTGATGCGATTATCTCTGACGCCGAATATGTTCAGAAGCTGAAGGCCAACAAAGCGATCGAAGCCTACAAGACCGAAGGTTTTGCGGAACTCGCCAACTACCACCCGAAATTCCGCGATTTTGCCCCGACCAAGGGCGAAACGGCCGGCACGGTTTACGGCATCCCGACCCGCTTCTCTTTCTACGGCATTTCCTACAATACCGAAGAGATGTCTGCCGAGCAGGCCGCCGACTGGAATTCGCTGCTCGATCCGAAATATGCGGGCAAGATCGGCATGTTCGACTGGTACCTGCCGAACCTCGGCAATGCCAGCCTGGCGATCAATCCGGGCAACCAGACGCCTTACGCAATCACCGACGACCAGCTGAAGCAGGTCAAAGAGTTCCTGACCAAGCTGCGGCCGCAGATCGGCATGTTCGGCTCGTCCAACCAACCGATCGCCCAGGCGATGCTGGCCGGCGACATCATCGCTTCGCCGACCGGCGACCTCGACATCGACCTGAAGCTTGCAGGCTACGATAATTTCTCCTCCACGATCCCGAAACAGGGCGGCATCCGCTGGCAGGAAGTTGCCTGCGTCTGCTCGGCTTCGAAGAACAAGGATCTGGCGATGGAATGGGTCAAGTACATGACCTCCCCCAAGGTCCAATCGAAGCTCGTTTATACCAAGGCGTTCAAGGCCCGCGGCCCGAACATGAAGATCGTCGACTACTGGGATGACGACCAGAAGAAGCTTCTGTCCTACGTTCCGGATCCGGCCAATCCGGGCAAGATGCTGGTCGAGACGCTGATCGACCGCTCCATGCCGCGCGGTCTGCCAAGCAACCAGCCGGAACAGGCGTGGATCGACGTGTTCAACGAGTTCAAGACGGCCTGAGGTCGGTGGTTCTGAACGCCCGGCGCTTAATTGAGGTCGTCATGCTCGGGACAAGCCCGAGGATGACGCCACCAAGCACCGCGCCAGCCAATTAATCACAAGCGCCCCGGAATGCCGGGGCGCTGCTCCACTCTTCAATGGGACATTCCATGACCACCACCCCCGATCTCGAACTTCTCGCCATTACCAAGAGCTTCGACACCTTCACGGCCGTCGACAGCATCAATCTGAAGGTCGGCCGGGGTGAATTCGTGGCGATCATGGGGCCTTCCGGCTGTGGCAAGACGACCCTTCTGCGGATTCTCGCAGGCCTCGAAAATGCGTCGTCCGGCCAGCTCTATATCCGTGGCAAGGACGTTTCCGATGTGCCGGTGAACCTGCGCTCCACCCGGCTTGTCTGGCAGAATTACGCGCTCTTTCCGCATCTCGACGTGGCCGGCAATATTGCCTTCGGCCTGACGTTGAAGCCTTATGACAAGGCCGTCGTCGCCGGCAAGGTGAAGGCGATGGCCGAGCTTGTCGGCCTCTCCGACCTTATGGGCCGCAAGATCAGCCAGCTGTCCGGTGGCCAAAAGCAGCGCGTCGCGCTTGCCCGTGCACTCGTGACCGAGCCGGAAATCCTGCTGCTCGACGAGCCGCTTTCCGCGCTCGACGCACATCTCAGAATTCGAATGCAGGGCGAGCTGCGCCGTATCCAGAAGCAACTCGGCATGGCCTTCATCTATGTCACCCACAATCAGGTCGAGGCCTTTTCCATGGCCGACCGCGTGGTGGTCATGAACAAGGGCAGGATCGAGCAGATCGATGTCCCGGAAGAAATGTATGCCCGCCCCAAGACGGAATTCGTCGCCCGTTTCGTCGGCACCAACAATCTCTTTGCCGGCCGCATTCAGGAAGTCGGGCAAGGCCATGTCATCGTCCATTGCGCCCATGGTCAGGTCGTGGTCTCGACCGACGATCCGCCGCCGATCGGCGCCTCCGTCTCCGTCGTTGTCCAGGCAGACAAGCTGACGCCGGCTCCGACGGGTATTGCCGGAGAAAACCGGCTGGATGCAACGCTGCGCGGCCGCGAATATGCCGGCTCTCACAACATCTATCTTCTCGATCTCGTCGACGGAACCGAAGTGAAGATGACTGTGCCGCAGGTTCTTGCCGTCGAGATAAACCGGAAGATCACCGCCTGGTTCTCGCCGGCCAATGCCTCGCTCATCCGGGAGGCGGCATGACGACAATGGAACCCACGGGCGAAACCCCGACCGCAAAACGCGTGAAAACGCCGAACGACAGCCCGCTAAAAATCTGGTTCCTGGCGCCGCTCGCCATCTGGCTGACGGTCCTCTTCCTGCTGCCGCTGATCTTCCTGCTCTGGATCGGCTTCTGGCGCGTCGAGAATTTCCAGACCATTCCGGATTTTTCGCTCGGTAATTACAGCGAAATCTTTTCGAGCTTCTTCTCGAAATCACGTTACGGGCTGGCGCTGATCCAGTCGCTCTGGGTGGCGATCACCACCGCCTTCTTCGCGACCATCCTGTCCTACATGGTGGCGCTCTCGATTGCCTTTGCCGTGCCGGCGCGCTGGCAGCGGCTGGCGCTGCTGTTTGCCATCGCCCCGTTCTGGTCGAGCTATGTGCTGCGGCTCTATTCCTGGCAGACGATCCTGTCGCGCAACGGCGTCATCAATTCGGTTCTGAAACAGTTCGGGCTTTCCGACTACCGGATCGACGTCATCTATACCCAGATCGCCACCCGTATCGGCCTGATCCATTATCTGGCGCCGATCCTGATCGTCATTCTCTATGTCAGCATCCTCGCCATCGACAAGGTGCTGATCGAGGCGGCGCGGGAACTGGGCTGTACGCGCTGGCAGGCTTTTACACGCGTCATCCTACCGCTTTCCCGCTTCGGTCTCATGACCGCAGCAAGTTTCGCCGTCATCGTTTCGCTGGGTGACGCGCTTTCCGGAAACCTGCTCGGCGGCGGCGCCGGCATGTCGATCATCGGCAAGCTGCCGACCTATGCCTCGATGATTATGTCGGATTATTCGAGTTCCACCAACCTGCCGCGCACCTCGGCGCTGGCGACGATCCTGATCGTTGTCATGGTTCTGGCGCTCACCGCCGGCTTCGTGGCGGCCGACCGAGCCCGGCGGAGGACAAGCTGATGACCGCAATATCCAAAAGCAATCCCTGGATATTTTTAGGGCGCCTCTGGCTCGGCATTGCCTATGCCTTCATGTTCCTGCCGCTCGTGGTTCTAGTCCTCTTCTCCTTCCAGAAGAACCGCTTTCCGGGCTTCCCGCTACAGGGGTTTACGCTGAAATGGTATGACAAGCTTTTTTCCGACGGCACGCTGCTCAATGCGCTCGGCAACACGATGATCGTTTCGCCGGCAGCCGCAACGATCGCGACCGTCATCGCCTTTTTCGCGGCCTACGCCTTCAACCGCTTCGCTTTCCGCGGCAAGACGACCTTTCTGGCACTGGTGACGCTGCCGATCCTGATCCCACCGCTCATCCTCGGCGTCGGTTTTCTCGGGCTTCTGGCCCGCATTCACCTGTCCGGCACGCTGTTTGCGGTCTTCCTCACCCATGTCGTGCTGATCACAGCACCGGCGCTTGCCATTATCCAGCTGCGGCTGGCGCAGATGCCGGCCTCTCTCGAAGAAGCGGCTTGGGATCTCGGCGCCACCGAATGGCAGGCGGTGACCAAGGTTGTGCTGCCCTTTGCGCTGCCCGGCATTTTCGGTGCCTGGCTGCTCGCCTTCACCTTCTCCTTCGACGAATTCATCATCGCCTGGTTCGTCTCCGGCTTCCAGCCGACCCTGCCGGTGGCGATCTATTCGGTTCTCGTCGCCGCCATCGATCCATCCTTGAATGCGATTGGTACGATCGTCTTTGGCATTTCCTGCCTCCTCCTCATCGGCCTCGAACTCGTCCTGCTGCCGCTTCTGGTCGGCAGGTCCAAGAATCAATCGTAGAGTTTTTTTCATGCGCCTCCTGTTCCGGAACGCCACCCTTCTTTCCATGGACAAGACCCATGGGGCCACGCCGTTCACGGGCGACCTTCTCGTCGAAGGCGACCGGATTTCGGCGATTGGCACGGATCTTCCGCTGCCGCCCGAGGCACGCGTCATAGATGCTTCCGGCAGGCTCCTGATGCCCGGCCTCGTCAATGCCCACCTGCATTCGTCTGAAACCTTCTTCAAGGGCCGTTATCAGGGCATGCCGCTCGAAGTCTGGATGCTCTACTCCTATCCAATCCTGATGAACGCCCCCCTTTCGGAAAGGCTGCTTTACCTGCGCAGCCTGCTGACGGCGATGGAATCCCTGAAGGCCGGCGTCACGACGCTGGTCGACGATTTCTTCGATCCGCCCGGTTTCGAAGCCGGCCGCCTGAAACTCGTCTATGACGCTTATGACCACGCCGGCATTCGCGCCAATGTTTCCCATTGCGTGATTGACAAACACGTCTTCGACACCATGCCCTATCTGCGGGAGATCATGCCGGCTGACCTGCAGGCCGAGGTGGAGGGCCCTTCCATCACTACGGCCGATTACATTGCGTATTGCCAGGACATCTTCGCGTCCCAGCACGGCCGCGCCGGGCGGCTTGGCTTCATGGTCTCGGCCTCCGCCCCGCAGCGCTGTTCTGCAGACTTGATGCAGGCCTGTGTGGCGCTGGCTCAGGAAAAGAGCGTGCCCTACCACACCCATGTTCTGGAGACGAAGACACAGGCCGTGACCGGGCCGGAATTCTACGGCAAGAGCCTGATCCGCTACATGCACGATCTCGGCCTGCTGACGCAGAACACGACGATTGCCCATTCGATCTGGGTGAGCGATGACGACATGGCGCTGATGGGGGCTGCGGGCTGTTCGGTCGCCCACAACGCCGTCTCCAACCTGAAGCTCGGTTCCGGCATCGCGCCGGTCCGTCGCCTGCTTGATGCGGGCGTGCATGTCGGTCTCGGCACGGACGGGCTTTCCAGCAACGACACTGCCCGCATCTTCGACGTGATGCGGTTCGCCGCATTGCTGCACGATATCGCAGCGCCGGATACGGACGGCTGGATGACGGCCGTCGAAGTCCTACGTTCGGCAACAATCGAGGGCGCGCGCACGGCCATGCTCGACGAGATCACCGGCTCGCTCGAAATCGGTAAGCGTGCCGACCTGATCATGCTCGATATCTCCGGTTACGATTACATGCCGATGAACCGGCTCGACCACCATCTCGTCTATTGCGAGAACGGCTCGAACATCCGTATGGTCGTCGTCAACGGCGAGATCACCGTGGAGGATGGCAGGCTGCTGACCATTAACGAGGCGGAGATTTTCGCCGAACTGCGCGCGATCCTGCCCGCCTACATGTCCGAACATGCGGAACTCGAAAAGCTCAACGCCCGCTTCGAACCCTACATGCGGGAAATGTATCGCCGCGCGACGATCCAGGACATCGGCATGAACCGCTATCAGGGCGACCTGCCGCTCTGGCGCGGTGCCAATCATTGAGGACGCCGGCATGAGCATGTTTCTTCCGGCACAGGTGATCCGCGCCAAGCGCAATCGCGAGGTCCTGTCCGATGCCGATATCCGTCGCTTCGTTGAAGGCATCGGGGCTGGCGAAGTCTCCGAGGCGCAGATCGGCGCCTTCACCATGGCCTGTTTCCTGAACGGAATGACACCGCAGGAGACGGCGGCCCTGACACTCGCCATGCGCGATTCCGGCGATGTGGTGGACTGGTCGGGAAGCGGTTTTGCCCCGGAAACGATCATCGAAAAACATTCGACCGGCGGCACGGGTGACGAGAATGTCAGCCTGATCGTCGCCCCGCTGGTGGCCGCCTGCGGAGTCGCCATGCCGATGATTTCCGCACGCGGGCTTGGCCATACCGGCGGCGAGGTCGACCTGATGGAGGCGATGCCGGGTGTTGCGATCGCACCTTCGACCGAGATGTTTCGTCAGGCCGTGATTTCGGCAGGTGCCGCGATCATCGGCCCGACGCCAAAACTCGCGCCGGCGGATGCGGCGATCTATTATGTCCGCGATGTCACTGCGACGGTGGAATCGATCCCACTGATCACCGCCTCGATCCTGTCGAAGAAACTTGCCGCTGGCGTTTCCGGCCTTGTCATGAGCGTCAATTACGGTTCCGGCGCCTTCATGCCGACCTACGCGGAGGCGGAAGCGCTGGCAAAAAGCCTGATCGCGGTTGCCCGCATCGCCGGCCTGCCCATGGTCGCCCCGATCGTCGAGATGGACGAGATCATGGGCGATGCGATCGGCAGCCGGCTGCAGCTGCGCGAGGTGATCGAATTCCTGTCGGGGGACAAGCAGGAGAGCCGCATCCGGGCGCTGGTGATGGATATTTCTGCTGAAATCCTAGTCATGGCCCGGCTCGCGGCCTCGAAGGATGAGGCAATCGCCTTGGCCGAAGCACGGCTTGTGGATAGATCGGCCCTCGACCGCTTCCAGCGCATGGTCACGGCGCTCGGCGGCCCGGCAGATCTTGTCGCAAATCCCGATACCTATTTCCCGCCGGCTCCCGTCATTGCGCCTCTCCCTTCACCGGCGACCGGCTTCGTCGAAAAGGTCGATGCCTATGCGATCGGCATCGCGTTGGTCGGCCTCGGTGCCGGCCGCAAGCTGGCGAGCGATCTCCTCGACCAGGATGTCGGCCTGACCGGCACGGTGCATATCGGCGATGCGGTCGCGGCAGGTGAGCCACTCTGTTTCCTTCATTGCCGCAGCCAGGCCGATTTCGATAGCGCGGCGCAAGCAATCACCGCGGCCATCACCATCGGCGACACACAACCGGACCGGCGGCCGGTCGTCACCGGCCGCCTTTCCACCCTCGATTAACAAGAGCTTGAGAAAACCATGGCATTTGCCCAAGAATACGCAATCACCGACATCTGCCTTCTCGTTAAGGACACCCAGCGCTCGATCGATTTTTATGTCGACAAGCTCGGTTTCGAGATCAACCGCCGCGCCGAGGGCTTTGTCGAGTTCAACGGCGCCGGCCTTACCCTCGCCTGCTGGGAGATCGATCACCTGAGCGACAATACCGGCGTTTCGAATGCCAAGGCGGAAGGGCCGCACAAGGCCTGTATCGCCGTGCGTGTACCTTCGCCGAAAGCGGTTGATGCCTCCTATGCGGAGCTGAAGGACAAGGGCGTGGCCTTCTACGGCGAGCCCGCCGACTATGTCTGGAATGCCCGCAGCGCCTATTTCATTGGCCCCGACGATGAGCTCTGGGAAATCTACGCCTGGAAGGACGGTGGCTCGATGGGTAATTACTGAGCCGCCCGCCTTTTTCTCAATTGGCGCCGGCTTCGACCGGCGCGTAACGCCAGGGCTCGATGGTCGCGGGGCGACCCTGCAGCGACAGCGTCGCGGTGCGCGGCGCGGTTTCGGCGATCACCTTCCCGCGACGGATGACGGCGAGACGGTTGGCTTTCATCCTGACGGCCTCGATCGTGTCGCGGGCCTCTAGCAGGACGAGATCGGCATTGCAGCCAACCGCGATGCCGTAACCTTCAAGTCCAAAAGTTTTTGCTGGGTTTTCGGTGATCGTCTTGAAGCAGGATTTGACCGCATCGCGGCTGGTCATATGGCCGGTATGCACCGCCATATGCGCGACTTCCAGCATGTCGGCGCTGCCGAAGGAATACCAGGGGTCCATGCAGCTGTCCTGGCCGAAGGCGACATTGACGCCGAGCGCCATCAGTTCCGGCACCCGCATCATGCCGCGCCGCTTCGGATAGGTGTCATGCCGGCCCTGCAGCACGATATTGGCGAGCGGGTTCGGCACGCAATGAATCTCGGCCTCGGCGATCAGCGGCAACAGCTTCGATGCGTAATAATTGTCCATAGAGTGCATGGAGGTCAGGTGCGACCCCGCCACCCGGCCCTTGAGACCAAGCCGCTGGGTTTCGTAAGCCAGGCTCTCAATATGCCGCGACATCGGATCGTCGGTTTCGTCACAATGCAGATCGACCATCAACCCGCGTTCGGCGGCGATTTCGCAGAGCGCCTTTACCGAAAGCCGGCCATCCTCCATCGTCCGCTCGAAATGCGGAATGCCGCCGACCACGTCGACGCCCATGTCCAGCGACCTGATCAGGTTTTTGGCAGCTGTCGGCGAACGATAAAAACCATCCTGCGGGAAGGCGACCAGCTGCAGGTCGAGATAGTCCTTCACCAGATCCTTGACCTCAAGCAGCGCCTCGACGCCGACCAGCCGGTCATCGCAGACATCGACATGGGACCGGACGGCAAGCAGGCCCTGCGAGACGGCGAGATCGCAATAACGCAGCGCGCGCTCGATCACGGCTTCCTTGGTCAACAACGGCTTCAGCTCGCCCCAGAGCTGGATGCCTTCGAGCAGCGTGCCGGAGCGGTTGAGCCGTGGCGTGCCGAGCGAAAGCGTCGCGTCCATGTGGAAATGAATGTCGATGAAGGGCACCGTCACGAGCTTGCCGCCGGCATCGATGACGCGGCCTGCCTCGGCAGAAATCCCGGCCTCCACGGCAACGATCTTGCCGCCCGAAACGGCGATGTCGATGCCGGTCCGGTCATCGGGAAGATTGGCGTTCTTGACGAGTAGATCGAAGGTCATCGGTTGGCTCCGGACATGTTGGTGGTGTCTCTCCCCAGACTGAGCATCGATCGCCGGTTCTCATGATTGGACCGGTCGTTGTTATGGCCGCAGACTAGATGTAACCTGACGAAGTCGTCAATTTTTTAGATCGCTCCGGCTTGAGGAAATGCAACTGCGCGCGCCTACCTCGCAAACGGCAGTTCGTTTATACCGCTGCAAAATAAGGACACGTGGCAGATGCCGCGTCGGAAAGGACGGAACATGGCCCGGACAGCGGAAAAACTCGACGAGAAGATCCGTGCCCGCAACATCAGGATCATCCTCGATGTCGCCATCGACGTGTTCTCACGCAAGGGTTTCGACGGCACCCGGATTGCCGAGATTGCCGAATTGGCAAAACTCCCCAAAGCAAACATCTATTATTATTTTTCCTCCAAGGAGGAAATTTACTCGACCATTATCGCAAACCTTATCTCAGGATGGGACGATGCCCTGTCGAATTTGCGTACCGACCGGGATCCCGCAGATGCCCTACGCGACTACGTCTGCGCCAAGCTTGAATATACCCGCAAAAACCCGCGGGAATCACGGCTTTTTGCCAGCGAAATCATACGGGGTGCCCGCTTCCTGAGTGAGGAGGATCGTGCACACATGCGTGCTGCCACCGACAAATATGTGGCAGTTCTTGACCGTTGGATGCAGGAAGGGAGGATGGCAAAGGTTGATGCCCGGCATTTCTTCATCATGCTCTGGGGCGCAACACAGTTCTACAGCGATTTCGAACCGCTCGCCTGCGACGCGCTTCACAGCAGGAGTATCTCCAAGCGGGATTACGACACGGCCGCGGAGACCATCATGAATTCCATCGTTCGCGGCGTCATTCCTTCATAGGATACGCGCTGACCGGCGCCACTCGTGCCCTTCGGCCAGAGCGATTTCAAAACGAATGCTTCGGTTGGGGTGAAAACTTGGGGGGCCGCCTTGCCCATCCCCTACCCTGTAAAACAGGCATGATGCATTTGGGGAAGATTCTCCAGTAATGTCCTTTGTCATATACAGAAATCGGCCGGCAGGCCGCTCCCGTGCCGTTTTCCGGACGCGGACAGTCCCCGGGCATTCTGGGAGAATCTGATCGCCAAGTGTGAAAGCATTGTTCATCTGTCGCGGCAGCAACTGCGGCAAAAGGGCGTGCCCGAGGCGGTTCTCGAAACGGTAGTGTAATTGCCAGCAACAGCGCCACGCCTACGGGCACCACCAGGCCCGGCTTGTAACCGCTGCCGATCAGATTTCGAAAGCACGGGGGGCGACCCCTGTCGGCCGGGTATCATCATCGTCATCCTCCGGCACGACGATGCCGGTACAGCGAAACGTTCCGCTGATGTCGTTCTTCACGCAAATCTCGTAGCCGTCCCTGCTTAGAAAGAACGCGGCACAGATATTGTCCGGCATCCGGTCCGGAAGGATGCAGATCTCGGCAAGAGGCCGGGAACTGGCGTCGGATTCCCCAATCCCGACCGCCTCCCCTCCTAAAATGAGGGGAAGCATGGCTATTGAGGCGCCGAAGAGGCTCTGCACAACTGAGATCTCGATCATGTTCCGTTCCGGGGATCTGGCGTTATCGTTGAAAGCTGCGCGTGCCGGTCGCCGTGCCGCCGCGCGGGCCTGTTCTCGTCACGCTGCACGAATGCGTGTTGGTGCTGCAGTTGCGGACGCGGGAGGCACTGTTGCCATACGGCCCAACGATTTCCCTCGTAGCCGTGCATTCCCCGCCGCTGCACGTCCGGGTATGGTTTGTGGAGCCTCCGTAGACACCTGTCGCTGAACGGGTCGCGGTGCAACTTCCGTCGGCGCAATTGACAGACCGGTCATAGGAGGTGACACGTGGCGGAGGAGCGACGGGATAGACCGGATAGGAGCGATAATAGCGTGCCCAGCTTCCGTACCAGGGATAGGCGGCATAATAGTTGTCCCAATAAACCTTGTTAAAGGCGACGACCGTCACGCCAACGGAAGGTGCTACGGCGGGCGTCAGGATCACCGGCCCGCCCTTGTAGACCACCTGGATGTAGTTGGCGGACACCCATCCGCGATAGCTGGCGAAGCTGATGTCGCACCAGGTATAGCCGCTCAGGCAGCCGTGCGTGGCAATTCGCGCGCCGGCTGGAACAACGGTCACGACCGGGTATCCGGTCGACGGTCCGGCTCTCAAGTTGACGTTTCCTGTCGCAACCGTCGCGGCGTTGGCGAAGGATGAGGCACCGGCAAAAATGGCCAGCGCCAGCAGCAATTTCTTCAGCATAGGCTTCTCCTGTCATAAGCAGCGCCGGCTGGCGCAGCGGGAACAAGGAGAAAATCAGCCCCGAAGTTGGCTGCGGTCTTTCACCGGTGTTGCGTTTTGTTGCGATTTGTATCAGCCAGGGCGCTCCCATCCGGCCCGGAGACGTTTTCGGCCACAATCCGGCCATCCCTGAGTTCGATCGTCCGGTCGAAGAGGTCCTGCACACGCGGATCATGGGTGACAACCGCCACGCCCGCCCTCCTCGTATCGGCGATCTGCCGAAAGAGAGTAATCGCTTGTCGGCCACGCACACTGTCAAGTGCCGCCGTCGGCTCGTCGGCGAGAATAAGGGCAGGATCGTTTGCCAGCGCCCGCGCAACGGCCACGCGTTGCTGTTCGCCTCCCGACAGCCGTGTCGGAAGATTGTCGACACGATGCGCGAGATCGACGCTGCCAAGCAGCCGCGAAGCATAGTCGCGCGCAGGGCGCGCCGGCACATCGTCGATCTCGAGCGCGAGCGCCACGTTTTCGACCGCCGACAGAAACGGAATGAGATTGGCCTTCTGGAAAACGAAACCGATATTGTTGCGTCTGAAGTCACGGAGGCCGTCGAGGTTGGCATCGGGTTGGGAAACGAGCCGGTTGCGAATATAGATTTCGCCGGTCGTGGGCGGCTCCAAAAGGCCGGCAATCAGCAGCAGCGTACTTTTGCCAGACCCGCTGGGTCCGAGAATGCCAACGACTTCGCCCGGATGGATATCGAAAGAGACGCCGTCGAGGGCGCGCACCACCGTCTCGCCGCTGCGGTAGTGGCGGCAGGCGTTGCGGACACTTAGGATCGGCATAGCGTTCATGACAGGATTTCCTGCGCCCGGACCTTGAGAGCCCGCGAAATGCCAAGCAGGCTGGCGAAGCCGCAGATCACCGCCATGGCGAGCGCAAGCATGCCGATATCGACGAGATCGATCACGACCCTGCGCGGAAAGTTCGGGAAGATCAAATGGGACAGGACAAGGCCGAGAACCAGGCCACCTGCCCCAATCAGATAGGACTGTTGGGCGATCATGCCCACAATGACGGAGTTGCGTGCGCCGATCAGCTTCAGCATGGCGATCTGATGACGCTTTTCCATGGTCAGCATGTATATGATGAGCGAAACGACGATGGCCATCACCAGCATTAGGACCGCGGTGAAGGCAAGGATCTGCACTCTCAACCGCCAAAGTCTCTGGTTCAGAAGCAGGTTTTCCTGATCGGCCTTGCTCAGAACGTTTGCGTCTCCCCAAGCCATGATCGCCGCGCGGACGGCTTTTTCGTCAGCAGCCTGCTCGAGCGTTACCAGCGTCGCGGCAATCTTGCTGTCCTGTTGCACCGAACTGCCGTTTGCGGCGCTTCGGCTACCGCCTGTTTCCTTTCGGGCAAGCAGCACCTCTTCGCTTGTCCGCCTCTGGGCAATCGCCATGGCATCGTTCACCGAAACGAAGAGCAGTCCATCGCCACTCATGTCGACCATCCCTCGCGTCAGGCCAACGATGGTATAATCGTCCTGCCCGAGCCGGACGCGGTCGCCGAGACCGAGCCCGATGCTTGCGTCTGCGATAGCCTCGAAATGCCCGTTTCCCAGATGCCGGCCGGCGGTCAACGGCACCCATTCCCCGCGGTCCTTCGGATAGTCGACCCCCGTGATGGAGGCGCGCAACTGCCGATCGCGAAAGGCGAATTGCTGGCTGATCTGTACGAAACGGCGGACATCGGCCACGCCGGCAATGCCCTCCACCCGATGATCCATATCGGAGGATATCGCCGAGCTTTCCGAAAAGGGACCGGAACGCCCGCCCTGCACGACCCACAGATCCGCGCCGATCCGGTCGATAATTAACAAAGCATCCTCAACGATACCCCGATAGAGGCCGATCATGCCAATCGACGCGGTTACCAGAAAAGCCACGCCGGTCGCGATCATCAAAAAACGTCCGAGATTGTGGCGAATGTCCTTGAGGCCGAGATTCATGGCCGAAACCCCGGTTCGGCGATAGGCATGAACGCGTAGACACGCTTCGGGTCGATCACGACGACGTCACCCTCATTGAGACCGCTCCACACCTCGACGCGTTTTCCGCCGATCGGTCCGAGTTCAACAGGCCGCCAGACAGCCCGGCCTCCAACGACCGCCCATACCCCAGGATGCCCATCCCTTCGAACAATTGCGGCACCTGGAACGGCAATGACGCCCGTCCTGCCGTCGAGGGCGATGGTCGCGCTGCCGCGCTGCCCGATCGCCCAGTTCGGCGGCAACAGGTCCGGCGCGATATCAACGGTGAATTCCCGCGTTTCAGTATCGACTTCCCGCCCGATACGGCGCACTTCGCCGCTGACCGGAACCACCTGCGAATTGAACGTGATTGTTACGTCCTGCCCTTGGGATAGGGAGGCGATCGCGCTTTCGTCGAAACGGGCCGTGAGTACGATACTCGCAGGATCAACGACTTCCACGATCGCTGTGCCGGGCGAAACGATGTCGCCGAGATTGAGGTTGCGCGCCACCACAATGCCGTCGATCGGAGCACGGATCACCGACTTGTCCAATTGTGCCTGATTGACTTCCACCGTTGCAGCAGCCTCAGCTTCCTGCGCTTCGGCCTGCAGGATAAGGGATCGTGCCTTGGCCAGATCCGCCTCGGCTTGCTGGACCGTTGTTTGGGCCGATTCCAGCGCTGACAGTGTTGACGTGCCGGTGCGTTGCAGCTCATGCTGCCGGGCAAGCGCCGAGCGGGCATTCGCGAGCGTGGCTTCAGCACGCCGGCTATCGGCATGCGACGCTTCCACGGCTTTGCGCGCCGCCTCTTGCGAGGCGATGGAGACGCTGAGTTGTGCTTTCAGTTCCTCGGCATTGACTTCGGCGATGATCTCACCCTTGCGCAGCGTGTCGTTGCGGTCGACATGGAGGGCGGTAATCACCCCCTGCAAACTGGAGCTGACATTGGCCTTGTTGATCGCGTCCAATGTGCCGGGGCCATTTATGTCCGCCTGAAAGAAGCTGCGGCCCACCGGCATCACCTCGGCGGACCTGGGCATCAGATAGCGCATCGACAGCAAAATTGTCGCCACCACGAGCATGCCGCCAACAAGCATCGCCACCGTCCTGCCTGGCCGCAAGGGCGCGGAAGGGGGCCGGACGGGAGCGCCGGGCAGCCGGTCCTCGCCAGATCGAAGGCCGATTGGCGAGACCGAGGTCAATTGCTCCGGATCGACTCTTTCGCCCATGCCGGCTTCACCCGCCCGTTGATGGGTGACGTTTTTCCCGCGCGGAAACTCTTCTACCGGAGTATTGGCTGAACTTGGATGCAAGAGACTATACTCCAGACAATGTTGTACCCGACGGGACCCGTCGGACGAGACGGTGCTCCTTTGAAGGCGCGGGCACGATCACGGAATGCTGTCCAAGCCCGAAACCACCGCACCCGGAACCGGAATTGCCACTGTCGGAAAATTTCTTTGCTGGGCCATCAACCAGGCTTTTCAGGTTGTTGAGATATTTTTCCGGCCTGTATCGTTTTGTACACGCGCGGGTTTTCCTATTGATTTCCCGACCGCGAAATGTCCTGTTGAAGATCATGGAGAAAGAGGCAAAAACCATCCTGATCGTTGATGACGACCCCGAGATCCGGCGGCTGGTCGGCGATTTCCTGCGTCGCGAAGGTTTCGACGTGGAGCTGGCACAGGATGGCCGGGATATGGACAAGGCGCTCGAGCGCATCAGACCTGATCTCGTCATCCTCGATCTGATGCTTCCTGGCGAAGATGGCCTGTCGATCTGCCGGCGGCTGGCGTCGGAACGAAGGTTGCCTGTTCTCATGCTGACGGCGAAAGGGGACGAGACGGACCGGGTGGTCGGGCTTGAGATCGGCGCCGACGACTATGTCGTCAAGCCTTTCGGGCCGAGGGAACTCCTCGCACGTGTCAGGGCGCTGTTGCGTCGGACGGGCGTTCAACCGCTTCAGCTTGCCTCACGCCGTTATGCCTTCGACCGTTTCGTCGCCGATCTCGACGCCCGCCAACTCCACACCGAGGAGGGCGGTCTCGTTGCCCTGACCAGCGCCGAGTTCGACCTGCTTGCCTGTTTCGTCCTGCGCCCGCGCCGGGTCTTGTCGAGAGACCAGATCCTGGACTGGACCCACGGGCGCAGCGCCGATCCTTTCGATCGCACGGTCGACATTCTTGTCTCACGCGTGCGGAAAAAGCTGGACAGCCTGAGCCCCGGCTGCAACCTCATCAATACCGTCCGCAATGGCGGCTATCTGCTGAGCGCGCCGGTCCAGCAGGTTAAGTAGGAATGCGTTTCGGCCTGACCGCACGGCTGCTGGCGATCGGGGCGAGTGCGCTCCTTGCTCTCTGGATTACCCTGATTGCTTTCTTCTACTGGACGAACGACCTTTCGCGGACCGCTAACCGTCTCCCGCCCGAACAGTTGAAGGCGATCGTCGATCTGGTGTCCAACATTGCCCCAGACGAGCGGCAACTCGCCCTTGCGGCCCTCCAGTCCTCAATGCTGGATGTGCGGATCGCCGCAGGGTATGCGACGCCGGACGAAGGCGACGACCTGACCGGCAGTGATGATTTCGCACTTTATCGACGGTTTCTCGGCGAAAAGCTCATCCACATCCGGCTGAAGGACAATGTCGGCGGCGTCCGGCGGCCCGGGCTATGGGTCCGTGCAGCACGGCCCCTGGAATTTTGGGTGGCGCTCGGCAACGGTGATATTCTCGTGACCGAAGCGCGCACGCCCTTTGTCGTTACGTTTTATGGTCTCCCGGCAGGAATGGGAGCGGGACTGATGGGAACCCTGTTTGCCTGTATCGCCTTTTACATGCTGCATCGGGAAATCAGGCCATTGACCAGACTTGCTACCGCCGTCGACCGCATGGATCCCTCCGGCGACCCGATCCCCCTTCCCCCTACCCGCGCAACAACGCCGGAAATCGGTGCACTGGTCAGGGCTTTCGACAGGCTCCAGAGCCGGCTACACGCCATGACGCGTTCCCGCATGGCGCTGATCGGGGGAATCCAGCATGATGTCCGCAGCTTCGCGACACGCCTGCGGCTCCGGCTCGAACAATTACCCGATGACACTGAAAGGGAGCGGGCCACGTCCGACATCGCCGACATGATCGACCTTCTCGACAATGCGCTCCTGACGTCGCAGGCGGGTGTCGGAGCACTCAATGAGGAGATGCTTGACCTTGCAGAGCTGCTGCGCGCCGAAATAGCGGATTTCAGAGGTGCGGGCCTGCCCGTCATTCTGGAAACGGATACGATGCAGAGCGAAACATGGGTCATCGGCGACCGGCTGGCGCTTCGGCGGATCATTGGCAACCTCGTCGACAATGCCGTCAAATATGGCGGGCGAGCGCTCGTGGCGATGACTGTCGAAGGCGACCGGGCGAGAATTTCAATCGAGGATGAGGGGCCGGGATTTTCAAAAGAAGAGCGTGAGCTTCTGCTGGAACCGTTTGTCCGCGCAGAGCCTTCCCGCGCACGAAAAACGGGTGGAGCGGGGCTTGGCCTTGCTGTCGCGCAAACCCTTCTGGAAGCACAGGGCGGGACGATCACGCTTGCGAACAGCAAACATGGCGGCTTGGCAACCGTTACCCTTCCGCTGTTCGAGGCGACTTGAGGCAGGTGTCGCGCATGCCGCCTATCGAGCAACAAATCGCTACATTTTCCAACAGGAGAGAAAATTCATCGCAAACTGCGGCGTTCATGGTGTCACCATCAACGAACAACGGAGGTTGCCATGAAAAAAACAGCACTATTCTCTTTCGGCGCTGGCGCGCTGTTGCTCGCTGCCATTCCCCTGGCAGGGATGGCCCAGGATCAAAACACGGGCGCCAGCCCCACCGAAGATAACTACGGCTGTCAGCGTTCTGTGGCGTACAGAAACGATTTTCCCGGTATCCGTGCCCTCGCCGACCGCCTTGATGACCTGCGCTATTATTATACCGGCAAGGCCATTCGCTTCCGGCTAGCCGGCATGCTCTCGGCGCAGGAGACAGCCATCGGCGTCCGCGCTGACCAGAAGGATGCCTGGCGAGCCTATACGGAGGCCCTGCTTGCTCTGGTCCCCGATCGCGAGGCCATCATTTCGGTCCTTGGCGCGCCTGATGACGATCCGAAGGGACCGAAGGCATTCGGTCGCGCAGAGGCTCTTTCCGATGTCATGGCAGGGTATGCGGACAAGGCGCAGGCGCTCAATAAGGCGATCATGGACCTTCGCGCCAAGCTAACCCCCGAACAACTGGAAACGGCCCGCATGCCGCGGCTCATCCCGCGATAACGGGTTACCGTAAGGGTTGAGGCACGACAACCGCCCTGCCTCAACCATGCTTTTCGGCACCGACCCCGTGCCGGAACAGACGGGCCGTTTCAACGACCATATAGCGGCACGTCCGCCCTTTCTTCATGCAATCCTCTCAGGAGATTACGAATGAAACGCTATTTGATCATCGCCGTCATGGTATTCGCCGGCGCGGCACATGCTCAGGGGATGAACCGCCAGCAAATGCAGCAGGTACGTGCCGCCTGTGAAGCGAACGTCCGCAAGCTGTGCAGCGGAATCCAGCCAGGTGGCGGAAAATTGCTCCAATGCCTTCAGCAGAACGCGTCAAGCGTTTCGACGGCATGCTCGACAAAACTGATGGAAATCAAGTCCGCTCGCCAGTCGAATTGACCTGATCAAGCTTGCACACTCCGGGTAAGACCAAATTTCCCGGAGACAGAAAGTGAGGGATGGCAATCGGCCTCACCAATACGATGTGGCCGGTTCACATATGCTTCGGCCTTGCAGGACCAACAGCAAGGTATCGTGCGAACAGCAACGTCCCTTACGTTTTCATAGGTTCGGAGGCAATCATGACGCCTGAAGCCCCCAACCGCGCAGGACTGCTCGCGATCACGGTACTGCTTGCCTTATCGTTCTGATCGCAATCGGAACGCTGGTCGCCAGACCCACGACACCGGGATGGACTGATGTCGCTCTGATTGTTCTGACGCTGATATTGTCATGGCTTTTTGCAAATACGGTCTTTGCGATGCACTACATCCACCTTTTCTACTCCCAGGAACAGGGAGAAGATCTCGGTGGACTGGAGGTGCCCAATACTCCGAGCCCTGGATACTGGGACGTATTTTATTTCGGCTTCACACTAGGCATGACGTTCCAGACTTCAGATATCACGGCAACTGGTTGGCACATGCGTAAAATCGTCCTGTTCCAATGCATGGCGGCATTCATTTTCAAGATGGGCGTTCTGGCTTTCACAATCAACGCGCTGGGAAGCTTATGAATAAGCGGCTACGCCCGGTGGCTCCGGCATAGCATAATATTGCTCGTCGGCTTCAGCTGGAGGGATGTCACCAATCGGTTCAGGAGTTCATCGGTGCTCGAACTAATCGACCCATTGCAGAGTCGCGAACTCGACCAGCCTCGAAACCCGAGATTTGACGGGCGATCGGAGTGCTCTGGCATATTGGGTCGCAGTCCAGCCATTGTAGTGGATTGATCGAAACAAAAGATTCCGTTCTGGGATTCCCGATCGTTTGGAATTGTGCGACATTTTGGGAACGTCACCTCCGCCGACCGAACTCGGCTTGAAGGCATCATTGCTGCTCCGACCTCTGCCCGGAAACATGTGTGGCGGGCGAAGATCATCTTGATGAGCGCCGAGGGTCTGGGAACCTTTGTTATCATGGAGCGACGGGTAAATCCAAAGAGAAATGGCTGCCCCCCAGTGCGTCAACACGAACCAGTCGACCGCGCCGCAACGATGACGCGTCAGAACTGAACGTGCCGAATTGAAGATGATGGTGCCGCCGGAGGTTGCGACGCAGACCTGCATCAGGCGGTCGCTCTCATAGCCGAGGAACTCGAAGACGTAGTGGAGCGCCGGCAATCAGGACGACAACGCCGCCGATCCCGAGCAGGCCGGCGATCAGACCGGACACGGCACCCGTGGCGGCCATGAAGACGAAAAGCAGAGCGAAATCCAACGATCAGGCAATCTGCTTCAAGCTCTTGGCATTCTCGGCGATATCGAGGAACAGCGCCGTCATGATCTGCATGCCTTCACGGGCAATGGGCACCAGCGCATGCTCGTTGGGGCCGTGCTGGCCGCACTCGGCATGGGAGTGTGGAATCCAGATCGTCGGCAACCCGAGAATGTCGGTAAAGGCATCGTTAGGAAGAGAACCGGCCAGATTGGGCAATACATGCGGCCGCCCTCCCGCCGTCCGCGTGAGCGAGTTTTCGACAAAACGCACCCACGGATGATCCGGCGAAAAGCGGGTGGCCCGGAAGGCCTCACTTCGAGCGGGGCTTATCTCGACCATGGGAAAACCATGGGAATCGAGATGACGACGCAGGGCAGGAATGATGTCGTCGATGTCCGTGCCCACGACGAAGCGCAACTGGCAAGTAGCCCGCGCCGAACCTGAGATTGCGTTCTGCGGCGCATCGATATTGCCGGAAGACATGGCGAGAACAGCAAAGGAATTCCAGCCGAAGACGCGCTCGCTCGGCGTTAGATCGCTCTCGCCCCATTCGGCGTCGTGACGGCGCGGCGGCAGATCGCGGAGCGTGGCGCGGATATCGGGCGTCAGGCTGGTCGGGCGCCATTCGGGGACAAGGATCTGGCCACGCGCATCGGTGATCGTCGAGATTGCCTGGGCTAGGATGATGGCGGGATCGGCAAGCAGTCCGCCAAAATTTCCGGAATGGTGGTCCCCGGCCCGCAGATTGACCATCAGGTCGATCGACATACCGCCACGCGACCCCATGAACATGGTCGGCGTGTCGATCGCCAGACGCGGGCCGTCCGAGGCGATCAGCACATCGGCCGCCAGGCGCGTCCGGTTGGCGATAAAAAATTCACGCAACCCGAAGGAGCCGGTCTCCTCGGCCATTTCGAGAATGATCCTGGCATTGAAACCGAGCCTACCCTTTTCGCGGATCAGCAGTTCCAGAGCCTTGATATTGATCAGGTGCTGGATCTTGTTGTCGGCGGTGCCACGGCCATAGAGCTTGTCGCCTTCTCTTACCAGGGTGAAGGGCTCAAGACCCTCTCGCCAACGATGGGCTTCTCCATTGCAGACATCACCATGACCGTAGACCAGAACCGTCGGCAGGCTTTCGTCCTCGATGCGGCTGGCGATCAGCAGGGGCGCACCGCCCTCGCGCGGATTGTCGAAAATCTCGATGGCAAAGCCCATAGCCAACAGCAGGGGCTGCATGTCCTCCTGCAGATAGGCGTAGAGATCCTCCCGCAGCCCTTCCGACTGACTGACCGAGCGGCGCGCCACGAGGGTAGCCAGATCCGCGGCCAGCCCTCCGCCGTCGACATAGTGGGTGGCGGCTTCAATCAGCTGTGCTCTGTCCATGGGATAAATTACCTCGCTGCGTCGGCAGGCCCGAGCGCCGCCATATCTGGCGCTTCCCAGCCGCGGCCAGGCATGGCGGCGAGCAGTTGGCGCGTATAGGAATGTTGCGGATTGCCGAAAACGTCATCGACCGTGCCGTACTCCACAACCTCGCCTTTCGACATGACGAGGATATGGTCGGAAATTTCGGCCGCCACCCGCAGATCGTGGGTGATGAAAATCACCGTCAGGCCAACGGCCTTGCGGATGTCGTCGAGCAGCTTCAGCACGTCCTTCTGCACGGACACGTCGAGCGCCGACACGGCTTCATCTGCGATCAGGATTTTCGGCTCGACCATCAGGGCGCGGGCAATCGAGATACGCTGGCGCTGGCCGCCGGAAAACTGCGCCGGATAGCGATCGAGCGCATCTTCCTCCAGTCGGACGATCTTCAGAAGCGCCCTGGCCTTTTCCATGGCTTGGCTGCGCGGCACGCCGAAATTGACTGGCCCTTCGACCAGCAAGTCGCCAATCTTGCGGCGTGGATTGAGTGATCCATAAGGATCCTGAAAGACGATCTGGATATGCTTCCGGAAACCGCGTCGTCCGGTGGCCGTGGTCGTTTCCAGCCGCGAATTGCCGATCCAGACAGACCCCTCGTCAGGCTCAACAAGTCCCATGAGGCACCGCACCAGCGTCGTCTTGCCGGAGCCGGATTCCCCGACGATGCCCAGCGTCTGGCCTTCCAGCACGGTAAAATCCGTCGGCTTGACGGCGTGCACCTTACGGGCGGGCTTGAACATCGTCCGGGCGGATGAATAGGTCTTTTCAATACCGGCGACCCTAAGTGCGATTGGCCGGGATATATCGGGATTGCCCTTGACACCATGGCGCTTGGGCACCGCATCGATCAGCATGCGCGTATAAGGATGGCTTGGACTGTTGAGCACCTGCTCGGCAGCGCCTTGCTCGACGACCACGCCCTTCTGCATGACCAGGACGCGATCAGCGAGTTCCGCCACCACGTCGAAATCATGGGTGACGAACAGAATACCGGCCTTGCGGCTTTCCTTCAGCGCCTTGAACATATCAAGGATCTGCGCCTGCGTCGTGACGTCGAGCGCCGTCGTGGGCTCGTCCGCAATCAGCAGACGCGGCCCCATGGCGAGCGCGATGGCGATGACGATGCGCTGGCGCTGGCCACCCGACAATTGATGGGGATAGGCATGATAGAGGCGTTCGGGGTCGGGAAGACGCACCTCCTTGAGAAGCGCCAATGTCCGGGCCCGGCGCTCGGCTTTCGACATTTGCGCATGCGTCTCGAAGACTTCCTCGATCTGGTTGCCGACGGTATAGCACGGGTTGAGCGCGCTCATCGGCTCCTGGAAAATCATGCCCATGCGGCTGCCGCGCAGGCCAGCATGCTCGGCCTCGGAGAGCTTCAGCACGTCGCGACCCTCAAAGAGGATTTCGCCCGCCGACGGCTTCAGGATTTTCGGCAGCAGCCCCATGGCAGCGAAGGACGTGATCGACTTTCCGGAGCCGGATTCCCCGACGATACAGAGGATTTCCTTCTCATGGATGTCGAGAGACAGATTGCTGACCGCATGCGGGCGATCTCCGCCCTTCGGCAGATCTATGGTCAGGTTGCGGATCGATAGAACGGCGTTGGCGGTGTGTGTCATCAGTTTCTGCCCTCCGGCGCAGTCACGTCGCGAATACCGTCGCCCAGCATGTTGATGGAAAAGACCAGGATGAACAGCGCGATACCCGGAATGGTGATCAGCCAGCTTTCAAACAGCAGCATTTCCTTGCCTTCGGAGATCATCAGTCCCCAGGACGGTGTTGGGGGCTGGACGCCGAGTCCGAGGAAGGACAATGCCGCCTCCAGGATGATGGCGTGGGCCATTTCGAGCGTGACGATGACGATCAGCTGGTTCATGACATTCGGCAGCACATCCTTGGCGAGAATCCGCGGCAGGCTGGCGCCCAAAACTTCGGCCGCGGCGATATAGTCCATCTGCCGCACCTGCATCGTGGCGCTGCGCAGCACCACCGCGAAACGGTCCCAGAGCAGCAGTCCAAGCACAGACACGACGACGGTCAACGATCCACCGAACAGCGCCACCACAGCCAGCGCCACCAGCGTCGCCGGCAAGGCCAGACGGACAGAGACGATGAACATCACCACCGCATCGACCTTGCCGCCGAAATAGCCGCCGAGAATACCGAGCGTCGTGCCGATCACGGCGGAGATCAGGGCAGCGATAAAGCCGATCAGCAAGGAGACGCGGGCCCCGTAGATCAGCCGGGACAGGTAGTCCCGACCCAGCGCATCGGTACCGAGCAGGTGCTTCCATTCGCCGCCCAGAAAGACCGGCGGGGCAAGCCGCGCCAGCAAATCCTGCTTATAGGGATCGTAAGGGGCGATCAACGGCGCGAAAAGCGCCGTAAGGCCAACAAACAGCAGGATCAGGAAACCGACCATAAAGCCACGATGTTTCAGGGCCTTGCGAGCCAGCAGACGGGATGGAGCCGGCGATGCCGCGGGAAGTCCGGGGCCGATGGAGAGGGACGTGTTGCTCATGTCAGGCAGTCCTCAAGCGGGGATCGAGCCATGCGTTCAAGACATCGGCCAGGAAAGTGAATGCGATGTAGAACATCGCGAAGATCAGGATGAGCGCCTGCATGGTCGGCAGATCGTTGCGGGAGATCGATTCCCAGGCGAGGTAGCCGGCTCCATGCAGCGCGAAGATGGTTTCCACCACGACCGAACCGCCGAACATGAAGCCGAGCTGCACAGCCGCCAGGCTGACGACCGGGATGATGGCATTGCGCAGCGCATGCTTGAACAGAACCCGACGTGGCTTGATGCCCTTGGCTCTTGCCGTGCGGATGTAGTCCGCCGACAGCACTTCCAGCATGCCCGCCCGTGTCAGCCGCATGATGGCCGGCGTCGCGAAGTAGCCGAGCACGATCATCGGCAGGATATATCCGGTCCATTGCCGCGTTCCCGAGGCCGGCACCCAGCCGAGATTGACCGAGAAGACGACAATCAGGATAAGGCCGAACCAGAAGCTTGGGATCGCCTGTCCGACAACGGCAATGCCAAGCGCCAACCGATCGATCAGCGTGTTGGGAAAGGCTGCCGCCAGAACCCCCAGGGGAGTGGCCAGCAGCAGGGCGAAGCTCATGCCGAGAAAACCGATGGTCATGGTGACCGGCAGCCGTTCGGCGATCATGCCCGAGACCGGGGTCTTGAAATAATAGCTCATGCCGAAATCACCGGAGAGCGCGCGCATCAGCCAGTCAGCATACTGAACGAGCAATGGCCGGTCAAAACCGTATTCGCCGCGGATCGCCGCGATCACCTCTCCTGAAGCCCCCTCGCCGGCGATGGCGATCGCCGGATCGCCGGCCATGAACAGAAGAATGAAACTGATGAAGGACACCGTCAGCGCAACCAGCGCCGCCATACCGATCTTGATCAGGACAAATTTCAGCATCTACGATCCTTAAGCAGGCGGTGTCGCGGGCAAAGGCGACATCCGGATCACGCCTGTCGCGCGAAAGCGTGCTGCGTTTCGCGATCACGACAGGCCTTGAAAACAAGAAGCCCGAACCCTGGCCGGGCCGCCGGCAACCGGCACTCCGGCCAGCGCAGTTAGGTGTCATTTCCAGCCGATTTCGTAGAAGCGGACCAACTCATCCGGGGTCGGGGTGAAGGCGATGTCGCCGCTCATGACGTAGTTGGTGGAGTAGTTCCACAACGGCACCCAATAGGCCTTGTCTGCGATCACCGACAGCGCCTGGGTATAAAGCGTCTTACGCGCGGCCGGATCGATCAAGGAATCGGCCTTTTCCAGCAGATCCGACAGGCTCTTGTCACGCGCGTCATCTTCGCCGCCCATGGTGAAGAACTCGCTGGTGATGGCCGACACGTCGGCGATCGAGTTGGAGCCCCAGGTCAGGAAGGAAAGCGGTGCACCTTCCTTGATGCGCTTTTCGCGTAGCGCCGCGTATTGCATGTAGTTGAGGTTGGCCTTGACGCCGATCTCGGCCAGCATGCCGATCATCGCTTCGGTAAGCGGTCGGTCGCGATAGGCATAGAGTTCGATCTCGAATCCATTGGGATAGCCTGCTTCCGCCAGCAGCGCCTTGGCCTTCGCCGGATCGTAGGCATAGGTCGTGACAGTCGTGTCGCAGCCAAACTGGCTGGGCGAGCAGGCGCTGTTGATCACTTCCGTCGTGCCCTTCATCAGCGCCTCGACAATCCCCTCGCGATTGATGGCATGATAGATCGCCTGCCGGACCTTGACATTCGTCATAGGGTTCTTGTCGCCCGAGCGGCCGGCCGCGTCGAGCGACAGATAACCGACACGCATGGTTGGAGCATTGATCACCTGAAAGCCGTTCCGGCGGACCATCTTGTCGGCCTGGTCTGAGGGTACCTGCCAGACCAGATCGATCGTGCCGTTGAAAAGCTCGGCCATCTGCGTGTTGATGTCCGGGATGGTACGAATATCTATGGTACCAACCTTGGCTTTCGGCTTGGCGGCGGCAAAATAATCCTCGTTGCGTTTCAGCACGAAATGCTTGCCGGGTTCGACGCTCTCGAATTTGTAGGGACCCGTGCCGATCGGCTTGGTGGCAACACCCGCCGGACCGACGGCTTTGTAATATTCATCGGGATGGATGATGACCGGGCCGGCCAGATATTCGAGCGCGGCCGGGAATGGCCCGTTCGTGATGATGCGCACCTTGAACTGATCGATCTTTTCGGCCTCCTTGATCCATCCCGTCGCCACCTTGTTCTTGGCGCCGCTCACGGGGTCGACGGTGAAGTTCAGCGTGTAGACGACGTCATCGGCATCAAACGCCTCGCCATTGTGGAACTTGACGTCTTCGCGCAGCGTGAGCTCCAGCGTGGTGGAATCCACCCATGTCCAGCTGGTCGCCAGATTGCCGACATACTCTCCGGTTGCCGGATCGCGGTAGAGAAGACCGTCCCAGGCGGCATTTCCGAGCAGGATGCCCTCACGCGCCGTGTTGAAATAGGGATCGACATGCTCGAGCTCCTTCGCGAACGCAATGGAGACCGTATCGTCCGCCTTACCGGCCCAGGCCGCGGTGGCAAACAGAAATGCGGGCAGAAGGGCGGCTGTCGCCGCCGTCATTGTCGGTTTCATTCTCGTTCCCTCTAATTTTTGCCTATTATTTATGCGTTATTGATGGTTGTTTATAATGTACTCCATTTTCAGTTTTTGTATACAATTTTATTGCATTGCACACATATCATAATGATTGCATACGTCCGCTTGCCAAACTCCCCGGATCACACGACAATGTGCGTGGAGGACCGCCATGAACCTGTCCGCATTGAAAATACCGACCGCTGACGTGCTCTATGAACGTATCGAGACGATGATTGCCGAAGGAAAGTTCAGGGACGGCGAGCGCCTCGACGAGATGCGTCTTGCGCGGGATTTCGGCGTATCGCGCACGCCCCTGCGTGAGGCGCTGCGTCTTCTGTCGGCCACTGGCCTGGTCGAGCTCATTCCCAACCGCGGCGCCTTCGTGCGCCAGCCCGATTTCACCCGTCTTGTGGAAATGTTCGAAGTGATGGCCGAGGTCGAAGCCTGGTGCGCGCGGCTGGCGGCCGGCCGCATCACCAAGGCACAACTGCTGCTTCTGCGCAAAGCCGCCTCCTCCTGCGAAGCAGCGCTTCAGGCGCAGGACTACAAGCGCTATTATGCCGAGAATGCCACCTTTCATACGATGATCTACGAAGCGTCCGGCAACGGCTTCCTGGCCGAGGAGGCCGCCAATCTGCACCGGCGCCTCAAGCCCTTCCGGCAGGCGCAGCTCTCCTTCGGCGACCGCCTGTTTCAGTCGATGATGGAACATCGGGAAATCCTGCTGGCGCTCGAGGCGGGCAATGGGGCGCGCGCCGATTCTGTGATGCGTGACCATATCCGCGTCCAGGGCAGTATCTATGAGGAATACCGCCAATCGATGAGTGGAGCGCGCGAGGTCGCCGGCAGGCAGGCCCCGTGAAACCTGCCGCCGATTTCGGGCAGCCACCTCGCCGAACCTCATGGGAATAGCAGAAGCTCGGAAACCGCAGCCCCTCGCGTTAATCCCGACACCGTCCTGACGATACCCGCCTTGTCGATGCCATAGTACCGATAAAGGTCCTGCACCGTGCCGGTCTGGCCGAAATGTTCCACCCCGAGCGGTATCGTCCGGTGGCCGCGAACGGCACCCAGCCAGGCAAGCGCCGCCGGGTGTCCATCGGTGACGGTGATCAGGGTGCAATGGGCCGGCAGGCTGGCGAGCAAGGTCTCGACATGGCCGGATGCCCGGCTGACGCCGCAGCGCCGCGCCCGCTGGGCCGCGGTCCAGCCGGCGTTCAGGCGGTCCGCGGAGGTGACGGCCAGCACGCCAATATCCCGCCGGCTCTCGCCGAGCAGTCCGGCCGCCGCGATCGCTTCCGGGGCGATGCAACCCTGATAGACCAGCACGACATCGGCGTTGGGGCCTGGCGGCTTCAACCAGTAGCCACCATCGATGACACTCTGGCGGAAGCACGGATCGCTGCGCGGCGCCGGCTGTTCGAGCGGCCGCGTCGTCAGCCGCAGATAGACCGATCCGCCGGTTTCGTCGCGCAGCCAGGTGCGCTCGTCCGGATCGCCCTCGCCGTCGCGCTGCATGTAGTCAAAAGCCCAGTCCATGATGACCGATAGTTCATCGAGGAAGGCCGGCTCGAAGCTTGCAAGCCCGTCCTGACTCATGCCGATCAGAGGGGTGCCGATCGACTGATGGGCACCGCCCTCCGGGGCGAGCGTGACGCCGGAGGGGGTGCCGACAATCATGAAGCGGGCGTCCTGGTAGCAGGCGTAGTTCAGCGCATCGAGGCCGCGTGAGACGAAGGGGTCATAGACCGTGCCAATCGGCAGGATGCGTTCGCCGAAGAGCGAATGGGAAAGGCCGGCGGCGGCGAGCAGGAGGAAGAGGTTCATCTCGGCGATACCGAGCTCGATATGCTGGCCTTTCGGCGAGAAGTGCCATTTTTGCACGGACGGCACCCGCTCGTCGCGAAACGTATCGGCCCGCGCGTCGCGCGCAAACAGGCCACGCCGGTTGACCCAAGGGCCGAGATTGGTCGACACAGTGACATCCGGCGCGCTGGTCACGATGCGGTCGGCGAGTGCTGTCTCGGTCTTGGCCATCGCGTCGAGAATCTTGCCAAAGCCGGCCTGCGTCGACAGAACGCGGTCCTCCAGCAGGACCGGCCCCTCGGTCTCAATGCGTTCCGCCTTGAAGCGTCGCGGACCCGGCCCGAAAAATGGCACACGGGCAAGGAAGGCCCTTGTATCGGCGTTGTCGGCCATGGTCGAAAACGGGTCCCATTCCGTTCCGGGTGCAACCTGCATTGCCACCTGGAACTCAGCCATCTGGCTCGTCGTCATCAGACCGGCATGATTGTCCTTGTGGCCGGAGAGAGGCGTTCCCCAGCCCTTGATGGTATAGGCGAGGAAGACGGTCGGGCGATCGTGATCGACGGCGTCGAAGGCGTCGGTCAGCGATGCCAGGCAATGTCCGCCGAGATTGGCCATCAGTTCGGCGAGTTCGGCATCGGAGCGGCGCTCGATCAATGCAGCGACATCGCCTTGGTCGCCGATTTCGTCCATGAGGCGTTTGCGCCAGGCGCCGCCGCCCTGGAAGGTCAGCGCCGAATAGAGCTGGTTGGGGCAGTTGTCGATCCAGCGGCGCAGGGCCGCGCCGCCGGGTTCGGCGAAGGCAGCCTGCTGAAGGGCGCCGTATTTCAGAACGCGGACGTCCCAGCCGAAGGCGGTAAAAATCGCCTCGATGCGCTGCCAGAGACCTTCGCGCACGACGCCGTCGAGGCTCTGGCGGTTGTAGTCGATGATCCACCAGGTGTTGCGGATATCGTGCTTCCAGCCTTCCTGCAGGCATTCGTAGACATTGCCCTCGTCGAGCTCGGCATCACCGACGAGCGCGATCATGCGGCCGGCCGGGCGCTCCTTCGCCCAGGGTTTCGAGCGGACGTAATCCTGCATGATCGAGGCGAAGGCGGTGATCGCTACGCCAAGGCCGACGGAGCCGGTGGAGAAGTCGACGTCATCGACATCCTTGGTGCGGCTCGGATAGGACTGGGCGCCGCCGAAGCCGCGGAAGCTTTCGAGCTTCTCGCGGGTCTGGTTGCCCATGATGTACTGGATGGCATGAAACACCGGGGAGGCATGCGGCTTGACCGCCACGCGGTCCTCTGGACGCAGAGCGTGGAAGTAGAGCGCGGTCATGATCGAGACCATGGAGGCGGAGGAGGCCTGATGCCCGCCGACCTTCACCTCGCCCTTCTCGCGCAGGTGATTGGCATTGTGGATCATCCAGCAGGCGAGCCACAGGACCTGCTTCTCGATGGCTTTCAGAATTGCGATATCGGTGCTTGTCACGGTCGACTCCCAGTCACGCGTTCACGCCTGATAAGGATCCGCCGGCGGCTTTTCGCCTTCCTCTGCTGAGATCCCGTTCCCATGTCTGCACCGTTCGGCGGAACGAGCATCCCGCCGAACGGCGTGGCAAGTGTTCAACCGTTGCGGAACGTGTAGGCATAGCCATTGATGGCCGGGGCGCCGCCGAGATGGGCGTAAAGCACCTTGGAGCCTTCCGGGAAATAGCCCTTCTTGACCAGGTCGATCATGCCCTGCATCGACTTGCCCTCGTAGACCGGGTCGGTGATCATCCCTTCGAGCCGGGCGCAGAGGCGGATGGCCTCCTTGGTCTCGTCGGACGGCACGCCATAGACCGGATAGGCGTAATCCTCGATCAGGACGATGTCGTCCGCCGTCAGTTCCCGGCCAAGTTCTACCAGTTCGGCGGTGCGGCGGGCGATCTCCAGCACCTGGGCCTTGGTCTGGACCGGTGTAAAGGAGGCGTCGATGCCGATGACATTGCGCTCGCGGCCATCCTTGGCAAAGCCGACCGTCATGCCGGCATGGGTCGATCCCGTCACCGTGCAAACGACGATATAGTCGAACTTGAAGCCGAGTTCGGCCTCCTGCGCGCGAACTTCCTCGGCAAAGCCGACATAGCCGAGGCCACCATATTTGTGCACGGATGCCCCGGCCGGGATGGGATAGGGTTTACCGCCCTTGGCCTTGACGTCCTCGATGGCCTCCTCCCAGCTCTGCCGGATGCCGATATCGAAGCCCTCGTCCACCATTTGCACATCCGCGCCCATGATCCGGCTCAGCAGGATATTGCCGACGCGATCGTAAACGGCGTCCTCGTGCGGCACCCAGCTTTCCTGCACCAGCCGGCACTTGAAGCCGATCTTGGCAGCAACGGCGGCGATCATGCGGGTGTGGTTGGACTGCACGCCGCCAATCGAGACCAGCGTATCGGCATTGGAGGCAATCGCGTCGGGAATGATGTATTCCAGCTTGCGCAGCTTGTTGCCACCGAAGGCCAGGCCCGAATTGCAGTCCTCGCGCTTGGCATAGAGCTCGACCTTGCCACCCAGATGCTCCGAGAGCCTTTCCAATTTCTCGATGTGGGTTTGTCCGAATGTGAGCGGATAGCGCTCGAATTTCTCCAGCATGGGATCCCCTTCTGCTTGTTACGACACAGGGGAAACGCTACCACTACACGGATGAAAGGTGCTCTCTAAGTTGAGCTTGATTTTTTGTAGTGTCTATTCGAAAAACAGAATAATCCGGTTTATCTTTCATTTTTATGGTAGTTTTCATAAGATTCTTTCATGACATCGGAACTGGACCGCATCGACCTGAAAATGCTCCGCCTGCTGCAAAACAACGGGCGGCTCAGCAATGCCGAATTGGCGCAACTGATCGATGTCAGTGCCGCGACCTGCCATCGCCGCACTCAGCGGCTTTTCCAGGAAGGCTATATCAAGTCGGTCAGAGCCATGGTCGAGCCGCAGAAGGTCGACCGCGGTGCGCTGGTCATGGTCGGGGTGGTGCTGGATCGCTCGACGCCGGAAAGCTTCGGCACTTTTGAAAAAGCGGTCGCCAAGCTGACTTTCGTGCTGGACTGCAATCTGGTTGCGGGCGATTTCGATTACTTCCTGAAGATCCGCGTACGCGACATGGCGGACTTCAACCGCATCCATGGTACGCAACTGATCGCCCTGCCCGGCGTGCGCCAGACCCGCACCTTCTTCGTAATGAAGGAAGTGGTCGACAATGCGCCACTGAATTTCTGACAAATGCCTTCCCACCTCGACCGAACCGGGAGAATGACGGGCTCAGGCTCAATTTCCCGGCAGATCAAGTGTCGGTTCATTGCCTTTAGGCGCGTGCGGACAAGGGAGTTAGCAACGCGCGCAGCTCGGCGTAGGACGCCGTTTCCGGTAACGCCACCTCTGCCAGCAAGGCGTCTACTTCTTCGTTATCGTGGCGGCCCCATGTGTGCGGATAAGGTCCGAATGTCGCGCCGTTACTCGGGGGCCACTGTCTCGTCTGTACGGTCGCAAGCGCAGCCCGGATGATGGCGTTACGCCCATCGGGCGTGAGAATGACAACTGGATCTTGGCGCTGCGAAATGTCGTTGATAATCGTCCATGCAAGGAGTCCGCATTCCTCTGCGCAGCGATCGCATCCTGAACCCCTGCTCCAGGGCGTACTGCGGATGGAACTTCATCGCTCCCCTTTTATCCGCCGAAACATTTGCAGGTTCAAATCTTAAAATCGTTTTGTGATGCACTTCGGTGATCTGGAATAGCGCGGCCAGCCGCTCAGAAACGAAACTTCCCTGCTTCTGCAGCCGCGATACGGCGATCGGCGAGATCATTGTCTCTGTTTTTTTCCAATCTTTGCCTTGGATCGAGTGCCGGAGCAGATCAGACCGTCTTGGCTCGGCTCGTGAAAAGAGACGCGGTCGCCCTCTCACGGTTTTTCAATTCTTTTGCAAGGCGCGCCTCACGAAATCGCCGAGTTTTTTTTGCAGGCCAGAACGAGGGAATCGAGTTCCTCTACGGCACTGTTGCGGGTGAAGAATCGCGATTGGGTATTGGCAAAGGAAATCTCCGCCTTCTGACGGAATTTGCTGTGTGTCTGTGACAGAGGGTTTTCCGGATTGAACGCCGCGAAGTGCCGCGGCAAAAAAGGCCAGGCAATCTGCCGGACCTTACTGGTATCATGATCTCGACAGTGCCAATACATCCGCGGTCAACGGAGAGCGGACCCTCACCGCCATAATTTCGGATAACCATCTGATAAAAATATATTTTTATCGATGGCGCGCTGTCCGCAACCGAAAATACCCACAAAATAAACCTGCTACCCTCCATCACGCTTTGGAACGAGTTCTCATTTTCAGGATCTCAAGATGGCGATCTAAGCCGCGCGCCACCGCTCAACAATCGGTGAGCTGGCGTCTGCCGCCGACTTTGCATATGCATGACGGACATCGCAGAGGATCGCGTAGATGCGGCCATCCTGCTAGTATGGGAAAGGGCGGGATTGCGCTTTCAATCGGGCCACCGCTTTGCATCATGGCGGTGGCCCGCCTGTTTTCTGCAATCGCTTCAGAATCGCGGGCGAGCGCTACCGTACGGAAGCGGACAGTCCTTTGCGCGTCCAGGATGGCTCATGTGGAAAATTTGCTAAAAGGCCCTCATCACACGCGAGCCGGCTTACCGCCGCAATCACGGCTTGAAAACTTCGACGCGCGCGATCGCTCATTCCACGCGCGCGCAGGAAACCGTGCGGCAACTGGGGCTCGTTGCGCCAAGTTACCGGGACACCCGCCGCTGACAGCCGCTCGGCATAAGCCGAACCATCGTCACGCAAGGGATCTACATCTGCCGTAACAATAAATGCAGGGGCAAGGTCTGAAAGGTCCAGAGCCTTCAGCGGGCGGGCGACCGGATCGGTTGGGGGTGCGCCACCAAAAAGCAAATCCCTGTAGACAATTACGTCACTGGCACGCAATAGCGGGGCTTCGGCGTTGTCACGATAGGACGCCGTGTCCCCGTCACCACCAAGGCCCGGGTAGATAAGGACCTGCCCCAAGGGTTGCCTCTTGCCCTTTTGCGAAAGGCAAAGTGCTGCAGCAAGCAGACCGCCAGCGCTGTCGCCGACGACCACAACGGGTCGATCCAGTGCTCGCCAAACCGCTTCAACGTCGTTTATCTGTGCCGGCCACAGGTGCTCCGGTGCAAGGCGGTAGTCGACCGAGATAGTCTGCAAACCGGTCGCATCAGCGATTTCCGCACAGACGTCATCATGGCTGTCGAGCCCGCCCACGACAAAGCCTCCGCCGTGCAGGTAAAGGACGCAAACGGGTGATGCCAAGCCATATATCCGACATGCTACCCCACCGACCTCCCGATCAACGACATTGACTTTTTCTGGTCGAAGTACTCGGAAATTTGCGCACATCGCATCGTAAAGGATGCGGTTTTCCGCAGCGTCCGCTGTGTTTGCCTGCGCTGGATAGCTGTCTTCGGTTTTGCGAATGAAGGCGAGAACCTGAGGATCACTGATCATATGGTTTGCCCCCGTTATGACGCCTTAGCCAATCCGGATCCATCTGCGGCACAGAGGCGAGCAACTGACGCGTATAGTCATGGCGCGGTGGATCCATGACCTCGGCCTTGCTGCCCTTGTCCTGCACCGTTCCACCCTTCATCACCACAACGTCGTCAGCAATCGCGCGCACTGTGTCGATGTCGTGCGTGATGAACATGTAGGAAACGCCAGTTTCGTCCTGGAGGCGACTGAGAAGACGCAGGATGCCCTCGGCCACCAGTTGATCAAGTGCGCTCGTGACTTCGTCACAGATGATAATCTCAGGATTTGCCGCCAGCGCTCTGGCGATGCCGATCCGCTGCTTTTGGCCACCAGACAACTCGCCGGGTCGCCGATGAAGAAATTGCCTGGGCTCAAGCTCGATCTGCTCCATCAGCTCCGCAAGGCGGCTTTCCAGCGCCGCTCCCTTCAAGCCCAGATAAAATTGTAGCGGACGGGAGAGAATCTGGCGGATGGAGTGGCGCGGATTGAGGGCTGTATCAGCCATTTGATAGATCATCTGGATCTTGCGCAATTGCTCGCGCGATCTGCGGTTAAGGCTCGGCGGCAGCACTTCTCCATTCAGTTCTATGCTGCCAATGCGCGGCGGCAGGAGGCCCGTAACAACGCGGGCGGCGGTTGATTTTCCCGAACCCGACTCTCCGACAACAGCGACGGTGGCACCGCGCGGAATTTCAAACGCGACGTCACGCAAGACATCAAAGTGGCCATAAGACGCGGTAATATTGTTGATGCTGATGACAGGCGCGTCCTTTCTCTCCAGTCGGCGTTCAGGGCGGCGGAACTCCCGCACGGCCCAGAGCGAGCGAGTGTAGTCGTCGCGCGGAGCCTGCATGATCTGGCGTGTAGGCGCCTCCTCCACCTCCCTGCCGTGACGCATGACCTTGATACGATCAGCCATCTGAGCCACGACGGCGAGATCGTGGGTGATGTAGATCGCTGCAGTTCCCGATGTTTCGACGGCTGAGCGGATGGCGGTAAGTACGCCAATCTGCGTTGTCACGTCTAGCGCTGTCGTCGGTTCGTCAAAAACGATGAGATCGGGTTTGCAGGCCATGGCCATCGCCACCATGGCACGTTGCAACTGTCCACCCGACACCTGATGCGGAAATCTCAACCCGAAATTTGCCGGATCGGGCAAATGCATGCTGGCGTAAAGCTGACGCGCAAAGATTTCGCAATCCGGTCTGCTCGCGGTGCCGTGTATGGCCGGGCCCTCGCAGAATTGATCAAGTAATCGCCAAGCGTGGTTAAAACTGGCGGCAGCAGATTGGGCGACATAGGCAACGCGCCGTCCTCGATAGGCCGACCTCTCCCGTTCGCTCAGACGCAGCAGATCAACATTCTCCACGAGAACGCGCCCACCTGCAAAACGCAGGCCCGCGTGGGCAAAACCTAAGGCTGCAAGGCCAAGCGTCGATTTGCCGGCACCAGACTCGCCGATGAGGCCAACGACCTCGCCGCGTCTCACTTCGAGATTTATGCCGTGCAGGATCGGGGACCAACCATCCTCATTCTTTGCTTCAACTTTGAGGTTTTCGATCTTCAGCAACATGGCTTTAGTCTTTCAATCCCGAGGCGCGATGTAACATCCAGTCCACGACAAAATTGATCGAAACCGTCAGCACGGCGATACAGGCGGCCGGTAGAAGCGGGGTGATATCTCCAAAGGTGATGAGGGCGGCGTTGTCGCGAACCATCGCGCCCCAGTCAGCCATCGGTGGTGGTAGCCCAAGCCCCAGGAAGGCAAGCGCAGAGATGGTCAGAAAGACGAAACAGAACCGCAACCCGAATTCGGCAATGAGGGGCGCGGTGATGTTGGGAAGTACTTCCTTGAGAATGATCCAGGCGATGCCGTCGCCTCTGAGTTTCGCCGCCTCCACATAGTCCATGACCATGACATTTGCCGCGGTCGCGCGCGCCAGACGAAAGACGCGTGTCGAATCGAGAACCGCAACGATCAGGATCAGATTGACGACGCCCGACCCAAGCGCCGATAGCGCCAGCAATGTCAGGATCAGAGGCGGCACCGCCATCATCACGTCAACAATGCGGGAAAGAACGAGATCAAACCACTTGCCGAGCGCCGCAGCAAGAAGACCGGCTACCGCACCGAGCGCGAAAGCAAGCACCGTGGTCGCGACGGCAATTCCGACAGTATTGCGTGCGCCCCAGATGAGCCGCGAGAGCATGTCGCGGCCAAGCGCATCCGTGCCGAGGGGAAAAGCCGTACTCCAGGGTTCGAATTGCGCGCCGACGATTTCGGCCTGGTCGTAGGGCGCGATCATTGGGGCAAACGCGACCACGACAACATAGATGACGATGATGATAAGACCGATCAGCGCGGTTAAAGGCATGGTCCTGATTGTCCGGGCAAGGCTCGTCATCAGCTCACCTTGGATGCAGCAGGCGCGGATTGGTGGCAATTGCCAGCACGTCGGCCAAGAGGTTCAGGAGGATATAAACTGAGGCAAAGATAAGGGCGCAGGCCTGCACCACCGGCATGTCACGATTGGTAACACTGTCGACCATCAACTGGCCGAGACCAGGGTAGACAAAAACAACCTCTACGATGACGACACCGGTGATGAGCCATGCAACGTTGATCGCGATGACGTTGGAAATCGGCGCAAGCGCATTGGGCAGGGCATGCCTGGTGATGATGCGCCAGCGGGAGGCGCCCTTGAGGCGTGCCATTGTGACATAGGGTTCGGCGAGCACATTCAGCACCGCAGCGCGCGTCATGCGCATCATATGCGCTGTCACGACAAGGACGAGCGTTATTGCCGGAAGGAAGGCGCGGCGCAGCATGTCGAAGAAGTCGGGTGCCGCGCCGGGATCGGCTACCGATGGAAACCATCCCATGTGTACGGAAAGCCAGAACATCAGGATGTATGCGACGAAGAATTCAGGAAATGAGATCGCCGAGAGGGTCATGATGTTGATGACCCTGTCGAACCACGTACCTCTCCACATCGCCGCCAGCAGCCCCAACAGCACCGCCAGTGGTATCGCGATGGCGGCTGCGTATGCAGCGAGAAACAGCGTATTGCCCAGCCGCGCCGACAGAAGCTCCGCAACAGGTCGACCGTTGGCGAGCGAATGACCAAAATCGCCGGTGAGGATGCCGCCGATCCAGGTGAGATACCGCCATGAAAGAGGTTGATCGAGGCCCAGCTCCCGGCGAAAAGCTGCCACAGTTTCGGGCGTCGCCGATTGGCCGAGGACCTGCTGGGCAATGTCGCCCGGCAGCAGGCCAACGGCAAGAAAAATCAGGAGGGAAATAAAAAGCAGAGTGAACAAGCCGAGACCCAGCCGCACGGCCACCATATGCCGAATGGGGCGCTTTCGTCCGCTCGTCATGCCGACGTCTCCTTCAACCGTACCGCACGGATACCGGCCCCGGCGTGATCTGGCAGTGATCCATTTTCCTGCGCGTTGACATGATCAAGTGCGCGCATCAATGGTGTCGGCATTGCCACTGTACGGTTTGCCTTGGTATCGACATGCAGGAGCATATGCTCCCCGGTCGCGACTGTCTCGCCATCTTCGTTCAGGATCGCATGATGGAGGCGAAGGCGCTTCTCGTCATAACCAAACAGCCTGGTTTCCACCGTGAGCCGCGCACCTGCCTTTACTTCCGCCAGATGACGGATGTGGGTTTCGACCGTGTAAGCGGAATGACCACCGGCGCGATAGTCGGCGTCGAGCCCTATATGGATGAGAAAGGCGTCAGTCGCATCGCCCAATACCTGCAAGTAGCGAAATTCGGTCATGTGACCGTTGTAATCGACCCAGCCACCGTTCACATGGGCTTCATGGAGACGCAGCGGATAATCTGACTGCATCTTACCGTGACGGGCATAAAAGCGATTTTCCATCGCTTTGACGGTCTGTCCGGCTCCCCAATCATTCGCTTTGAGTGCGTGGAAAATACCGATCAGGTTGCTATCGCGAATGCGCTCAAGCTCTCGAATGGAGTATGCCCCTGACTGTGCGTCCGATTGGCCGGCAATCAGGTCAATCAGGTCGTCATTGAAGTCCGGCACGTCCATCAATTTGGTCCATGGCCATTTCAGCGCCGGGCCGAACTGAGCAAGGAAGTGACGCATACCAGCTTCGCCGCCAGCGATGCGATAGGTCTCGAACAGTCCCATCTGCGCCCATCGCAATCCAAAGCCGTAGCGGATGATGTCATCTATTTCCTGAGTGGTCGCGATCCCATCCTTGACCAGCCAAAGCGCTTCTCGCCAGATCGCCTCGAGCAGGCGGTCACCTATATGTGCATCGATTTCCCGACCGATCTGCACCGGCTTCATGCCCACCGACATCAGAATGTCGGACGCCTTTTGCGCTGCAACGCCCCCGCCCACCACTTCCACGACCGGCAGGAGATAGACCGGATTGAAGGGATGCGCCACGATGACGCGCTCGGAATGAACTGAGCCTTCGCGCAATTCCGACGGCTTGAACCCGGAGGTGGAAGAGGCAATGATCGCCTGAGACGAAGCCGCTGCCTCGATTTCGGCAATGATACGATGTTTGAGATCAAGCCGCTCCGGAACGCTTTCCTGGATGTAGTCCGCACCTGCTACCGCCTCGGCGATCGAGCCTGCCCAGACTATTGCCCCTGGCTTGGGCAGAGGTGATTGATAAAGCCTCCCCCATGCCTCGGACGCATTTGTCATTACTTCTGTGACAATACGGTTTGCTTCGGGATGCGGATCGAAGACAACAACGTCATGACCGGCCAGTATGAAGCGGGCGATCCAGCCGCCGCCGATGACTCCGCCTCCAATTGCTGCGATTTTCATGCCTGCCACCACCGTTCTACGATTTTCCAGCCGTCGAAAAAGCGGTTGTTGGCAACGGGGCCATGCGCAACCTTGTCATTGGAGACATCGACATAATTTACGAAGACAGGAATGATCGTCCCGCCATCCTCACTGACCAACCCCTGCATCTCGTGATACATTTCTGCACGCAGCTTTTCGTCCAGAGTGGTGCGCGCCTTTACAAGAAGCGAGTTGAACTGCTCGTTATCCCAGTGGCTTTCGTTCCAATCGACACCTTTGGCATAAACGAGGCTGAACATGTCGTCCTCGGTCGGGCGGCCATTCCAGTAGCTCACACAGAACGGCTTCTTCAGCCAGACATTCGACCAGTATCCGTCGTCCGGCTCCCGTTTGATGCCGAGATCGATCCCAGTCGCCTTGGCGGACTGCTGGAACAGCTGAACCATGGCCAGCGCCCCGACGGAGGCTGCGTCCGATGCGGATATTTCCACCTTGAGCGCATCCATGCCTGCCTTTTTGAGATAGTGCTTTGCCTTATCAGGATCATAGTTGTGTTGCGGCAGGTCGGCGGCAAAGTAGCGGTTAGCGGGCGCGATGGGGCTGTCGTTGGCGATGCGGCCGTGCCCGTGCAGAACCTTGTCAAGCACCGCCTTGCGGTCGATGGCGTGTTTGAGGGCGAGGCGAATATTCGGGTCCTTGAACGGTGCTGCATCACAGAACATTGGCATCGCGTAATGGGCGGTGCCCGTGACTTCCGTCGCCTTGATCCCCGGTCGGCGCAAAAGAAGCGGAAGCGTTGCAAGGTCGGGCGAGTTGATGACATCGACCTCGCCGGTGATCAACGCATTCTGACGCGCCGTGGCGTCGTTGATGGTTGACAGAACGGCGGTATCGAACCAGGCCCGATCCGATTTCCAGTAGTCATCGCGACGTTTCAAGGTAATGCGAACGCCGGGTTCAAAATCGGCCAGTACGTATCCACCTGTGCCGAGTTTGGATTGCCAGTTCAGCGTTCCGTCCTCGTTGGCCGGCATGATGACGAAGTGGTAGTCGGAGGTAAGATAGGCAAAATCGGCATTGCCTGATTTAAGTTCGAAGATCACGACATGATCGCCATCGGCGCGAATGTCGGTCAATTGCGAGAGAGATCCCTTCGCGCCGGACTTGGAATCCTGTCCGCGATGGTGATTGAATGAAGCGATCACGTCTTTGGCAGTCAGCTTGCGCCCGTCGGAAAAGGTTGCGGTCTGCCGCAGCTTGAAAGTCCAGATGCGCGCGTCTGTGTCGGTCTCGAAGCTTTCCGCAAGCTCCGGCACCGCTTTGCCCTCGGCGTCGATTTCCACGAGGTTGTTGCACACCGCCAGCATGGCGGTGACGACCGGGCCGGCAGCAAATGTCGCAGGGTCTGTGGTATCGGAGGTCGCGCCGCCAAGATGACCGATACGCAACGTGCCGCCACGTTTCGGTTCTGCTGCTCTTGCGCCATATGGCAGGATCAGCCCGGCAGCCGCAAGGCCAGCTGCGCCAGCCAAGAGGCCGCGTCGGGTTACGTCGAATAGTGCTTTGCTCATTTCAACAGTTCCTCTCTTTATTATAGTTTGATGAGATGCTGATTAGCGCCGAAGCAGTTTGAGCTTGTCGCGAACCTCCTGTGGGGTAAGAATCCGGCAACCCATGCCTGTTAAAATGGTGGCCGCGCGTTCGACCAGATCGCCGTTGCGCGCGAGCACACCCTTTTCCAGCCAGATATTATCTTCCAGCCCGACACGGACATGACCGCCCGCGAGCGCCGCCTGTGCAACATATGGCAGCTGCATGCGGCCAATCGAGAACATCGAATAGGTCCATCCTTGCGGGATGTTGTTGACCATCGCCATGAGGCTGTTGATATCGGCTGGCGCGCCGTAGGGGATCCCCATGCAAAGCTGGATCATCACGGGATCGTCGATGAGCCCCTCATCGACGAGTGTCCTGGCAAGCCAGAGATGCCCTGTATCGAAGACCTCGATTTCCGGACGCACGCCAGCTGCCTGAATGCGCCGGGCCATGGCACGCAACGTGCCGGGGGTGTTTGTCATCACATAGTCTGCTTCCGCGAAATTCATCGTTCCGCAGTCAAGCGTGCAGATTTCCGGCAGCAATTCTTCCACATGGATCAGACGCTCGGTTGCGCCAACCAGATCGGATTGTGGCGCGAGCGGCAACGGCGCTTCCGCCGATCCGAGAACGATATCTCCACCCATCCCCGCCGTCAGGTTGAGCACGACATCCGTATCCGAAGCGCGGACACGCTCGACAACTTCCCGGTAAAGAGCCGGATCGCGAGAGGGCGTCCCGGTACTTGGGTCGCGAACATGGACGTGGGCGATGGCGGCGCCGGCCTTGGCAGCCTCGATGCAGGCATCGGCAATTTGTGCTGGCGTGATCGGTACGAGACTTGACTTCGTATGGCTCTGACCGGAACCGGTGACAGCGCATGTGATGAAGACATCGCGGTTCATGAAAAACTCCGGAAACGAGGTAAATTCCAAGGGAGTGTGACAGCAAATTTCCAGTCGCAATGTGCATGATTTGCGCTAAATTATGCAAATGTCGCCAAAATCGCCGTTTCACCTGACGTTCGTGCTTTTCGAGGGCTTTTCCAACATGGTGCTCGCCAGCGCCATTGAGCCTCTGCGGGCAGCCCGCGATCTTTCGGGGCGTCAGCTGTTTTCATGGCAATTATGCTCTTTGAACGGTGGTCCCATCGCCAGCTCGTCACGTGCGGTGATTGGCGCTGACCTACCCCTGTCCCGCATCGGAGCGACCGACGCACTGGTGCTTGTTGCAGGCTACGGTGTGCGAAATCACCTTGATCACGATTCAGCGGCTGCTGTGCGCAGAAAAGCCCGCGGATTGCCGGTGGTGGGCGGGCTTGACACCGGTGCGTGGCTGCTTGCGCGCGTGGGTCTTCTGGGAGGACGCAAGGCGACGATCCACTGGATGGAGAAGAAGGAATTTTCGGAGAATTTTCCCGAGGTCCGTGTCACGGACGGACCCTATGTCGTAGACGGAAACATCGTCACTTGCGGAGATGCACAGAGTGTTCTGAGCTGGTCACTCGACCTCATCGGCAAACACGCGGGCGAGGCGCTGCGGTTTGATGTCGCCAACATGTTCGGCGGTGTTCAAAAACCTGGTGAAAGGGGGCTGGCGCGAGGGTTCGCCGGCCGGATGAGCGATCATGGCCTCCCCACAGCCTTACAGCGTGCCATCATCGTTATGCGTGAAACCGCCGAACAGCCGCTCAAATTGCCAATCATTGCCGACCGTGTTGCGGTTTCAGAGCGCAGTATGGATCGCCTGTTTCACCAATATCTTGGTATGTCCGCGGGCCAATACTACAGCCAGATCAGACTTTCTCATGCCCGCGCACTCGCGGTGGAAACCAATCTGTCGCTTTATGAAATTGCTTTTCGCACAGGGTTTTCCTCGCCCTCCACGCTTGCGCGTGCCTATCGGATTAAGTTCGGAGAAACGCTTCGTCAGAAGAAGGCAAAGGCTACCTCCACATGACCCGTTTGCGCCGTTCAGATGAGACTTGCCCGCACAGGCACATTGCTGAAGATGGGCTGACGTCGAAACGGTAGATTTCGGCATCAACGGGACGGCGACCTCGGTCCGCAACAGGAAGTTTGTCGCCCACAAGCTTAATCAAAGTCGCACATCGCCACGATAAACGTTCGGCGTCGCTCCCGTTAACCTGCCAAATATCTTCCGGAATGCTGCCGGATCCGCATAGCCGACCGCCCAGGCGATGCTCTCGACCGAGCCATTCGTCGTCTCGAGCAATTGCCGCGCTTTCATGATGCGCACGTTTTGAAGATATTCCGTCAGTTTCAATCCTGTCGCACGCAAGAAGCGACGCTGGAGCGTCCTTTCTGAAAGATGGACGCTGTCTGCCAGTTCACCGATCGATTTTTGCAGCTCTGGCGCTGCGTGGAATTGATGCTGGATTTGTCGCACTTCTTTGTCGCCGTGATCAAATCGCGGGATGAATGTCTTGTATTGGCTCTGACTGCGCCGAGGCGGATCCACGACCAGAAAACGCGCCGTCTCCAGCATTACGGTCTGCCCTAGAAGCTTTTCAACGAGAAGCAGGCCGAGATCGGCCCAAGCCAGAATGCCTCCGGCGGTGATCACGTCTCCATCGTCAATGATCATGTTATCGGGCGAAACGTCTATTTTGGGAAACCGCTCGGCAAGTCTCTCGGCAAAGGCCCAGTGGGTCGTGGCACGCCGTCCATCGATGAGCCCCGTTTCGGCGAGAACGAACGCGCCGGCGCAGATCGAGCAGACGGTGACACCAAGCGCATGCTGGGATGAAAGCCATTTTGACGCAGGCCGCATGCTTTGCATCTTCTCCGGCATGACGATGCTCGGTGGCGCGATGATGTAGCTCAACGAATGCGATGCTCTGGTTTCCGAATCCCAGGTGCAAGAAACCGCGCCATCCTCAACCGTCCAGTGACTGACGCGGATTTTTCGAAGGCTTGTTGGTTCCTGTAAATCCGTTGCCCAGTCGCCGGCGACACGGAACAAGTCCGTCAGTCCGTAGACCGCAGCCAGCTGACAATCCGGATAGATCAGTAATCCGACCTCGATAAAGTCAGCCGGTTCAAGATTTGTCACTTTTGCCTCTGATAAAGTCATTTGCGCCACGTGCCTGTGATAGCGGATGGCGCTAAGTTCCTCAAGTCAACCAAGGGCATTCGAAGACAAAGCTCGACAGGAGATATGTATGACATCTGACGCAGATCGGTTTTTCGTGTCGAGACGCAGCGTACTGATCGGTAGCATCGCGCTTGCCAGCGTGAGCATTCCGACGATCGCCTTCTCGCAGACCCCTTCCAGTAACCATTCAGCACAAGGAGAAATTGACATGGGTTTCGTAACAACCAGAGACGGCACTGAGATTTTCTACAAGGACTGGGGCCCGAAGGATGCCCAGCCGATCGTTTTCCACCATGGCTGGCCGCTGTCGTCCGATGACTGGGATGCGCAGATGCTGTTCTTCGTTTCCAAGGGTTTTCGCGTCGTCGCCCATGACCGCCGTGGCCACGGCCGTTCCGCCCAGGTCGCCGACGGTCATGACATGGATCATTACGCCGCCGACGCCTTTGCCGTCGTCGAAGCGCTGGATCTGAAGAACGCCGTTCATATCGGCCATTCCACCGGCGGTGGCGAAGTCGCCCGTTATGTCGCAAAACATGGCGAACCCGCCGGCCGTGTCGCCAAGGCGGTTCTCGTTTCCGCCGTGCCGCCGATCATGGTCAAGACCGAAGCCAATCCCGAAGGTCTGCCGATGGAGGTTTTCGACGGCTTCCGCTCAGCCCTTGCCGCAAACCGTGCGCAGTTCTTCCGCGATGTCCCGGCCGGTCCGTTCTACGGCTTCAACCGCGATGGTGCGACCGTTCATGAAGGCGTTATCCAGAACTGGTGGCGTCAGGGCATGATGGGCGGCGCAAAGGCCCATTACGATGGCATCAAGGCCTTCTCGGAAACCGACCAGACCGAAGACCTGAAGAATATCGGCGTACCGACGCTGGTGTTGCATGGTGAAGACGACCAGATCGTGCCGATTGCCGACTCCGCCCTGAAATCGGTGAAGCTGTTGAAAAACGGCACGCTGAAGACCTATCCCGGCTTCTCGCACGGCATGTTGACCGTGAATGCCGATGTGCTGAACGCCGATCTTCTGGCCTTCATCAAGGGCTGATCCTTCTGCAAAATCAAAATGCGGCCGAGCGTTCGGCCGCATTTTGCGTTTCGCATCAGGCCATGTGGCCTCGCCAGGCGGTGCGATATGTCGCCGGTCGGGTGCATACTCACGCGAAACCGACTACTGCGCCCGATCCCGTGATGCTTCCCAATCCAAGTCGGGTCGACGACAATGCTCCAAACCATCGATCATCGCCCGTTTGGGTGACTCTGGACAGCAGTGGACTACCAAAATGGGCGATAGGTCGTTCGCGTGACAATTTCGGGGCCTTCGGCTATGTTACGTGGTCTACGAGCATTCACTGACGCAATCAATTTGCGGCCAGCCTTTGCCCGCCAACGAAGCGATTTGGGGGGAATGCGATGACACAGCTCGATGAAACAAAACTACATTCTTTCATTGGTAAAATGCTGGGTGACCTTGGAGGCGCCTTCAGCGTTCCAACCGTCAGGATCGGCTTGCGACTGGGCCTGTTCGATACGCTGGATCGCGTTGGACCGGCAACCTCTTCAAGCCTGGCAGCAGCTTCTGGCGGCCTGTCGGAGCGATACGTGAGGGAGTGGGCGCTGGCACAGGCAGCGAACGGGTACATCGACTACGACAGCGGTTCCGGGATGTTCAGCCTCTCACCCGAGCAGGCGATGGTATTCGTCAACAAGGACAGTCCCGTCTATCTGGAAGGCGCTTTCGATCTGGTGGCTGCTATGATCGAGGGAGAGCCGAAGGTTGAGCACAGTTTCCGAACTGGCGGCGGGGTGCGATGGGGAGACACCGCAGGTTGCCTTTTCTGCGCAACGGGCGCGTTCTTTCGGCCGGGATATGTGAACAATATCGTGCAATCGTGGTTGCCTGCCCTTCCGGGCGTGGAGGACAAATTGATGAAGGGGGCCAAGGTGGCGGATGTCGGCTGTGGCGTCGGCTTCTCGACAATTCTCATGGCCGAGGCATATCGCAACGCCAGCTTCATCGGCTATGACTTCCACGAGCCATCCATAGAAGAGGCGAACAAACATGCCCGAAGCCATGGAGTGGACGACCGGGTGAAGTTTGTCGCAGCGACGGCCAAGGACATCCAGGATACGGATTTCGATCTGATCACCAGTTACGACTGTGTGCACGATATGGGTGATCCCCGCGGGTGTGCCGGGCATATGTCCCGTATTCTCAAACAGGACGGCACCTGGATGATCGTCGAGCCGATTGCGGGCGACCGCCCGGCTGACAACATGAATCCTGTCGGCCGCCTCTACTACAATGCGTCAACTATGATCTGCGTGCCAACATCACTTGATCAGGAGGTGGGTGAAGCATTGGGAGCACAAGCCGGGGAAGCCAAGCTTTCTGAAGTCATCAGCTCGGGTGGCTTTACCCATGTCAGACGGGCCTTTACGGGGCCTTTCAACATGGTGCTGGAAGCGCGACGTTAGGATGTGCCGCAGGCGGAAAACGCGCGGCATCAAATGGGTCCCAATGTATTGGGAAGCGAATACGACGTACCGGACTTGGCCTTCTCGGCCCAGCAAACAGGAATAATAACGCTATCGGCGACAGCTTAGACGAACAAGCCGTCTGCGATCGCGAAGCCGCTTTTTTGCAAATCGCTCAGTGTGGTGTCGAGGAACTGGATAGAACCGCCATCCGGCGTCGCGACCAACAGTTCATTTGCCGAAACCACCGTTACGGCCGCGAGCAAAGCGGCCTTGGACACGAAAAGATCGCTGGTGAATACCAGAGTGTCGTCGGCGCGCAACTGATGCACGATATCGGCGCCGTGACCGCTGCCGAACCAGAACGTATCAGCACCCGCTCCGCCCTTCATTTGGTCATTGCCGGTTCCACCATAAAGTATGTCGTTGCCCTCATTGCCCTCCATCGTGTCGTTGCCGGAACCGCCAACGAGAATGTCATCGCCGAGCCTGCCCTTGATGACATCGTTGCCGCCCCTGCCCTCGATGATATCATTGCCGGCCAGGCCGGATATCGTTTCGCCCGCTTCTGTCCCGACGATGGTTGGGGTTCCATATCCCGGACCGCCGCTGGCCGGCGCGCCCTTGACCGTCAGGGACAGCGTCGCCGTCGCCATCGCACCTTGGCTGTCCCGGATTGTGTAGCGAAAGATGTCCGTGAGGCTGGAGGTTTCCGACAGGCCTGCAACTGAAGGATTGGTCTCGTTTATGTCGTAACTCCAGCTCCCGTCCGCTTTCAGAAGAAGCGTTCCGAAGCTGCCGGCAATTGTGCTTCCCGCGCCCGTGATGTTGACTGCTGCGCCGGTGCCGCTGGCAGACAGGACCGTCAATGCGTCACCGGTATCGACGTCGCTATCATTGCCGAGAACGGTTCCTGTCGCATTGGTCGCGCCTGCCGTCGCTGTCGCTGCATCGTCAGCGGCGACCGGTGCGTGGTTCGCTTCCTTGATGGTGAACACCAGACTGGCCGTCGATTGCAGACCGGTCTCGTCGCGAATGGTGTAGCTGAAGGTCTCTGTCAGCGTCGAGCCGCCCGAAAGGCCGGAAACCGCCGGGTTGGAAACATTCGGAACGTAACTGTACGTGCCGTCGGAATCGATGACCAGCAGGCCGTAAGTACCCGCCAATTGTGTATCGTTTCCGGTGACGGCAACACTCGACGAGCCATGCACCACGCGGGTCACCGCCATGAAATCGCCGGCATCGGGATCCGTGTCATTGGCGACGACGTTGCCTGTCGCGCTGGCGTTGACCGACACGATGCCGGTGTCGCTGACCGCCGCCGGCGCGTCGTTGCTGCCTGCAATCGTGATCGAGAGGCTCGCCTTGGCGGTTCCGCCGCGACCATCCGAAACGGTATATTCGAAACTCTCGACGAGATTGTCGAAATAGAGCGCGTTGACGACCGGATTGGTCGCAGATGGCGTAAAGTTATAGTCACCATTGGCGGCAATCGTCAGCGCACCGTAACTGGTCTGAATGGTTTGCGACGCGCCCAGCGAATAGGTCACGCCCTTGATCACGATCGAGGCGACGGACAGGGTGTCGCCGTCGCTATCCTGATCGTTGGCGAGCAGGTTGCCGGAAACCGTGTTGCCCGGGCCGTCTTCCGAAACGGATCTGACCTCGCCTGTCGCGGACGGCGCGGTATTGGCAGGCCCAGACGAAACCGGCGGCGTGACGACGAATTGCGCCGCCTTCACGCTCGACGTGGTAATCCCGCTGAGCGTCGCAACCGTTGCGAAGGCGCCGGTTCCGGCGGCACCATCCACGTCCACCTCGACGAGGGTATCCGCGCCCGACTGTGAAAGGCGGATATAGCCCGCCGCAAATGCGCTCGCCCCCGTGGTTCCGGTCGGCATTGCCAGAATGCCGGAGAGATCGAGGAAGTCATCGGATCGAAAATCGGAAACGATATCGCCTATCTCGCTCATGCTGCTGATAACGAAGGTATCCGCACCCGCACCACCTTTCAGCGTATCGACACCCGCACCACCGTCAAGCCGGTCGTTGCCCTCGTTACCTTCCAGATAGTCGTTACCGTCGCCACCAAAGAGGATGTCGTCTCCGATAAGCCCTTTGATCGTATCGTTACCACCCAGGCCGGCAATCACGTCTGCGCCTGCCGTGCCGCGCAGCGTATCAGCTCCTGCCGTTCCGCTGATCGTCGGTTGGGGCTCACCACCTATGGAGGAGGCGCGAATTGAAACTGTCAGCGATGCCGGGGACTGAAGACCTGCGCTGTCGCGGACGGTGTAGTTGAAGACTTCCGATAACGATGCGGAGCCGGAAAGCGCTGCAACGGCAGCATTGCTCTGGTTCGGTTGATAGACCCAGCTTCCATCGCTTTTCAGGATCAGGGATCCGTAACTGCCGACAATGGTGGTTCCGCCGGCCGTCACGCTCTGCATCGCCCCGCCGGCGGCGCTGCCGGAAAGCACGGAAAGCACGTCGCCGGTATCCGGATCGAGATCGTTGGTCAGAAGACTGCCGTTGCCCGAAACGGTTTTGACGATCGAGGCGGTATCGGCAACCGCCGTCGGCGCATCATTCAGACCGGTGATCGTCACCGTGACGACCGCGCTGGCTGTTCCACCGCGCCCGTCGGAAATTCGATAGGTGAGATTGTCCTCGGCGGTCTGCCCGGCCGCGATGGCGTTGGTGGCGGCGAGGGTTGGGTCCACCTTGTAGTAATAGCTGCCACTCGGACTGATATAAAACGTGCCGTATTTGCCGGCAACGGCGGTTTCCGCTGCCTGAATGGCGGAAGCCTTAGAACCATGGGTTGCCTGCGTCACCCGCAGGACATCACCATCCACATCGCTGTCATTGGCAAGCAGATTAAACGTGCTGCTGACCGTCGTCCGGTTCTCGGTCACGGTAATGTGGCTGTCGGCAACGGCAACAGGAGCGGTGTCGCCGGGCTCCATCACCTCATCCGGGTCCGGCGAAGGACGCGGCCCTGAAATTGTGCCGGTCAGCCCTTCCGTATAGGCGATGTAATTGGCAAGCCGGCCTCCAACCACTTCGTAGGATTCGTTGTCCGTATGGACCTGATCCTTCAGCGGCAGATCTTCGGTGATCGAACCGATATAGATGTCGTCGCGACTGGCCGCGATTTCGCGTTGCGCCTCGCGAACGATATCCTGCCCTCCGTTCCAGCGGGCATCAGAACCCGTATAGGCCGTATCGGCAACCTCCTGTATGAAAACCGGCGCGGCTGGATCGGTCTGGGCGCGAATATAGTCCAGCACCTCGACCGTCGCTTCCTTATAGGTCTCAACGTCGCTCGTACCGTCCATGATGCGCTTGGCATCCGCCTCGCCCTGCGCCCAGACAATTTTCAGTTCGACCGTGTAGCCTTGCGCCTCAAGGGCGGCAACCGTGGCATTGATGCCCTGGATCGCAGCCAGTGCCAGTGCTCCGGGCGTGTTCGTGTCGGGATACCACCAAAGAAGATCTGCGCCCGGCGCATCGGCCGCATTGCCATCGACGCCGCTCGCCCCCTTGGCAAAATCCTGAACCACCACATTGTCGGCGGTCGTAAATTTCGATGATGTTCCCGTGCCCTGGATCGTTGTTTTCAGCGTGGACGCCGAAACACCGCCGGCAATGCCGAGATAGGACGAAAGCTCGGCCGCAAGAACCGAAGCGCCGGAATCATCGTCCCCATAGAGGTTGAACATGTTGTCGGCGTTGGATTGCCCCATAAACGCAATAAACTGGATAGCTGCCATGGTCCCCTCCGGGCAAACACCTTTTCGCTAACTGATTGCCTTGTCTGATGCCGGGCGGAAATGATTTCTCTTGTCCCGGCTCAGTCCTCCCTGAAAACATGATTGAGTTGATCCGTCAGCGGTTTGACGAGATAGGAGATCACGCGCCGCTCCGCCGCCGGCATCAACACATCCGTTGGCATTCCCGGATAGAGTTTCAGGTTTCCCAACCCTTCCAGGCTCTCTGTGTCAGGCCTGATCCGCACCGCGTAAAACGGCTGTCCCGTTCCTTGGTCGGTCAGCACATCCGGCGAAACGGACACAACCTCACCCTTCACCATTGGTGTCGTCGTGCGGTCGAAAGCGCTAAAGTGCAACTGCGCCTTTTGACCCAGCGTCACCTGATCGATATTGCGCGGCGAAATTTTCGCCTCCACGATCAGGCCAGCGCCACGTGGCGCGACCAGCATCAACGTCTCTCCTGGTTGAACGATGCCCCCGACAGTGTGAAGCTGCAGTTCGAAAATGCGACCACTGACAGGAGAACGGATATCCAATCGGCCAAACTGCTCTCTCACGTCGACACGTCGCGCTTCCATTTCGGTGATCTTCGCTTCGGTTTCCGCCAGTTCCTTGGCATTTTCCCCGCGGCGGTTTTCATCGAGCTGAAGTATTTGCAGCTCCACCTCGCTGATGCGCCCCTCGGCCTGGGCTCTCGACGCCAGTCGTTCACCAAGGTTGCCCTGCAACTCGGCGCGGCGCTGTTTGAGCGACGTCAGGCGCTGCAGCGTGACAAGCTGTTGCCGGTACAATCCGTCGACAGAGGCAAACTCCTCATCGACCGCCGCAATCGACGCGTTCACGGCCTCGATCTGGACGTTTTCACCCTCGATCTCGTCTGCAAGCTGGCCCTTGCGTTCGGCGAGCTGGCGCTTCATGCCTTCAATACCGTCTCCTCGCGTTTCAAGAAGGTTTTGCTCCAATGCAACGAGCTGGCGATAGGCAGGCCTGGTGAGCTGCTTCTGCTCGAGAAAATCCGCTTCGACAGTTCTTGTGCCGGCAAGCTCCGCTCTCAGGCGCGCAGCGCGTACCAGAGACTGCACCAGCGCATTTTCAATAATTGCCAGATTGGCCTCGACAGTCGTTCGGCTAAGACGCAGCAAGACATCCCCCGCCGCAACCTCACTGCCCTCATGCACCAGGAGTTCGGACACTGTGCCGCCGCTGAGATGCTGTATTTTTTTGACGTCGTTCTCAATGACGATGAAGCCCTGGCCGCTGACGGCCCCTGCCAGCTTCGTCGTTGCCGCCCAGCCGCCGACACCACCGAAAAGGGCAAGACCCAGCCCGATAACAACGGCGGTGTGTCGCCGCAGGGAACGGCGCCAGAAGGCGATGGAAAGCTCATCGCTCATCGCGATACCTCCAGCTTTCCGGTTGCCCCGACAACCTTCAATATCTTTGCCGAGCGCGTAACCGGTTTGCGAAGGACCTGCCCCATGATCGCCTCACGCGGGCCGAAGGCTGCCATTTTGCCTTCTTTCATCACCAGAATCTTGTCCGCTTGTGCAAGAATGCCGGGTCTGTGGGTAATGACGACGGCAATGCCTGCGCGCATCTTGATGCCGTCGATGGCGCGAGACAAAGCCTCTTCCCCCTCAGCGTCGAGATTGGCGTTCGGCTCATCGAGAACGACAAGGAACGGCTGGCCGAAAAGCGCACGTGCCAGCGCGATACGCTGCCGCTGACCGGCTGAAAGTATAGGAAACTGCGGATCGATCAGGGTGTCGTAGCCATCCGGCAGCTGCAAAATCAGATCGTGCACGCCTGCCGTTTTCGCTGCGTCAATGACCTCTGTCGAGAGAATGTTCTTACGAAATCGGGCGATGTTCTGGGCAACGGTTCCTCCAAACAGCCCCACCTCCTGCGGAAGATAACCCATATGGCTGCCAAGCCGGTCAACGTCCCATTGGTCCATCGTCGCCCCGTCGAAACGCAACGTCCCGGAACTGACGGGCCAGATACCGAGAAGCAAGCGGGCAAGCACCGTCTTGCCTGATCCGCTATGTCCGATCACCCCGAGAACCGTTCCCGCCTCCAGCGAAAACACGATCTCCGATACGAGGGGTTTTTCGGCTTCCGGTGGACCTCCCGCCATGGCTTCCACCGTAATGGTGCGGGATGGCAGCGGCAACTCCGACCGGGTTTCCCGCTCCTTCTCTGCCGCAACGATAGCCTCGAGGCGGAGCCAGCTATGTCTTGCTGCGGCAAAACCTGTCCAGTGCACAATAGCCGCCTCAACCGGCGCAAGCGCCCGCGACGTCAAGATCGAGGACGCCAGGATGATACCGCCGGACGCATCGCCCCTTATCACAAGAATGGCCCCAACCGCCAGAACGGCAGATTGCAGGGCAAGCCGGAGAATTTTCGTTAGTGTCGCGTAAGTATTGGCCACATCGGCATTGCTGATGCCGAACAGCCGGAATGCCGCATTGTGGGCAGCCCACCTTTCCGCCACATCGCCAGTCATGCCCATGGCCGTCAGCGCCCCGAAATTCAATCTGACGGAATCGGAAAAGCCTCTGCGGTTTGCTGTCAGCACCGCGAGATCGCGTTGAGACTGCCGCAGACTGACATGCGCGAGTGCGGTCAAAACCATCAGCAACAGGACGCCTGCCAGCGCCACGAAACCGATGACGGGATGAAGCAGAAAACAGATTGCCAGATAGACGGGCAGCCAGGGAAGATCGAAAAGTGCCGATGGCCCCGGCCCGGAGAGAAAACCGCGCACCATATCCAGATCGTCACTTGTCGGAACGATTGCCTGTTTGCCGCACAGCAGCAACGATCGCCGAAAAAGGACACGATCGAGAGTGACTTCGAACAAGGCGGCGAGACGCGACAACATGCGACTTCTGACGATTTCAAAAGCACCCTGACAGACGAACAGCATGCCCGCCAGCAGACACAGTGCAATCAGCGACCCGATGCTGCCGCTTGGGATGATGCGGTCATAGACCTGCAACATGAAAAACGGGCTCGTCAGATACAGCAGATTGATGAAACCGCTCACAACGGCAACGACTGCCAACCCGCTCCTGCACCGGCCAAAAGCCTGATGCAGGAGCGAGGCGCGGGCGTGTCCCCCACCCGTTTTACAATCAAACGCGCCGTCTTTCGGCATACTCATTCGCCTGCTGCTGTTATTGCAAAAAATCTGCGTTACCCCGCGTGCCGCAAAGCCTCGTCAATTGGCGGCATGGGGCTCGTCATGGAGGGTGCTTTCCGGCACCATATTGAGATCGAACGCTGACACGTCTGCCTCGACGGGAATGAGGTCGAGAACCGTGTCTGCGGTAAAACTCTGCGGCGCGATGGCCAAATTCCGTCCGGAACTGCGCTGCCGGGTGACGACGATGGTGGTTTCCCTGGCCGTGCCGTTATAAAGAGACAAAATCTCGCCTTCTGTCAGCGAAAGGCTGGCCATCGGCACCAGATGGCGAACGAAACCACTGAGGATGATGTCGATCTTGCCGGCCGATACGGCCCAGTTCTCCCAATAGCCATCGGGAATGCGCAGCGCGATCGTCGCGTTGCTGCGCAACGTCACCGTGAATACCGACAGTTCGCCCTCATCGCTCAGCAGCCGGACCTTTCCCCAGCCATATAGTTGTTCTCGCGTGGCGCGCGATTCCGGCATCTTGTTCAGCTTGATAAGATTGACGGCATCCTTGACCCTCTGCGCCATCGACATCGTCGTCACGAGGACGGCATCTTCGTCATCGATTACGATCATGTCCTCCAGCCCGATAAGGACGACCTTTCTGCCACCGCGTGCATAAGCGAGGGTGTTGCTGGAGCCGATTGACAGCACCGGCCCGGAAAGGGAGTTGCCGTCGGAATCCTTGTTGCGGGCGATCTCATGCAGGGCCGAAAGAGACCCGATGTCGGACCAGCCGATGCCTTCGCACCGCACCACGGCACCGCGTGACGTGCGCTCCATGATCGCCGTGTCGATTGGAACATCTGGTGGCGAAGCCCCAAACGCCGAAGCTTCCAGCATGACCGCGTGTATGTCATCGAACATGTCGATGGCGGCATTTTCAAACGCCTCTTCGGCCGCCTGTAGTGTTTCCGGCGCATGACGCGCCAGCTCTTCCAGCATCACACCGGCCCGGAACATGAATATGCCGGCGTTCCAGCAAAAACCCTCTTCCACATAACGCCTGGCATTTTCAAGGGACGGTTTTTCCAGAAAATCGCCGGCGCCGATGGCGTATCCCCTGACTTCCCCGTCTATTTCGATTGCGTCGCCCGGGCGGATGTAACCAAAGCCGGTTTCAGGATGCTCAGGCTGGATACCGAAGGTCACGATACGGTCGGCAAAACGTGCGATCGGCAGAGCGTCCGCGACAATCCGGTTGAAGATTTCGGGTTCTGCAATGATATGATCCGAAGGGGCGACGAGAAGAACGGCGTTGCTTCCCGCCGCATCGATCCGCGAGATGGTGACAGTCAGCGCGGCAATCGCCGCGGCCGTTCCCTGCATTGATGGTTCGACAATAAGTCCGTCGACGGAAAATCCGCCGCTGGCGACCTGCTCTTCCGCATGAACCAATGTGTCGCGTGCACACATCAGCCACGGCAGACTATATCCGGGTACGGCAAAACGGCGCAGCGCCTGCTGGAAAAAACTGTCATGCCCGTCGCCGCCCAGCGTAAGAAACTGCTTCGGTTTGTTCGAGCGGGACAGAGGCCAAAGCCGGGTTCCGGACCCACCGATCATGATGGCGGGAACGATCCGGGTGTTCTCGCCTGCAACAGCGGACAAATCCTGACGCATAGGAAACCCTCACAGAACCATAAAATATATTTTCATAAAAAATCGGCGCTGTGGCCGCCTCACCAACAAAGCCCGTGATAGACGACGTTACCGCTACGGTTTGGCACCTCGACACGCGCAAGATCCACCACCACGAGTGGTCTGCCAGCCGCTTCGATCGCCCCGGTCAGACCCGCATATTTGTGGCCGACCACCAGAATATCAGCGTTTTCGATGACATCAGTGATCGACGCCCGGACACGAGGCGCAATATGGCGCAGATAGGTACGGCCTTCGCTCTCATCCCTCACAACGTTTGGGTCAAAGATCGACACTTCTTTGCCGTTGCCGATAAAATTTTCGACAAGGCTCAGCATCGGGCTTTCGCGCATGTCGTCGGTGTCGGTCTTGAATGTGATGCCGATGAAGCCGATGCGATCCTTGCGCGCATCGGAGATGAGCTGTTTCGCGCGATCGATCTGCACCAGGTTTGCCGCCTTTGCGGCGTCAAGCATCGGTGTTGCAACGTTCATTCGCCGTCCGAAACCCGACAGGGCCCGTAAATCCTTGGGAAGGCACGAGCCGCCATAGGCAAACCCCGGTTTCATATAGGCCTTGGAAATATTCAGGCGGGTATCCGCGCACACGACATCCATGACCACATGGCTGTCTATGTCCTTGGCCTTGCAGAGATTGCCAATCTCGTTGGCGAAGCTGATCTTTACCGCATGCCAGCAGTTGTTGACGTATTTGACAATCTCGGCGCTCCGCAACGGAATAACATGGGGAACGACGCTAATATGGGCGACCATGGCCTTAAGAACGTCGATAGAGCGCGTATCATTGCCATACTGACCAAACACGATGGCGCCAGGCCTGTAATAATCCGCAATCGCCGTGCTCTCGCGCAGGAATTCGGGATAATAGGCGACACCGAAATCCACTCCGGCGATTTTACCGGACGCCTCCTCGAGCGCCGGTATGACAACCTCCTCCATCGTTCCGGGGAGGATAGTGGAGCGCATGACGACAACGTGGAATTCACTTTTGTTGCGCAAGGCCCTGCCGATCTCCAAAGAGACCTGACGTACGTAGTCCGTATTGAGTGTACCGTCGAGAAGGCTGGGAGTACCCACGCAGCAAAGCGACACATTGGTCATCTCGACCGCCTCTGCCGCCGAGGTTGTTGCGGTCAACATGCCGTTGAGGTTGGCTTTCTCCAGAAACTCGGCGAGGTCAGGTTCAATGATCGGCGCTTCGCCACGGGCAAGGCAGGAAACCTTGAAGCTATCCGTATCGACCGCCACGACGCGGAAACCGTCGTTGCTTAGACAGGCGGCCGATACGCAGCCGACATAGCCTGCCCCGAAAACACTGACCCTAAGCCCCATTGCACTGACGTTAATATCAATTTTGGTCATGTTAACCCCTGAAAGCAACTAAGAAAATACTTGAACAACCACGGGAAAATTCTGCAAATTCATTTACACGCACCACCGGATCGAGCAGGATGGAGCGATCAAAAAGCAATGCTGGATCAGGTTCAACAGAACCCGTTGGCAAAACGAAACTTATATTTTATGCGAAATTCTTTCGCCGAGCGAAAAAAATCAAGCGGCAACAAGCCTCACAAAACATGACAACATATTCATATTACAGCATAAAATTCGAACATCATCGAAAACAGCCATGCTGGCGAAATTTCAAATAAACATATATGAACACAAAACCGATGGCAAAAAACGAATGATGCGACCTTGCCAGCTTCGCTATTAATTACAAAAACATTAAATATGAATATACTATATAGTCAACAAATTTTTAACGAAAAATACCGAATAATTACGAAATTCTATAATATTCGCAAATATTTACCGGCACGTTTCTTACGCGCATCAATCAATCCGCCTCATTAACCGGGCGTTTCCTTCAATCTGCTTCAATGGCCGCTCTCCTTGTCGGGAAGTGAACCATGTTGCGTTTTGCGTTGATTACCTTTTCTGCCTCCTTTCTGTTCAGCTTGCCTATGCTGGGCGTGGGCAGCGATTCAGGCTCGAATGAAGCCGCACATGAAATCCTCAAACCGACCACGTCGCCTGCACACCCGCCGACCGTTCAGGTGAAACTGGAAAGATCCGACAGCGCGACGATTGCGAACGGCAAGAAGGAAACGGACGTGAGTTGCGGCGTGGCGGCTTCCAAAATCGAAACCCCGCCGCGAAAAATTGCCACAAGCTCGAAATATCTTTTCCGAGACGCAACCGAGGGCGAACGGCAGGAGGCCTCCCATATCGCCGTTTTCAAACCGATCTGGCGTTCTATTCTCGAGCTGGAAAACATTGAGACGCGCTTTGGAGCTGAATGCGCCATGCGTGTTCTTCACCAATGGGCCACGTCCAACGCCCTGATCGACGCGATCACACCCGACGCCAAACTGACCCGCGCTCGCGTTCTTGCAGAAATATCCGGTCTCATCGCCGCCTGGGGTGGTGCAGGCGATCTCGACAGACAACCCATAATGGATTGGCTGAGCATCATGGCAGACGACACCATGGTGTTTTTCGACGTCGAGGCCGGCCCGAGAAGCGCCCGCAACAACCATCGCTATTGGGCAGCACTTGCCCTTGCCACAGTCGGCAGCCTGACGGGAGACCAGAACAAGATCGACTGGGCTCGCCGGTCTTATCGGATCGGCGTGTGCCAGGTCACCGAAGACGGCACCTTGCCGCTTGAAATGCAGAGGGGAGCGCTTGCGCGCAACTACCATCTCTACGCTTTTCGTCCGCTGGCCGGCACTTTCGTCACGTTCCGCAAGATCGGTCAACCACTCGATAACATTTGTTCCGGCTCTCTCGAGCGACTGGCCAAAGCTGCGTTGAACGGTGTCGATGACGCCACGCTGTTCGAAGCCGCGACCATGAAACAGCAAACCAAGCCGCCGCGTGAAGACAGCTACCCTGCCCATCTGAGGCTGGATGCGCTTAAACGCGACCTCCAGCAGGGATGACACCGGCAACACCATCATCATCTACCTCGCCATGCCGTCCAGCGAGATGAGCGCGGATCGCGCCAGAAGGTAGCCACCATCGGCCGATTGGGTCAGCCAATATTTGGCCTGTCCGATATCCTTGACGACGCCGGTCGCCTGCGCATACATCAGGCCGAGCAGGTATTGCGCCTCGCTGTCCCCCTGCGTTGCAGCCAGTTTTCGATAGGCGGCTGCCTTTTCAAACGACCGGCTCGTGCCACGCCCCACGAAATAGGCTTCGGAGACGGCACGAATGGCCTCCATGTCCCCCCGGTCGGCATAGGGTTCGAGAATCTGCAAAATTCGCTCATGCATGGTCGCCGGCACGCCCGAACGGTTCAACGCCTTGGCAAGGAAAGGCACGGCTTTTTCATCGCCCGCCTTGGCAGCCTCGGCAAACATGTCCACGCCCTTGCGGATTTCGGCCGGGTCATTGCTGTTCCACAGAGCGCGGGCGATCTTGCCGTCCTCAGAAATAGGACCGCCCTTCGGCGCTGCGGCGATGATTGCCTGCGCCTTTTCCCGTGCCGCCGCGCTGAACCGGTCGTCGGAAAGTTTCGTGGCGGCGGAAAGGCTTCGCTCGGGCGAGAGATCGATCGCCGCAAGCAGGAGCTTCTCGGCGCGTGCCGTTGCCTCCGCGTCGGCGCTTTGCATCAGCAGGGACGCGGTTTCGACATAACGGGCGCCGCGCCGCACCGGCTGCAACTTGTCCAGCAAGGCAATCGCTTCATTCACATCCCGGGTGACGCCGCGCCCTTCCAGCAAGGCAAGCGACGTCTCCTCAATGCCGCGGAGATTGCCCACCAGCGCTGCCCACCTGTACCATTTGTAAGCAAGGGCATCGTTTTTGGAAACATCAATGCCGAGCTGTTGCATGCGCGCCCAGGCGATGACGCAGCTGGAAGACCCGCGCATGGCCTCCTTCGCCAGGAGGTTCATCACCTTGCGGGCATTGGCGCCAAAAGAATAGTCGTTGTTGACGATGCCTTTGGCGAGCAGGCGCACCGCCTCACGGTTCCTTGGGGCCGCCGATATCAGAAGGGAAAAACCGAGGTCAGGATTGCGAAGGTCACGGCGGGATTCGTTCAGGGCAGCCGCTGCGATTTCCAGCTGCCTGGCGAGAGGAAGCTTTTTTGCCACTTCCAGCGAAGGCGGGCGCGCTACCGGCAGAGCCTGCGGGCTTTCGGCAACCGTCGCCCGCGCCTTCGGAACAGGCACAGTGCTCTTACCGGCAGCATGAGCCGCGATCGTCGCAATCGGCAAAACCGTAACCAGGGTGAAAATGACTAAAAGTTTCATCGAACGGTCCTTTCTCCATCATCCGTAAATCGCGACGGAGGTTTTGCTATTGAGTGATGGTTGCGGCTTTACCCAGCCACCGTTCCGCTTCCTCCGGATCGGAGGGGACGCCGTAACCAATCTGCAGTGCAATGGCGTAGGGTTCGAAAGCCTGGCGGTAACCGGAAATCGCCGCCCGCGCGAGCCAGCCCGTGCTGTCCGTGGCCGAAAGTGGGAAACCACTGGTGCCGGTCGCAAAAGCGTCGGCGACCGTCACCATGGCAGCGCCGTCGCCGCTTTCGGCAGCTTTGATCATCCAGACCCTCGCCTTCTGCGCATAGGCCGCATCCTCTTTCGCCAATGTTGAAAGAACGCGCGCCAAAGCCTGAATGGCATTGCCGGACCCTGCTTTCGCGGCATCTTCAAGTGCCGGCAAGGCTTCCGCGACCATTGACGGATTTGTCGACGCCTTCGGCGCCTCGTCGCCCACCAGCTGCTCGACGAGCGTCTTCAAAGCTCCGTCGTCTCCGGCGCGAACGGCAGCAAGCAACCAGCGCGTCGCTTGCCGCGGATCGGCGTGAAGCGGCAGGAGGTACATGCGACCGGCTTCGCGCATGGCTTCGACCTTGCCCGCCTCCGCGGCCTTGACCATCGTCGCAAGCGCCAGTTCGGGGTTGGCAACGCCGCGTTTGTCGTCGTTGAGCAGGTTTGCGAGGTGATAGAGCGTGCTGGCGTCGTCCGTTTCGGAAGCAATCGCACGGTCGACCAGGCTGCGGGTCTGTGTGGCGTAATCGGCATCCCGCGATATGGCATCGGCCAGCGCAACCTCGTCTTTGGCGCTGCAGAGCGGTTGCTTCAGGGCCAGGTCGAACATGGCGCGGCGCGATCTCTGGTCGCCCGCACGGTCGGCTGTTTTCAGCATCGCGCGGATATCGCCGTCATCAACGGCCTGCCTCAACCACAGATCCGCTGCCCTGCCGCCACCGGTCTTTGTGTCCACGCCGAGATCGGCAAGCTGGATCATCGAAGCCGTGTGTCCCAGACGTGCAGCTTCGACAAGAAGCTTGATGCCTTCCTCGGGTTGAGGTGTGAAACCTGCCGCCCCCTTCAGATAAAGCTTGGCAAGATCATAGCGCACCGAGGTGTCACCGCTCGACAATCCATCTCTGAGAAGTTCGACGGCCGCCTTCACGTTCGCCTTGTCGGCATTTTCCGATGAAAGCTGCAATCGCGCCAGCAGAACCAGCGCCTGGCCGCGTTCCTGACCGGCCGCCAAGGCCTTTTCGTACCATTGGCCAGCCTCACGGGTATCAACATCCGTGCCGATGCCGTCACGATAGGCCAGCGACAGGAGAACCATCGCCCGCCGATCCCCAAGTGCCGCCGCCCGACGAATATTGCGGAAATACATCAGCTTTCCATCGTCACCGGATTGCTCGGCCAGCGCCTCTCTGCCGACGGCGATCAGGCTGGGGCGGTTACCGGCGGCAGCGGCTCGTTCCTGCCAGCGCCGCCCTATTTCCACGTTGCGTTCGACACCGATACCGCAGCTATAGGCGTCTGCCAGTGTGGCCATCGCTTCGCTCAAGCCGTTATTGGCGGCGCGCCGCAAGATCGCGACCGGGTTGACGCTTTTTGAAATATTGTGCGTGCTGTCGACCATCAGCTGGTAAAGTTCAAGAGCGGCCGTATCGGACCCCAGAGCAACCGCACGCGTCAGATATTCCACGGCCTTTTCCGTGTTGCGCGCCGTTCCCGTGCCACTGGCATAAGCACTGCCCAGCTGCTTCAGAATATCCGTATCAACGACAGGATTGCGCGCGGCCTGTTCGAGATAGCCCACCATGGCGGGATAGTCGGGTTTGCCGCCAAAATCTCCATGGGAGATCTGCGCCAGAAGTTCCAAAGCGCGCACGTTTCCGCGCTGCGCCTCCTGTTTAAGCACCAGTGTCGCCTTTGGAAGTGCGTCCTTGAGATCGAGATTTGCCAGCAACAGGCGCGCAAGCGAAATGCGGCTACCCGGGTGTCCTTTCGCAGTAGCGGTTTCCAGCAGTTCCACCGCCTTGTTGCGATCCACCGGAACGCCGTCGCCGATCACGTAACGCTGTGACAGACGTTCGATCGCAACGAAATTTCCGGCCTTTGCGGCAGCCATTAGCCACCTGGCGGAAAGCTGGGGATTGTAAAGGCCGAATTCTTCATTGGCATAGATGCCGGAGAACAGGTTGAGAACGTCGCACTCCCCCGCGCCGAGCGAATGGCTGAGTCTGTCGATCGCCTGATTGAAAAGAAGCTGAGGCGCATTCTCCGACGGCGCCAGATCCGGATTGTTGCGATATAGACGCGCCAGCAACAGAGCCGCATCCGGATCACCGTTTTGCGCACCCATCTTCAGGTATTTTTCGCCTTTCAACTTGTCCTGCGGCACGACTTCGCCGGTGGCATAAAGGCGCCCCAGGAAGGTCGCGCCTTCCATGAAGCCACGCGCTATCGCCTCATCCTGAAGTGCAAGACCCCGGCCAAGATCCGGCGATCCCGACGTCGCGTCGAACATCAGGCGACCCAAGGTGTGCGAGGCGCGGCCAGCCAGTTCATAATTGGCGCTTTTCAGATATTCGAGCATGCGGCGCGCAAGCACCCTGTCACGCGGGGCATTGCCGGTTCCGCCGATATAAGCCTGCGCATCCAGCAGCATATCGTCCAGATTGCCGGAAACCGGCCCGCCGTCCCACTTCCTCCAGTCGAAGGAAAGATTGCGCTGTTGTTCCCTGACCTTGCAGATCGGCGCGTAGTCGAAATCAGGACTGGGCATCAGGCCGTCCTGCAACGGCAAGGTCGTCTGCGCCTGCACCGGCTGCACCGCAAACACCAGCGCGACAAACAACAGGCTGGCGCCAAACCCGGTCTTTTCCCGCCGACCGAAGAGGAAGGGCGCCACGCTCTTGAATGTTGTCATGTACCTGACCCCTCTCATCTTTCTGCTCCCTCTCAGGCTTTCGCCGAAACGGATGTGAGAACGATATCGTTCGGCCCGCTGCCAAGAACGAAGATGGATGTCACCGAACGGCGTTTCAGCGTCGTTTTTTCGAAAGTCCTGGCAATCGCCCCTGAAATCTCGACGTTCAGATCGATTGCAACCGCATTGACCTCGATAGAGACGCCGCTCATCGGCGCGACGGCCTTGATGACGGGCGAGCGTTTGGCGAGCGCCGTCAGTGAAACCGGCATTGTCGTGAGGTTGTAGAGCGCAAGCGCACATTTCGCCGGGTCGGAGGTAAATACATCCGCAACAACGACCGGCTCTTTTGTGTTCGCGCCCGCGAGAACCGTCAGATATTGGCCCTGCCCCACCGAAAGCGGCGTGGACTGACCTTTGACCAGCAGGGTGTAGTCTCCGGGCGCTCTGGCGACATAGTCGGAAATCCCGCCTGCAGATATCTTGAACGGTTTTTCGCCAATAGTCGCTGTTGCAACGGCCGACGGATCGGTCGCGGCAATGCGGATGAAGCTCCAGTCTTTCGGAACATCCGCATCATAGATGCCGGCATCGTCACCAGCCGCAAAAACGGACTGGTTTGCCGCCATCACACCCGCAAAAGCGGTTACCAGGCGAACGAACCGGCGTCGATTTATTTTGAAGGCAATCTCGTCCGAAAACATCTGCTTCAGCCCTGCTTCTTGATGAATTGATCGGGAACGCGGCACAGACGAGCGGTAACCGTGGTGTCGCCGAAGTTTCCGTTGACGGACACGCCCGTAATCGGCGTCGGAAACTCGTCGTTCAACATCAGGTAAAACGTGCCATCATCGACGAAACGGGGAAAGCCGCCCAGCGTCAGCGTATCCTCATCGCCATCGCGATACCGCACGGTGACAGTCATCTGGTTCAGCCCAGCCTGGGAGGCGGCGAACTCCAGATAGGCGTCGCCATATGGCTCCCCCTTGAGGTCTGCGGCGGCAAGCAACACCGTCTCGCCGTCAATTTTCTTCGGCTGAGAGTTCGCGATACTGCCTTTACCCTCGCAGGAGCCATAGACTGCCGCCAGCAGTTGGCGCGATGCCTGAAACATCGTCTGGTCCACTGCGTAATAGGATGGCGCCTCCCAGACGATCAGCGGGGCCGGTTTTTCGTGAAAGCCTTTGGAAAACACGAGAGTCGCCAGAGATGAAATGAACTGCGCGCCGTTTTCCGCATAGTTCGTAATGTCGAGACCGGTTTCCTGCGCGAGAAATCCCGCAAAGTTGAATTCAGGCGTTGCACTGAAAGAGGAGCCGACAAGAGCAACCGGCGGTGAGGTTTCCGTCGCATTTCCCAGAAGATCGCTGGCATCATCCGCCGATCGCGTTGTCTGCCAGAGAGTTTCTTTCTCGGGCTCCACCGCACTGCCGCACAATGCCTGAATTTCGTGACCCATCGGCGCGATGTAGTCGAGACTTCCGACGGCCTTGGTCTCGAAATTGTACGTCGACAGGGATGGATATCCAGCGAGCTTCTTTATCGTTTCCGCCGTCGCGGAAGCAACCAGATGCGCGCCGGATGATGTCCAGTGATGATCTCGAGCAAAGAAGAAATTGCCCCTTGCCTGATGATCGTCAATCGCCTTGAGAACATCGACCGTCGTGATGCCGTTCTTTTGCAACTGCGCGACATAGTGACGGAACTCCTGTTCCGCGACGGGGGCGTTGTAGCGCGCCTGTATCTCGTCGCTATCGTCGAGTTTCGCACGTTGCACGATGCCGCGGGACGGCAGCGGCAGGAAAACAAGTTCCGTTCCCTTGACCCGCAACGCATCGGAAATGGCGCGCAGGGAGGCCATCGTTTCCGACGTTCTGACGAAGAACTCCTCAAAATCCGTATTGGTGCGGAAAAACACCCCATCGAGCCCTTCGGCCAGATTGAATTCCGTTTTTTTGTTGCCGATATCAGGGCAGTCCTTGCCTGCAAGGGCTGGCGTTGCGGCGAAAACGAACAAGGCACTCATGAAGCTGAGGGCAAACCGGCTCACCTCACCTGTACCGCTCAGATGGTGAACCTCAAGGCTCTTCGTTTTCATCGACCACCTCCATCCTGGGTATCTCGAAATGGGAATCAGCCGCCATTTTCATGAGAATCTTGTTGGCCTGATTGTGCTTGAGCACCTGTGCGCGCCTCAGCCAGAGGAGCCCCTCTGCCTGGAGAGCCTGCGAACTGTCTGTGCGAAGGACGAGCGCCGTCTGAAACATGGCGGAGGGATTGTTGGCGGCGGCGGCTCGGGCCAGCCATTCATTCGCCTTTTCCACGTTCCGTTCGACGCCTTGACCCGACCTGTACGCCTCATAGAGCCGATACATGGCGAGCGGACCTTCTTCCGTGCGTGTCGCCGCGGCTTTCTCCAACCAGCCAATCCCGGCCTCGCCATCATGCGGAACACCGAAGCCGGAGAGCAGGGACAACCCGACATCAATCATCGCTGCGGCGTCGCCGCGCTTTGCACCCTTGTAGTTGAAAACAAAAGCCGCTTCCGGATCGACAGGCGCGGCGAAACCGGAACTTTCCAGGGCCGCGAGATCGTGCCACGCGCGATCAAAACCGGCATCGGCCGCCGCCTGCAAATTCTCCTTTGCAAGATCCCTGTTCTGCGGCACTCCTGCACCCCAGAGATAGGCGAGACCGAGCTCGCGCTGCGCCGAACGGCTGCCAGCGTCGCTTGCGGTGCGCAGATAGTCGGCGGCGCGTTTCTTGTCGATGTCGACGCCAACACCATCGGCATACATGCGGGCAAGCTTGAGGTTGAGCGACGGGTTTTTCGGCTGCACGGCAAGTGCTCGATCGTAATAGGACAAGGCCCTGGACGGATCGACGGGTGTATGAACGCCATCCAGAAGGAGATCGGCCATCATGATCGTCGCTTCCACGTCGCCATTGGCGATCCCTTCTTCGAGAACACGCTGCGCCTCTTCAAAATTCCGTTCGCTTTTCCCTCCTTCGAGGTAGGTTGAAGCCAGCATGGCGGCCGCACCCGGATATCCCGCACCTGCCATCTCCCTGGCAAGGTTAGCGCCCCGCAGGCTCAACAGCGGATCTGTTGATTTCAGAAGGGTGCCGGCAAGCAGGAAACGATCGGCAGACGAGAGATCGGGAAGGTTGGCGGCAAGTTCCAGAAACTCTCTTGTCTTGCCGCTCTCTCCGCCTTCCAGCGACAGGATATCGAAGAGATCGATCGCGGCGGAGAAGCTCCCGGCGCGCGCCGCCGTTTCCAGAAGCGGAACGGCTTCCTCCGGACGGCCATTCGCTCTTAGAAAACGCGCCATCTCGACCGATGCCTCGACATCGCCCCTGTCGACCGCCCTCTGGAAAATCGCATGCGCCTTTTCAAACGCATCCGGACCGCCGACGCGCATGTGCAGATTTGCAAGTTCGATCAGACCATCGGTCCTGCCCCTTGCGGCCGATCTTTCCAGATACTCCGTCGCCTTGCCGACATCGAGCGGAACGACCTGCCCTTCCGCGTAAAGCTTGCCGAGCTTCAGCATAGCCGCATCGCTGCCCAGGGTATCGGCCTTCTCCAGCCACCCGATGGCGAAAATTCTGCGCTTCGGGTCTGAAGAAAGGAGAGCGGCATCTGCCAGCCTGTTCAGCACCCGAACCGAAGGTCGCACAGCAAGCGCTTTCGAATACCACGCCATCGCATCATCGATATCGGTCATCTGGCCGATCCCATGAAGACTGAAATCGCCCCTCAGCACGATTGCGTTGATGCTGCCGGCGGCGGCGGTGACGACAAGCCCGTTGCGTGCCGCTGTCAGACTTTCTTTCGTTCGCAACTCAGGCTTTTCGAGAAGCAATTGCGCTAAAAGGGCGGTGCCATCCTTGGACTGGCGCGCCAGCGTCAACCCATAGATATCCACGGCTCTTCGCGCATCGGCGATAACGCCATCCCCGTCACGGAACATCGTGCCAATCCGCAGAAGCGCATCCACATCGCGCGCCTCGCCATTCATGACCTGGGCGAACAGATCATCGGAAAGCTTCTTGCGGTTTTCCAACGTGTTCTGCAGCTGAACGGAGAAATAGAGGACGGCCTTGGCATCTTTGATGCCGGCAAGGCGCCGCATCCATTTATCGAAGGTCGCTTGATCGACATTGATGTCGCCGCTCTCGGTGAAGTCCTTGACCAGTTCCTGCGCCGCTTCGATATCGCCGGCTTCGGCCGCCCGGTTGAGATAATCTGCCGCCTCGGCGGGATTGAACAGGCCGGTTGCAGAATCCATCTGCAGGCGCGCAATCCAGAAGATCGATCGCTTATGCCCAAGCTCGCTGGCTTTGCGATACCATACGAGGGCCGCTTGCAACGCCTCATCGGAATTCGCATTTTCCCGGTAGTAGGTCGCAAGGTCATAAGCCGCGCGCTCATCGCCGGACGCCGCACGCCGCTGAAGCAGCCCGATGCCGAAGCGGGTCATCGACTGTGCTTCGGTCTCAGGCGTTCCAGCCAGAGCGGCCAATTCGAAAGCGGCCGCGCCATAACCGAGCCTCAGAGCCAGTTGCAGCCGGGCCTTCGCATCGGCAGCACCCAGCTGTCGCTCCACCATCGCCCGCCCGGCAATATAGGCCGCCTCTGCGATCCCTGCCCGGCCAGCCTCTTCCAGCAGAGACAAGGCCCGATTGATATCAAACGAACCGCCCTCTCCCGCAAGCAGCATCTTCGCCAGCGTCAATTTGGCTTCAGACTGGTGTGGGCCGGGGATCGTCAACGCCGCATCGAGAACCGTCCGTGCCTTGCCGAAGTCGGGCACGAGCAACGGATTTTGCGCATCGACCGGCACGCCCGCCCGCAGCAACCTTGCATAATCCAGCATGCCCTGACCGTCGCTCCGCTGCGAAAGCGCGATCGCGGCTTCTATAAGCCTGCCCGGCACCTGCGCATCAGCGGCAGACACTGGCAAGCCGTTCAAAACCGCGGACCCAGCAGCAAGAGCGAGGGTGAAAAGGTGACGCTTCATCATCACTTCCCCCAGAAACAAGTGGCGTTGCCGCCGACAAATTCATCGATCAAGGGCCGTTCGGTCGCCGCATCCTTTTGCAGCAGCGCAATCGCGCGCTGCATGGAGATATTCTCGGTCGGAACAGCGGCCAAAGCTTCGAGGAATGCGAGATAGTGACGGCCATTGCCACGGTTATCGAGAAAACCCGTATCCTGGTGAAGATAATCACGGCTTGGGCCGGGGATGTAATTCTCGGCCGCATAGGCATTGACGAGAACCGGATCGTTGATGCCGTTCAGCCAATAACCGAAAATCGTCCAGATCGACCGTTTGACGGGGCTGGCGTCGCCGGACGTCTTCACATAGAGGTTTTCGCCGTGGCCGCGGGCAACCTCTGCCATCACCACCATGCTGGTCAGCGACTGCCGCATATACCAGAGCGACCGCGCACCCCGACGCGTTTCAAGCGGCAGGCCGCCATTAGCGCGCGCCTCATCGAGAATGGAGAGAAAGCGCGATCTGCCTTTTTCATAAAGACCGTCATCCCCGACGATCCCGCCCCATGTCATCAACACACTATCGGCCAGATACCGGTGGTTGTTGACGTCGACGTCACCGTTGAATGTCTGGTCAACACGGCGAACCAGCGGATCGAGCCATGTCTGAATTTTCGACCGTTCCGCTTCCGGTAGCTCGTCGCGAATGATCAAAAAGGCCGTGATGGTCGGCAAAAGTGCGCGCTTCAGCGCATAATAGGCGTCGTGCCCCACCTCCGTTTTTTCCAAGGCGCCACGATCCGCCCAGGTGTTCAGAAGGCTACGCAGCATCGTGGTCGACGCGGCGTCACCGCCAAGCGAGCGACTGGAAAGCACCATGATGGCCCAGGCGAACTGCGCACCGGCTCGATCGCTACCGTAACCGGCGGTCGGACGAAATCCCTCGACGACCTCGAGATCAAGCCATTTGCTGTCGGCCTTGATCGCAAGGCATTGTTTGCGAAGGCGCCCCGAGGTATCGGCCGCGATTGCTAACTTGCGGGCCGCAACATCGAAAAGACCGTCATAGGCAGTTGCTGCGGTTGCGGCCGAGGTGGCGCAGAACCAGACACTAAAGGCTACAACGATACCGCGTCTCGGGGCGATTTTTCCGCCAGGAATCCCGGAAAATATTGCCATCAGCTTCGGCCTCCCGTCCCATTGAAGTTCTCGTACTGAACGGAGTTTGAAACATTCGTGCAGGTGTCGGTCAGTGCATTTTCCGCGAAGATTGCAGATTGACCGTCGCCATTGAAAAAACCTGCATCGCGGAAACGGCAGCTATAGGCTTCCGGGCGTTTCGGCCGGCACACTGTCGAGGTTATCAACACGCTTTCGCGCTCGTTGAAGCGCAACATATGGCCTTCCATCGCCCGACCATCACCATCGATCAGCCGGCCGACCTGATTGAGATAATCGTTGCCGGAAAGGCTGAAACCTGACGTCCCGTCAACCTTGATACCGCCGCCATTTCCATGGATGCGGTTACCGCTGGCCGCAAAGGTCGTCAGCGGCAGATAGGGATCAAACTCGAAATCGCGCAATGCGTTAGCGGGAGATGCTCGCAAGTTGCTGATATAGCCGTGGATTGCATCCTGGGCGTTGTTTTCCAGAATATTCTCATGAACGCCAACATCCCAGCTGTTGCGGATCTTGATGCCCGCACGCTTGTTGTCGAAGAACCGGTTGCCGACAGCAAGATTGCAGCTGCTCTCAAAGAGTGTCAGGCCATCCTGCTTGTTGTCGAAGGCGACATTGGCATAAACGAAATTGTCGACGCTGTTGCGGTCGATCATGAAGCCCGAGCCGGCATTGGTGTGGGACACATTGCCGACGATCCAGGAGAAATTCACCTCACGCGATACGATGATGCCGTGTTTGGCCTTGGTGTCATAGGTGGTGTTAAGGGCAATCAGCAGTCGATGAGAGCGATCGTGCGGGTCGATCGCGTAGAGGACGTTGTCCCGATACTCGTTCCCCACGAGACTTACATCGTCTGCCTCATAGGAGTAGAATCCATATTCGAAATTGTGGAAGAAATTGTCGACGACGATCCCCGTCGGCGCACGTGCGCCGGTAATCTGCTGCGCCACGGACTTGGGACCGGCGGAAAAGGCCAGACCGAAGGACTTGGGCGCGGCGTAACCCAGCGAATCCAGTACGGAGCCACCGATCATCAGCCGTGAATTGCTCCAGCCTATGATATAGGGCCGGAAAACATGACGCTTTTCCTTGTCCGAATAACGTGGCGTTCCGGTCGCCTCATCCCAGGATGTCACGGTCGTATCCTGGACATAAAGCGTTCCAGCCACGGAAATGAAACTGCCGGCCGTCGCTGAAAGACGATAGGTGGCCGCTTCCTGTCCCGACAGGATCAACGTCGCCCCCTCGGCCACCAGAACGGGCGCACGCAGCGTCACGACATCGTTTTCGCGCGTCACCAACGGAAACCCGTCGCCAGCATTCAGTTCGCTTGCCAGGCTGCCAAGAGTGTAGACGCCGCTCTGGATAACGATGATGCGCGGATAAGGAATGCCTTGCGCTTCAGCCGCAAAGGACAGCCCCGTATTGCCCGCAGCCAGATCTTCCATGAACTTGTCACTGTAGGGACTGAGATTGGCAAGCGTAACGGCAGCGTGACCGGGCTGCGGCAAGGGTACATTCCCTCGCACCGTGCCGGCACCAACAGAAATGTCGGAATAGGTGTAAGTCTCTGGAAGGCTCATTCTGCCTTTCTGACGCGCAAGTGTCAGCCTGCCATCACTGAAGGCGGCAGCAGGTATTGCTTCTGCTGCCGCCTCAAGCTTCGGCGCCTGTTGTTGCATGGCCATGTAATCGGCCGGGCTTCCTTTGCCCCAACCGAGATTACGCACATCGAGAGAACGGAAACTGGCTTCCGCGATGGCGCGCGCCGTGCGGACACGTAACATGTGATCCTTCAGCGTGCTCGACTGAACCGATGCGAATTTGAGCATCGCCGGATTTGCCGCCGCCGCGACCAGAACGTCGGCCTTGAGCGTCTCATCGTCCGCAGCACCGGCGAATGAAGCGAGATAGGTCAAGGCCTCACTGCCAAAACCATCCAGCGCAGCACGTTTGCCAATCATGCTGGCGGCCCGCGCCTTGATCTTCTCATCGGCGATACGATCAACCAGTTGCTTGGCTGCATCGGTTTTGCGTGCATCGGTCAGCGCTTCGACGATCTTCAGATACCCCTTGTCGCGGCTGTCTTTTTTGTCCTCACCGGCTGCAACTTTCACCGCTTCGCCGACCAGCGCGTCGAAATCGCCGTTGCCCTTGTTGTCGTTGGCAACCGAGGCCAGCCGCAGCAGCGCCTCTATCCGGAACTCCGTGTCCTGAATGGAAAGGGCGACCGACTTCGCGTCATCCGTCTCGCCCTTTTTGGCGAGCGTGCGCGCCAGTTCGGACTGTACGCGTCCCCTGTCACGGCTATTGGCAATGGTCTCGAGCGCACTCTTGGCCGCCGCGATATCACCTTCCCGCGCCTTCACGCGGGCGATACCGGCAACAGCCTTGTCGCGGTCATTGCCGCCCTGGAGAAAGGGCAGCAGTGTCTCCGCGTCTTTCAGCCTGTCGGCATCCGCGAGGCTTTTGGCGAGATTGGCAATCGTGTTGCCGCCATCCTTCGCTGCACGCAATTCCTGCACCAGCGCCAAGGCGTCATCCAGTCGCTCAAGGTTGATGGCGCTCTCGGCCGCCGCTACCATCGCCACTCCACGCTCAGGGCCGGACAAGTCCGCAAGAACGGCGTTTCCACTGGCATAGGAAGCGTCCGCCATCTTCTTCAGATCGTTTTTCGCGAACACCGTTGCCAGCGTGAAATCAAGTTCGGCGCGCAACGCGCTTTCCGGCAAGTAGTCCGCCAACTTTGCTGCATCCAGCCCACGTCCGGCTTCGATGCGCTGCTTTACAAGCTTCTCGATCAGATCTTCCTGATCGCTGTTGTCCGCAAGGCTGGTGGCCAGCACCGGCATCCATTCCAGCTTGCCCTCACTGAGAGCCAGATCGGCCGCATTGTCGACCGCCTTCTTGCGCGCTTCGGAATCTTCCGGATTGATCGCCAGCGCCCACAACAAGGCCTGCTCCAGATCGTCTTTCTTGAGGGCGCCAGCGCTCTGCGCCACGATCGCGTCCGTGGCGGCGACGCTGACTGGTTTACCGTCGATCTGTTTGCCCGCAAGAATTCGCAACGCCAGATCGTAGCGGGCATAGCCGCGCATGCGTGTGGGCCACATGCGCGAAATCGCCTTGTCGGCGAGCGCAGAGGATAGTTTGGGCTCGATGATCGTTGCCGTTTGCGCCAGGGTGTTCAGCGCCGCGTTCTTTGCCGTCTCGTCCTTGATGAGGTCGACACGCTCGGCCGCCTTCTCCATCAGGCTTATGGCATTCAGCTTGTCGCCCTTGGCGAGGAGAGCCGCATAACCTCCCAGGGCAGCGACCTGCAATTCCGGCAGAGAAAGAGCTTCGATCAGCTCCATTATCCGCACGCGCATCCCGGTTCTTTGCTCCGGGTCGGCGATACGGCCCTTCATCTGTTCCTGCAATGCGGAAATACTGGCGGAAACCAGACTGTCGGCGTCGACGCCAGCGGAGGCCAGCTTGCTCAATGCCGCCTTTGCCTCGGCGGAATCCGCCGCCACCCACGATTTCAGTTGTGTCATGCCAGCACGCGCCGCATCGAGAAATGCGAGGCGCTGTCGGGCGTCTGTCGCACCATCGGCCTTCAGGACATTCGCGGTAATGTCCGACATGGCGGCATCGGCTTTGCCGAGCGCCGATGACGGCGTTGCGGGGGCCTGCTGGGCGAAAGCAACCGAGGAGGCAACCGGCCAGTGCCCGATTGGAAAGACGAGGCAGATCGACAACGCCGCCACGCGCAGCGACAACAGGGCGCTCCCCGTTTTCGGCGGCCACCGGCAATTGGAACTTGATAGGTGGATGATGTCGCGTGTCATCATGCTTCCTTCGTCAGGTCTGTATCGTAAAAGCTGCTCGATAATGGCGTGCAGAGAACCGGAATGCAGGCAACGGATGCCCCTTCAGAGACCGAGACGTCCCCTGCACATGAATTTTCTGCAACTGTCATTCAACATGCGGCCGGCCAGCCGCCTTTTGGCAGAGGGAGGAAAAACCTCCCGCAACCACCTATTTCGGCAGGATTTTGCTCGTCAAATCCGCAAACCGCTGGGTCAGGCCGAACCATGGTCCGTTGTCGAAGCGAACGACCGCGGGTGTACCGATTTCGGCCGACAGGTCATTTCCGCCAAGATCGATCCTGACTGCTACCCGGTCGCTGGTGGCAGCGGACTGTTCGCTGACTTTAGGCAATTGAGCCAACGCCACAGCATGAAGAACCTTGCCTTGCGGCAGGTCGACGCTGACATGCGGCGCCTTATAGAGCGCCATCAGATGTGAGCGATCTACCATGGCGACCACGTGCGGTTTGGCATCCGCATGACGCAGTCCCAATACCTGCGCTCCGGCCTTGATCTGCGTATCGACAGCCGGACCTATGGGCTCGGCAGCGCAATCGCATGATGCGACGACCGACGTGCTCTGTCCGCTCTCGGTCAGAACGGTCAAAATCCGCTCACCACTTTTTACCGGCCCGGTCACCAGATTGGTGATGATGCCATTGGCGGGCGCAAGAACCGGAACCGTATCGACCGTCACCACCGCACTATCGGCCTCGAAGACCCAAAGACGTTCATAAAGGCTGCTTGTCAGGAACGCCGCAAGCGCGAGCGACAGGGCCATCGTGGCGACAATGCCCACGGCTTTTCGGAATTTGCTGACGCCCGGTACCGGCTCGCCCGATTTTCGTGGGCGCAGTTTGACCTCGCCGGAAGCGCGCCTGGCGAAATCGAGAATGTCGTTACCCTCTACGAGCTCACCGCTGATGTAGGAATCGTGGATATAACGCAACATGCGCTGTGCGGCCGGAGACGTACCGACAAATTTGAAACCCGTGCGGCCGGTTTCTGCGCTGGAATGACGTACTTCCCCTTTGACGGGCAACATCATGTCGAAACCATCGAGAGGGATCTGCAACTGCAAGGGAAACACTTGTCCTTCTTCGAAGGTGACATCGCCCGTTGCGACACCCACCCCGCCCAAAGACCAATCGACCGTGGAATATCTGTGCTGATCGATGACGCATTTCAGCGGCAACTTGTAGCGCGCATGCTGGCGTTGCTCATCCGCTTCGAAACTCACGATGCTCATATTCATTTTGGGCTCCTTCGCGGGTCAACGCATACCGAAAATCGCAGTCGTCGCCTCAATGCCTGGGACCGACAATTGACCGACGAGCAACGATATGAGGGTTACAAACAGGGTAATCGATAAAACATGCATGTAAGTGGAAGAGGCATTTTTCAGCGCGGCGGCTCGGCCTGTGCCATTGGTGGACAGTGTCGTTTTCTGCCGCGTCCACTTCTGGCGATCGAGGTGGAAGAAAATGTAGGTTTTTATGATCGAGCCGAACACCTGATTGAAATAGATGAAAAAGGGATAGAAAATCGAAACCCGCGGACGGGAATTGAACAGCATCAGCGTCATGATGTAGCGCGTGAGCAAAACCCAGGCGAAATAGGCCGGAAAGATGAACGGGTTGTCGAACAGTCCGATCAGGATGACCATGACGAGACCAGCAAGCGACGTCCACATCGAGATGCGCTGATCGAAAATCGTCCACCAGGTAAAATAACCGATATGCCAGGGACCAAGTGCGAGTGCCCGGCTGTTCGTCCGTAGCATATTGCCGAACCAGCGCGTCATCAATTGCGCCGCGGCCTGGAAAAAGCCTGATGTCGGAGGGTCTTCAACTGTCGCGACGGTGACGTCGGGTACATACAGCATGTGATAATTGTTACGCAGCAACCAGTACCAGCTGGACTTGTCGTCGCCGGTGAGGAACTTCAGCCTGCCAAGACGCCAGTGCTCGATATAGTCCAGTTCCACCTGCCGAATGAAATCGGAATTGGCGATGACAGAGGCACGAAACATCGACATTCGCCCGGTCAGCGTCAAAACGCGTCTTGAAAGCCCGTTCGAAGACATCAGAATATGGCGTTGCGCAAACCGCAACGAATACCAGACGTGAAATGACGATTTTCCACGCACCCGCGACGTCTCATCCGTGGTCAAAGCACCGACGCGACCATCCGCGAAGAAACCGGCGCACCGATCGACGAGGTTTTCAGGAACGATGGAATCGCCATCGATAACTGCCACGACGTCGTCGCCTCGCGGTTCCAGCTTGGAGACGGCCCGAAACGCGTAGGCCAGCGCATCCCGCTTGCCGCTGCCATTGATGCGAACGATCACCAGACGGATATCGGCGTTTTCTCCGCAAATAAGACGATGCATCGAACGGATCAGGCGCTGGTCGGACATTTCGACGATGGACGCGATGACCGTCGCGCCGCCGCGAGAAGCAAGCGCTGCCCGGAATGCGGCGCGATAGACCTCGGCTGTCGTGTCGCCGTCGATGCGGAAACTGGTTACGATGAGATAAGCATGAGGCGCCTGGCCGTTTTGCGCACTGTGCTGGAGATGACGATCCGCTCGAATGCGCATTTTTGGAAAAACAATGCGACGGTAGATGTTGGACCGCACGAAATGCAGGACACCCCAAGAATACCGCCACACAGCCAGTGCGCCCAGACCGAACAAAAGACCCGCGTTTGCGCCAAAAAGCACGCCCTCCGGGACAATCACGATCAAGCTGGCGAGGCCAAGCACAAACAGCAAATGGGCCGGAAGGCTCTCGCTCCAATCGACGATAGCGGATTGCTCCCCTGCCCGAGAAACCGGCACTGTCGATAATCTATCAACAGGCAATACTTCATCAGGAAGACCGAGCACTCTCTTTTCGAGATAGTGTCTCATCATTCAATCCATCAATGAAATAAATTTACAAAATTTCGATCAAAGTGCGAAGTAAATAACGAATAACAAGCTATACAATTTCATTGTATATATTTTTTTAACTTAAGCAAACTTTAAATTACAATATATACACGTAAAGGACATATATTTACACGACGTCATCGAGATAACGTACCGGGATCTCCCACAACACGACTTTTGGCGCCGTTTGCGAGCGAAGTTTCTCCAGAAAATCCAGCATGGGCACAAAAGGCCCCTTTCCTTCCCTGGCGAAATTGAGAACATCCACCTCGCATGTGGTTTTCAACTGATCTTCAAAAGACCAGAGAGGGTTCGCGCTATAGCTCGTCCCGACCAGCACGACCTGATCCGCCGCTTGAGCTCCAACCGCGCCATCAGCAAACAGCGCGTCGGCGCTATCCACCCTGGCGGCAGCCGATATCGGCTGGATGATGTCGAAACCCGTACCGGCCCCGGGCAACATCCAGCCGGCATTGACAAACTTCGCGAGGTCGCCGACATGGTTGACATCGTGTTGGGATACGCTGTCAAAAGCAGTTTTCATCAATTGATCGCGACGGGGAATGGCAGCACAAGCCGCCTTGGCCGCCAGACCGCTGCCTTTGACCGTCCAATGCGTATCCGATCGCAGAAAAAGTTCTTCCGGCTTTGCGGAACCGAACGTCGCGACCACGTCTGCGACCGCAATCCCCTTCTCGTTCAGGAAAGCCATAAATCTCTCATAGAGATCTGCGTTGGCTTCAGGCAAAACGTTGCCGCCCAACTGCCCGGCCACGACTTGCGCTTTAGGCGGGATCGGTACGATGACCAGAGTGACGCCTTTTTCTGCCAATCTGGAACGAACATCCACAATCGTCTGGAAAGACGTTGCAAGATTGGCCTCCGATGTCCGGCTCCACGCGAATTCCTCCGCCGTGAAAAGCCAGCCGCTCCGGCCAACGATTGCACCTTTCCTGGCCTCCCCGAAAACACCGAGAGAAACTGCATTAAAAAACTCGACGGCGAAATTGCTGAACGGCAGTTCCCGCTCGTAGCCTTCTTCGAGCCGACTGGCGACCTTCCCGGTCCAGATATCGGCAAGTTCATCCACTTTCAGGTCTTCATCCGGGATACTGACCACATAATTAGCCGTGATTCCGGCACCGGCCAGCAACAAGAAGAGAACGGACGCGGTTGAAAGCAAACGTGGTGAGATCATGCGCCGTACTCCCTAGAACTGAAAGTAGAGGAAGGGTGAATCATTGTCGGCTGTCAGCTTCAATATCGAAACCATGCCAAAAAAGCAGACGATGCCCGTGGCCACCAAAGCCACGCCCGCGGTCGACGGACCAAGCGGCATGTGGATCAATCGCTCGGCCGGGAAAGTCCGGTTGAACCACGGTTCAATAAACACCACCGCCACACCAACGGCCAGCGAAGCAAGGGCGAAGTTCTTGATCTGCCACGCGATATCCGGCTGGATATGAAATCCGTTGAAGCCTGACATTCCGCGATACATGTCGAGCGCGCTATGCACGTCAAGCGATCGGAACATGACCCAACCGAGCATGACCAGCACCAGGGTGCCACCCAACGCCACGAAAGAGCGCTTATCGGACGGCTTGACCCCGAACAGGCGCTCCAATGCCAGAAGCCCGCCGTGCCAGACACCCCATAGTATGAAGGTCCAGTTCGCGCCATGCCAAAGTCCGCCCAGCACCATGGTAATGAACAGGTTGAAATAGGTCCTTGCGGTTCCCAACCGGTTTCCGCCCAGCGGAATATAGAGGTAGTCCCGCAGCCAGGCCGACAGGCTCAGATGCCAGCGACGCCAGAATTCCGTGATTGAACGGGAAACATAGGGACAGTCGAAATTTTCGATAAAGCGGAAACCCATCATCATTCCCAATCCGATAGCCATGCTGGAATAGCCCGAAAAATCGAAATACAGCTGTATCGAATAAGCGACGGTTCCAAGCCAGGCCTCGGCAAATGTCGGATCGGCTTTGGCGAATATCGCATCCGCTATGGGCGCAACGGAATCCGCAATCAGTACCTTCTTGGCGAGCCCGGCAAAAAAACGAATGCCGCCTTCGGCAAAGAGCTCAAGCGAATGCTCGCGATAGGTGAACTGACGGGCAAGGTCCTTGTAACGCAGGACCGGGCCGGCGACCAATTGCGGGAACAGAGCCTTGAATGCTGCAAAATCGAAGAAGTTCTGCGCCGGTGGCGCGTCTTCCCTATAAATATCGATAAGGTAAGAGATCGCTTGAAAAATATAAAACGAGATGCCGATCGGTAGCAGGATTCGCGCATGCCACGATGTGAACGGGTCACCGCCATTCAAGAGATCGGCGAGGCTGTCCATGAAGAAATTGCAGTATTTGAAATAACCGAGCACAAGTAGAGGCCCGGAAATCGCAACAATCAGCAATCTTTTTCGCGCTTGCGCCGTCCGCTCCACATAGATCAGCTTTCCGAAGATATAGCTCCAGAGCGTCACGAGAAAAAGCAGGGCAAGGTAATCTATTCTCCACCATCCGTAGAACAGGTAGGAAAACAGAAGTATAACGACCGATTTGTACCGGAATGGAACGGAAAAATAAACACCGAGCGCAATCGGTAAAAACATAAATATAAATAAGCTTGATGAAAAAACCATCTTTATCGACTTTCTTCATGAAGGTCGAAGTTAATATTCGTATATAAGAATATGAATTTATGCGGGAGTCAATAACCTGTTAATAAAAAATTAAACCACTTGATGCGCCAACCGGTTTTCGAATCGCAGCGGTTCCGAAGAAATTCACCAGACTAAACCTGGCCGACCAGATTTCTCTTGATGCACACAAGCGGCCCTATCCGCAAATTGATTGCAGTTTCCATCTTTATCGTGACCGCGACGAAGCCCGGAATACCTTTTCGGTTCCGTGCCAGATGAGGCCTGCGCAGCGGCGCCAGGTCCGCGACAGCAAACCAGCGAATTTCGAAAAACGGCATTGACAGTTCGAAAATTTTATACTTCTTTGTAAAACGGTTTAGTAAATCGCTTTACAAAACCGACAGAGGTCGAAAAGGCCCGGATTGAGCGGAACAGAAAGCGGGAGTTCTATGGCGCGTAATCATGCGACCAGTCTGAAGGACGTTGCCCAGGCGGCAGGCGTTTCCGTTGCGACGGTATCGCGACTGTTGAACGGCACTCTTGAGCTTCCGGCAGAGACGAAGACGCGGATCGAAACCGCCATTCGCGAACTCAACTATGTGCCCAACCCACATGCGAGGCGTCTGAGCCGAGGTCGATCGGATACGATTGGTCTGGTCGTTCCTGACATCGGTAATCCGTTTTTCGGAACGCTGGTTGCTGCCGTGGAAGAGGAGGCCGACAGGCATGGCCTCGCCCTGTCTCTCTTTGCGACGCTGAACCGCACGGGCCGGGAATTGTCGTATCTGCGTCTGCTTGCCCGCAATCATGTCGACGGCCTCGTTTTCATCACCAACCACCCGAATACGGAGGAATTGGCAGAACTCATCAACGCCACGGGTAAGGTCGTGGTAGTCGATGAGGACGTTCCAGGCGCAACGGTGCCGAAACTCTTTTGCGACAATGAACAGGGCGGCCGCCTGGCGGGGGCGCATCTGGCTGACCACGGGCACAGACGGGTGCTCTATATCGGCGGCCCCGACGATATGATCAGTACGGAGCGCCGTTTCCGAGGAATGACATCTGCCCTTACCGAGCGGGCAAGTGAGGCAGAGCTTTCAATCTCGAGATATTGCGGCGCCTACACGGTGGAATTCGGCCGTGCGGCGGCCCGTCGGTTTCTCGATGAAGGCCGGCCCGCAACGGCGGTGTTTGCGAGTTCGGACGAAATCGCCATCGGCTTTATCGAGGTGCTGCGCGCCGAAGGCGTGCGTATTCCGCAGGACGTTTCGATGATCGGCTTTGATGATGTCGGGCCACTGCACCTTTTTGCGCCACCGCTCACCGCCATTCGCCAACCCGTCAGTGCGATCGGCCAGCGCGCTCTGTCGCTTCTGCTTGAAACCAACTGGGACCAGGATTCTTCCTTCCTGTCGGAGGAATTGCTGCCCGTCGAAATCGTCGTGCGTGAATCCGTTGCGCCGCCCGCGATCAAATAAAAAGCAACGAAACCAACAGAGGAAGAACGATAATGCTGAATTTTAAACGTCGACATTTTTCTGCAGCTCTTGCTGCGACCGTTCTTGCCGGCGCGACCTTGTCTGCCGGTCTTGCCAACGCTGCTGAAAAGACGATCGCCCTAGTGCAGATCAACCAGCAGGCGCTGTTTTTTAACCAGATGAACGAAGGTGCTGAAAAGGCGGCCAAGGAAGCCGGCGTCAAGCTGGTGATCTTCAATGCCAATAACGATCCCGCCGCCCAGAACAGCGCGATCGAGACCTATATCCAGCAGAAGGTGGACGGCATTGCCGTGGTCGCCATCGATGTCAACGGTATCATGCCGGCCGTAAATCAGGCGGCTGCCGCCAATATTCCCGTCGTCGCGATTGACGCCATCCTGCCGGAAGGACCGCAGAAAGCGCAGATCGGCGTGGATAACGGCAAAGCGGGCGCGGACATGGGGAAATTTTTCCTCGATTACGTGAAGTCCGACATGGCCGGCAAGGCCAAGATCGGTGTCGTCGGCGCACTGAACTCCTTCATCCAGAATATCCGCCAGAAGGGCTTTGAAGACACCATCAAGGACGAGCCCGGCATCACGTCCGGCGGCGTTGTCGATGGCCAGAACGTTCAGGACACCGCACTTTCGGCAGCGGAAAACCTCATTACCGGCAATCCGGACATGACCGCCATCTACGCCACCGGTGAGCCGGCCCTCATGGGAGCAGTCGCGGCCGTTGAAAGCCAGAGCAAGCAGAAAGACATCAAGGTCTTTGGTTGGGACCTTACCAAGCAGGCGATTGCCGGTATCGATGCGGGTTATGTCGCAGGCGTCATCCAGCAGGATCCTTCCGCCATGGGTGCAGCGGCGGTCAAGGCGCTCAAGACGGTCTCCGACGGCGGTACCGTCGAAAAGACCATTGCCGTTCCGGTCACCATCGTCACCAAGGCCAATGTCGAACCCTACCGCGCGGTCTTCAAATGATTGCGGCCGGACAGCACACAGGCGCTGTCGACGGCGCCGGGGGAGATGTTCTCTCCCGGCAGCCCGATCGTGAAGCGCGCATCTCCCTGCGCAATATCCGCAAGACATTTGGCTCGCATCAGGCGCTTCGAGGCGTCGATCTCGATATTTTCCCCGGCGAATGCCTCGGTCTCGTCGGCGACAATGCGGCCGGTAAATCAACTCTGACCAAGGTGATATCCGGCACCTATATCCCTGATGACGGGACGATCACGATGGAAGGCGAGGCCATTCGCTTTTCAGGCCCCGCCGATGCCCGCAACCGCAACATCGAAATGGTTTTTCAGGATCTCAGCCTGTGCGATCATATCGATGTCGTGGGCAATCTCTTTCTCGGGCGCGAAATTACCAAAGGTCCGTTTCTCGACCGGCCGACCATGCTTTCGGAAGCTCGCAAGATGCTGGATGCACTGGAAATCCGCATTCCGCGCCTCACCTCCAAGGTGGAGAAACTCTCCGGCGGCCAGAGGCAGGCAATCGCGATCGCGCGCGCGGCCTCCTTCAATCCGAAGGTTCTGATCATGGACGAGCCGACATCGGCGCTTGCCGTTGCGGAAGTAGAAGCCGTGCTTTCGCTCATCAATCGAGTCAAGGCAAAGGGCGTGTCGGTTATTCTCATAACCCACCGGCTTCAGGATCTCTTCCGGGTCTGCGACCGCATCGCCGTCATGTATGAAGGCACCAAGGTGGCAGAGCGTCAGATCAACGACACCAGCCTCGAGGATCTCGTGCGGCTGATCGTGGGAGGGCAACGTCATTGACCGTCTATACTGAACGCGCCAAAGGCTCGCCGCTTTCGGACTTTTTCGCCGAAAATGCGCAGGTGCTTTCCATCGCGGCCTTTTTTGCCCTCTGCATGGTGTTCTTCTCCGCAACAACGGATACGTTTCTGACGGCCGGCAATCTTCTGAACGTGGTCCGTCAGGCCGCGCCCATCCTGATCGTCTCAGTCGCGATGACATTCGTCATCATCACCGGCGGTATCGATCTGTCCGTCGGCTCCATGGTCGCCCTGATCAATGCCGTCGGGGCGATCCTGCTTGCGGCCGGTTACCCCTGGCCGCTGGTTGTCGTCGCCATGCTCGTGCTCGGCGGCGGGCTTGGCCTAGTGCAGGGCTGGTTCATTGCCTATCAGGGCATTCCGGCCTTCATCGTGACGCTTGCAGGCCTCTCCATCCTGCGCGGCGTTGCCCTCTATATCACGCAGGGCTATTCCGTGCCGATACCGGAAGCGCCCGGTTTCTTTTACCTCGGCAGGGGTGATTTCCTTGGCATGCCCGTCCCCGCCCTGATCGGCGTCGTCGTTACCGTCATCGCCTATATCGTGCTTTCCAGCACCCGATATGGTCGTCGCGTAGTTGCTGTCGGCTCCAATCCGGAAGCGGCGCGCCGTGTGGGAATGCCCGCAAAATGGATTCTAGCGTCGGTCTATCTGGCTGCGGGCGTGGCCTCGGCCATTGCCGGCCTCATGATTGCAGCACGGCTGGGGTCCGGATCGTCGAATGCGGCCGTCGGTTTCGAGCTTCAGGTGGTTGCGGCCGTGGTTCTGGGCGGGACTTCACTGATGGGCGGCCGAGGCACCATTCTCGGTACGGTCCTGGGCACCATGACAATCGCCGTGATAGGCAACGGTCTTATCCTCATGCACATCTCTCCCTTCTTCACCCAGATCGTGACGGGCGCCATCATCCTTGCCGCGATCTGGCTCAACACACGCATCTTCACCGCCAACTTCCGCCTCGGCGCGAAGAGAAAGGGATGATGCGATGGCCACGGAACTGTCAGAAGGGCATATCCAGTCGGGAAAGATCATGACCGTGCAAGGCGCAATCGCTGCGGACCAGCTTGGCGTCACCCTGATGCACGAGCACATCCTCAACGATTGCCGATGCTGGTGGCACGCCCCAAGGACACCGGAGCGACAATATCTCGCCGAAGGCTTCGTCTGCATGGAAATCCTCGGCGAACTGCGTCAGGATCCCTTCGTCAACAAGCACAATATCACGCTCGATGACGAGCCGTTGGCGATTGCGGAACTGAACGATTTCGCCAGGGCGGGGGGACAGACTGTCGTGGAGCCGACCTGTCAGGGTATCGGCAGAAATCCGCTGGCGCTGCGACGGATTTCACAGGCGACGGGGCTCAACATCGTCATGGGCGCTGGTTATTACCTTGCGTCCTCCCACCCCGAAAAGGTGGCTGGGCTGACCGTCGAAGCTATTGCCGACGAAATCGTGCACGAGGCGCTCAACGGTGTCGATGGGACCGATATCCGCATCGGCCTGATCGGCGAAATCGGTGTTTCCGCGGATTTCACGGCAACGGAGGAAAAGTCACTGCGGGGAGCGGCGCAGGCGCAGGTCCGCACCGGCCTTCCCCTGATGGTTCATTTGCCGGGATGGCTTCGGCTGGGACACAGGGTTCTCGACATCGTCGCGGATGAAGGCGCCGATCTGAACCATACGGTTCTTTGTCACATGAACCCGTCCCACGCGGATATCACCTACCAGAGCGAACTCGCAGATCGCCGCGCCTTCATCGAATACGACATGATCGGTATGGATTTTTTCTACGCCGACCAGCAGGTGCAATGCCCCAGCGACGAGGATGCCGCCCGTTCGATTGTCACGCTGGCGGAGGGCGGTTACCTCGACCGCATTCTGCTGTCTCATGACGTCTTCCTGAAAATGATGCTGACGCGGTATGGCGGCAATGGCTACGCCTATATCCTCAGGCATTTCCTGCCGCGGCTGAAGCGGCATGGCCTCAACGACGCCACTCTTCAAACCCTCATGCGGGATAATCCGCGCTCGGTCTTCCAGGGAAAGACCTGACGAACCTATGGAAATGGAAAGATCATGACAAAAAAAGTTCTTCTCGTCGGCGAAAGCTGGGTCAGCTCCGCCACCCACTACAAGGGCTTCGATCAATTTGGCAGCGTGACGTTTCACCTCGGTGCCGAACCGCTGGTGAAGGCGCTAGACGGCAGCGAATATGAGCTGACTTACATGACTGCCCACGATGCGGTGGAGAAGTTTCCCTTCGAGATGGCAGGGCTTGACGTCTATGACGCCATCATCCTCTCGGATATCGGTGCGAATTCGCTCCTGCTGCCACCGGCCGTCTGGCTGCAGTCCAAAACCGTGCCGAACCGGTTGAAGCTGATGAAGGTATGGGTCGAAAAAGGCGGTGGCCTGCTGATGGTCGGCGGCTACTTCTCTTTCCAGGGCATCGATGGCAAGGCCCGCTGGCGCCGCACGCCGGTGGAAGATACGTTGCCCGTCACCTGCCTTCCATGGGACGACCGCGTGGAAATTCCTGAGGGCTCGACGGCCGATATTCTGAAACCCGACCATCCGACCGTGGCGGGCCTTTCCGGCGAATGGCCACTTCTGCTGGGGGTGAACGAGGTTGAGGTGCGTGACCGCGCCGATGTCGAGGTGGTTGCCCGTCTGCCGGAAGATCAGGGTTCCCATCCGCTGCTCGTCACCGGTCGGTTCGGCAAGGGCCGCACGGCCGCATGGACATCCGACATTGGTCCGCACTGGCTTTCTCCAGCCTTCTGCGAATGGGATGGCTATGGGCGGCTGTGGAAGAACATTCTCGGCTGGCTGACGGAAAAGCCGTGACCAGAGCGGCTACGCCTGCAAAATGGTCATCAGTTCTTGACGGCTGGGAAAGGCATCCTGTGTGCCCCGACGGCCAACCGTGATGGCTGCGGCCCTCGCGGCATCCTCAAGGGCACGCGCATCCACGGCGACGCCGCGAAGCGTGGCGGAGGCGAGCGCAACACCCGCGAAGCAATCGCCGGCGCCCGTAGTGTCGACGATCGTCGCTGGCGCCGCCGGCACCTCGATGGCGCCATCGGCGGACACGAGCACGCAGCCCTGCCCGCCAAGCGTGACGATGACGAGGCCGACACCGGCGCGCAGCAGGGACGCTCCGGCATCGGACCCTCTCTCACCCGTCAGCGCCTCGGCCTCGAGGCGGTTGAGGACGGCGATATCGATGAACGGCAGGACGCTTGCAAACCAGGGCTGAAGCGGCGACGGATTGAAAGCCGTCTTTAGTCCCTTCGATCTCGCCGCATCGAGAATGGCAAGGGTCGTTTCTTCCGAAAGATTGCCCTGCAAAACGAGAAGGTCACCGGAGACGGCGACGGCAAGGGCGTCCAAGGCAGCTTTTTGATCGAGCGCTGCCGCTGCCGAACGGGTAGTGATGATCGAGTTTTCACCGTCCGGCGTCGTCAGGATGATGGAGATATCGCTGGTGGCACTGTCGACGGGAATGAGCTTCGGTGTCAGTGGCTCGCGGGTGAGCGCTTTTCCGATCGCAACGGCGCGGTCGTCCCTGCCGACGGCGGCGACGAGCGTGGTTTCGACGCCGCAGCGCGAAAGAACAATGGCCTGGTTGCAGCCTTTGCCACCGAGACTGCGCGAGGCCTGCTCGCCGAAGATTGAAGCGCCTGCCTCCGGCAGTGCGGCAATGGAATAGGTTTCATCGAGTGCGATATTGCCGATAACAAAGGCACGCATGGAAAACTTTCGAAAGGGACTGGAAATGCAGACCATATCCGACAACGCGGCCAATGCCATTCAGGAAATTTTCGGCCGCAGCAAGGCGCTGATCGGCATGATACATTGCCCGGCCTTTCCGGGAGCCCCGCGTTATCGCGATGCGAGCATGGATACCATCTATGATGCCTGCATGCGCGATGCAGAACGCCTTGTCGAAGGCGGCATGCATGGCCTGATCGTCGAAAACCACGGCGACGTTCCTTTCTCCAAGCCTGACGATATCGGGCCGGAAACGTCGGCTTTCATGAGCGTGGTGACGGATCGCATCGTTCGCGCCGCCGGCGTGCCTGTCGGCATCAACGTGCTCGCCAATGCCCCGATCCCGGCCTTCGCGATCGCCATGGCGGGCGGGGCAAAGTTCATCCGCGTCAATCAATGGGCCAATGCCTATGTGGCCAATGAGGGTTTCATGGAGGGCCGTGCGGCCGAGGCGATGCGTTACCGTTCGCTGCTGCGGGCAGAGCACATCAAGGTTTTTGCCGACAGCCATGTGAAGCACGGCGCCCACGCCATCACGGCGGATCGCAGCATTGATGAGCTGACGCGCGATCTCGCCTTCTTCGACGCCGATGCCGTCATAGCGACAGGCCAGCGGACCGGAAACAGCGCGTCTCTTGAAGAGATCGAGGAGATCGGCGCGGCCACGCATCTGCCGCTTCTGGTCGGCTCAGGGGTCAACGAAGGCAATATTATCGAAATCCTCAAACGCACCAATGGCGTAATCGTGGCGTCATCGCTGAAGGAAGGCGGCGTCTGGTGGAACCCGGTCGAACTGTCCCGGGTACGTTCTTTCGTTGCAGCGGCTCAGCCCGGCCTCGATGGCTGAAAAGGAGACAGCAATGGCAAAACTTTCGATCAACGGCGAAAGACTGCTGGCAAATCTCGATCGATTTGCGGCGATCGGCGCAACTGAAAAGGGCGGCGTCAACCGGCAGGCGCTGACCGGACTTGATCGTGAGGCGAGACGACTGCTGGCGAAACTCGCCATTGATCGGGGCTTTTCCGTGTTCCAGGATCCCATCGCCAATCTCTTCGTTCGCCGGGACGGTCGTAACAACAGTCTTGCGCCGCTCTTGATTGGCAGCCATCTGGATAGCCAGCCGGCAGGCGGCCGGTTCGATGGCGCACTGGGAACGCTTTGCGCATTCGAGGTGCTGGAAACTCTCGAGGATTTCGGGATCGAAACGGAACGCCCCGTTGAAGTCGTCGCTTTCACCAATGAGGAAGGCTGCCGCTTTGCGCCGGGTTGCATGGGTTCAATGGCTTTTGCTTCACGGACAATCCCTGAAAGCTGGAGGAACCTTGCGGCAACAGATGACGGGGCCGATTTCGCAACCGAGCTTGCCGACACCTTGAAAAGTTTGCCCCAAGCGTCAATGCGCGAGCTCGGTTTTCCCGTATTTGCCTATATCGAGGTTCATATCGAGCAGGGGCCGTCGCTTGAAAAACAAGGCATACCAATAGGGATTGTCACGGGAATACAGGGGACGCGTTGGCTGCAAGTATCCATCTCCGGCCAGACCGCACACGCCGGCACCACAGCACTGATGTACAGGCGAGATCCGTTTCACGCTGCAGTCAATGGGTTGGGATCGCTTTTCCCTGCGATCATGCCATCGGATCCGTCCGCCCGCTTCACCGTTGGACGAATGGCACTGCAGCCGGGCGCCGTTAACGCCATTCCACAGACTGTGGTTTTCACCGTGGATATAAGACACCCCTCTATCGAAATCCTTGATGACATGGAGCGTAAAATTCGCGCGGTCACGCAAAGGGCCGCGGGTGATCAAAACTGTGAAGCGACGATTACGCAGATATTCGATATGCCGCCGGCGAATTTTCAGGAAGATATTATCGCGACGCTGGATCGCGCCGCCAAAGATCGCGGCTTTGTCACCCAACGAATGCTGTCTGGCGCTTTCCACGACGCCCTCTTCATGAATCGCGTCGCTCCATCAGCGATGATTTTCGTCCCCTGCCGGGATGGTCTCAGCCACAACGAGGCGGAGCATGTCGAACCCGAACACAGCATTGCGGGATGCAACATGCTTTTTGCCTCGGCCCTTCAAGCCCTCCGTTAAGCTCTGTGGAATACCACTCGGTGCGCATACCGTCAGGCAGCGCGCAAAGGTCGCTGGAAGAGACGGTATATCGTTAGGGTTTCGGAATAACCGTCGCCAGCTTGCGAAACGGTGACTGGATTTCGAGACGGCTTGGAACACCCTTGGCGATGCTGACGATCGAGCCTGGACCAATTTTCACAGGATCGGCGTCCGCCTGCGAATATATCGCCTCGCCCTCAATCACTACGAAGGTTTCTTCAAGTTCCCGGCCGGGGTAGTTGTAGATGCCTGGCTCCGCCTTCCAGACGGCGACGATCGTGCCGTTTTCGACGTCGTCTTGCCATATCTGACGGCGGAAGGAGCCGCCGTCCCGTCCTTCAGCCGGCATGGCCGGGACAAGGTCTACATCATCGGAGATATTGAAAATCGGCATTGTCATGAGCATTCTCCTCGCCAGGTTTGTTTGAGGATTTCGTTGGATTAGAGCTTGACGCGCGTCACGCATGGGGCGGAAGCTCCCTGCCCGCGAGCCTTGTCGCGATGTTGTCGCGCAGACGGTAATATCTCAGGGTCAGGGCTGGAGCGAAACTCATGTAGAAGGGTGCGGATTTCAGCGGCTCCAGTTTGAGAGCCAGTTCGTTTTCCGGCTTGCCGAGCGCCCATTCCGAGAGGATGGAACCCAGCATCGAACCGGTTGGCACGCCGCGACCCGAAAGACCTGTCAGAGCCACGACGCCCGGCGCAAGATTATAAAGACGTGGAACGGTGCGAAATTGCATGTCCAGTTCGCCAAACCAGACATAATCCCAGCGAATATCCTCGGTGATCTGGGGATGCAACCATTTCAGTCGCTCGCTCATGACCTGTTTCGTGTAGATCATGTCCCGCCCACGGCGCCCCATGGGAAACATCGATGCTACAATGCGACCTTCGGCGTTGTATTTATAGACGTAGATGTCACCCCGGCCATCATGGATCGTGGTGTTTTGTGGCAGAACGGTCCGGCGTGTCTCCTCTGACATTATTTGGGTCGCGGCGACGAAAACGCGCTGAATTTTGAAGGTCTGATCGAGCTTCGGCCATCCGCCGACAGTGTAGGCGCCAGTGGTGAAGATCACCTTGGATGCGATAACCTCTCCACGCTCTGTCGTCACCTTCCAGCCGCCTCTCGCCTCGCGCTCGCACCCCGTTACCCCCGAGCCGGTGAATATCCTCCCGCCCTCCTGAAGAACTGCTCTCCCAAGCCCTCTGGCATAACCGAGCGGATTGAGATGGCCTGCCTCTTCATGTAGCCAGCCACCCTCGAAACGTGGACTTCCGGTGACAGCAGTGATTTCATCGCGATCGAGCAGCCGGGTTTTGGCGCCGACCTGATTGTACGTCTCGACCTTGCGCCTTATTTCTTCCATTGCGCCGCCGTGCGGCGCACCCATCACATAACCCCGCTGCACCCATTCGCAGTCGATCTGGTAATCGCGGACCAGTTGGGAAACGCGATCATTCGCCCGCGTCTGCCGTTCGATGAGCCGTTCCGCCCAGGGTTCGCCAAGCATTTTGCGCAGCTCAGGCAGACTGTAATGGGTAAACGTCGGAGTGCAATGTCCGGCATTGCGGCCCGAGCCACCAAAACCGATTTCCTGCCGTTCCAGAAGAACGACGTCAACGCCTGCCCTGGCCAGTTCGAGGGCGGTGGTCAGCCCGGTATAACCGGCACCGACAATGCAGATATCTGCCTGGATGAGACCAGAGAGCGGTTCCGTCACCGGGGCGGAAGCGGCCGTCGCATACCAGAGCGTGACGTCAAAGGGCGAGAAAGAAGCCATCAACCCGCACTCTCAATTCAGATCGCTGCGGGCATCGAGCGCGTCGCGAAGTCCGTCGCCTATGAAGTTGAAACTCGTGACGGCAAGCGTGATGGCGACACCGGGTACGATGGCGAGCCAGGGCGCCTTGTCGAGATATTGCTGGGCACCGTTCAACATGTTGCCCCAACTTGGCAGCGGCGGCTGAATGCCGTAACCCAGAAAACTGATGTAGGCTTCAAGAAGAATGGCGCGCGCCACCGTCAACGTCGCCGCGACAATGATGGGCCCGGCAGCATTTGGCAGTAGTTCCCGAAACATGATCCAGCCATTGGGCAGACCAAGCATGCGGGCTGCCATCACGAAGTCTCGCTCGCGCAAGGAACGGACCTCTGCCTCGACCAGGCGTGCGATCTCCATCCAACTCGTGACGGCAATGATGACCGTGATCATAAACGGGCTCGGCTTGACGAAAGCGGCCAGTGCCAGAAGCAGGAAAATGCTCGGGAAAGAAAGAAACGCATCAACGAAGCGCATCAGGATTGCGCCGGTGCGACCGCCGTAATAACCGGCAACGACTCCGATGACTGTCCCGATCACCGTCGACAGCACCATGGCGAAAAAACCGACAAGCAGCGAGATGCGGCCGGCATTGAACAGGCGCGCCGCGATGTCGCGCCCGAGGGGGTCCGTACCGAATATGTGATGGCCGGTCAAAGGCGGCGCAAAGCGCGCGCGCAGATCAATGAACAACTCGTCGTAAGGCAAGAGATATGGGCCGACAACGCAGGCGAAGATCATGATCGAAATCATGATGACGCCAAGAACTGCCAGCTTGTGGCGGGCAAAGCGGAGAAGCGTACGGTTCTGCCACCAGCGGAAGCGTGGCACGGCGCGGGTGGGTTGGAGTGTGGCAGCGGACATGGTCTTTCCTTCCGTTGATTGCGGTGCTCGCCGATTAAGTCCTATCCGAGCCGGATACGGGGATCGACGAGAGCGACCATCAGGTCAGCGAGCAGGCTGCCGAGCAGCACGAGGATTGCGGAAAACATCAAAAGGCCCATGACCACCGGATAGTCATGATAACCAAGGCTATCGAGGAAGAGACGCCCCATGCCCGGCCAGGTAAAGACGGTTTCCGTAACAAGCGCACCACCGAGGATCGTCGGGAGCTGAAGGCCGGCAAGCGTGATCATCGGCAGGAGGGCGTTGCCAACGACATGTTTCATCAATACCCGACGTGGCGACAGCCCCTTGGCCCGCGCGGTGCGGACGAAATCCTGATTGATGACGTCAAGCGTCGCGGTCCGCATATAGCGGCTCCAGACGGCGATATTGACGAGTGCTAGCACCAGGCTCGGCATGATCAGGTGGATCGCATAGTCGTAGAATGACTGGTCACCGATGGTGTACATGTTGCCCGCAGGCAGCCATTTCAGCCGCAGCGCAAAAACATAGATCGCAACCAGGCCGAACCAGAAAGTTGGAATGGACAGTGCGATCATCGCGCCGACTGTCGCGGTATAATCGAACAACGTATAACGCTTGGTGGCACCCTTGATCCCGATCCACGTACCGACAAGGATCGAGACGACCGTCGATGAGATCATCAAAAGCAATGTCGCGAAAAGATGTCCGGAGATAATGTCGAGAACCGGGCGCTGGTCGCGATAGGATTTACCCCAATCACCCTGCAGTAATCGCCAGGCCCAATCCAGATACTGGATCGGCAAAGGCCGATCGAGGCCCATCTGGTGGGCGATGCGGTCGAGAGCTTCCCGCGTCATGCCCGGCGTGAGAGCAAATTGCGACAGGGGCCCGCCCGGCGCAAGATTGAGGATCGCAAATCCAATAATCGAAACAAGCAGCAGGAGCACAAGGCTCTGCCATATGCGGTGCAAAAGAAAGGTCAGCATTGGTGAGACTCCAGGTCGCATCGTGGACAGGCATCAAGCCCGTCCACGAATAGCCGTCAGTGCACCGGCTGTTTCAAAGCCGGCGCGTTCCACATATCTCGGAGCAAAGCCCCGGTTTCGTGGCTCGCCTTTACGCCAGATGCCAGGTCGCAACGTTCCATGTGTCGATGCGCGTATTGACGTTCGGCTTGACGTTCTCGATACCCTGCTTGTGGCCGCGGACCGTCGCATATTGGAACAGCGGCAGAAGCGGCATTTCCTTGCGCATGATCTCTTGAATTTTCAGGTAAACCGCCTTGCGCTCCTCCGGCACGAAGAGGCTGCCGCCTTTCGCGAGAAGATCATCAACTTCCTTGTTGACAAACTGCCAGGTGTTCTGGCCCGAACCGCCTTTCGCCGGGCTCGAAGTCGAACGGAAAAAATCAGATGTATCGGGGTCGGGCCCGGTCAGAAAATCGAGGCCAACAATAACGGAATCGAATTTCGACAACATCCAGTAGTCGCCCCACATGACAGCCGGCGGCAGGTTGGAGATGGTCATTTCCACGCCGATGTCCCTAAAGGATTGCTGCATGTATTGCTGCACCTGTTCGCGGATGTGATTGCCCGCTGTTGTCGAGCAGGTGAAGGCAAGCTTCACCCCGTCCTTCGCGCGAATACCATCGGCACCGGCCACCCAGCCCGCATCATCCAGAAGCTTCTTCGCCTTTTCGATGGAATATTCATGTTTGGGCAAATCCGGATTGTAATAGAATGACTGCCGGGGGACGTAGCTCTCCGTGGGAGTTGGCAAACCGTAATAGAGCGCTTCTATGATCGACTGTTTGTCGATTGCGGCATAGAGAGCCTCCCGGACAGCCGGATCCTTGAATTGTGGCCGCTCCATGTTGAAGGAGAGCGATTCAATCGTTGAACCGGGTACGACATTGACAACCTTTCCGGAAAGATCCTTGGCCTCGTCATAGTGGTCCGGCGTGATCCACTGCAGACCAACAACGTCGATATCGCCTGTCTTGAACTGGGTGTACAGAACATTGAGGTCAGGGACATATTTGTAAATCAGACGCTCGACATGCGGGCCGTCACCAAAATAGTCGGTGTTGGCTTCAAGAAGGATGTAATCGCCGGCGACGCGTTCCTTCCATTTAAAGGCTCCGGTACCGACAGGTGCGTTGTTATAGGCGGCTGTGTTGCGGTCCGCTTCCGCACCGAGAAGATGTTTCGGGGTCATGAAGGTGGAAGCAAGGATAGACGGATAGGGCGCAAAGGGCTTTTCCATCTTCCAGGTGATTTCCGTCGGGGACACGACGGTCAGGTCACGGACGAATTCATGTCCGGTCTTGCGCCACGACCGGAAATTCGGATCGACGAGAAGCTCAAGTGTGAACTTGACATCTTCGGCGGTAAACGGCTTTCCATCGTGCCACTTGACGTCGTCACGAAGCTTGACTTTCCAATTGAGACCATCGGCGGAAATACCGCCGTTTTCGACTGTTGGGACCTCCGCAGCTAGCGCCGCGACGAAGGCGCCCTTCTCGTCCACGTAAAACAGCGGGTCAAAAATGCTGAAGTGGATCCCTTCATCCACTTCAATGTGGGGCATATGCGGATTGAAGACAGTGGGTTCCTGAGAGAAGCCGACGGTCAGCTGGCCTTTGGCAGACTTGTCCTGCGCCATGGCGCGGGAAAAGACCGGAAGTCCGGAAAGGACAACACCGGATGCACCAAGTGCAAAAAGGCCGAGTGCCTGGCGGCGGGTGGTGTTGATAAGCGGCTTGTTCTGGTCGGACATTTTTAGTTCCCCTTGATCCGATGGTTGAACATGACGATTATTGTTTCTTCCGCCTCTTTGGGCAGTTTGGCTCCCTTCGACAGTTGCCTGCCTTATGCTTTGAGATGACGGCTTGCGCTCAGCCCCGTGGCTTCATCCTAGAATCCGCTGACGAGTTTGATCTTCGAGCCATCGCTAAAGCGGCTGAACCGAAAATCATGGCGATCAACGATCGGGTTACGGCCGGTGACAATGTCGGCCATCAACTTTCCGGCCGCGGGCCCTATTCCAAACCCGTGGCCTGAAAAACCGGTCGCGACATGGAAGCCCGGAATGGCGTCAACGGCGTCGATGACCGGAATGGCGTCCGGCGTTACATCGATCATGCCTGCCCAGCGCTGCGAGATTTCCGCCTTTTCGAAAATCGGAAATGCCTGTTTCAGCTTCGCCAGAGCGCCGTCCGTCATCGCTTTCGACGGAACCGGATCGAGCACGCGGTTATATTCGAAGGGTGACGGCTCATCGAGATTCCAGCGACGCGGTATGCGCCATTCATCGTAGAACTTGCCCGTCAGACGCAGATCGAGCGAACGCCACTCGTGCCGCAAAGCGGGCAAGAATTTCAACGCGTAGCGGAAAGATGCCGGAACGATGTCGACGATATTCTGAAAACCGTTTGCGATCGTATATCCACCATCCAGACGCTTGCGGATAGCAAAACCATTTGACCAAATTGCCTCTTCCGGCCCGCCCTCCAGCGGCTTTGTCCGCAGCACAGAGTTCATGACCTTGAGCTGCGGTAAGTCGAGCCCGTTATTACCCAGGAAGAGGCTGGACCATGCGCCTCCTGCCATTACCACAGCCTTGCAGGCGATTTCGCCACGCTCCGTCACCACGCCGGAGACCCTTCCACCTGAAAGCTGGAGGCCGCGCACTGCGCATTCTGTGAGGATAGCGGCGCCCCGATCGCGTGCCGCTTCCGCAATCGCGGGCGCTGCCCGCTGCGGCTCCGCGCGGCAATCCCCGGCGGTGTAGAGCGCACCGGCAATATTCATATTGGATCCAGGATATTTCGACTTGAATTCCGCCGCACTCAGCATGCGACTCTCAATCTGGTAGCCCTCAAGATTATGGTTCCAGCGTTCGTGCTCGGCAAATTCCCGTTCATTGGCGCAGGTGAAGACGATGCCGGATTGTTTAAAACCCGTCTCCCGCCCGGTCCGGCGATTGAGGTCGGCCCAGATGCGAAGCGCCTCTGCCATCAGGGGCACTTCGCGCGGGTCGCGGCGGGAAATACGCACCCACCCCCAGTTCCGGCTCGATTGCTCATGCCCGATGCCGCCTTTTTCACACAGGGCAACCCGCAGCCCCTGATCGACAAGTTCGAGGGCGGTAGACGTGCCGATGATGCCGCCACCTATGACAACGACGTCGACTTCTTTCGGTAATTCCGCATCCCCATGAACGGGAACGACATAAGGACCGGGCATGTCAGAAAAACTCCTCAAGCTGGCAATTAATGGCGAACTCGGCAACGGAGGCCTCGTTCGGGAGGGACAGCAGCATAGCAATGATACGGGCGAGATCCGCGGGCTGGGTCATCTGCGCGGCCGGCCGCTCGGATAGGGCCGCAGCCATGTCGGTTGCCACGAATCCGGGGCAGACGGCAGTCGCGCGCACGCCCTTGTCGAAGCCCGCCTGCCGAACGGCGTGCGAGAGAGCCACGGCGGCAAATTTGGACAAGGAATAGCTGCCCGACGATGCCGACTTGACGCGCTTGCCCGAGAGAGATGCGAGGATAATAACTCGGCCACGACCGCTTTCGCACAATGGATCCCATGCGGCCTTCACAAGCCTCCGCGGTGCCTTGACGTTCACGGAGAACATTGCATCGATATCGTCGTCGTCAGCTTCGATCACCGTCTTCGGGATCATGATGCCCGCATTCGCCACGATGGCATCGATGCGACCGAAATGCTGAAGGGCATCTTGCGTCCATCTTTTTTCAGCAACCACATCATTCGCATCGTAAGTGAAGAGATGAACTTTTTCTTCGTGACCTGCGGCCCAGGAAGGCAGCGCGAGTGCGCGCATACCAAGTGAAACCCGCCAGCCTTCCTCCAAGAGGGTTGCGCCAATTTGATCGCCTATGCCGCGGCTTGCACCGGAGATGAGAGCAACGCGTTGTTCCGATCGATTTGTCATGAAAGCCCCACGATATGCCGATAGGCCCGACGCAGGATGTCGATCACCTGTTTCTGTTCGTCCTCGGGAATGAAGCTGAAGAAATCACGAGACTGCTGTGGAACGATCTCGCGAACTTTCACGGCGAGTGCCGCCCCTGCTTCGGTGATATAAAGTTCCTGCGCGCGGCTGTCTTCCTGCGACACTTCCCGGCGGATGAGGTCATGTGAAACCATCTGGTCAATAATCCTGCCCATGGCCGAACGGTCACGCATCGTAAGATGTGCTATCACCGAAGGGCGGATACCAGGATAGTCATCAACGAGCAGCAGGGTCGTGATTTTTCCTGTTCCCTTCGCCACATCCAGTCCCTCAAGCCGGTCATCGAGATCGCGCGACACGGCAAGATTGATCGTGCGGATGTAGAAGCTCAACGTGTCTTCGAGAACATCGAGATTAATATTGGTCGGTGACACGGGCGGTTTCGCAGTTGGCTTATGCATGAGTTTTCCGATCGAATGGCCACAGGACAGCAGTTGCGGGTACGCTTCCGGGCGCGCCACAGTGCAGGTTTGGGCCATGTCGTATTGCAGTTTTGTGACTATATGAAATGACAATTAGTGGACGAACGCAACTACTTTTCCACAAAAATATGAAATTTATTTATATATTTCATTGCCTTATATCGACGTGTTAAAGCGCCGTCGGACCAGGCAGAAATCCGGCTGTCAGAGCGTTTGGAATTGGCACGCGAGACAAATAGACGTTCGGGAAAACCGCCCGGACGTCTGAATTGTTACATAACCTAGGCCGTCGCCGCCGGCTCCCAGTCTGCGCCGGGTATGGCCGCAACCAGTTTCTGCGTATAGGGGTGCGTGGGCGATCGGAAGATTTGGGTGGGCGGCCCCTGCTCCACCACGGTTCCCTTGTGCATGACAAGCACATCATCGCAAATCTGGCTTGCGACCCTGAGATCATGGGTAATGAAGATCATCGCCACCTTCATTTCTCTTTGAACATGGGCCAGAAGTTGCAGGACCTGCGCCTGTATGGACACGTCCAGCGCGGAAACGGCTTCGTCGGCCACCAGAACAACCGGGTCGAACATCAGGGCGCGGGCAATGCCGATGCGTTGGCGCTGACCACCGGAAAACTCGTGCGGAAAACGGTCATAGGCCTGCTCGTCCAGACCAACGAGCTTTAGAATTCCAAGGGCCTTTGTTCTCGCCTCGTGCAAGGCCATTCCATGAGCCAGCGGACCAACCGTCAGAATTCTGCCGATGGTGTGGCGCGGATTGAGCGAAGCAAACGGATCCTGAAAGATCATCTGAATATAGGGCCGCAAGGATCGAAACGCGCTTTCGTCCATCGCAGCTATATCGCGACCGTCGAAGCGAATGGCGCCGCCATCCGAGTCAAGCAACTTCAGCAGAACGCGCCCGAGCGACGACTTGCCCGAGCCGCTCTCCCCGACAACACCGAGTGTCTGCCCTTTTCTCACTTTGAAGCTAACGCCGTTTACCGCCTTGACGGTCCGGGCCTTGCGGAAAAACGAGCCGGAACTGCGGTATTCCTTTTCGAGGTTTTCCACTTCGAGAACAACGGGAGCGTCTTCGTCAAGCGGGCGCTCTGCGTTGCGCATGCGCGGCACAGCAGCAACCAGCCGCTGCGTGTAGGGATGAACCGGGTTGACCAGAACCTGATCAGCCCTTCCCTGCTCGACGAGATGTCCCTTTTCCATCACCACAACACGGTCGGCAATTTCCGCAACCACGCCGAAATCATGGGTGATGAACATCACGCTCATGTTTTTTCGCTTCTGGATTTTGCGGATAAGGTCCAGAATCTGTGCCTGCGTGGTAACATCAAGCGCAGTCGTCGGCTCATCGGCAATCAGGACATCCGGATCAAGCGCCAGCGCCATGGCGATCATGACACGCTGCCGCTGTCCGCCGGAGAGACGGAAAGGATATTGCAGTCGCATCAACGACGGGTCTGGAAGGCCCACCTCCTCCAGCAATTCCAGAACCTTGGCGTTTCGGCTCTGCGGCGTTCCGGCCCCATGGGCTTCCAGGACCTCTGAGATCTGGTCGCCGACGGTCATCAACGGGTTGAGCGCGGAAAGCGGATCCTGAAATATGATCGAGACCGCCTGACCGCGTAAAGGCCGGATTTTTTCCTCCCTGGCCGAGAGGATGTCCATTCCTCTAAAGTGGATTTCGCCGGAACTGACTGTGATGACTGGCGACAAAAGTCCCATGATCGTACTTGCGGTAACGGACTTGCCGGATCCCGACTCGCCGATGATGCAAAGGATTTCCCCAGCGTGAAGGTCGAACGAAATATCCTTGACCGCGTGGCTGCGCTCCATTCCCGGCGGCAAATCCACCGTGAGATGACGAACGGACAGCACCACGTCGGCCGACGTGGCTGAATGCGACATAAGTTCCCCTTGTTTTTTGTAACTTTGTTCGCGTTTGCCCGGCATATCACACCGGAGACAAAATAGTGGACTATATCCACTATCTTGTCCAGCAGCGACTTCTGCCTGAAGCCGGCCGTCCGATCGTTACTTGTCCATTGCCTGCGCGCCTATTTTGCCTTTTCCAGATGACCACCAAAGGCATTGCGCATTGCCGAGAGCACTTTGCCGCCAAATTCGGCCTCACCGCATGACGAGAAGCGCTCGAACAGCGCCGATGCCAGCACGGGAGCCGGTACGCCCGTTTCGACAGCCGCCTGCAGTGTCCAGCGCCCCTCGCCGGAGTCCGAAGCCCGGCCACCATACTGGTCTGGATCAGGGTCCTGCTTCAGGGCCTCGGCCGTCAGATCGAGCAGCCATGAGCCGATGACAGACCCGTGCCGCCAGACCTCCGTCACGGCAGGAAGATCGATATCGAACTGGTAATATTGCGGATGGGCGAGAGGGGCCGTTTCCGCATCCGCGGCGCGGTTCTGCATACCGGCATTGGCAGCCTTCAATATGTTCAGACTTTTGGCGTAGGCCGCCTTAACACCGTATTCAATGCCATTATGCACCATCTTGACAAAATTTCCCACCGCTGGGTCCGCAATGCAGATATCCCATCGGGGCACTGCGCACCGCTACGATTTGATACATAAATGCGGGTTTCAGGAAACATGCCGGATACCTGCAGGGCAGATCATTGCCTGATCTATTTCGGATCAGGCAGGATTTCCCATGAAGAGGCAGATTTTCTTCGCCGTCGCCCTATCGGTTGCGGCAGCAGGTTTTGGAACCATTTATTCGAGCTCAGCGGACACGCCTTCGGAACTTGCCTCTCCCATCTATGGTGTGACGCTTCCTGAAGGATATCGTGACTGGAAGTTCATCGCGCCCGCGCAGGAAGCGCCGCCGCTGGACGAGCTTCGCGCTGTTCTGGCAAACGATGTCGCCGTCGACGCCTACAAGAGCGGAACCCTGCCCTTCCCAGACGGCTCAATCCTGGTGAAGCTTGCATACAAGCGGCAGCAATCCACGGAGTTTCCGCCGGCCACGGTTCCGGGCGCGGCGACCACAGTGCAGGTGATGGTGAAAGACTCAAAGAAATATGCCGGCAGCCACGGCTGGGGCTTCGGGCGGTTTGTCAACGGCAAGCCGGTGGACGCCGCCCAGCATGAGACCTGTCTCTCCTGCCACGAGGGCAACGTTAAAGACCATGATTTCGTCTTTACGCGCTATGCGCCGTGACGAATGACGGGGGCATGCGGTTTGGCTTTTGCGGCCGTGCGCCTGAGGCGGCTTTTACACTCGAATACAAATTCACCGAAGCCCCGACACATCAGGGATACGTGAGGCCGGGAAATTGGCGCCATCGCCGGGTCGCCTTCGCCGACCGGAGCCCCGAACTCCTGCCTGAAAGGAAAAGATGATGACGTTTCTGGTCATTGCCTATCTTGGAGGGGCGCTGACAATTCTCAGCCCCTGTATCCTGCCCATCCTCCCCTTCGTTTTTGCGCGGGCGGGGCAACCGTTTCTGCGCAGCACGCTGCCCCTGCTCGCGGGAATGGCGGCAACCTTTTGCGCCGTCGCGACGCTGGCCGCGGTGGGCGGCAGCTGGGCAATCAGCGCCAATGAATATGGCCGGCTCGCGGCTCTTGCGCTGCTTGCGGTCTTCGGCGTCGGGCTGCTCTCGCCGCGTGCGGCCAGCATCATCACCCGTCCGGTCGTCGAACTCGGCAACCGGCTCGCCAATGCCGCCGGCAAGCCCGGGGCAATGCCAACGGTTGCGGGCTCGCTGTTACTCGGCATCGCCACCGGCCTTTTATGGGCGCCCTGCGCCGGACCGATCCTCGGGCTTGTGCTGACGGGTGCGGCCTTGAAGGGGGCCAATCTGGAAACCAGCCTGCTGCTTGCCGCCTATGCCGCCGGGGCTGCGACCTCCCTTGCCGTCGCCATCCTCGTCGGCGGCAGGGTATTTGCGGCCATGAAGCGGTCTCTGGGTTTCAGCGAGCGGATCCGGCAGGTGCTTGGCGCGGCGGTGCTTGCCGGCGTCGCGGTCATCGCGCTCGGGCTGGATACGGGTTTCCTGTCGCAGATTTCCTATGCGAGCACGGCATCCTTCGAACAACGGGTGCTCGATCGGCTCCACACCGCCATAGCGCCAGAAGTGGCGGCGGCGGGCGTCAGCGCCGCCACGGCACGGTCGGAGCTGCCGGTTGAGGGCAAGGCCCCATCCCTCGACGGCGCCGTGGAGTGGCTCAATTCCCCGCCGCTCACGCGTGAGCAATTGCGTGGCAAGGTCGTTCTCGTCGACTTCTGGACCTATTCCTGCATCAACTGCATCCGCACCATTCCCTATGTGCGTGCCTGGGCGGACAAATACCGGGATCAGGGCCTCGTCGTCATCGGCGTTCACGCCCCCGAATTCGCCTTTGAAAAGAAGATCGACAATGTCAGACAGGCCGTCGCCAGCTTCAAGATCGATTACCCGGTGGCAATCGACAATGATTACAGGATCTGGCGCGCCTTTGATAACAGCTATTGGCCGGCGCATTACCTGATCGATGCCAGGGGCCAGATCCGTTACCACCATTTCGGCGAGGGCAATTACCGGCAGACCGAAGAGGCGATCCAGGACCTGCTGCGCGAGGCCGGCAGCAGCGCCTCCGCCAGCGCACCGGTGAACCCGGAGGCGGCAGGAGCCGAAGCCGCTGCGGATATCGGGCACATGCGCTCGGGCGAAACCTATATAGGCTACCGGCAGGCTCGAAGCTTCGCATCCAACGAGGCGATGCGTGCAGACACGCCGCGCGACTACTCCGTCAAGAGGCCTTCCCTCAACGAATGGGGACTTTCCGGCACCTGGACGATTGGCGCGGAGGCGGCCACACTTGATGCGGCTGATGGCGGCATCACCTATCGCTTCAGCGCCCGTGACCTGCATCTGGTCGTTGGGCCGGATGCAGCCGGAAAACCGGTTCGTTTCCAGGTCACCATCGACGGGCATCCGCCGGGTGCGGATCATGGGGCCGACACGGATGCCGAGGGCAATGGCGTCGTCACCTCAACCCGTCTTTACCAGCTTGTCCGCCAGTCCGGCGCCGTCGAAGCGAGAACCTTTACCATCCGCTTCCTCGACCCCGGCGTGCAGGCCTATGCCTTCACTTTCGGGTGACCCGGATTTTCCTCCCGTTCCCATCAAAACCAAAGGAGAAATATGATGCACCATCGTCTCATGCCAAAATTCGCGCTTGCCCTCGCAACCGCACTGATCGCTTTTGCCGCACAGGCGGCAGAGGTGAAGAATATCGTCATCGTCCATGGCGCGCTGGCCGACGGTTCGGCCTGGCGCAGGGCGACAGACATCCTTGAAAGCCGTGGTTTCAACGTCACGATCGTGCAGGAGCCCATCACCTCTCTTGCCGATGACGTGGCGGCCACCAACCGTGTTCTCGATCTCCAGCAGGGGCCGAGCCTGCTTGTCGGGCACAGCTACAGCGGGATGGTGATCTCGGAAGCGGGTAACCGGCCGGATGTGGCCGGGCTGGTCTATGTCGCCGCCTTCCAGCCGGAGAAGGGAGAGAGCCTTCTCGACCTCGCCGGCTCGAAACCGCCGGCTGGCAACGGCATCAAGCCGACGAAGGATGGCGCGTTCCTTTATCTCGATCCCGCCGTCTTTGGACAAGATTTCGCCGGCGATCTGCCGCGTGAGGACGCGGCCTTCATGGCAAGAAGTCAGGTCTTCGCCGCCAAGGCCGCCTTTGCCGCCTTTGCCGCCAAAGCCGGCGAACCCGCCTGGAAAACCAAGAAAAGCTGGTCGATTGTCGCAACGCAGGACCGCTCGATCAACCCCGATCTCGAGCGCGACATGGCCAAGCGCGCCGGCAGTGCGGTGACCGAGATTGCGGCAAGCCATGCGGTCTTTGCCTCCCAGCCTGAAAAGGTCGCAGACGTCATCGAACAGGCCGCCCGGCAATCCGCGAAATAAACCGCGCCCGCCTCGAAATCCAACACAGCCGCCCCAGACACCGGGGCGGCTGATTGCGTAAGGAGGGCGGACCGAATGTATCAGTCTGTATCCGGAATGCCCCCTGCTACAAAACCATTCACATTCGTCCTCCTTGCGACACATCGAGGATACACGCACCGCGTTACCTGCCCGCATCCAACATGGACAGGAGAGACAGCAATGAATTCCGAGATCAATTTCCAGCGCCGCCGCTTCTTCGGCATTGCCGCAATGACAGTTGCCGCCGTCGAATTCGGGGTCGCAGGCATTGCTCATGCCAAGGGCGAAGCGCCTTCGCCTCAGCCGTCAACCGGACGCGACGGAGCCAGCTCCTTTGGCGGCCTGAAGCAGGTTGAAGCGGGCGTACTCAGCGTCGGTTATGCAGAAGCCGGCCCCGCAGACGGCCCTGTCGTGCTGCTGCTGCACGGATGGCCTTATGACATCTACAGCTATATCGATGTCGCACCCATCCTTGCATCGGCTGGATATCGGGTACTCATCCCCTATCTGCGCGGATATGGCACGACCCGTTTTCTCACGGACGACACCGCACGCAACGGACAGCAGGCGGCGCTTGCGGTCGATATGATCGCCTTTCTCGACGCGCTCGGCGTCAAGCAGGCGGTCGTTGCCGGTTATGACTGGGGCGCTCGCACCGCCGATATCATGGCGGCGCTCTGGCCCGAACGTTGCACCGGGCTCGTATCGGTCAGCGGCTACCTTATCGGCAGCCAGGAGATCAACAGGAAGCCGCTTCCGCCCAAGGCGGAACTTTCCTGGTGGTATCAGTTCTATTTCGCGACGGAACGCGGCCGTGCGGGCTATGCCGCCAACACCCGCGACTTCGTGCGCCTGATCTGGCAGACGGCATCTCCGACCTGGAAATTCAGCGACGAGACCTTCAATCGTTCGGCCCCCGCATTCGACAATCCCGACCATGTGGCCATCACCATCCATAATTACCGCTGGCGGCTGGCACTGGCCGACGGAGAAGCCAAGTACGATAATTACGAGCGCCAGCTTGCGAAACTTCCCGTCATCACCGTGCCGACGATAACGCTGGAAGGCGACGCCAACGGCGCGCCGCATCCGGATCCTTCCGCCTACGCATCGAAGTTTTCCGGCAAGTACCAGCACCGCAACATCAGCGGCGGCATCGGTCACAACCTGCCGCAGGAAGCACCCGAGGCTTTTGCCAACGCTGTTCTGGACGTCGCAAAGCTTTAAACTTGCCGAAGCCCGCGAACCGTTGTCTTACTGCATGTAACAGCAGGGGACGCGGCAGCGGGCCACTCAAACCGTCCGGACGACGAAGGCATCCAAATGGAACATATCGACCATATTCTCGTCGTGGACGACGACAGGGAAATCCGGGAGCTGGTCTCCAGCTACCTGAAGAAGAACGGCCTGCGCACGAGCGTGGCGGCCGACGGACGGCAGATGAGAAGTTTTCTCGACGGCAATACCGTCGATCTCATCGTGCTCGACGTGATGATGCCAGGCGATGACGGGCTGGTTCTATGCCGTGAGTTGCGAGCGGGGAAACACAAAGCCACGCCGGTCTTGATGCTGACCGCCCGCGATGACGAGATGGATCGCATTATCGGGCTCGAAATGGGCGCCGACGACTATCTGTCGAAGCCCTTCGCTGCCCGTGAGCTTCTTGCGCGGATCAAGGCCATCCTGCGCCGCACGCGGATGCTGCCACCCAATCTGCAGATCAGCGAGGCCGGGCAGCTCCTGACCTTTGGTGACTGGCGCCTCGACACGGTGGGCCGTCACCTGCTCGACCGGGAGGGCACGACCGTGGCCTTGAGCGGGGCTGAATACCGGCTTCTCAGGGTCTTCATAGATCATCCCCAGCGCGTCCTCAACCGGGACCAGTTGTTAAATCTCACCCAGGGACGCGATGCCGAGCTTTTCGACCGGTCGATCGATCTTCTCGTGAGCCGCGTGCGCCAGCGGCTGGGGGATGACGCGCGCGAACCCATCTACATCAAGACGGTACGGGCGGAGGGTTATGTCTTTGCGGTGCCCGTGGAGATTTCGGAGCCGAGGATATGAACGGCCCGCGCCTGCTCGCCGGCTGGTGGCCGCGCTCATTGCGGTCCAGACTTTTTATCATCCTTTTTGCCGGCCTCACCATTGCCTACGGCCTGTCGTTCAGCATCCTTTTTGCCGAACGATATATGTCGGCAAAGGCGGTCATGCTCGGCACTCTGGAGCAGGATCTGGCGGTATCGATCGCCATCATCGACCGCCTGCCTGCGGAAGAGCGGGCGCAATGGATCCATCGCCTGAGCCGCAACAATTATCAACTTGTCCTCGGCCCCGGTCTTCCCGGCGTTTCCGACATGTCCGGCCGTGGCGCTGAAATTGCGCAGAGAATCGAGGAAGCCGCGGGACACCGTTTTCCCGTCAGGGTCGAGTCCATTCCCGGCGACGGCAAGCGGCTTCAGGCACACCTGACGCTTTCGGACGGCTCGCCCCTGACGATCGACGTGACACCGCGCGGCGTGATGCCCCTGGCGGAATGGCTGCCTTATGTCTTCGCCGCGCAGATGGCGCTTCTCCTCCTCTGCACCTGGTTTGCAGTGCGACAGACGACCAGACCGCTCAGCGCACTTGCTGCGGCAGCCGAAGCACTGGATCCGGGGAAAAAGGGGTCGGCGATGAGTGAGAGCGGCCCAAGCGAAGTTGCCCACGCCGCCCGCGCGTTTAACGCCATGCGCGATCGCGTCGCGCAATATCTCGAGGAGCGTGTCCAGATTCTTGCGGCGATTTCGCACGACCTGCAGACGCCCATCACCCGGATGCGGTTGCGGGCCGATATGGCAGACGATACGCCGGAAAAGGAAAAGCTGGTCAGTGACCTGCGTGAAATCGAACGCCTGGTGCAGGATGGGATCGCTTACGCACGCAGCGCTCACGGTAATGGCGAGAAATCCTCCCGTATCGATCTGGCCTCTTTCATCGACAGCATTGCCTACGACTATCAGGATACCGGAAAAGCCGTAACAGTTGCCGGCATGGTGCGCGGCACCGCGTCGACAAAGCCACATGCATTGCGAAGAATCCTGACGAACTTCATAGATAACGCCCTCAAATTCGCCGGCAGCGCCGAGATTAAAGTGGACCGGCGTGGTGAAGGCACCGTGGTCATCACGGTGCTCGATCGGGGGCCGGGCATCCCGGACGAGATGCTGCAAAATGCCATGCAGCCCTTCTTCCGGATCGAAACATCGAGAAACCGCGATACGGGCGGAACGGGTCTCGGACTAGCGATCGCGCAGCAACTCGCCGGAACGATCGGCGGCTCGGTTCGCCTCTATAACAGGCAGGGCGGCGGGCTTGCGGCCGAGGTGGCTTTTCCCTGAGAGGGAAACGGGTCAACGATAACCAGTGACAAAGCGCCGATACTTTTCGATACAGTTTCGCAGTTTCCGGAAACATGCCGGATACGCTGATCCATCACAAAGCTCCTATCACGAAACGCCGCAGCAGCGGCAAATGAATGGAGCCTCCCATGACCAAGATCGAGACTGTTCTTTATACCGGCAAGACCCACACGACCGGCGGGCGTGACGGATCGGCGCAAAGCGATGATGGCGCGCTGGGCATCAAGCTCTCACCTCCGGGCAGCGGAAAGCCGGGCACGAATCCCGAACAGCTTTTTGCGGCCGGCTGGTCGGCATGTTTTATCGGCGCCATGACAAAGGCGGCGGCGAAACGCCAGCTCCGGCTTCCCGCCGACACCGCCGTCGATGCGGAAGTCGACCTCGGCACGACGGGCGGCGAGTTCTTCCTGCAGGCTCGCCTGTCGGTAAGCCTGCCCGGGATCGATCGTCCCGTAGCACAGGCCATCATCGAGGAAGCCCATCAGATCTGCCCCTATTCGAAGGCAACCAGGGGAAACATCGATGTTACGCTCAAGCTCGCTTAAGCCGATTGTCTCCGCCCGTGCGCTTGTCATCGCCATCGTGTTTGCGGCGATATTCGCAGCACCGTGCGTATATGATGCAACATCCGACGAGCCCTCGCCGCTTGCTGGACTTCTGGGCGCGGTCTCATCGATGTGACCACAAGGGAACGGCTCGGCGCCCGCCGCAGCCGTTTTCGCGTTTCCACTTCTTCCTGCCATCCCTCTGATCAGCTCAATGAAGCCTGCCTGGACCCATGCGGCGCGCCTCCAGCGCGTTCCGCGGCGGCCAGACGAGCCGGATTTCCAACCATCTTGAACGAGGCCAGATCAATGCGATCAATTGAACACATCTATGTCGACGGTAAATTTGTGGTGCCAGACGGCAATGAACGGCTGGACCTTTTCAATCCGGCAACGGAAGAAAAAATCGGCGATGTCCGGCTTGGCAATGCTGATGATGCAAGGGCCGCAGTGGCAGCCGCGAAACGGGCTTTTCCCGCCATGGCAACATCCACCAAGGCGCAGCGTATCGATATGCTGCGCAGCCTGCGCGATACGATCGAAGAGCGACCGGATGAGCTTACGCAGGTCATGACCGAAGAATACGGCGCGCCCGCTTATTTCACGGCTTTCTCCGTTCAAAACGCAGCGTCGATTTTTGATGTTATGGCTGAGACCGTGGCGAACTACGACTTTGACCGGGTCGTGGGCAAAAGCACGGTCAGGATGCTGCCGCGCGGCGTTCTCGCCGCCATCACGCCCTGGAACAGCAATTTCGGTTTTATCGCCACCAAGCTTGCGCATGCAATCGGTTCAGGCTCGTCCCTCGTCATCAAACCGGCCGAACAGAGTGCGTTTCAGACGGATATTCTGGTGAGAAGGCTGCATCGGGCCGGCCTGCCGGCAGGGGTTTTCAACATTGTCAACGGCATGGGTCCGGTGGTCGGTGCGGCGCTGACGCAGGATCCCGACGTGGCGACCGTCAGTTTCACCGGTTCCACCCAGGCTGCAAAGATCATTCAGCGTGCGGCGATCGACGGCATGAAAAGGGTGGTTCTGGAGCTGGGAGGCAAAGCACCCACCATTATCCTGCCGGATGCCGATCTGGACAAGGCTATACCTGTCGCCCTGATGTCGGGCTTTGCAAACAGCGGCCAGGCCTGCGTCGCGGGTACCCGCATCCTGGCTCCGAGGTCCCGTCTGCCCGAGATTGCCGAGCGGTTGAAAATGGCGGCTGAAAAATTCAAAGTTGGCGATCCCCGTGATCCGGAGGTTCGGGTAGGCCCTCTCGCCAGCCTTGCCCAGTGGGAGAGGATCCAGACTTACATCCGGCTTGGTGTCGAAGAAGGAGCAACCCTGCTGACAGGCGGAACCGGACGACCGGCCGGGATTGAAAAAGGATGGTTCGCCCGCCCGACAATCTTCGCAGATGTCACGAACGAAATGCGCATCGCCCGCGAAGAAATCTTTGGTCCCGTCCTGTGTCTTCTCGCCTATGAGGACGAAGATGAGGCCGTCAAAATCGCCAATGATAGCGACTACGGATTGCAAGCCTATGTGCTTGGATCCGACCTCAGACGTGCCGAACGCATCGCCGAGAGGCTGATGGCCGGCCGTGTCGTCATCAACGGCGCACCGCATGATCCTCGCGCGCCCTTCGGCGGTTTCAAGCAATCCGGTGTCGGCAGGGAGATCGGTGCCTTCGGTCTCGACGGCATGCTCGAACCGCGAGCCGTTCTCACGCCGTAACGCGAGAAGTCTGCAGCGCCGGTCCCGACGCACTCTCCTTTCTGCTTCAGGCCGACATTGTATCCAGAAGTGTCAGCCGTGCGAAAACCGACGTTTGGTGACGCAACAGCAGGTCGAAAGAAACAGCCGGGATACGATCAACATCTACCTGTTTCGGACGCGAAATGGTCGCGGAACACATCGATATGGAGAGAAATATGATCGACGTCCTTCACCCCGCAAAAGGCGGACACAGCACCGCGATTTTCCCTGGGTCTGCAATGGCCGTGTTGATGGCCTTCACCCCTGCCTTGGCAGTTGAGACTGTCAAACCACCCCAATCCGAAACCGCCTCTGCCGACGACAGCATTCGGCCGTTCCAGGTTCATGTCGATCAGTCACAGATTGACGACCTCAAGGCGAGGATCAGGAATGCGCGCTGGCCGGATAAGGAAACCGTTGGCGATATTTCCCAAGGCATCCAGCTGGCGCGGGTTCAGGATCTCGTCCGATATTGGGGCAGCGACTATGACTGGCGAAATGCCGAGAAAGAACTCAACGCCTTGCCGCAGTTCATCACCAGGATCGACGGCGTCGACATCCACTTCATTCATGTCCGCTCACGCCATCCCAACGCCCTGCCTGTCATCCTCACCCACGGCTGGCCGGGTTCAATCTTCGAGTTCACAAAAGTCATCAGCCCGTTGACGGACCCGACCGCTTATGGCGGCAAAGCCGAAGACGCGTTCGACGTGATCATTCCCTCCATCCCCGGCTATGGTTTTTCAGGCCATCCGACCGATCTGGGCTGGGGACCGGACCGTGTTGCACGCGCTTGGGACACCCTTGTGAAGCGCCTCGGCTACACGCGCTATGTTTCCCAGGGCGGCGATCATGGTTCGGTCATTTCCGATGCGCTTGCCCGGCAGGCGCCAAAGGGTCTGCTCGGCATCCATCTCAATATGCCGGCCACCGTTCCCGGCGCGCTCATGAAAGGCATCAACAGCGGTGATCCGGCCCCTGCGGACCTGTCTGCGCCGGAACGGAATGCCTATGACTCGCTCAAGGAGTTTTTCGGCAGGAACGCTGCCTATGGCGCAATGATGGTCACAAGACCGCAGACGATCGGTTATTCCTTGTCGGATTCACCTGTCGGTCTTGCATCTTTCATCTACGAGAAATTCGCGCAATGGAGCGACAGCAATGGCGAGCCCGAAAGCGTGCTTTCCAGGGATGAAATGCTCAACGACATCACTCTCTACTGGTTGACCAACAGCGGCGCGTCCGGCGCGCGCTTCTATTGGGAAAACAACAACAACAACTTCAGCGCGGACGCCCAGAAGACCAAGGACATCAAGATCCCCGTCGGCATCACCGTCTTCCCAAAGGAAATCTACCGAGCGCCGGAGAGCTGGAGCAGGCAGGCCTATCCATCGCTGACCTATTATCATCAGGTGGATCACGGCGGACATTTCGCCGCCTGGGAGCAGCCCGGGATTTTCTCGAGCGAGCTTCGTGACGCCTTCAGAAAACTGCGCTGAGAGACGTCATTCTGGAAGCGCGGTTCCCGACCGCGCTTCACCACATCCTCGTGTTGCTGTCCGATTTAAAGCTTGGGCGTTTCTGCACCCAAAAAGCCGTCGCTCGACGCCAGTCGAGAAACGGCTTTTTCCGTATCTGATGCCAGGAGATTTCAGGCCGCAACCGCGACACGTTCCGCCATCCACTGATCCAGCGCAGACCGCAGCATTGATCCGGACACGGCGTCCGTGGAGGCGATCCCGATCAGGTATTTTGCGGCGTCGACGGCTATCGAGCAGCCGATCGGCAGGCGTTTCTCTGCACAGAACTCATTCAAAACCCTGCGGATCGACAGAAGCGACACTGCGTTGGTCATCTCGGATCTCCATCATGAATAACGATATTGCGCCACTTGATGGAGAAGCGTTGTGTCGAGAGTTTTCCATCGAAACCGAAAACGGTACCTCGATGTACTCTGACCGGTTGCTGATACAATAAGCTACGGTCGAGGACGGCGATCACATCGATCAGACCTGAAATTTCGTTCCGTTGCCCGAAGGATCCGGTTTCGCATCGACGCGATTTTCCGCCTCGGCCTGCTGCGACAGAGGAAGCTCCAGTTGGATATCCTCCATCTCGGGCAGGCTGGCGATGCCATCACGAAGGTCAACGTCTTCATAAGATGGTTTGAACGGCATCGGAATCTCCTTCCGCGCGGGATATTGGCCGCCATCCGCTTTTTCCGGCGGCGGCCGTTTCCGGTGATCAGCTATTAACAAAGGCCAGCAGATCCGGATTAATGACATCGGCATGGGTGGTCAGCATGCCGTGCGGATATCCCTTATACACCTTCAGCGTACCATTCTTCAGCAGTTTGACCGACAATTCGGCAGAATCTGCGATCGGCACAACCTGGTCGTCTTCACCGTGGAGAACGAGCGTCGGCACCGTGATCGCCTTCAGGTCTTCCGTCTGATCGGTTTCCGAGAAGGCCTTGACGCCGTCGTAATGGGCCTTGGCGCTGCCCATCATACCCTGACGCCACCAGTTCTGGATAACACCGGGAAAGACTTTGGCATCCGGACGATTGAAGCCGTAAAAGGGACCGGTCGGCACGTCGAGGAAGAACTGGGCGCGGTTTTCGGCCACACCCTTGCGGAAGCTGTCGAAGACTTCGATCGGCAGACCGCCGGGATTGGAAGGCGTCTTCAGCATCAGTGGCGGAACGGCGGAGACGAGAACGGCCTTGGCGACACGGCCCTGCGGTTCGCCGAACTTTGCGACGTAACGCGCGACCTCACCACCGCCAGTCGAGTGTCCGATATGAACAGCGTTCCTGAGATCGAGATGTTCGGCAACGGCGGATGCATCGGCGGCATAATGATCCATGTCGTGACCGTCGCTCACCTGCTGGGAACGGCCGTGGCCGCGACGGTCATGGGCCACGACGCGGTAACCGTTCTTTACGAAGAACAGCATCTGCGCATCCCAGTCATCGGAGGACAAAGGCCAGCCGTGATGGAAGACGATCGGCTGGGCATTCTTCGGGCCCCAGTCCTTGAAATAGATATCGACGCCGTCCTTGGTCTTTACGAATGATTCGGTCATTGGAAATTTTCCTTCGCTGCGGGATGGGATGGATTCTGAAAATGCTGTCGACGGCACAGCCATCGCAGTGGAAAGCGCGGCGCCGGCCAGCAGGACATGCCGTCTCGAAAGCGCCAGCGCGATTGGATCGTCGGTCATTCCGGTTTCCTGCCTGGTTTCAGCGGGCGCGGCGGGTGGTTTCAAACAGGAACCAGGTGCGGCGCTCGGTCTCGTCGATCCAGTTTTCGATCAGGCTGGTGGTGGCGTGATCGTTGAGGTCGGAGGTGAGGTTGTGCGTTTGTCGCAGGATGGCGGTCAACTGCTTGTTGTCCTCGCGCAGTTCGGCGAGCATGTCCTCCGGCGTGACGAAGTCGGCATCATTATCAAGGAGACGCTGGAGGCGGCCGATATGACCGATGGAACGGATGGTGGTGCCGCCGACCTTGCGCGCCCTTTCAGCAATGTCGTCGGTCATCGCGAATATCTGCGCTCCCTGTTCGTCCAGCAGCATGTGATAATCACGAAAATGCGGACCGGAAACATGCCAGTGGAAATTCTTGGTCTTGATGTAGAGCGTGAAGACATCCGCCAGCAGCGCGGTCAGTGCGGCGGCGATGTCGCGGCTCGCTTCGGCACCGAGGTCGGTCGGCGTTGCCAGTGGAAGCTTGCGGTTTTTGGCAGTTGTGGTCGTGTCCATGATCGTTCTCCTTTTGCAATCGACCGCCCGGTGTTGAGCGCCCCTGTTGCGGCTGTCTGATCGGCACCGAGGATAGAAAGAAGGATGGCTCGGGAGAAATCGGCTGGTGGTACAGTCCACCCGATACCTAAGTGTAGTTTCGGCGGGTTCGCATTCGGGATAGTTTTTGCCTGTCGCCCCGCCCCAGGGCGATTGGCTCGCAGAAGCCATGAACTCCGGTGTCCCCTCTCCCGGAGCCGCGGATCTCCTCCCGATCCGCCAAGGCCGCCCCCGCCGCAGGAGGCGGCCTTTTTCGTTCCGCCCTCCAGGGAGCAGGCAACCTATGCCTGAGTATGATGTTTACTCTTTCGCCGTTGCGTTAGCCTCAGCGGGCACGACAATCGTCAATCTGCAAAATCGAAGGAACCTCTGATATGGCGGAAGAACGGCCGGAAGGTATTGAAAGATACGATCACCCAGCCGGAGGCTGGGATGCATTGAAAGCCGTTGCGAAAACGCTCGCGCACCAGCAGATCGTCGCGCAGGGCACGATGACGCTGCTCAAGGCAAATCAGCCCGAGGGTTTCGACTGTCCCGGCTGCGCCTGGCCCGATCCCAAACACACATCATCGTTCGAGTTCTGCGAAAACGGCGCCAAGGCCATCACCTGGGAATCGACGGCGAAAAGATCCGGACCCGAACTTTTCGCGCAGCACACGGTTTCCGAACTGTGGCAATGGACCGATCACAAGCTCGAGGATGCCGGTCGGCTAACCCTTCCCCTGCATTACAATTCCAAGAAGGATCGCTATGCACCGATCGCCTGGGACGATGCCTTCAGCCTGATCGCACAGGAACTCAACAAGCTTGACGACCCCGACAAGGCTGAGTTCTACACGTCCGGCCGGGCATCCAATGAGGCTGCGTTTCTCTACCAGCTTTTCGTGCGCGCCTATGGCACGAACAATTTCCCTGATTGTTCCAACATGTGCCATGAGGCCACCAGCGTCGGCCTTCCGAAATCCATCGGTGTCGGCAAAGGCACGGTGACGCTGGAGGATTTCGATCATGCCGATGCGATCTTCAGCTTCGGCCACAATCCCGGCACCAACCATCCGCGCATGATGACGACGCTGCACAATGCCGCAAAACGTGGCGTGCCGATCGTCGTGTTCAATCCGCTGAAGGAACGCGCGCTCGAACGGTTCGCCGCGCCGCAGGACCCGATCGAGATGGCGACGCTCTCTTCGACGCCGATCGCCTCCGCCTATCACCAGCTTCGCACCGGAGGCGATCTCGCCGCCCTCAAGGGCATTATGAAGGCGGTGTTCGAACTCGATGCGGAGAGCCTTCAGGCGGACCGCGGCGGCGTACTCGACCGGGCTTTCATCGAGGAACATACCGCAGGCCTCGACGCGCTTCGCGCCGATATCGACGCGACGTCCTGGGATGTGATCTGCTCAGTCAGCGGGCTGACGAAAGAGGCTATAGAGAGTGTTGCGAGGATTTATGTGAATGCTTCTAACGTCATCATCTGTTACGGCATGGGTATAACCCAGCACGCCAAGGGTACCAGCAACGTACAGCAGATCGCCAATCTCCTGCTGCTGTGTGGAAATATGGGTCGCCCCGGGGCGGGAATAGCGCCCATTCGCGGCCATTCCAATGTTCAGGGAGACCGCACCGTCGGCATTACCGAAATCCCGAACAAGGCGCTGTTGGACGGCATGGAACGCGCTTTCGGTTTCCGCCCATCTGCGGAGAAGGGTCACAACGCGATAGAAGCCGTGGAGGCAATCATCGCCGGCAAATCCCGCGCACTTATCTGCCTCGGCGGCAATCTCGCCGTCGCCATGTCGGATACAGGCGCGACCTTCGAGGGCATGCGCAACCTCGATCTGGCCGTTCATATTGCAACGAAGCTCAACCGCTCTCATCTTTTGACAGCAAAGACATCGCTGATCCTGCCTTGCCTTGGACGCACCGATCTGGATATTCAGGCGTCAGGACCGCAGGCTGTGACAGTCGAGGATTCGATGTCGATGGTGCATGCCTCTCGCGGTTTCCTCAATCCACCAGGAGAACTGGTGAGGTCAGAGCCCGCCATCATCGCCGGCATCGCCAAGGCGACCATCGGAAACCGTCACGGAATTGATTGGGACTGGCTGATTGCCGATTACGACCGAATCCGTGACAAGATCGAAGAGGTCTTTCCCGATTTCAGGGATTTCAACAGCCGGGTTCGGGTAAAAGGCGGTTTTCGCCTTGATGTCGCGGCCTCCTTCCGCCGTTGGAACACGCAGAGCGGCAGGGCCAATTTCCTTGTCGCGACAGGACTTGAGGAAGACCCGCTCATCTCCAATCCGGAGGCCCTCGTGCTGACCACGATCCGCAGTCACGATCAATACAATACGACGATCTATGGCATGGATGACCGTTATCGCGGCGTCTTCGGCCGAAGGGACATTATCTTCATGAACCGGCACGACCTTGCCGCGCGCGGCCTGAAGGATGGCGATCGCATCGATATTCATGGCATCAGCCCGGAAAATGAGGACCGACACTTCGTTCAGGGTTTCACCGCGGTCGAATACAATATCCCGAAGGGATCGGCCGCAGGCTATTATCCGGAGATGAATGCGGTGGTAGCGCTCGGCCATTATGACCGCCTTTCCGGAACGCCTTCCTACAAGGGTGTCCCGATCACGGTGAGTCCGGCAGCCACCTGACGGCCGAAGGCCCGGCGCGCAACGCAACGGTCTTTGCGCGCTCTTTTCCCGCCATTCGGGTTGGACGTCACCTCGGGCATCAGGCATGGCCTGTGGAAGACCGGCTATATATGCGAATTTTTCGATATATCGCCGTGCCGTTTTACCGCTATCCTGATGTTTCGACGACGGTGGCAACCAAGACCTATGTATAGGTCAGGTTGTGCTGAAAAAACCGTATTGTCGGCAAAAATCGCATCGGGGGAACAATGTCGATTGCGTCAAGGATGTTTCGCGCGCGCGAACCGGAAGGTGGAGCGCACCATCTGGCTTTTGGCCTTGGGGCGCTGGCGCTGGCGGCCGCGGTATTTTACGTCGATACCTATACCGACATAGAAGGCGCGATCGCGGTGCTTTATGTCATCACGGTCCTTTTGGCCGCGCAGACTGTAAGCTGGTCGGGGCTGATCGCCGTCTCCTGCACCTGCGCCATTCTTTCCCTCCTGTCCTATGCAGCGACCCACGCGCAGGATGCGGATTTCCAGTCGGCGCTTCGGTTGGTCGTCGCCCTTGCGGCACTTGCCGTCACGACCATGCTGCTTTTGAAAACGGAGACCGCCCGGCTGGCAATGTTGTCCGTCAATGGGGCGCTGAAGGAAAGCGAGGAGCGTTATCGCTCCATTTTCGACCGTACGCGTGTCGCACTCTGGGAACGCGACTATTCGAAGCTTCACGCCCTGCTGATGGGCCTCAAGCAACGGGGCATCACCGACATGCGGGCCCATGCCCGCGCCAATCCGGGTTTTACGCAGCAATGCATCGATCTCATCACGGTCGTTGCATCGAATGAAGCCGGGAAGGAAATGCTGGGTTACGATTCCTCTATCCGCGGCACCCTCCAGCAATCGGTCGTTTCTTCGTCCGGCAAGTTCGTCGATGTACTGCAGGCGATCATCGACAATCAGGGTGTCTTTGAAGACAAGGTGGTGGTGCGCACCGACAGCGGCGAAGACAAGCTGGTGCTTCTTTCAATCAGTTTCCCCGCGGAGGCGGCCTCCTTCAATCGTGTGGTGGTCAGCATGGTGGATATCACCCAGCGCGAAATGGCGTTGAAGGCGCTGGCTGAAGCTCAGGCGGAATTGACAAAGGCCTCGAAGGCGGCGGCCGTCGGAGCCATGTCCGCATCGCTCTCCCACGAACTGAACCAGCCGCTTGGCGCCATCATCGTCAATGCGCAGACATTGCTGCGCTGGCTCGATCGCGATCCGCCGGATCTCGCCGCCGCCCGCCGCTCGGCCGAACGCATGATCCGCGACGGGCAGCGCGCTAGTGAAATCATCCAGAACACGCGCAGCCTGCTTGCCCATACAAGCGGCAAGGTGGAAACCTTCGACCTCGATGAGTTCATCGACGAAACGCTAAGCCTTCTCGAACATGAGCTGGAACGCAGCAGAACCACGGTGCATGTGGAAAAAGCGGCCACGCCGCCGATAAGAGCCGTCAGGATCGAATTGCAGCAGGTCCTCATCAATCTTCTCACAAACGCCATTCAGGCCATGGACGAGGCGGGCACCGGCAATCGCACCATCATGGTGCGGAAGGAACGTGAAGACAGGGACAATATTCATATTGCGGTTCACGACAATGGACCGGGTTTCCCGGCGCAGATGAAGGAAAAGCTGTTTTCGCCGTTTTTCACGACCAAGGAAACGGGAATGGGCATGGGGCTTTCCATCTGCCGCACGACGCTGGAAGCACGGGGCGGCAGGCTTACCGGTGACAATCATCCTCTCGGCGGGGCGGTCTTTACCATTTCCATGCCGATCAGCCAGGAGATGGAACATGCCTGAGCCACGCAAGACGACAAAGGAGCCGCCGTCACCCATCGTGTTCATCGTCGACGACGATGTGTCGATGCGCGAGGCGCTCACCGATCTTTTCCGCTCCATGAAGTTCGATGCCGAAGCTTTCGACAGCGCCGCCGCCTTTCTTGAAAAAGCCAATCTGAACCGACCTGGCTGCCTGCTGCTTGATGTGCGGCTTCCGGGCATAAGCGGCCTGGATTTCCAGATGCAGCTGGAACGCGTCGGCAACCGGATGCCGATCATTTTCATGACCGGGTTCGGCGATATTCCGATGAGCGTGCGGGCGATGAAGGCGGGCGCCGTGGATTTTCTGACCAAGCCCTTCAAGGAACAGGACATTCTCGACGCCGTCGCGGCCGCGATGGAGCGGGATGCGTCGCGACGCCGTGAAAGCGCCCAGAACGACGCCGTCACCTCCCTTGCCGAACAGCTGACGCCAAGAGAACGCGAGGTCATGGGCGCCGTTGTCCGCGGCCTGATGAACAAGCAGATCGCCTACGAGCTCGGCATAAGCGAGGTCACTGTGAAGCTGCATCGGGGCAATGTCATGCGCAAAATGGAGGCGAGATCCGTCGCCGATCTCGTGCGCAAAGCGGAGCTGATCGGCGAGAAGCTGCGGCCACCTGTATCTTAGTATGGTATCTTTGATAGCGGCATGGGCGCATAGAGAAGAAAGAAAAACAGAAAAGGTCGCTTTCATTGCCCCCCGTTCCCGTCATTGCTGTCGTCGACGACGATCCCGCCATTCGCGAAGCCATGGATGATCTGATCATATCCTTTGGTTACGAATGCCGCCTGTTTGCTTCTGCCGAAGAATTCCTGGAATCGAAGCAGCAGGCGGGCATCGACTGCATCGTCGTGGACGTGAAAATGCCCGGTCTTTCCGGCATCGAGTTGCAGAGTGAGCTGAACAGGCGCGGCAACCACCCGCCGATGATCTTCGTCACCTCCTATCAGGATGAGCGCACCCGAAATGCGGCCTTGAACGGCGGCGCTTTGGCCTTTCTCGGCAAGCCGGTCAATATCGTCAGTCTGATCGGATGTCTGGAATCCGTTCTCGCCCGGCCGTCCTGACGCTGACGCTTCGCCACCGAGCGGGCGAGCCAGCCTATATCCGCTCGCAGACAAGCCTTCCATCGCTTGTTTGCATCTCTTCCAAGTGAATTGGTCGTTATTTCATGCCCCGACGCCCTGCCGCCCGGGCAGGCATTTCCGTTGAGCGGATGCCTCTCGACGCCAACACCTTCCGCTATACGAACTAGACCTCTGTATAGATGCCGGCTTCGCTTCTCCGCCGTAGCCTCTGCTCCAGTCAAGCGCTTCCCTTCCGGACGCTCCCGACGACACCACCACCCCTTTCAGGAGCAAGGCATGACCTCCATCAGCAAGAATGCGGACGCGCAAAGACGGCGTCACCTCAAAGTCGCAGCAATGTTGATGCTGGGTGCGGTCGCCGTGTTCGGAGGAAATGCATTCCTGATCAGGGATAGCGAGCCGGCGCTCGCGGCCTCCGAAGACGTCGCATCAGCCAGCGCCTTCCGCATCCTCACACCGCAGACGACCGACAGGCTTGGCGGACATTCCACGCCTGTCGCGGCCGCCGGCGATGCAACCGAAGGCGAAGAGACTGTAGCGGCCACGGACAAGACATCCTGCGTCGCCGCCCGCGCCGCCCGGAAAACGGGCCGACACGACACGCTCGATCCAAAAGCCTTCTGCCAGCTGCAGCAACGCCTCTTCAATGCCGAGCTGATCGACCGCATCGCCTTGCTCCAACTCGCATCGCAGGCCCACCCTATCAGCACCTCGTCCCAACTCGCCATGAACAAGGAGTTCTGAGATGGAAACTTTGACCAGACGCGCAGTCCTCGCAATCGGCGCCGTCGGCGGCACCGCCCTTGCCGCCAGCACGGCCGGGGCAGCCTCTTTCGGCAATCCCGACCAGCCCGCCGAGGGTGCAGTCAACGCCAATGCTGCGGGCCTCAGCGATCCCGGCCCGAAGAACTCCGCGATCAACGACCAGTTTCCATCCTTCCAGAGCCCGCCGGCGACCGATGTGGGTGACATGCAACTCTTCTGGGGCTCGTTCAACAACGCCGCCAAGCGAATCCAGAACGGCGGCTGGGCACGTCAGGTGACCAAGTCGGACTTCGCGATTTCGGATGCCGTGTCCGGCGTCAACATGCGGCTCGGACCGGGCGGCATTCGTGAGATGCACTGGCACCGCGCCGCCGAATGGGCCATCATGACCAATGGCCATTGCCGCATCACGGTGCTCGATACGCAGGGCCGCGCTTATGTGCAGGATGTGGAGGCCGGTGATCTCTGGTATTTTCCGGCCGGCTACCCCCATTCGCTGCAGGGACTTGGTCCCGACGGCTGCGAATTCGTCATCGTGTTCGATGAAGGCGACCAGTCCGAATATGGCACCCTGCTTCTCACCGACTGGCTGGCGCATACCTCTCCCGAACTGCTGGCCAAGAATTTCGGCGTCGTGCCGGACGTGTTCCGGAACATTCCGCTGCAGAACCTCTGGATATTCCAGGGCAAGGAGCCGGGACCGCTCTCCCGAGATCAGGAAGCCGTTGCCGGCGCGGGGCTTCCCCCGTTCCCGTTCACCTATAAGCTCGCGGCATCAAAGCCACTGAAGGAAAACGCTGCCGGCCTCATTCGCCTCGCCGACAGCAGCGCCTTTACCGTGTCCAAAACCATCGCCGCCGCCATCGAAACGATCAAGCCCGGCGGGGTGCGCGAAATGCACTGGCACCCCAACGCGGACGAATGGCAATACTGGATCACGGGTGAAGGCCGGATGACCGTATTCGACGCGGGGCCACGCAGCCAGACCGCGGATTTCCGTGCTGGCGACATTGGCTACGTGAAGAGGAGCCAGGGCCACATCATCGAAAATACCGGCAAGACCGACCTGCAATTCGTCGCGGTCTTCAAGACCGCCGAATACCAGGAGGTCAGCCTGTCGTCCTGGCTGACCCACACCCCGCCGGCGCTCGTAGCCCAGCACCTCAACGTCAGCATCGAGGATGTGGCGAAGTTTCCCGCAAACCAACCGGCGATCATGCCGGGCTGAACCTCCTGCCCACCCTTTGACCGGCGTTTCGGCATACCCGATCCGCAGGTCTTCCAAGACAGGACGCAACGCAAAACCAGTATCGAAAGTCAGGAACAGCCATGAAACCATTGACAATCCGGATCGCCGGCGGCTCGCTTGCCGGTCTCTTCACGGCGATATTGCTTCAGCAGGACGGGCACGATGTGAAAGTCTACGAACGCTCTGCAACCGGCCTCGGAGGGCGTGGTGCAGGACTGGTGCCGCAGCAGGAATTATTCGAGGTTCTGAACCAGATCGGCTGCGAAGACGTCTCCCATGTCGGTGTGGTTGCGAAGGAGCGCGTCTACCTCGACGCCGACGGCCACGTCGCCCAGCGCCAGAAGACGCCGCAGATGCAGATTTCATGGGACTATCTCTTCGAGCGCGTATCCTCCCGCCTCCTTGCCGATACCTATCGTCTCGGACACCATATCAACGCGGTTCGGGAAGGCCCTGATGGAGTGACACTATCCTTCACCGACGGCACGGAAGACCGCGCTGATCTGGTGATCGGCGCGGATGGCCTGGGTTCGGTCATCCGCAAGGCGGTTAATCGCCATTCAGAAAACGCCTTTGCGGGTTACGTCGCCTGGCGCGGACTGATCAGGGAAACCAAATTGCCGGCCGATGCATCCCTGCTGCTCGACCGCTTCGCTTTTTATATCGCACCCGGAATTCATGTTTTGGGTTACCTCGTGCCGGGCCCCCAGGGTGAGACACAACAGGGACAGCGCCGCTACAACTGGGTGTGGTATCGCCCCACACCGGCTGACGAGCTGCCCCGCACCTTCGCCGGCCGCGACGGCAGGCATTTCGAGCATTCGCTCCCCCGCGGCGAGCTGGCCGAACAGCGCCGCGAGCAACTGCGCAGGGACGCGTTTTCCCTTCTGCCGCCGCAACTGGCTCTTGCGGTGGAAGCCGAGGAAACCCCATCGATCCAGGGCATTTTTGACTATGAGGCTGAACAGATGGTGTCGCCACGTATGGCGCTGGTCGGGGATTCCGCCTTTGTGGTTCGCCCTCACACCGCAATGGGCGTTTCCAAGGCCGCGGGCGACGCAATGGCACTACGCGACGCCCTGCGACAGACGGATGACCTGCCTGCAGCCCTTTCACGATATCAGAAAACCCGCCTGCCGGTGGGCAAGTCAATTGCCGCCTATGGCCAGAGGCTTGCCGAGACCGCGATCTGACTACGGGTCAAATCAGGTGCGCCCGGTGTCATTGTCGTCCGGGAACTTGTGCCTACGGCTAAGCGCAAAGGGATCAGCCGGATTTTGCGATCAGCGAGCGAAATCGCTCGCTCATTTCAGGGTTGGCGGGATTATAGACCATCATGTTGAGATCCGAGCGTCCCTCCACCGCAAAGCATGAAAACTCCAGTTCGATTGTTCCCAGAACCGGATGGTGTAGGCGCTTGAGGCCCTCGTGCATGCTTGTGACCTCGTTGTCATCCCACATGGCCTTGAATTCTGAGCTGGCGGCCGAGAGCTCATCGACAAGTTGCTGGATGCCGGCGCCAGCGCCGGCGCGCGCGGCATCTGCCCGGAACGCGCCGACCACGTAGCGGGCGACATTGCGCCAGTCCTCCTGGGCAGTGCGCACCCGTTCATCGGAGAAAATCAGACGCAGAATGTTGCGGTTCTCTCTCGCCAGTTTGCTGTAATCCGTGAGGATGACGGCGGCGGCCCGGTTCCATGCCAGGACGTCCCATGTCGCCGTTCTGATGATCGCGGGGCTGAAGGGCAACGCGTCAAGCACGCCCTGAAGACGGGGCGTTATCGTCTCGGGCTGACGATAACGCTGCTCGGGCGGATGTCCGAAGGCCAATATATGCAGGTGGTCGCGCTCGGGATCGGTCAGCATCAGTCCCTTGGCGATACGATCCAGCACATCCGCCGAGGGCGAACCGCCGCGACCCTGCTCCAGCCAGGTGTACCAGGTCGGACTTATATTGGCGCGCTGGGCAACCTCTTCCCGGCGCAGGCCCGGTGTGCGGCGGCGGCCGATGGGAAAACCAAACGTTGCAGGATCAAGCCGCAGGCGGCGATCGCGCAGGAAGGTGCTAAGTGCATTCTCCGTCATTGCATTCCTCGCCGCAGCCTGTTGAGAATTATACCATGATAAAGTCACTACTTTAACAGGACAATTCTTCATGAGATCACCCTCCCCGTCAACGCGGGAGATTTTGTATGCGTGTTTTTCTGACAGGTGCCACCGGGTTCATCGGCTCCCGGATTCTTCGTGAACTGCTCATCGACGGCCATGAGGTGATCGGCCTCACCCGCTCGGAGGCCGGCGCAAAAGCGCTGCAGGCCGCTGGAGCTTCCGCCCACATCGCAACGCTGGAAGATGCGGCCAGACTGGCCGGGGGCGCAGAGACTGCCGATGCCGTCATCCATACGGCCTTCGACCATGATTTCGCGAATTTCGCCGCCAATTGCGAAAAGGATCGCCGGGTGATCGCGGCGCTCGGTGCCGTATTGGCTGGTTCCGACAGGCCGATGCTCATCACCTCAGGGGTCGGCATGGGTGATCCCGGCAATGGCGAACCCGCCCGGGAGGATGTGTTCGATACGCATCATTTCAATCCGCGCATCGCCTCGGAACTCGCGGGCCAGGAGCAATTGCAGGCGGGCGTCAATCTCGGCGTCATCCGGCTCCCGCAGGTGCATGACACGGTAAAACAGGGCCTCATCTCGCCCTATATCGAGATGTCGCGCGAAAAAGGCATCGTCGCTTATGTCGAGGACGGCGGCAATCGCTGGTCAGCCGGGCATGTGGACGATGTGGCGAAGCTCTACGTGATGGCGCTCCTTCGGGCCGAGCGGGGTGCTCGCTATAATGCCGTGGCGGAAGAAGGCGTTATGGTGCGCGATATTGCCGGGATAGTTGCCGAGAGGCTGGGGCTGCCGCTCGTTTCCATAGGCAAAGAGGACGCCGCCGGCCATTTCGGCTGGTTTGCCCTGTTCGCCGCCATGGATCTTACGGCCTCCAGCGCGCTCACCCGGGAGAAACTCGGCTGGATACCGACTGGACCGGGCCTGCTCGACGATCTCAGAGCCATGGACTACGCGACGATCGAATAACCGGCAGGCAGGCGTCCGCCTCAGGCCTGTCGTCAGGATCCGATGCGGCGAAGATGGCAACACGGCAGCACCGGGAAAACCGATGCTGCTTCCAAACATGGTGGATGTTCAGGTGGCAGGCATCACTTGCCCGACGCCCGTCTGCCAAGGCCCAGCAGGTGGTAAAAGGCAATCGCTCCGATTGTTGCCGTGCCGATGCCATCGAGCGTGAAGCCCGCGACATTGAGCTTGAAGTTGCCGGCGCCCAGCACCAGAGCGATACCCACGGTGATGAGGTTGCGCGGCTCGGAAAAATCGACCCTGTTTTCAACCCAGATCCGCCCAGCTGTCGCCGCGATGAGGCCGAAGACCACGACGGAAAGGCCGCCGATGACCGGTCCGGGAATGGTCTGAATGAGCGCACCGAATTTCGGCGAAAAGCCGAGAATGATGGCCACCAGTGCAGCTACGACGAAGACGAGCGTCGAGAAAATGCGGGTTATCGCCATGACACCCATGTTTTCGGCATAGGTCGTCATGCCGGTGCCACCGAAGGCGCCTGAGAACATCGTCGCAATGCCGTCACCGATAAAGGCGCGACCGAGATAACGATCGAGGTTCTGCCCGGTCATCGCGCCTATCGCCTTGATATGCCCGAGATTTTCCGCCACGAGAATGACGACGACCGGAGCAATTAGCGCAATCGCGGAGCCGGAAAATACCGGCGCGGTGAATGTCGGCAGACCGAACCACGATGCGGCCGCAACGCCTGCAAAATCGACCGGTTTGCCGAGACCGAGGCCGTTTGCCACCACGAGATAAGCGATATAGGCAATCGCGCCGCCGAGAAGAATGGGCAAGCGGCGCGCCATGCCGGGCGCATAGACAGCAATCGCGCCGACCGATGTGACTGTCAGGATCGCAATCCAGCGCGAGAGCTGGTCGCCGTCGGGATTGCCCGGGCCGGAGCCGGAGGCGCTTGCAATCGCAATGGGTGCGAGAACGAGACCAATTGCCGCTACAATCGCGCCGGTCAGAACCGGCGGCATCAGCTTTTCGATCCAGTCATGGCCGGCGATCATGACGATGACGCCGATCAGCGCATAAAGCACACCGGCGGCGATGATACCGCCGAGTGCCAGCGCGATATCAGGACTCGCCGCACCCGCGGCCGCCCCCGTTGCCACGAGCACCGGTCCGATGAACGCAAAGGAAGAGCCAAGATAGCTCGGGACACGTCCGCCAACGGCGATGAAGAAGATCAGTGTCGAGATGCCCGAAAACAGGATAGAGACGTTCGGATCAAACCCCATGATCAATGGTGCAAGAACCGTCGACCCGAACATCGCCACGACATGCTGAAAACCGAGCACCGCGGTCTGCCCCGCAGGCAGACGCTCATCGGGCAAGATGCGCCCTTCGGTTTTCAGTCGCCAGCGCGGAAAATAACCACCGGTATCACTCATGTCGCCCCCCCCAGGAAACAGCCGGCACGCGCTTCCCGGGTTTTCCGGTTTCAGTTCGTCGCCGCGCAAAAGATTTGCTTTTTATGATTTGCGCCCGCCTCCGTAGATCGAATCGGCAGCCGATGCATCTTTTCTCCGTTAGCGCGATCGGCTGCACCTGTCATCGGCAACGGACCGTTTCCCACTGTTACGCATTCCGGCGCGGAACAATCAGCTCCCGCGCCGGTAAAATGATACCAGATCGACGGTATTAGCGCGCTTTTTCAAGCGCCGTCAGAATCTCATAGGCCGCCGAAACCCGCTCCTCATTGGGGTAGTTTTTATTAGCCAGAATGACGATGCCCAACTTCTGCTTTGGTATGAACGCCACATAAGCGCCAAAACCATTGGTGGAGCCGGTCTTGTTGATGAATACATCCTGGCGCGGTTTCATGGGCGGTGAGATTTCGGAAACCGACACGCTCTTGAGCAGGGCACCGGAATTCAGCTCTCGCAATGTCTTCAACGGTGCGGGATGGGTATATTGCTCCCAGACCATGTCCTGCGTCATGGCGCCGACGCTGAAATATCCCATATGGGTATTGGTGAGCGCCTGCTGGATTTTTCCGTCCAGCTTTTCCAGTCCCATATTCGCATTGACGAAACGGATCATGTCTTCCGCTGTCGATCTGACGCCGTAGGCTTCCGAGGAGAGAACGGCCGGTGTCACGCGGGCGGGCTCGCCTGTTCGCTTATAGCCCTGCGCGTAATCGGCCATCTTTGCCTCGGGCACCACGGTAAAGGTGTTCTTCAAGCCCAAAGCGGGAAAGAGCGTATCTTTCATGGCGTCATCGAAGCTTTGGCCCATGGCCTTTGCGGTGATGTATCCGAGCATTCCGATGCTGGGATTGGCATAAGTTCTGTGTGTTCCGGGCTTGTATGAGGGTTTCCAGGCCTTGAGATAGGCCAGCAACTGCTGTTCCGTCTTGACGTAATCCGGTACCTGCAACGGAAAGCCGCCGGCGGTGTGGGTGCCGAGTTGCATCAGCGTGACATCACCGAAGGGCTTGCCCTTCATGGAGGGAAGATAATTTTCCACCTTGCTCGAGAGCGAAAGCTGGCCATTCATTTCGGCATAAGTGCTGAGGGTGACCGTGAAAGTCTTGGAGATTGAGCCGAGTTCGAAAAGCGTCTGCGCCGTCACCGGCTGGCCCGAGCTTTTGGACATGACGCCATAGGTGAAGATGTGGCTTTCGCCATCGACACTGATACCAACGGCAAGGCCCGGAATGCCGTTTTTCTCCATGACCGGTTTGATCGCGGCATCCGTTATCGCTTTCAGCTTCGCATCATCGGCGGCGAGCGCCTGCGTGAACAGGCCCGTCGAAAGCAAAGTGGCCAGTGCGATATCTCTGCGATTAAGTTTCATCTTTCGCGTTCTCCAAAACCTAGGGTGGATTTTCAGCCCGTGGGCCGTTCCCAGCGAAAGAGGTTTAACCGGCCTACATTGCACGAACAAATCATGATATCTCGGAGAAGACACAAGAAAATCTAGGTCTCGAATGGTTCGGCAATTTCTTCCCCTGAACGGCTTACGGGCTTTTGAGGCATCGGCGCGGCACCTGAGCTTCACCCGCGCGGCCATCGAATTATGTGTGACGCAGGCGGCTGTGAGCCAGCAGGTGAAAGGGCTGGAAAAGCGGCTTGGCGTTTCGCTTTTTCAGCGGCTTCCGCGCGGCCTGAAGATTACTGCGGAAGGCGAGGCCCTGCTGCCGACGGTAACCAGCTCATTCGACCAGATGGCGACGACGCTCGACCGGATCGAGGCCGGTCAGGTGCGCGAATTGCTGTTTCTGGGTGTTGTGGGAACCTTTGCCGTGGGCTGGCTGCTGCCCCGGCTGAAGGTGTTTCAGAAGCAACATCCCTTCATCGATGTCAGGGTTTCCACCAATAATAACCGGGTGGATATGGCGGCTGAAGGGCTGGATTTCGCCATTCGTTTCGGCCAGGGCTCCTGGCACGGCACGGATGCCTTTCGGTTATTCGAGGCGCCTCTCTCCCCGCTCTGCACGCCGAAACTGGCAGAGACGCTGAAAACGCCCGCTGATCTGATGGAAGCGACGCTGCTGCGCAGCTACAGGGCCGATGAATGGAGCAACTGGTTTGCCGCGGCCGGCGTGACGCCCGCGGCGCAGGTGAATGCCGGCATTGTTTTCGATACGTCTCTGGGCATGATGGAGGCCGCCCTGCAGGGGCTTGGCGTGGCGCTGGCGCCGCCATCGATGTTTTCGCGGCATCTCGCCTCCGGCGCGATCATCCAGCCTTTTCCGGTTACCATTTCGCTCGGGAGCTATTGGCTGACCCGGCTGCAATCGAAACCGCCGACACCCGCCATGCAGGCCTTTTCCGACTGGATGTTCAACAGCATAGGCGCTGCGGAATAAGGCCTATGCCAGGGCGAGCAGAACGCCGCCGGCCGCGCAGAGGACCACCACGGCCCATGGCGGGGTTTTCCAGATCGTCAACAGGATGAAGCCAGTGAGCGCCAGGGTGAAATCCTTCGGGGTGAAGATGGCGCTTGTCCAGACCGGATCATAAAGCGCAGCGCCCAGAATGCCGACGACAGCGGCATTTGCGCCGCGCATGGCAGCCTGCGCCAGAAGGTGCTTGCGGAACCCTTCCCAGAAGGGCAGCGCGCCGACGAGCAGCAACATGCCGGGCAGGAAGATCGCGACAAGGGCGATCGCCGCACCTGCAACGCCGTTGGGCTGTGGCCCTACCACCGCACCGAGATAGGCAGCGAAGGTGAAGAGCGGGCCGGGCACGGCCTGGGTTGCGCCATAACCGGCGATGAAGGCATCTTCCGTAACCCAGCCCGTGGCGACGACTTCCGATTGCAGCAGCGGGAGCACCACGTGCCCGCCACCGAAAACCAACGCGCCGGCGCGATAAAAGGCATCGAACAAGGAGAGACCCTGGGACGCCGCGACCGCCGCAAGCAGCGGCAGGAGGCCAAGAAGCAGGGCAAAGGTGGCGAGCGCAACGTATCCGGCGCTTTTCGGCACCCGGAAGGCGAGATGGGTGGCCTGCCGCGCGGCATCGGCACGACAGAAGACAAGCCCGGCGAGCGCGCCGACGGCAAGCGCCAGGATCTGTCCGAAGGCGCCGGCGACAAACACGACGCAGACAATGCCGGCAAGCGCGATGCTGGCCCGCTCACGATCCGGCGCAAGGCTTTTTGCCATACCCCAGACCGCCTGCGCCACGACGGCGACAGCAACGATTTTCAGCCCATGCAGGAGGCCGGTGCCGACTGGCCCTTCGATGGAGGCAGCGACCATGGCGAAGAAAAAGAGGAGAATGGCGGATGGCAGGGTAAACGCCGTCCAGGCCGCCAGCGCACCGAGCGGGCCCGCCCGCAGCAGCCCAAGCGCAAACCCCACCTGACTGGAGGCCGGGCCGGGAAGAAACTGGCAGAGCGCCACAAGATCGGCATAACCGGCCTCGTCGATCCATTTGCGCCGCACGACAAGTTCATCGCGAAAATAACCGAGATGGGCGATAGGGCCGCCGAAGGAGGTGACGCCGAGCTTCAGGAAGGCCGCAAAAACCTCACCGGGTGTGCCGTGTCTCTGGCCGTGCACTTCGGTCTTTATGCTTCGCGTTGACGATTTCACCAAAAAACTCCCTGCGTGCAACGGCTAGTCGTCAACACATATCAGCCCCAAGACGGTTTCGGTATCAGATACCATTATGACAGGCATATGAAGGGGCTGGCGGCGTTGACGCCGGAACGTTGCGATAACGTTCCGGCGTCGTTCGGCGATTATCCGGCGAAGGAGCTGTCGTTCAGTCGGAATAGTTCTGAGCGATTTTGCCCCTATCAGCTGGCATTCGTCACTTTATGGGCGGAAATAGCGAAAACCCCTCAATCTTAATCTCCCGATGCCCCGGAGAGCCTGTCCGGCCGGAATGGCTCCAGCAATCCGCGATAGGGCTTGGCAAGCGGCGTGGCATAAGCGCCGCGCTTGGCGGTGGACAAACCCATGGACACCAGCGATTCCGCCTGCTTGACGGCCGCCGCGACGCCATCAACAACCGGCACGCCGAACTCATCGCGTAGTTCGGCGGCAAGATCCGCCATGCCGGCACAGCCGAGTACGATCGCCTCCGCCCTGTCCTCTTTCAGGGCCAGCGAGATTTCCTCGCGCAGCCTTTCACGAGCGTTCGAGGCGGGGTCTTCCAGCGACAGGACCGGAATATCGGCGGCGCGCACATTGCAGCGGGCAGACATGCCATAACGGCGGACGAGGTGTTCCAACGGCAGCCGCGAGCGTTCCATCGTCGTGACGATGGTGAATTTCTGGGCGATGAAGGCGGTGGCGGAAACCGCCGCCTCGCAGATGCCGATAACGGGAATATCGGCGAGAGCCCGGGCGGCATCGAGCCCGGTATCGTCGAAGCAGGCGATGATCGCCGCGTCGGCTCCAAGCGCCGGCACCTTTGCCAGCTCCAGCAGCAGGCCGGGCACGGCGAAAACCTCGTCGTAATAACCTTCGATGGAGACAGGCCCCATGGAAGAGGTGACGGCCACTATGTCCGTATCGGGGCCGGCTATCCGCGTCGCGGCGTCGGCAATGGTCGCGGTCATGGATTGCGTGGTGTTTGGATTGATGACGAGAATGCGCATTTTACGTTTCTTTATCCGCGTGAATGGCGGCGATTGAGCGTGACGATCAGGCCGAGCGTGGCCGCGATCACCAGGAAGGAAAACAGGGTTGTAACAGCACCGAGCGCATAAAGCACCGGCGTCGTGACATTGGTGGTCATGCCGTAGATTTCCAGCGGCAGCGTGTTGTAGGTCCCTGACGTCATCAATGTACGGGCGAACTCGTCATAAGAAAGCGTGAAGCCGAAGAGGCCGACGCCGATCAGGCTCGGCGCGATCATCGGCAGCACCACATGGGCGAAGGTCTGCCAGGAAGACGCGCCGAGATCGCGGGCCGCTTCCTCATAGGACGGCGAAAAGCGGTTGAAGACGGCCAGCATGATGAGCACGCCGAAAGGCAGCGTCCAGGTGAGATGCGCACCGAAGGCGGACGTATACCATGACGGCTCCAGCCCGAGCTGCTGAAACAGAACGCCGATGCCAAGCGAAATGATGATCGACGGCACCACGAGGCTTGCGACCGACAGATAGAACAACGGCGTCGCACCGATGAATTTGCGCCGGAAGGCAAGGCCCGCCAGCAGCGAAACCAGCACGGTAACGGCCATGACCATCAGGCCAAGAGCGAAGGAACGGCGGAAGGAGCCGCCGAAATCGCCGACGGCCTGCTGTTCGAAGAGATTGCCGAACCAGTGCAGCGAAACGCCGTTCAGCGGGAAAGTCAGGCCGCCATTCGGCCCCTGAAAGGCGAGGATGAGGATGGCCGACAGCGGACCGTAAAGAAACAGCACGAAGAGGGCGAAAAAGAAGGCGAGGATGTAGAATTCGCGACCGCGTTTTTCCTGATGCATGGGATCAAAGCTCCTTGCGGATATCGACGATGCGCAGGATGCCCGCGACCATCAGAAGAACGAGGATGAGCAGGATGACGGCGTTCGCAGCGGCGGCCGGATATTGCAGCAGCGACATCTGGTTCTTCATCATCAGCGCCACCGAGGCACTCTGACCGCCGGACATGACCTGAACCGTTGAGAAATCGGCCATGACCAGCGTGACGACGAAGATGCTGCCAATCGCCATGCCGGGCTTGGCAAGCGGAATGATGACGTTACTGAGCGTCTGCCAGCCCGTCGCGCCGGCGTCACGCGCCGCCTCGATCAGCGATTTGTCGATGCGCATCAGCGTGTTGAAGATCGGCGTGACCATGAACAGCGTATAAAGATGCACCATGGCCAGCACGACGGCGAAATCCGAATAAAGCAGCCATTCGATCGGTTCGGGAATGATGCCGGTGCCAACCAGCGCGCTGTTGACGAGGCCGTTTCGCCCAAGCACCGGAATCCAGGAAATCATGCGGATGATATTCGACGTCAGGAAGGGCACGGTGCAGACGAGAAACAGCACCATCTGCATGGTGGTGGTGCGGATGTGGAAGGCAAGGAAATAGGCGACCCAGAAACCGCAGAACAGCGTGATCGCCCAGACCATGGCGGCATATTTCAGGGTGTTGAGATAAGTCTGCCAAGTGACCCAGGAGCCGAGCGTTTCCAGATAGTTGAACGTCACGAAATCCGGATACATCTGGGCGAAATCGTAATCCCAGAAGCTAACGATGGCGATCATGAGGATCGGCAGAGCCAGGAAAAAGCCGAGGATCAGCAAAAGCGGAGCGGCCTGAACATAGGACACGAGCTTTTGCGGCAGCGCGAAGCTGCGGGGCGGCCTGTCCTTTTTGTCGCTGACGCCGATGAGTCTGACCGTCACCATCATGAAGCCTTTCGCTGGATTTGCTGAAGCACCGACGGCGATGCCGCCAGCGAGCATGTTGACAAGTCCTCCGCACTCTCGACGTCATCCTCGGGCTTGACCTGAGGATCTAACCACGTCCGATGTGGTGGTTCGTTAGATCCTCGGGCCAAGCCCGAGGATGGCGGAGGAGAGGTTTGGGCGACTGCCGCTTTCAGGACCGGTGACGACAAGCCGCTACCGGTCCTGTCTTTTACATCACGCCGCGATGAATTCGTTCCAGCGGCGGACCATGTAGCGGTCTTCATCCATGACGGAGTTCCAGCACGCGACCTTGCCCATGCGTTCCTCGAAGGAGCCGCCATCGCGCACGGCGCCGGCCTTTTCCATGACCTTGCCGTCGGGTGCGATGATATCGCCCTGCGCCGGCTTGCCTTCAACCCAATAACCCCACTCGTCGGCGGTCATGTGCTCCTTGGCCGTTTCCATGGCGGCGGAATAATAACCCTGACGGTTGAGGTAAGCGCCGACCCAGCCCGAGGTGTACCAGTTGATATATTCATAGGCCGCATCGAGTTTCGCGCCCGAGAGGTGCTTCGCAAGCCCGAGACCGCCGCCCCAGGAGCGATAGCCTTCCTTCAGCGGCTGGTATTTGCAGGCGATGCCCTTGGAACGGACAGCCGCAACGGCAGGCGACCACATGGACTGGATGATGACTTCTCCCGACGCCATGAGGTTGACGCTTTCGTCGAAGCTCTTCCAGAAGGCGCGGAACTGGCCGTCCTTCTTGGCCTTGATGAGGAAGTCGATGGTCTTGTCGATCTCCTCCTTGGTCATGTTGCCCTTGTCGGCATATTTGATGTTGCCCATGGCTTCCATGATCATCGCCGCATCCATGATGCCGATGGAGGGGATGTTGAGAATGGAGGTCTTGCCCTTGAACTTCGGGTCCATGATATCGGCCCAGCTGGAGATATCGCGGCCGACGAGATCGGGGCGGATGCCAAGCGTATCGGCATTGTAGATGGTCGGGACCATGGTGAAATAATCGGTCTCGCCCTTGGCGAACTTCTTGTCGCCGGGCTTTTCGACGAAACCGACCGTGTGCGGGGCCGTGCCCTGCGCCACGACGCTGTCCGGCTTCAGCTTGCCGTTTTTGAACAGCGGCACGATCTTGTCGTAATATTTGAGCTTCTTGATTTCCATCGGCTGGATGACGCCGGCCGGATAGACCTTCTTCAGGATCCAGTATTCGATGTCAGCGATATCGTAGGAATTCGGCTGGGTGACGGCGCGCTGGGCGGCGGCATCCGAGTCCGTCGCCGTCATTTCGAGCGTGATGCCGAGATCGGCCTTGCACTTTTCGGCAATGGCGTTGAGGTTCGATACACCCGTGCCGAACTGGCGGATGGTGATCGGGTTCTGCGCCCAGATGGTCGGGAAGCCGGTGATGAGGCCGGAGCCGATCGCGGCACCCGTGGCGGCCGCGCCCGCCTTCAGGAGGCCGCGGCGGGACAGGCCCTTTTTGCTGTTGGTGGTATCGGTCATTTCAAAGTTCTCCTCTGGTTATTTTTGGGGTCACTTCTCTACCCGGCCGAGCACGATGGCATCGGCCGCATTCCATGAAAGCGGTATGGCGTCTCCGGTCCTGACCGGGTTTTCGAAGAAGGCGGCATCGCTGAGGATGACGTTGAAATCCTCGATGCCCGCGCCGGTTACGGCGATCTTCACGCTTGCGCCGCGATATTCGACATTCGAGACGATGCCGGTGAAACCGAGGCCCGGCTGGTCTGCTTCACCGACGCGCACCCGGTCGGTGCGTACGGCGATATCGACCGCGCCGTCATCCGGGGCGACGCCGCTTGCCGTGAAAATGCCGCCGCCCGCCACTTCGAGCGTGACGAAATCGTCCGTTTTTTCCCGGTAACGCCCGGAAATGACATTGTGGTCGCCCATGAAGCGGGCAACGAAGGCGGTGGCCGGGCGCTCGAACACCTCACGCGGGGTGGCCGCCTGTTCGATGCGGCCGTCATTCATGACGACGATGATATCGGCCAGCGCCATGGCCTCTTCCTGGCTGTGGGTAACGTGGACGAAGGTGATGCCGAGCGAGGTCTGCAGCTTCTTCAATTCTGCGCGCATGCGGATCTTGAGGAACGGGTCGAGCGCCGAAAGCGGCTCGTCCAGCAGCAGCGCCTCGGGATCGGTAATCAGCGCACGCGCCAGCGCCACGCGCTGCTGCTGGCCGCCGGAAAGCTGGGCCGGACGGCGGCTGGCATAGGGTTCGAGCTGCATCAGCCGCAACATTTCGAGCGCCTTCGCCCGGCGGGTTTCCTTGTCCACGCCCTTCATCTTGAGGCTGAAAGCGACATTGTCGATGAGATCGAGGTGAGGAAACAGCGCGTAGGACTGGAACATCATCGCCGTGCCGCGCCGGGCGGGCGGCAGATCGGTGACGACTGTATTGCCTAGCCGAACATCGCCGCTGGAGATGCTTTCGTGGCCGGCAATCATCCGCAATGTCGAGGTCTTGCCGCAGCCCGACGGGCCGAGCAGGCAGCAATAACTCCCGGCCGGAATCTTCAGGCTTATCGCATGCACGGCGGTGGTGTTGCCGTAAATCTTGGATACGGACGCGATGTCGATTGCTGCGGCTTTGCTCATAAACACTCTCCTGCGACGTCTTTGTCATGCAGGAGGCGTGCCAATCTGCTTAGCCATTGATGTAAAATGATATTTTTATGCGCTCCGGAAACCCGTGCGCGGACGTGCCCAATTTTACAGCGATTGTTTTCGATTCATTGTAGAAATTGTATGCAATCTGCGAACCCGGAATGCCCCGCGCTTCAACCGGCCTTGAACCGGTCGAAAGCGGTGAGATATTTGACCGTGGGATCGGCGTCCCAGCGGTAGATTTCGGTCCGCAGGAAATGCAGTTCCTCTTCGAGCTTTTCCTCCGGCAGCTCCACCCACCAGGATTTCGGCCGGCCATCGGAGCCGTCCGACCAGCGATAGCCCCTCTTTTTCAGATGATCCTTCATGTCGAAGGGGCTGTTTTCCGCATAGAGGCGCACCCTTGAGCGCAGGCTCGCCTCATGGAGTTCGGCAAAGGGCGTGCTGCTCTGGCCGGGGCGCGTCTGCTCCAGCACTTCCAGCAGGGCGAAACAATCGTCCACCGCGCGATGGCCATCGTGGAAATAGCCGGATTGGCCGATCAGATAACCGAGCTTGTTGCCCTCGAAACCACGCGCGCGCCAGTCTATTTCCGAAACGGAACAGGCCCACGCCTTATCGCGGAAGATCGGCGAGAAGGCCTCGCAAAAGGGGCGGTCGAAACCGGCATTGTGGGCGATGATCAGATCGGCATGGGCAATGAGGGAGGTCAGCCGGTCCATGTCTATCGCCTGCCCCGCGACCATCTCGTCGGTAATACCGGTCAGGCGGGTGATCTCTTCGGGAATGGCGATACCCGGCTGCCGCAACCCGCCATAGATGCCGGTGACATCGCCGATTGTGCCGTTATCATCGAATGTGAAGGTGATGACGCCGATTTCGATGATCTCGTTCGTGCGATGGTCGAGGCCCGTCGTTTCCGTATCGAGGATCACACCCTGGCGGGAAAATTCCGGCCTTGGCCGATCAACGACCGCGCGTGGCTGCAGCCGACGCAGGACACGATAATTGCCGGTGGATTCAAGGTGTACGGCAAGGGCCTCATCGTCCGTACCGGTCTTCTGGGTCGTTTCGCGACCGCCCGCTTTTCGCCCTCTTTCAGCCTGCGAAAGCCGCGCTGCCGCGGGTGCGAAAAAATCCAACTGGGAGGTCATTATGTGCCTGTCCGCCGTGCCCGGAAATCAAGATTGAGTATTCCAACATATGCGCACAGGCTCACAGTAACAACAGCGGTCGCTCTCATCCACAGAAACGGCATAACTCACGGGGTACAGTTAAGGGTTGCGGCTTCAATTTACGATGGTAAAAAAAGCGCACCGTTCCCGTGTTTCAGGAGAGAAGAAGAATGCCGCTTCCATCGCCTTCCAACCCGAAAACGCTCGCTGACCAGAGCCGGCTAAAACTGTTTCCGCTGCAGAGCGGGCCGCATTTCGCCAATGCAGGCCTTACCAACGGGGCGAGCGGCATTGTCTTTACCGGCTATACACGCGATGCGAGCCTCGACAACGAAGCCTTCTCCTGCTGCGGCAGTTACACCCTGCGCAATTCCGTCCACGCCGCGATTGCCGGCACGACAAGCGACAATTGCACGGTCTTTGCCCTGAAGAGCATCATCAACCAGCGCCCGTGCCTGGCGGTCGGGAAGTTCGACCCGGATGGCAAGCCGCTGCCATTGTCGAAGTCGGAATTCGAAGAGGTCACCAAACCCCTGTTCCAGTTCGCGGACAAGGTTTCGCCGATCCTGGGCAGCGAACCGGCGCCGGGCATCCAGATCCGCAGCGGCGACGCCTCCTATAATTATCAGGTGGACGCACGCAGCGGCCGCTTCCGCTTCACCTATAAGGACGCCATGAACGGCGGTCGTTTCGGACCTTCGGCCGACGGCAATTTTTCCTTGGAACATGACGGCCATCGCCTCGCCAGAATAAGCGCCGGCGGCAGCTATAGCAGTTCGGACAATGCGATTGCCGCCTCGGCCTATCGCGATATCGAATCCCGCGGCTTCGAAACGACGGTGCGCAGCGGCCAGGCTTCCGCCATGTTCGGAAGAACCTACACGGAAAACGCCATTACCCGCAAAATCGGCGTCGGTTACGGCGACACCTCGTTCCGGCGCGAGGATACGCCGGGAGGAACGATCAAGGAAACCCTTGGGCACAAGCTGGACAAGGTCACGCTTGAAGTCTCCCGCACGCGTGACCGGGCGAAGGGCACCGAATATATGCTGACCATCAAGATGGAGCTTTGAGGCTTCGGCAATCGGAACGGCCGCGATAGCGGTTCCTCAGGAAGCCTGCTTGTCGAGAAGGTTTTCGCAATTGGCCGGATTGCCGATGATCTCGCTTGTCCTGACGATGGAGGCGGCATCCGCGGTTATCTTGATGATGCAGTCGCGGCGATGTTCCTTGATCTTCATGCCCTCGGTTTCCGAGACCTGCGCCTGCCCGTCGACGGTCTTGACTTCGCGCCTGTTGCTGAGGCCGGCATAAATCTCCCTATCGACTTTCAGCCAGTAGGATTCGGTTTCGCCGTTTTCGATGATGACCTTGTTCGGGCGGCCGAGTCGGGCGATTGCGGCCTCGCGCGGTTGCCCCACGAAACCTGCGACAGTGTGGGAAATCTCCGTCTCGCCGGCACTGGTGCACGCTGCAACGACGACCAGCACGGCCGCCAGACATCCTCTTTCAAGCCATCTCATTTCCAGATTATTCCCTACAAAACGTCACCGGCTCCGGTTGTCGGCCAGCACCCGGGGCAAATTTAGGCACGATCATTTTGCACGGAAAGATGGAATGGCCGCAAAGCCGATCAACTTCTTATGATCAGCCTGTCGCGGGGAGACGATTTACCGGTCCGGCGCGCGCCGTTTTTACCTGTTGCGGAACACGGTGCAGGGAACGCCCGCCCGCCGGATATCGCCACAAAGCGCATTGGCTTCGGCTCTGGTTTCCCGGCCGATGCGGGCGGCATAACGCGGCCGCGAACCGAAATTGCCGCCCCGCTGCCGCACGATCAAAGCCCGCTCGACATTCAACGGTTCCGAAAGCTGCAGGATCGCCCGGGTGAAAAGCCGGTTTGCCACGGCCGGATTATAATGCGCCGCAAGCTGCACGCCCCATGGCGCCCAGTCGGCCGATGCAATGAGAACGGGATCGTTCATGGTGCGGGTGTCGGCGAGACGCACGCAGGCATCGAGGAAGGAACGGTTGTCATCCAGCGCCGGAGCCGCCTTTTCCGGCGGATTGTCCTTCCATGTCTCCACCGGATAACCGGTGATCGCGAACACATAATCGCGGGTTTCGGTGGGCAGGCGGCCGTTGGCGATGAAATTCCGCAGGCCCGCCTCCCCCGCATTGTAAGCTGCGGCGGCAAGGCCGAAATTGCCGAACTGCACGTTCAATTCGGAGAGATATCGGGAAGACGCCTCAAGCGCGGCGATGATGTTGAAACTGTCTTCGAGACCGCGCAACCGCGCCGTTCCCGGCATGAACTGGGCAATGCCCTCCGCCCCCTTCGGACTGACCGCATTCGGCCGAAACAGGCTTTCCCGCCAGATCAGCCGGGCGAAATAATCCGGCGGAACGGCATGGCGGGCGGCGAGCACCTCGATGGCATGGCAAAGATCGTTATTGTAACTGCCGGCATTGATGCACAGGTCCGGCGCGACATCGTGGGTATAAGCGCAGGCGGTTTTCTCCCCGGCGGGCTCTGCGGCTTGCGCCGCGCCGAAGGTTGCGGTCAGCAGACACAGGGCAAGAGCCATGCGGCTTGTCGATATCCCTGCCAAGCGAAAATCCCCGAAAACTCCAGACGCGATGTGACGATTATCGGCCAATCCGGAAGATATGCCCAGCTTTCCGGCTTGTCATCACGTATCGAACATCGAATGGATGGCGTTATCGGACGGGGCGAGGATGGCGGGCAGCCCCTTTCAAGTCAGTAATGGAGGGTCAACATTCTCTCGGCGTCATCCTCGGCCCTGTGTCGAGGATCTAATCACGTCGAATAAAATCAATATGTTGCAGATCCTCGGGACAAGCCGAGGATGACGTTGGCGTGATTGGCTCGGCTTGCTGAGCCCTCACTCTAAAAGTCCTGCCACTCCTCGTGCTTGACGGCGACAGCGGCGGAACCGCGCGCCGCAAGCGGGCGGGATGCGCTGCGATGCGAGCTCACCGGCGCGGATTGTTGCTCGAAGCCGCTGCGCGCAGAGGCGGAGGAGCGCGGGGCGTCCTCGAACCGGAATTGCCCCAGAAGTTCGAACAGGGCCGCCGCTTCCCGCGCAAGGCTGTGGCTTGCGGCGGTCTGTTCCTCCACCATGGCGGCGTTCTGCTGGGTGCCCTGATCGACGGTGTTGACCGCCTGATTGATTTCCGCGAGCGCCGTGGACTGTTCGCGCGCCGCATCGACAATCGCAACGACATTGGTGTTGATATCCCGCACCTGTTCGGCGATTTCCTGCAGGGCCGAACCCGCCCTGGTGACGAGGCCAACGCCGTTTTCCACCTGCGCGCCGGAGGCATTGATCAGGCTCTTGATTTCCTTGGCGGCCGTTGCGGAACGCTGCGCGAGTTCGCGAACTTCCTGCGCAACCACGGCAAAACCCTTGCCCGCTTCACCCGCGCGGGCGGCTTCCACGCCTGCATTCAATGCCAGAAGATTGGTCTGGAAGGCAATTTCGTCGATCACGCCGATAATGTTGGAAATCTCGCGCGATGATTTTTCGATCTGGTCCATGGCGCCGATCGCATCGCGCACCACCTGGCCAGAATGTTCCGCATGGTCACGGGCACGGGCGACGATCTTGCCGGCCTCTTCGGCGCGGCGGCTTGAATCGTTGACGGCTGTGGTGATTTCTTCGAGCGCGGCTGCCGTTTCCTCGATGGAGGCGGCCTGCTGCTCCGTGCGTCTGGCGAGATCGTCGGCAGCGGACCTGATCTCGTTGGAACCGGATGAAATGGCGCCGGCATTTTCAGACACCAGCGTCATGGCCCTTTTCAGCTTTTCCGAAGCCGCGTTGAAATCCGTGCGCAATCTTTCAAGCGAGGGGATGAAGGGTTTGTCGATGCTCTGGGCAAGATCGCCCTCGGCCAGATCGGTGAGGCACTGCGCCAGCTTTTCGACGTTTTCGACGCGGCCGGTCACGTCGGTCGCGAATTTGACGACCTTGAACACCTTGCCGTTGAGATCGAAGATCGGGTTATAGGACGCCTGAATGAAGACCTTGCGGCCGCCCTTGCCAAGCCGCATGAACTCGTCCGCCACGAGGTCGCCGCCGGCCAGCCTTTCCCAGAACTGCTTATATTGCGGCGACTGCGTATAGCCCGGTTCGCAGAACATGGAATGATGCCTGCCCTGCACTTCCGCCAGCGAATAGCCGAGCGCCGCCAGAAAATTCTCGTTTGCCGTCAAAACCTCGCCGTTCGGAGAGAATTCGATGATGGCCTGCGCCCGCGAGAGCGCATCGATCTTGCCCGCATCTTCCGCCGCCTTCAGCTTGCGGTCGGTAATATCGGTGGCGATCTTGACCACCTTCACCGGCTTGCCGCGACGAAACACCGGATTGTAGGACGCCTCGATCCAGACTTCCCGGCCGCCCTTGCCGATACGCTTATATTGCCGCTGATCGAACTGGCCGGCCGAAAGCTTGGACCAGAAGGCCTTGTAATCCTGCGAGGACACGACCGCAGGTTCCACGAACATGCTGTGGTGCCTGCCGACGATTTCCGAAAGCTCATAACCGAGCGCCCGGCAGAAATTCTCATTGGCGGTGAGAATCTTGCCCGAAAGGTCGAATTCAATGATGGCCTGGGATTTGGAAAGCGCGGCGAGAACCGCGAAAGCATTGGCACCACGATCAAGAATACTCACGCGCGTTTCTCCGGTGAAAAGGGATGATTTCTATTCAAAATCATTCGTGAATATTATGATTACATTATTAAATAATATTTAAGGATAAAGTTGATGTTCGTCATCTGAAGTTGCAGATAGCGTGGCAATGTGTTGCCTGCCGGTGTTCCCTCGCTGCCGCTTTTTTGGGAACGTTCGGCGCATGGTCGCATTCTATACCGAATGGGGAACCGGCAATGGCCGGCGAATTTCCGCGTCGCCACGACGACGATTTCAATTTGGGAGGAACACACAGATGAAAAAGAACACGATCTGTATCTGGTACGACAAGGATGCCGAGGCTGCGGCCAGATTTTATGCCGAAACCTTTCCGGATAGCGCGGTAACCGGCGTTCACCATGCGCCGAGCGACTATCCCTCCGGCAAGAAGGGAGACGTGCTGACGGTGCAGTTCACCGTGGCAGGCGTTTCCTGCATCGGCCTCAATGGCGGGCCGGTCTTCAAGCAGAGCGAGGCTTTCTCGTTCCAGATATCGACCGAAGACCAGGAAGAAACCGACCGTTACTGGAACGCCATCGTCGGCAATGGCGGCGAAGAAAGCGCCTGCGGCTGGTGTAAGGACAAATGGGGCGTCTCCTGGCAGATCACGCCGCGCGTGCTGATGGACGCCATGGCCGCCGGCGGCGCGGAGGCCAAACGCGCCTTCGACGCGATGATGGACATGAAGAAAATCGACGTCGCCGCCATCGAGAATGCACGTCTCGGTTGACTGGCGAAAGCTGTTCACCAGCAAGTAGCGACGCAAGCCGGGAACAGGAAGCACCTGATAAACAAGATTAAATTCCGATTTTCCGCATTTGTCGCACTTTTTTCGCCGCGCAGAATGGGCTGCGCGGCCAGTCATCATAAAACGTTCAACAAACTGTAAGCCATCCGTCAAAGACGGCTGTTAGCAGAGCCCGTGGCTACGTGCCGGGGACATGAGGTCCTTGCCGAGCAGGCCATCATTCCATCAACGGGGCTCAACTCATGAAATCTTCCGCTTTGACTTCCTTCGTGGCCGGCGTCGCCATCGCCGCCGCCTTCGGCGCCACGGCTGCCCAGGCAGAAAAGACCAAGTTCGAATTCTGGTACGGCCTTTCCGGCGATCTCGGCGACCGCGTTCAGGAAACCTGCAAGAAGTTCAACGACTCCCAGGCCGAATTCGAGATCGTCTGCACCTCGCAGAACGATTACGAATCCACCCTGCAGAATACCATTGCCGCCTATCGCGCCAAGAAGCAGCCCGCCATCACCCAGATTTATGACGCCGGCACGCTGGACATGATGCTGTCCAAGGCTTTCGTTCCCGCCAAGAAGCTGATGGCCGACAATGGCTACAAGATCGACTGGAACAATTATTTCCCCGGCATCGCCAATTATTACGCCACGGCTTCGGGCGAGCTGAACTCCTTCCCCTATAATTCTTCGACCGCGATGTTCTATTACAATGTCGACGCTTTCGAAAAAGCCGGCATTACCTTCAAACCCGACACCTGGGAACAGGTCGAAGAAGCTTCGAAGAAGCTGAAAGCCGCCGGCTTCGAATGCCCGCTCGCCTTCAACTTCGACACCTGGATGCTGATGGAGCAGTTCTCCGCCATCCACAACCAGCCGATCGCCACCAAGGCCAACGGTTATCAGGGTCTCGACGCGGAACTTGCGATCAACAAGACCAAGTTCGTCGACCAGGTGAAATTCTTCAAGAAGATGCAGGACGAGAAGCTGTTCGTCGTCAAGACCAAGCAGCTCGGCATGGACATCCTGCCTGCCTTCACCTCGCAGACCTGCCAGATGTTCATGACCTCCATCGCCAACCACGGCACCGTCGGCAAGTCCATGCCGGAAGGCGTGAAGTGGGACGTCGCCATGCTGCCGATCTGGAAGGGCACCGAGCGTCACAACTCGCTGGTGGGCGGCGCTTCGCTGTGGGTTCTCGCCGGCCGTCCGGAAGCCGAATACAAGGGCGCTGCCGCATTCCTGAACTTCATCGCCCAGCCTGATATGGTTGAGTGGTGGTCGACGGTCACCGGTTACATCCCGGTCACCAAGACCGGCTTCGACGCCATGAAGGCCAACGGTTTTTACGACAAGGCTCCCTATAAGGGCCGCGAAAAGGCCATCGAAAGCCTGACCTTTACGCCGCCTTCCGAATATACCCGCGGTATCCGCCTCGGCGGTTTCACGCAGATCCGCAAGGAAGTCGCCACCTCGCTCGAAGCCATCTTCATGCAGAACGCCGATATTCAGGCCGAACTCGACAAGGCCGTCGAGCGCGCCAACACCGGCCTGCGCCGCTTCGAAAAGACCTATGAAGGCGCCAAGCTGAACTAAGCGTTCTTTCCTCGCCGTCAAAGGCCTGTCCGGACAGTCGTTCGGGCAGGCCCGCCGAAATCTCGAACTCTGCCGGACTCCAATGGAAAAGCGTACCGTCTTCAAAAGCACATGGCTGCCTGTGCTCTTCGCCCTGCCGCAGTTTCTGCTTATTCTTCTGTTCTTCTATTGGCCGGTCGCGGCGGTGCTGAACTGGGCATTCACCCTGGAGCCGCCCTTCGGCGGCCAGGCGGAATTCGTCGGTTTGGCCAATTTCATCGAAACCTTCGGCGATCCGCTTTATTGGCAGTCGATCCTCACCAGCCTGATCTTTGCGATCGCCGGGCCGTTTTTCGCGATCCTCATCGGCCTTGTGCTTGCCCTTGCGGTCGATCGCCAGCTTCCCGGTTCCGGCTTTTTCCGGGTGCTTTATATCCTGCCCTATGCGATTGCCGGTCCCGCCGCCGGCATGGCCTTCCGCTTCATCCTGTCGCCGGAACGCGGCATCGCCGCATCGCTGAATTCCTGGTGGCCCGATATCTGGAACCCGGCCAAATATGGCGAGCACGCGCTCATCCTCGTCATCGTCATCTTCATCTGGAAATGGGCGGGCTACACCTTCATCTTCCTGTTCGCCGGCCTGCAATCCGTGCCGCGTTCGCTGACCGAGGCCGCCGCCATGGACGGTTCCGGGCCCATTCGCCGTGCCATCGACATTCAGGTGCCGCTGCTTGCACCCACCCTGTTCTTCCTCACCGTCATCATGATGACCGAGGGTTTCGTCGGCGCCGATACGTTCGGCATCGTCGCCTCCACCACCGAGGGCGGCCCCAACCACGCCACCGAAGTGATGGTCTACCGCATCGTCAGCGAGGCCTTCGAGGGGCTGAATTATTCCGGCGCCTCGGCGCAGAGCCTCGTCCTCATCGGCCTCATCATGGTGTTCACCTTCATCCAGTTCCGCTTCGTCGAGCGGCAAGTCCATTACAAGTGAGGCGGCGATGATCCAGCGCACACCCTATGCCGACGCCCTGACCTATGCGATCATGGTGGCCGGCTTCGTCCTGCTCATCGGCCCTTTCATTGTCGTCATTTCCGGCGCCAGCCAGACGGTCCAGCAGGTCAACAGCGTCCCCTTCAGCTTCATGCCGCAGGGCGAATTCTTCACCAATGCGCAGGCGGCCTGGCAACGCGCCAATCTTGGCAACGCCCTCCTCAACAGTATCATCATGGCGACGCTGGTGACCGTCGGCAAGGTGGCCCTCTCGGCTTTCACCGCCTTCGCCATCGTGTTCTTCCGCTCGCCGCTCAGACACCTGTTCTTCTGGACGGTGTTCATCACCCTGATGCTGCCGCTCGAAGTGCGCGTGGTGCCGACCTATTCGGTCGCAGCCGATCTTTTCCAGCCGTTCCGCTCCATCCTCGGCCTGTTCGGCATCGAGGTCACGCTGGAATGGAACCTGCTGAACTCCTATGCCGGCCTCACCCTGCCGCTGATCGCCACCGCCACCGGCACCTTTCTCTACCGGCAGTTCTTCATGACGATCCCGGACGAGCTGGCGGAGGCCGCGCGCATGGACGGTTCGGGCGCGGCGCGTTTCTTCGTGGACATGCTGCTGCCGCTGTCACGCACCAACATGCTGGCGCTCACCACCATCATGTTCGTTTACGCCTGGAACCAGTATCTGTGGCCGTTGCTGATGATCACCGACCCTTCCTACAAGACGGTGATGATGTCGCTGCGCGCGCTTTTGCCCGCCGATGACGGCACGCCGGACTGGAACGTCACGCTGGCCGGTTCCCTCATCATCATCCTGCCGCCGCTTCTCGTCGTCGCCTTCCTGCAACGCTGGTTCGTCCGCGGCCTCGTCTCGTCCGACAAGTAACAGCGCGGCTTTCAACAACAAGGTTTTCCCATCATGGCTCAGATCGATATCCGTCAGGTCCGCAAATCCTATGGCAAGACGCCCACCCTGCACGGCGTGGACCTCACTTTCGACTCCGGCGAATTCGTCGTCATCCTCGGCCCGTCGGGCTGCGGCAAATCCACGCTTCTGCGCATGATCGCCGGTCTGGAGGACATCACGTCGGGCGAGATCGCCATTGGCGGGCGGGTGGTCAACACGCTGGAACCGCGCGAGCGCGGCTGCGCCATGGTGTTCCAGAACTACGCGCTTTACCCGCATATGTCGGTGGCCGGCAATATCGGCTATGCGCTGAAGGTGGCGGGCGTTCCCAAGGCCGAACGCCAGCGCCGCATCGAGGAAACCGCAAAGATCGTCGGCCTTTCCGATTATCTGGAGCGCAAGCCCGCGGCCCTTTCCGGCGGCCAGCGCCAGCGCGTCGCCATGGCCCGCGCCATCATTCGCGAACCTGCGGTGTTTCTGTTCGACGAGCCGCTCTCCAACCTCGACGCCAAGCTGCGCGTGACCATGCGCGCCGAAATCCGCAAGCTGCACCAGCGCCTCTCCGCCACCTCCATCTTCGTCACCCACGATCAGGTGGAGGCCATGACGCTGGCCGACCGGCTGGTGGTTATGAACAGGGGCAATGTCGAGCAGGTCGGGCATCCGCTGGATATTTATCATCGTCCGGCCAGCACCTTCGTGGCCTCCTTCATCGGCTCGCCCGCCATGAACCTGTTCACGACAAGGGTGGAGGTAGAGTCACCTGCCGTTATGCTCGCCGGAACCCCGGTGAAACTCTTCCCCGAAACCGCGTTGGAACTGCGCGGCCGCGATGTGACGGTCGGCATCCGCCCGGAACAGTGCGTGGTCAGCACGGATGACGCCGGCGTGCCTGCAGTCGTGGATTTCGTCGAGGAACTCGGATCGGGCCGCATCGTGCATGCCGATATCGCCGGCGAGACCTTCTCGGCCGCCATCGGTGAGGACCTCTCGGTAAAACCCGGCCAGCGCATCCACCTCGATCTCCCCGCCGCCCACCTTCATTTCTTCGATCCGGCAACGGGAAAACGGATCGAAACCGAGGGGGCCGTCGAAACCACCCGCATGGGCAACGAGAAACTGCTGGCGGTTTAGGCCCGCGTAATATGCCTCCGGTGCGGTTTCGGATATAGTCCACCCGCACCGGCTCCGGAACCGATGATGTCGGATGACTGATCAAGTCGGATAAATCACATCAGAAAACCTATTTAATATATTGAATATTATATATTTTCTTATGGAAATTTGACAGCGAAAGCATCCGCCATCAACTGTCTTGCCGCGGCCACTCCGCCGTTGCACTTCAAAGATGACCGAGCGGCTACCGCCACGGGATCATCGCCAAATGCAGAATTTCAGCAAAAATCTTTCGGTTCGGAAATCATAATCGGAATAGTCTTTGCCGCGCCAATCCCCCGGCGGGGATATCGTCGCGACGAGCAAAGGCCTGCCTGCGGCTGAAGCCCTCCGCAACGCGCCGCGCAAGCCAAAACATCGACGAAAGTGAAGCCCAATGGCAAATGATCGCAAACTGCATCTCGGCGCCTTCATGCGGCCCGTCAGTCTCCACACGGGCGCATGGCGTTATCCGGGCGCCTTCCCGGATGCGAATTTCAATTTCGCCCATCTGGCGCGCTTCGCGCAACAGCTCGAGGCCGCGAAGTTCGATGCATTCTTCATGGCCGATCATCTGGCGGTGCTGAACATGCCCACGGAGGCGCTGCGCCGCAGCCACACCGTCACCTCCTTCGAGCCCTTCACCCTGCTTTCGGCGCTCGCCGCCGTCACCTCCCGCATCGGGCTAGTCGCCACCGCCTCCACCACATTCGATGAGCCTTATCACGTCGCCCGGCGTTTCGCCTCGCTCGACCACCTCAGCAACGGTCGCGCCGGCTGGAACATCGTCACCACGTCAAATCCCGACGCGGCCCGGAACTTCGGCCGCGAGGAACAGCCGGATCATGCCGAGCGCTATGGTCGCGCACGGGAATTTTACGATGTCGTCACCGGCCTCTGGGATTCCTTTTCCGATGACGCCTTTATCCGGGATGTCGACAGCGGGCTGTTCTTCGATCCCGAAAAGATGCATGTGCTGGACCACAAGGGATCTGAATTTTCCGTGCGCGGACCGCTCAACATCGCGCGCCCGGTGCAGGGTTGGCCTGTCATTGTGCAGGCCGGAGCTTCCGAGCCGGGACGCCAGCTTGCCGCCGAGACGGCAGAGGTGGTTTTTGCCGCAACACCCACGCTTGCGGCGGGCAAGGCTTTTTATAAGGACGTCAAGGACAGGACCGTCGCCGCTGGCCGTTCGCGCGACGGAATTGTCATCCTGCCGGGCGCTTTCGTTCTCGTCGGCGACAGCGTGGAGGAGGCGAAGGCCAAACGCGCCCGACTCGACAGTCTCGTCCATTATGACAGCGCAATCGCCTCGCTTTCGATTGCGCTCGGCCACGATGTTTCCGGCTTCGATCCCGATGGCCCCCTGCCTGATATTCCGGAAACGAACGCCAGCAAATCCAGCCGTGAAAGAGTGATCGAGCTTGCCCGAAGCGAGGGCCTGACGGTGCGCCAGCTTGCCCAGCGGCTGGGCGGTTATGCGGGTCTTGCCTTCGTCGGTACGCCAAAGACCATCGCCGACGAAATGGAACAATGGCTCCATGAGGAGGGTTCGGATGGTTTCAACGTCACCTTCCCTTTCCTGCCCGCCGGCCTCGACGACTTCACGACGCAGGTGGTGCCGGAACTGCAAAGGCGCGGGCTGTTTCGCAAGGACTATGAGGGGCCGACATTGCGCGACCATCTCGGCCTGCAACGACCGGCCAATCGTTTTTTCACCTGAATAAAGCGCCGTCGCGCCGATTGCGCTCCCGGTAGGGAGATTTTCCACGCGGCTCGCAAAGTTTGGCATGAGGTTCCAGAAGGGCGGATTGACCTCAAAAACACCCGCCCATACCCTATAAATACACAAAATACATAAATTAGGTGAATTAATATGAAGGCTGAACATTCCCGCCGCCAGCTCCTCAAATTCGGCATTGCCGGCGCTCTTGCCGCACCGCTTGCCACGGGCAAGGCACTGGCCGAGAGTTCCCCGGAATTCCCTGCCGAGCTGAAGCTGGACTGGGGATTTTACTCCTCCCATACGCTGCTGATAAAGAACAAGGGCTGGCTTGAGGAGGCTTTCAAGGATGTCGGCACGAAGATTACCTGGGTGCAATCCCGCGGCAGCAACAATTCGCTCGAATTCCTGAAGGTCGGCTCGACGGATTTTGCCGGCTCGGCCGCACTTTCCGCCTTTCTCGCCCGCGCCAATGGTGTGCCGCTGAAGGTGATCTATGTGGCGAGCTGGGGCGGTTCGTCCATCATTCAGGTGCGCCCGGATTCGCCCATCAAAACCGTCGCCGATCTCAAGGGCAAGACCATTGCAGTCACCAAGGGCACTGCGCCCTATTTCACCCTCGTGCGCGCGCTTGACCAGAACAAGCTGTCCATCGACGACCTCAAGGTCGTGAACCTGCAGCATCCGGAAGGGTTCAACGCGCTTCAGCAGGGTCAGGTGGATGCCTGGGTCGGCATCGATCCGCACACATCCCAGGCCGAGCTTGCCGGGGACCGGGCGATTTTCGACGAGCGCAGCTGGCGCGACGGCAGCGTCTTCAGCGTCTCCGAGGAGTTTCTGGCCAAATACCCGAAAGCGGTCGACAGACTTCTCGGCGTCTGGGTGCAGACGCAGAAATGGATTCGTGAAAACAAAAACGAATTCATCGATTTCGTCACGCAGGTCACCGGCAACGATCCCAAGATCACCAGGCTGACAATCGAGAAGCGCGACTGGAACAATCCCGTTCCGGGCGAGGAACTGCTGAACTCGATCCGCATCGTCACGCCGCTTCTGGGTGACGACGTCCTGCGCCCCGGCGTCAATGTCGACAATGTCCTCTCCTCCCTGAGCGACCCGGCACCGGCGAAAAAGGCGCTTGGCGCATGAATTCCCATCCGCGCGAATTCCAGCGCGTGAAACAGACTGCGGGACAATTCCCTTCCCGATTCCCGCTTGTGCAAAGGGTGGGGAATTTCCTTGGCCGTTTCGACCTGCGCGGCGCAATCGTGCCCGTCGGGTCGCTGCTGCTGCTTGAGCTTTTCGTCCGCCTCGGCTGGGTCAGCCCCTATGTGCTGCCGCCGCCTTCCGAACTTTACGATACGTTCCTGCGGCTAGCGGAAGGTCCCCTGTGGACGAATGTTGCGGCCAGTACCACGCGCGTCTTCGTCGGCTTCGTCATCGGCTCCCTGCTCGCCATCGTCGTCGGTTCGCTCGTCGGTCTGGTGATTGCCGCCGAACGTTATCTCGAGCCGACGTTTCAGGCGCTGCGGGCGGTCCCGAGCCTTGCATGGGTGCCGCTGCTGATGATCTGGTTCGGCATCGGCGAAACCTCGAAAATCGTACTGATCGCCAAAAGCGCGTTTTTCCCGGTCTATCTCAACCTCTTTTCCGGCATCCGAAATGTCGACCGCAAGCTGGTGGAGGTGGGCGAGATGTATCGCCAGCCGCTGCCCGTGCTGGTGTGGCGGATTTTCATTCCCGCCTCGTTGCCGCATCTCTTCACGGGCCTGCGTTACGGGCTGTCGCTCGCCTGGTTGAGCGTCGTCGCCGCCGAGCTTCTCGCCGCCTCGGAAGGTATCGGCTACATGCTCTCCGACGGGCGGGAGCTTTCCCGGCCCGATCTCGTCATGATCGCCATCATCTGCCTTGCGGTGCTGGGCAAGATTTCCGACAGCCTCTTCAAGATCGTCGAAGACCGCTGCCTGCGCTGGCGCGACACCTATCCGCTTCAGCAGGGAGGGCGCCTGCGATGAGTTTGCTCAACGTCGATGTGCGCGAAAAGGCTTTCGGCGACACGGTGATCCTTCAGGATATTCAGCTCACGCTGGGCGATGGCGAAGCGGCGGTTCTTCTCGGCCCCAGCGGCTGCGGCAAGAGCACATTGCTGCGCATCGCCGCCGGCCTCGACCGGCGTTTTTCAGGCGCGGTCAGGGTTCAGCAGGACGAGGAGCAGGCATCGAACTCACCGCCCATCGCCTTCGTCTTTCAGGAACCCCGCCTGATGCCCTGGCTGACGGTTGCCGAAAACATCGGTTATGCGGCCGGGAGGAAATATGATGTCGGGCGCGTGGAGAAGCTGATCGACGATGTGGGTTTGAGCGGCCATGGCGGGGCGCTGCCGAAAGCCCTTTCGGGCGGCATGGCGCAACGTGTGGCAATCGCAAGGGCGCTCTACACCGAGCCGCGCATTCTGCTCCTCGATGAACCCTTCAGCGCGGTCGATGCTTTTACGCGGATGAAGTTGCAGGACCTGGTGCTGAAGCTCGTCGAACAGCGCGGCATCTCCTTCCTGCTCGTCACCCACGATATCGACGAAGCGCTCTATCTCGGTGACCGGATTTACATGATGGGCGCCCATGACGGCCGTATCCAGCAGCGGATAGAGGTGGACGTACCGCGCCCGCGCGACCGGAGGGCGCCACAGCTCGCAAACCTCAAGAACGAGGTGCTGACCGCCCTGCACAATGCCCACGTCATCTGAGGAACATCTCACCCCTTAACACCCGACGAAATCATGATCGCCTCCGTCACGCGCCGCTGGAAGATGACATAGGCGATGATGACCGGCAGGGCGGCCAGCATGGCGACGGCCATCAGCCGCGCATAGGCGACGCCGAAAGCGTCGTTGACCTGGGTGATGCCGACCGGGATCGTCATCATGTTTTCGGAGGTGACCACGAGGAAGGGCCAGAAGAAGGCGTTCCATACCGTAATGAAGGTCACGATCGCCATAGCGGTCGTGATGCCCCAGTTGAGCGGCAGATAGACCCGGAACAGGATCGTGTATTCGCCGCCGCCATCCAGCACCACCGCTTCGCGCATCTCCTTCGGCACGCTGTCGAAAAACTGCTTGTAGACGATGATGACGATGGGCGTGATCAACTGCGGCAGGATGATGCCCGCCCAGGTGTTGATGAGGTTGAGGTTCTTCATCAGGATGAACTGGGTGACGACCAGCGTTTGCGCCGGCACCATGAAGCTTGCCAGCACGATGCCATAAAGCAGCCGCCTGCCCGGAAAGCGTATCTGCGACAGCGCATAGGCGCAGAGCATGGAAATGAACAGCACCGAGATCGTGACGATGACGGCGACGCCGATGGAGTTCACATACCAGGTCATCAGCCGGGTATTGAATATCGCATTGAAATAAGCGCCGAGGCGAAACTCGTCCGGCAAAAGCGACATGTTGCCGGCAACGTTCTCATCGGCGCGAAGCGAGGTGACGAAGCTCCAGTAGAGCGGAAAAATCCAGACGAGAGCCGCCGAAAAAGTCAGCAGCGTCAGAACCAGGTTCTCGAGTTTTCTCATCGGGCTCATGAATTCCTCCGGATGCGCAGCAGCTGGAACTGGAAAACGGAAACGATGACGATCAGCAGGAAAAGCACCGTCGCCACGGCAGACGCATAACCGCCATTGTTCATCTGAAAGGCCTCGCGATAGACCTTGAGTAGCAGCACGAAGCTGGAATTGAACGGCCCGCCGCCGCTTAAGAGATAGATCTGGTCGAATATCTTCAGCTGCAGGATCAGTTGCAGCGTCAGCACCAGCGCCGTGACCGGCCACAGAAGCGGCCAGGTGACGCGGCGGAAGCGCTGCCAGGTTGTCGCGCCATCCAGAGCCGCCGCCTCATAAAGCTCGGCCGGTATGTTCCGCAATCCGGCGATGAAGAGCAGCACATTGAAGCCGTTCGTCCACCAGATGGTGACGACGGCAACCATCGGCATGACCCAGTAGGGGTTCTTGAAAACGGCGACGGGTTTGCCCGCCAGCAGCGATATGACCGGCTGAAGAATGCCGAACTGCAGATCGAGCATCCACGCCCAGATTTCGGTGACGACCGAAACCGGCAGCACATAGGGCAGGAAAAACAGGCTCATGGCAATCGTCTGCTTCACGCCCGAGAGGCGGCTGATGGCGAGAGCGATCATCAGGGCGATGACGGTTGTCGGTATGACGGTCAGAAGCACGAAATAGCCGTTGTTCTTGAGCGAGGTGACGAACAGGCGGTCGCCCAGCAGTTTCGCGTAATTCTCCAGGCCGACCCAGTTTCCCTCACCGATCAGCGGCGCATCGGTAAAGCTGATGCGCACCATCTCTATCAGCGGATAAAGAAAGAAGGTGGTGAAGACCAGAACGAACGGCGTCACCATCGACAGCGCGATCAGCGATTTCTTGCGCCGGTTTTCAATCATAGCCATGGAATGTCTCCGGGAGCTTGCGCATTGCAGCCTGCCCTGCGGCCTCAAACCGGAGGGCAGGCTGTCGATTACCTGAGCTTGCCCTGCAGCTCATCCTTGATCTGCTCGACGGCGTCGGTGCTGCTCATGAAGCCCTGAATGGCAGGGGCGATGACGTTGAGAGCGGCGTCATAGGCGGGCGAAGCGACCCCGGTTATGGTGGTCTTCGGATCGAACACCGCCGCTTCCGCCAGCGAGGCATAGGTGGCATTCGGCTGCATCGCCTTGTATTCGCTGCTTTCGGTGATGGACTTGTAAGCCGGAATATGCCCGGCATCGGCCCAGCTGATGGCGTGTTTTTCCATCCAGCCGATCACCTTCATCACCGCAGCGCGTTTTTCGCCGGAGACCGTTTTGTCACCTTCATTCGGAATGGCGAAAGCATGGGAATCCGCCCAGGTGGCGCGCTTGCCCATCAGGGGCGGCACTTCCACCGCACTCCATTTGAAGCCGAGCTTGCCGTTCTTTTCCAGATCCTTGTAGGTCGGAACTTCCCAGACGCCGTTCAGCTGGAACGCGGATTTGCCGGCGGAAAACAGCGCCACCGAGGCTTCATATTCCGCCTGTTCGGGGGCCCAGCCGTTTTCCCGCCACCTGGACATGGTCTCGATGGCCTTTGCCGCCTTTTCGGCATTGTCGCCGGCCAGAACCTCTTTTTCAGTGACGAGTTCGCCGCCCTGTTGCGACAGCAGCGTATAAAAGACGCGCCACACCCCGCCTTCGCCACCCGATTGATAGGTGATCGGCGTCTCAACGCCATTGTCCTTCGCCCAGGCCAGCGCCTTCTCGAAATCCTCGATCGTCTTGATGCCGGTCAGCTTGCCCTCGGCATCGAGATAGGGCGAGCCTTTGAGAAGATCGGCGTTGTAATAAAGGACAAGCGCATGGATATCGAACGGCACGGCGTAGAGTTTGCCGTTCTGGGTGGCCGCTTCCACGGGTGCGCTGAAGAAGTCTCCGGTCTTCAGCCCCGCATCCTCGAGATCCTTTTCGGTGATTTCGCTCAGCACTTTTTCTTCAAGGCCGAGCGGCGCGCGTGACAGGTGATAGGTCATGATATCCGGCCCCTCACCCACTGCGGAGGCCGTGCGCACCTTGGTATAAAAGGGCACGCCCCATTCGAGCGTCGTTCCCTTGATCTGGATGTCGGGGTGTTCCTTGTTGAAGGCATCGATCAACGCCTTCATGCGCACGCCGTCACCGCCGGACAGAAAGTCCCACCAGATGATATCCTGCTTCGCGAGAGCCGGCAGGGCGCCGAGACCCAGAGCCGCACCAACAAGCAATGTCTTGATCAGTCGCATCGTTCACTCCTCCCGTTTGATCGAACATCCCGTCGAGGGATGGTTTGCTGTTTCGAAAGACGCCTCCTCGCGCCTATCGCAACCGTCTGCCGTTATCGTCGAAGACAAGGACATGGTCGGGCGAGGCGGTAAGCGATACCGACCGGCCATCCAGCCTTTCCCGCGTGCCCTGCCGCTGCACGATGATTTCCTTCCCGGCTCCGGTGCGGGTATAGAGGTAGGAAAGATCGCCAAGCTCTTCCGCGACCTCGACGACGACCGGCAGGGCGCCCTCTTCCGTAATCATCAGATGCTCCGGCCGAATTCCGATCTCGACCCGCTGGCCGGGGGAAACGGACTGGGCAAGCCCGGCCCTGAAATGCCCTGCCCCGCCCTCGGGCGCGAGCGTCACGATGCCATCCCTCTGGGAGACGATATCGGCCCGCAGGAAATTCATCGCGGGCGATCCGATAAAACCGGCCACGAAGCGGTTGTCCGGATCGTCGTAAAGGGTGAGCGGCGCCCCCGCCTGCTGCACGATGCCGCCCTTCAGCACGAAAATCCTGTCCGCAAGCGTCATGGCCTCCACCTGGTCATGCGTGACATAGATCATCGTCGCGCCCAGCTTGCGGTGAAGCCGGGTCAGTTCCAGCCGCATCTGCACGCGCAGTTCGGCATCCAGATTGGACAGCGGCTCATCGAACAGGAAGACCTTCGGCTGCCGCACGATGGCGCGGCCGATGGCCACGCGCTGCCTCTGGCCTCCGGAAAGCTGCGAGGGCCGTTTGTGCAGATGCTCCTCAAGCTGGAGGATGCGCGCGGCCTCGCCCACCCTCTCCGTCACCTCCGCCTTCGGTCGGCGGGCAAGACGGAGGCTGAACGCCATGTTCTCGAACACCGTCAGATGCGGATAGAGCGCATAGTTCTGGAACACCATCGCAACGCCGCGATCCGCCGGTTCGACCGCGGTGACATCACGCTCATCGATGGCGATGCGCCCGCCGCTGGTTTCCTCAAGGCCGGCGATCATGCGCAACAGGGTGGATTTTCCGCAGCCGGAAGGCCCCACGAAGACCGCGAAGCTGCCGGCTGGAATTTCCATCGAAACATCCCGGATCGCCGCGAAGGATCCGAAGGACTTGGCGACATTGTTGAGACGGACACCCATGGCCGCCTCACTGAACCTTCAGCCGCAGCACATGATAGGACAGCGCAGGCACCGAACCCTTCAATGCCCCGTCCTCCACGGCGACGCCGCTGCCCGGCACCGGCACGACGCGATCCGGCTGATCCGGGCCGTTGCCGAGGCGCAGATCATATCCCGCCATGGCAAGATGCAGGCTGAGAGTGGCGGATGAATAGCCGGTGAGGCTGACATCGATCTCCGCCGCTTCTGTCAGATGGCGGTTGAGCACGAACAGCGTCACGACGCCTTCCGCTTCGTCATAAACACCCGCAACATCGAGATATTTGACATCATCGGCCGCGTTGCAATCGTAAGTCGGGCAATCGACGGCGACGTTCAGCGCGACGCCACGGCCATAAAGCGAGGCGAACTGATAGGGATAATAGATCGTCTGCCGCCAGGCCGGCCCGTTCTTTTCCGCCCGGATGGGGGCGATGACATTGACGAGCTGGGCGATGCAGGCAATGCGCACGCGGTCCGAACGGCGGATGAACTCGTTGAGAAGGCCGGCGACAAAAAGCGCGTCCTCGAAATTATAGGTCTCTTCCAGAAGTGCCGGCGCTTCCGGCCAGTCCCAGCTCTTGATGCGTTTGCCGTCTTCTTCGCGAATGTGATACCAGACATTCCATTCGTCGAAGCAGATGGAGACCTCGTTTTTGGCGCGCTTCTTGGCCTTCACGTAATCGATGACCCCGGCAATCGTCTGGATATAGCGCCCGGTTTCCTCGATCTTGCCGAAATAATTCAGCGTATCGCGGCTGTTATTGCCGAAATATTTGTGCAGCGAGATGTGGTCGACATTCTCATAGCATTCCTCCAGCACCTCCCGCTCCCATTCGGGATAGGTCGGCATGCCGTCATTGGAACTGCCGCAGACAATCGCTTCAATCGTCGGATCGAAACCCTTGAAGGCCTTGGCGGTTTCATTGGCCAGCCGGCCATATTCCACCGCCGTCTTGTGACCGATCTGCCAGGGGCCGTCCATTTCGTTGCCGAGGCACCACATTTTCACGCCGTGGGGCTTTTCCGCGCCGTGGCTGCGGCGCATATCGCTGAGCGTGGTGCCGCCCGGAAAATTCACATATTCGAGGAAATTGCGGGCGTCATCCAGACCACGGGAACCGAGATTGACGGCGAGCATCATCTCGATGCCGGCCATCTGCGCCCAGTCGGCGAATTCGTTGATGCCGATCTGGTTGGTTTCCCTGGAGCGCCATGCGAGATCGAGACGGATGGGGCGCTGGTCGCGCGGCCCGATGCCGTCTTCCCAGCGATAGGCGGAAACGAAGTTGCCGCCGGGATAACGGATGGCCGGAATTTTCAGGTCCTGCACGAATTTCAGAACGTCCCTGCGGAAGCCGTTTTCGTCCGCCTGCGGATGGCCGGGCTCATAGATGCCGCCATAGATGGCACGCCCCATATGTTCGATGAAGGCGGAATAAAGACGATCGTCGATACGCCCAATCCGGAAGTCCCGGTGGACTGAAACCCGCGCTTTCATAAGGCTCTCCTCCCCTGCGCATTTATATCTCAAAATATGATATAAACCATATTTGATAATATAGTTGCCGAGGGAATCCGCGCCTGTCAACCGCGAAAATCATACTTTTGAAAATTGGCTGGACCAGCCCGCGGTGCGCAGGCGCAGAACGATGTCCTGCTCGTAATTCCCGAAGCCGCGGCCAAAGATATTCAGCCCGCCCGGATGTTTTGCATCGGCCTTGACCTCGATGCGCAAGCGGATGGAACGGTGGCTGGTCAGATCGATATCCGCCAGCGTCACATCCGAAATCCGGGTTCCGTCGACATAGGTTCCCTGTGCGGTGATGCGCCAGGTCTTGAGCATGCCATATTGGGAACCGGAGAGCTTCCACCAGTCCGGCGTAAACGCGCCGCGCTTGTCGCCGAAGTCGCCGGGCGAGGTCCAGACCCCGATTTCCCGGCCGTTGACGGATAGCGTAATATCGGACGGCCAGTTGCTGTGCGTTCCCGGCACTTCGGAGCTGACCTCCATCGAAAACTCGATTTCTTCGACTTCCCGCCCCTGAATCTTGGCATTATTGGGAAATTGATATTCCACGAAGCCGGAGGTCAACCACAGCAGCGCCGCCTTCATGCGGTCCGGATCCATGAATGTATCGGGCACATCGAGCAGGCCGATGATGCCCTCCGGCGAGCAGATGCCGCAGGGCGCGGTTACCGAACTTTGGGTGTAAAGACCGAGCGGCATGGCGACCGCGATGTAATTCGATGCGACCGGCGCCTCGGGTTTCCGGAAAGAAACAATGAGTTCGTCGCAGGTGGCGAAACAGATTTTCTGGTTGCCCTTGCGCGCCTTGCGCGTTTCGGTTCGCAGCAGCCCCGCTTCCTCGAGAACGGCCACGCCGGCGGAAACGGTGGACTGGGGGAGCTCCAGTCTCTGCGCAATTTCGTTGACGTTGAGGCCGCTCGCCTCATGCAGCAGCTTCAATATCTGCACGCGGATCAGCGACGCCGCCGCTTTCAGGACATCGAATTCTTTTTCAGCATCAACGAGGAGGAAATTGGGCGCCATGTTCTAATCTTCAGATTTATCGATCCAGATCAGAATTTCTGGCTTAAATGCCATGCACTTGTCCAGTGCTGTTTGTCACGCAGGCGCTTTTGAAAGGCGTGAAGCGCCATCCACCCCAGTCACTTCACAAAAAAAGAGCACCGCCACACGGTCTCGATACCGCGCGGCGGTGCCCGTTTCGTCGTCAGCCGCGCTTGCGCAGGGTCCGCGTGCCGGTGTCGACGAGGTTTTGCGCCGCTTCATCCACGCTGGCGCGGCCGAAGGCGAGCGAATCGGCAATGGGGCGCATCACGCCACGGTCGAACTCGTTGGCGCCGATCGGTGCGGGTTCCGGATAGGAATCGAGCTTGCCCGACAGGCTTTCGATATAATCCACCGTCTTGCGCTCGGTCTCGTTCAGGCTCGGCAGCAATGCCTCTCGCACGACCTTGGCCGGCGGCACGCCACGCTCGACGCCGAGCACCTTGCCGGCTTCCAGATCGTTGACGAAGAAGTTGATGAATTTCGCCGCCGCTTCCGCATTGGTCGAGGTGGACGAAATGGACCAGATGAGGCCCGGCCGGTAATAATGCCCGGTCGGCTTGCCAAGCCCCTCGCCCGGCAGCATGCCGATGGACAGCGTTTGTTTATTCAGCTTCTGATAGCCGACAAGCTGGTTGGAATAAGCAAAGCCGATAGCCGAATTGCCAAGCGTCAGGGCGTTGGATTCGATGGTATTGTCGTCACGCGTCTGGATATCGGCGGAAACGCAGAGCTTGTTCTCGCGCAGATCCTCCCAATAGGCGAACCATTCCTTCGCATCTTCCTTGTTGAAACCGATGGTGCCGTCCTGAAACAGCAGCTTGCCGCGCTGGCGCAGCCAGACATCGAAAACATAATGATAACGCGCGCCATAGGGCACCGCCCAGTAGTTCCGTTTTGCCGGGCCGTTCTTCTTGAAATCGCGCGCCAGTTCCGAGAGCGCCTTCCAGGTGATCTGGTCCTGCGGCACGGAAACGCCGGCTTCCTTCAGCGTATCGGCGTCATACATCATGCAGAAGGAGTTCAGCCCGAGGCCGACGCCGTAAAGCTTGCCGTCGATGCGGCAGAGATCGACCTCGCTTTTGCCGAAGGTGGAAAGATCGAGCGACTTGCCGACGAACTGGTCCAGCTCCATGCAGGCGCCACGGCCGGAATAATCGGCAATGGTGGAAGGTTCGAGCTGGAAGATATCGGCGACGTTGCGCCCCGCCATCGATGTTGCAAGCTTGGTCCAGTAATCGGAACCGGCGATCATTTCGCCGCTGATTTCCGTCTGCGGGTTAGCCTTCTGGTAAAGGGCGATCACGTCGTTGGTGCGCTTGCTGCGGTCGGCCGATCCCCACCATACGCAGCGAAGCCGGGTCTCAGCCGCGGCCGCGCGAAAACCTCCCGCCGCCACGCCGAGACCGGCCAGCGCCGCCGTCACCAAAAATCCACGTCTGTCGATAGTTTGCATCTGCTCCTCCCGCGTTTTGCAAATTTTTCACTGACTACTTAAATTCTTGCAAATTTTCTTTGTTTGCAATATTTGCATCATATTAGATTTTTTTGCAAGCGCAGGAGACGATATGAACGATACGCCCGACATCAGCCGCCCGCGCCAATCGGATATCGCCCAGCGCGCCGGCGTTTCCATCAGCACCGTCTCGCGCGTTCTTGCGGGAGAGAAAGGTATCAGCGCGTCGATCCAGACCAAGGTTCTGGGGGTGGCGGCGGAGCTCGGTTATCCGTTGCGACCGGTCGCGAACCAGACCGGCGGCGTGCCGCTGGAGGGCAAGAAAATCCTCGCACTCATGTCCGCCGAAAGGGCGACCGGCGATATCGGCGCTTTTTATCACGATATTTTCGACATGCTGCGCAGCCTTGCCCAGACCGATGGTTTCGAACTCGACATCCGGCTTTTGCACCAGAAGCAGGTGGATGATGCGCTGACCCAGCGGGTCTGCGAGGTGGACGGCCTTCTCGCAATAGGCCTCGACCCCGAGGACGAAATCATCCACCGCATCACGCAGGGGGTGCTGCAACCGGTTCTGGTCAACAGCGCCGATCCTTCGATGATGCTGGATTGCGTCTCACCCTCCAATTTTTACGGCGGCGCTATGGCGGCGCGGCGGCTGCTGGAACTCGGTCACCGCAAGGTCGCCTATATCGGCCCGCGTCATCGCCACACCATAAGGGAGCGTATGCGCGGCTTCCGCTACACGATCCTCGAGGAAGAGGGAACGACCTATGAGGAGTTCCTGCTTTCGACGGCGGATAGCGGCTTCGGACAGGCGGGCGATGCGGTTCGCCAGCTATTGGCCAAAAACCCTGAACTCACCGGCATTTTCTGCATGAATGACGCGATTGCGCTCGGCGCGCTCGGGGCGGCGCAGGAGCTTGGCCTCGCCGTGCCGGACGATCTTTCCATTATCGGCTTCGACGATCTGCCCTTTGCCGAGCTCTCCACCCCCCGTCTCAGCACGATCCGCGTCGACCGCCGAGAAATCGCCCGCGAGGCGGTGGAACTGATGCGCCGCCGGCTGACGGAACCCTCCGCCAACGCCCGCCAGGTACAACTTGGCGTGCAGCTGGTGGAAGGACAGACGGCCGGCAAGGCGAAAAAGACGGGAAAGGCGGCACGCGATGCATGACACCATGAATAAGCCCACCATGGCCAGATTCAATCCGCTGCACGGCAATCCACTCAAAAGCCGCGCCGATGTCCGGCGAGCGCTGGATGACAGTTTTGCGCCGCTTCTTGCCCATTTTTCACCGGGCGGCGCAAGAGTGACGCTGAGCGGCACCGCCGCGCATTTCGACCGGGCGGCGGCCGATCTGGAAGGTTTTGCCCGGCCGCTCTGGGGCATCGCGCCGCTTGCGCTGAGCGGCGATCATTTCGACCATTGGCCGCTTCTGGCACGGGGAATAGCCAACGGCACCGACCCTTCCCATCCCGAATATTGGGGCGACGTACGCCAAAAGGATCAGCGGCTGGTGGAACTGGCCGCGCTTAGTTTTGCGCTGCGGCTTGCGCCTCAGCACCTGTGGGAACCGCTCTCCGACGCGCAGAAAGACAATGTGCGCCGCTATCTGCTGACGGCGCGCGAGCGCAATTACGCCGACAATAACTGGAAGTTTTTCCGGGTGATGGTCGATATGGCGCTGGATCATCTCGGCATCGATTTCGACCGCAACCTGACCGAAACATTCCAGAAGGAACTGGACGAATTCTATATCGCCGACGGCTGGTATCGCGATGGCAATTACCGCCGCATCGACCATTACATCGCCTTTGCCATGCATTTTTACGGCCTGATCTACGCGAAACTCAGCAAGCCTGACGATGCCTATGCCGCACGCTACCGGGAGCGGGCGCGCCTCTTCGCCGGCGATTTCGCCAGCTGGTTCGATGAGGATGGCGGCACGCTCGCCTTCGGCCGCTCCATGACCTACCGCTTCGCCTGCGGCGGCTTCTGGGCGGGTCTTGCCTTTGCCGATGAGGAGGCGTTGCCCTGGGGCGAGATCAAGGGGCTTTATCTGCAACATCTGCGCTGGTGGGCAAAAAAGCCGATTGCCGACCGCGACGGCGTGCTTTCCATCGGCTATGCCTATCCGCAGCTCACCATGTCGGAAAGCTATAATTCGGCGGGCTCGCCCTATTGGGCCTTCAAGGCCTTCCTGCCGCTCGCGCTGCCAGAAAGCCACCCCTTCTGGCAGGCGGAGGAAAAGCAGCCTGAAACATCGGCAAAACCAAAGGCGCTCATTCACCCCGGCATGGTGATGATGCGGACCAGCGGCAATGTCACGGCGCTTTCCAGCGGGCAGGAAAACCTCTCCATGCGCGGCGGACCTGAGAAATATGCCAAATTCGCCTATTCCTCCCGTTACGGTTTCGGCGTCGAAGTGGACGAACGCGGTTTCAGGACCAACGGTTTCGACAATATGCTGGCCTTCTCCGAAGACGGCCTGCATTACCGCGTGCGCGAGACCAACGAGAAGGTTCTGCTGGCCGGGGAAAGCCTGCGGGCAACATGGAAGCCGTTCCCGGATGTGGCGGTTGAAACGACGCTGGTTGCGGCTGGCGGCTGGCATGTCAGAGTGCACCGGATCACCTCCGCCCGCGCCATTTCGGTGACTGAAGGCGGCTTCGCGATCAACCGCAACGATGGCGACCGCGATGTTGTGCGCGAAGAGACCGGCCGGGCGACCGCCGATTGCGGCACAGACATATCCGCCATCGTCGATCTCGGCTCCAGCATAATCCGCCACGGCGTGGCGCTGAAGGCGCTGCCCAACACCAATCTCATCAACGCTAAGACCACGGTGCCGCAACTGCGGGGCGAGATTCCGGCGGGCGAAACCCTGCTTGCCTGCGCGGTCTTTGCCGGGGTGACCGGGCCAGAAAGCGAAACAGCGTTGGCGACAGTTCCGGCACTTCCGGACATGGAGGCGCTTGACCGCCTGTTTGCGGAACGGGGCGTTCCGGTCAGCAGCATGGCGGCAACGGGAGAGCCGCAATGACGAGCCCGCTTCCGCGTCTCAGCCTTGCCATGGACCCGGAGCGAACCCAGCATGTGCTGACACCGCAGGCGCTCGAAAGGCTGTCGCAGAGCGTCGATATTCTCGACAAGGGGCGGATCTTCGATTTCCACGATCCCGCAGTGAAAGAGCAGCTGGCGCGGACGGATATTCTTCTGACCGGCTGGGGCTGTCCGGATATCGGGACGCGGGAGCTGGCGCTGATGCCGCGCCTCAGGCTGATTTCCCATGCCGCCGGCACGGTCAAATATTTCCTGTCGCAAGCGGTGTTCGATCGTGGCGTTACCGTATGCAGCGCGGCGGAGGCGAATGCGCAGCCGGTCGCCGAGTTTTCGCTGGCGATGATCCTGCTGGCCGGCAAGCGCACCTTCGGCTTCCGACGCCTTTATCTGGAGCATCGCGACCGCGCCCCTGTCGAGCGATTGCAGGCGCAGGCCATCGGCAATCTCGGCCTGACGGTCGGCATCGTCGGCGCATCGCGCATCGGACGTCGCGTCATCAATCTGTTGCAGCCCTTCGATCTCAATCTCATCCTTTTCGATCCGCTTCTAAGCCCTGCGGAGGCGGAAAAACTCGGTGTACGTCTCGCCCCGCTCGAGGAGCTGATGGCGGTGAGCGATGTCATTTCGCTACATGCACCCTCCCTGCCGCAGACGCGGCATATGATCGGCGCAGCAGCGCTTGCCCGCATGAAGGACGGCGCGACCCTGATCAATACGGCGCGCGGCGCGCTGGTGGATGAAGACGCGCTCCTGGCCGAGCTGAAAACCGGACGCATCGAAGCCGTCATCGACGTGACCGACCCGGAAGTGCCGCCGCCGGATTCGCCCTTTTACAGCCTGCCGAACGTGTTCCTGACGCCGCATATCGCCGGCGCCACCGGCCTTGAACGCGCAAGGCTCGGCGACATGGCGATTGCCGAAATCGAACGCTTCTGCCGCGCAGCACCCTTGCAACAACAGGTGCGGCCGGAACATCTGGAACTGATCGCATGAGATTTTTCGAGCCGGGCCTCTGCTCCGTCACCTTCCGCTCCCTGTCGCCACAGGCCGTCATCGAGCTTGCCGCTGCAAACGGCATCAGGTCCATCGAATGGGGTGCGGATATCCATGTGCCGCCCGGCGACCTTGCCAATGCAAGGGATGTGGCGGCGCGGACGGCGGAGGCCGGCCTCTCCGTCTCGTCCTACGGCTCCTATATCTTTGCGCCGGATTTTGCGCCGGAAGATGTGACCGCCGTGCTGGAAACAGCAAAGGCCCTCGGCGCCGGCCATATCCGCATCTGGCCCGGCAGCCGCAAACGCCCATCTGCCGATTACTCCCCCCACGAACGCCGCGTGGCAACGGAGGCGCTGGCGACAATCGCCCGCCGGGCGCACGACTATGGCATCACAATCGGCCTCGAATATCACCCCAACTCACTGACGGACACCCTGCCCTCGGCCTTGCAACTCATGCAGGATTTACCGATGCTCAACCTCTTTTTCTACTGGCAACCCGCCCCCGGTCTACCGCTGGAGGACGCACTCACGGAAATATCCGCACTTGGCCCACGCATCTGCCATCTGCATGTCTTCGCGTGGCTCGCCGACGCAAGCCGCCTGCCGCTTCGCGAACGGGCGGATTATTGGCGGGCGTGCGTGGATGCATTGCCGGAAGGCGACTGGAAAAAACCGGCTTTCGCGATGCTCGAATTCGTCAAGGGTGACGATGTCGGGCAGTTCGCGGAAGATGCGGTGATGCTGCGGCAAATTCTTGCCGGTTCGTAGAACCGCTTTTTCCCTTATTGAAAACCAGCCGGCAAACTAAACCTCGCTATCCGTCAGAACGAATCCTGCTGCCCTCGTCCCTGTGACAAGCAAAGGAATGACGGAAGGACGTTCTCCTTCCGCATCCGGTTCTGCACCCTATATCCGCCGCCCATCCGCCCCGAACAGATGTGTCTTCGAAAGATCGAACGCAAAGGGAATGGTCTCGCCGATGCGGATATGGCGCTGGCCGTCCAGCAGCACGGTGGCGGGCTGGCCGTCGGGGGTCGCGGTGTAGACCACCGTTGAGCCGCCGAGATGTTCGACGAGCTGGATGGAGGCCTCACCCAGGGAGGCGGATTGCGCCTGCGGGTTCACATGTTCGGGGCGCACGCCAAAGGTCAGCGGTTCGCCCTGCTGCGCGGCGACCGGTTTTTCCAGCACGATGCGCTGGCCGGCGACTTCGATGGTGCGGTTGGAACTGTCGCCTGACGCCACCTTGGCGGAGAGGAAATTCATCTTCGGCGAGCCGATGAAACCGGCCACGAACTGGTTGGCGGGGTTGTTGTAGAGATCGAGCGGGCGGCCGACCTGCATGATGCGGCCGTCGCGCAGCACGACGATCTTGTCGGCCATGGTCATGGCTTCCACCTGGTCGTGCGTTACATAGATCATGGTGCTGCCGAGCGTCTGGTGCAGCTTGGCGATTTCGACGCGCATCTGCACGCGCAGTTCCGCATCGAGGTTGGACAAAGGCTCGTCGAACAGGAAGATTTTCGGCTCGCGCACGATGGCGCGGCCGATGGCGACGCGCTGGCGCTGGCCGCCCGAAAGCGCCTTCGGCTTGCGCTGCAAAAGCGGGCCGATCTGCAGGATATCGGCGGCCTTCTGCACCCGTGCCTGGACTTCCGGTTTCTTGTAGCCTGCCGTCTCCAGACCGAAGGCGAGGTTCTTGTAGACGCTCATATGCGGATAAAGCGCATAGGACTGGAAGACCATGGCGATGCCGCGCTTGGAGGCGGCGGTTTCGTTCACCCTTTCGCCATCGATACGAAGATCTCCCTCGGAGATTTCCTCAAGCCCCGCGATCATGCGCAGAAGCGTGGATTTGCCGCAGCCCGAGGGGCCGACGAAAACGGTGAACTCGCCCGGCTCGATCTTGAGATCGATGCCGTGAACGACCGGAAAAGCGCCGAACCGCTTGACGATTTTTTCGAGCGTAATGCTGCTTGCCATGCTGTTTCTCCCGACTGTCGCGCCGCATGCAGGACGGCAGCGACAGTGTTGATTGTCTTAAAATGCGTTCCCGATCCGGGTTCCGTTCAGCGTTTCATTCCAGTGGTGGCGATGCCTTCGATCAGCAGCCGCTGGAAGAACAGGAAGAACAGGAAGACCGGCACCAGCGACAGGTTGGACATGGCGAAAAGCGAGGTCCAGTCCGAGCTGCCGGTGGAATCCACGAAGGATCTGAGGCCGAGCTGCACGGTGTAGGTGTTGATGTCGTTCAGATAGATCAGCGGCCCGAAGAAATCGTCCCAGGTCCAGATGAAGGAAAAGATCGCGGCCGTCGCCAGCACCGGCAGCGACAGGGGCAACATGATCTTCCAGTAGATGCGGAAGGGCGAGCAGCCGTCCATGACAGCAGCCTCATCCAGTTCACGCGGGATGCCGCGGAAGAACTGCACCATCAAGAAGATGAAGAAGGCGTCCGTCGCCAGATATTTCGGCACGATCAGCGGCAGCGATGTGTTCACCCAGCCCATTTCCAGAAACAGGATATATTGCGGGATGAGCACGACGTGATAGGGCAGCATCAGGGTGCCGAGCATCAGCGCAAACCAGAAATTGCGCCCGCCGAAACGTAGCCGGGCAAAAGCGAAGGCGGCGAGCGAACAGCCGACCACGTTGCCTATGGTGGCCAGCACCGAGATGAAGAAGGAGTTCCAGAAAAACTGTCCGAAGCTCACCTGCAGCCCGGTCCAGCCGCGAATATATCCGCCGACATCCACCGCCGAGGGAATGAGCGAGGAAGAGCCGAACAGCTCGTCCTGCGGCCGGAAGGAACCCGAGATCATCCACAGGATCGGATAGAGCATCGCGAAGGACGCGATGATCAGCGCCGTGTGGAGCATCACCGATTTCAGCGGCGAACGTTGCGGGCCCTGGCCCGGCCGGGGGGCGGTAACAGCATCAGTCATCGTAGTGCACCCAGTATTTCGCGCTGAGGAACGAGAAGGCCGTGAACAGCGAGATGATGATCACCAAAATCCAGGCAAGCGCCGAGGCATAACCCATGCGGAAGAAACCAAAGGCTTCCTGATAGAGGTAGAGCGTGTAGAACAGCGTCGAGTTGATCGGCCCGCCGGTGCCTTCGGAAATGATGAAGGCGGGGGTGAAGGCCTTGAAGGCGTCGATCGTCTGGATCACCGCGTTGAAGAAGATCACCGGCGTCAAAAGCGGCAGGGTAATGCGGAAGAACTGCCGCACCTTACTTGCACCGTCGATTTCCGCCGCCTCATACATGTCCTGCGGGATTTGTCTCAGACCCGCGAGGAAGATGATCATCGGCGAACCGAACTGCCAGACGGACAGGATGACCAGCGTGTAGATCGAATAATCCGGATTGGAAATCCAGCTCGGCCCTTCGTAACCGAAAGCCTGCCACAGGATCATGTTGACGAGGCCGTCAGAGGCGAAAAGCTGGCGCCAGAGCACGGCAATCGCGACACTCGAACCCAGCAGCGACGGCAGATAGAAGATCGCCCGGTAAAGCGTCAGCCCCTTGATGCCGCGGTTGAAGGCGAGCGCGACCAGCAGCGCGAAGATCAGCTTCAGCGGCACCGACAGCAGCACATAGGTGAAGGTGACCTGCATGGCTGCGGCGAATTTGGGGTCGGCCGTGGCGATGCGCACATAGTTTGCCGCCCCCACCCAGTCCGGCGACTGCAACAGGTCGTAATTGGTGAAGGACAGATAAAGCGACGCAAGCGCGGGACCGAGGGTGAGGCCGAAAAAGCCAATCAGCCAAGGCAGCAGAAACAGGTAGGCGTGAATGTTGCGGTCGAAAATCCGCTTCACGCCGCCCCGCTTCGGGAGAGCCGCGCCACGGCTCTCCCCCACAAGAGTTTCAGATCGAAAGGCCATAAACCATCACTTCCGTTTGATAACGGTTTCGGATTCCTTGACGAGGCGGTCACCGCCCTCTTCCGGCGTGATCTTGCCGAAGCCGATTTCCTCCGCCGTGCGTTTGAGGACGAAGGCGAATTCGCCCGCGCCCGGAGGCGGCGCCGGCGGCAGATCGCCGACGCCGGGGGTAATCTCGGCAATATAGTCCACCATGGTCTTGCTGACCTCGTCGAGCTTGCTGCTCAACTGGCTACGCATGGATTCCGAAGCAGGAACGCCGCGCTCGACGCCGAGAATATCGATGCCCTGCGGTTCAGCCACAAGGAAGTTGATGAAACCGACGGCCTGCTCGATGCCGGCGCTGCCATTGGCGACGCTGATGAGCATGGAAGGCTTCAGATAATGGCCGGAAGGGCCATCCTTCGTGCTCTTCGGATAGGAGCTTATGGCAAGCTTGGACTTGTTGAGCTTCTGATAACCGACGAACTGGTTGGAATGGGCGAATGCGGTTGCCGCCTTGCCCGTCGTCAAAGGGTTCGTTTCGATGTTGAGCTGGTCGAGCGCCTGCACATCGGCCGGCACGCAGGCGCCGCTCTTGCGCAGATCCGCCCACAAAGTGAACCACTTGGTCGCATCAGCAGGATCAAAGCCGATGCCGCCATCCTGCGTGTAGAGCGATTTGCCGTTCTGGCGCAGCCAGTTCTCAAAGCTCGGCTCCACGCCGCTGGCATCGGCCGTGGCGTAATAACCGGGCTTCGGCTTGTTCTTGCTGAGCTTGGCGGCGTTTTCGGCAAACTCCTCCCAGGTCTGGCCAATCGCCGGCGGCGTGGCACCGGATTTTTCCCAGGCCGCCTTGTCGAAGAAGACGGCGCTTGAATTGACGCCGAGATTGATGCCGTAAAGCTTGCCATCGACCCGGCCGGAATCGATGTTCATCTTGCCGAAATCTTCGATCTTCAGGCCCTTGCCGATATATTCATCGAGCGGCGCGAGCGCGCCGCGACGGCCATATTCGAAGATGTAACGATAATCCATCTGGATCAGATCAGGCGCGTTGCGGCCCGCCACCTGCGTGGCAAGGCGCGGCCAGTAATCACTCCAGCCGGCAAACTCACCGGCAATATCGAGATCCGGCTTGACCTGCTTGTAGGCCGATATCGCCTTGTTGGTGCGATCGGCGCGTTCCTGCGACCCCCACCACAACATGCGAAGGCGCGCGGCCTGCGCCTGCGCCGACCCTCCTCCCAATGTTGCAAGCGACAGGGCCGCAAGCCCTGCTGAAAGCACACCTCTCCTGTGAAGCATCATGGGCATTGGCAACTCCTCCCTATTGACTGCCAATTGATGATGAACGTAAACGACACTTGCCGTTTTATAACTAATTGGTTACATGGGAACACCGATCGCAAACATTGTCAAGCGGGTGCTGAAATGGAAGAAACGACAAAAAACCAGCCGTCCGATCCGGCCCCCGATGCGGCCATGGAGAAAACGCCGTCGCCCAAGCGCAAACGCGCGACGGCACAGGTGCGAAACCCGGAAAGAACGCGCGCCGCCATTCTCGAAGCCGCCCGCCGCGAGGTGGCCGCCAAGGGGCTGGCGGGGGCTCGAATCGATGTCGTCGCCCGGCGTGCCGGCACCAACAAGCGGATGATCTACCATTATTTCGGCGACAAGGATGCGCTTTATCTCGCCGTTCTGGAAGACGCCTATCGCCATATTCGCCACACCGAGAGGCGGCTTGACCTGGCCCGCAAGGCCCCTTCGGAGGGCTTGCGGGAACTTGCGCTTTTCACCTGGCACTACTTCCTCGACCACCCGGAATTCCTGAGCATTCTCGCAACGGAAAACCTCAATAAAGCCCGCTATCTCAGGCAATCCCCGGCGATTACGGCGATGCATTCGAATTTCATTTCCGAGCTGGAAGACGTGCTGCGGCGCGGCAGCGACGCTGGCGAATTTCGTGACGGCCTCGATCCGATCGACGTCTATCTGACCATCGCTTCACTCGGCGCCTTCTATCTTTCGAACCGGTTCACGCTGTCGACGATCTTCCAGCGTGACCTGACCAACCCTGCCGAACTGGAAAGATGGGGCCAGCACATCGTCGACACGTTGCTTGCTGCAGTGCGGCCAGTCTGAGCCGGCCGGTCCGAATTCCTCTTTAACAACAGCGACGACGCGCCATTCGCATCCGCGAAGCGCGTCGTTTTCTTTTGCGGCGCGGCGTAAACACCAAAACACAACGGTCGTCAGACCATGAATTTTTCCTGTCAAAAACACCTTGACAGATCGCATCCTTCACGACCACAAATAACCAAATGGTTACAAATTGCCATGTTTGACGGAAGCGGCTTTCGGGAAGAGGCCGCCTTGGGAGGAAATTCATGAAACGTATCGGCGTCATCATGCACGGCATCACCGGCCGCATGGGTTACAACCAGCACCTCGTGCGCTCCGTTCTCGCCATTCGCGATCAGGGCGGCGTGGTTTTGAAGAACGGCGAAAGGGTCATGCTCGACCCCATTCTGGTCGGCCGCACCGGCGCAAAGATCGAGGAAATCGCGAAAAAGCACAATGTCGCCCGCTGGACGACCGATATCGATGCGGCGCTGGCGAACCCTGACGATACGCTTTTTTTCGATGCAGGCACGACGCAGATGCGCGGCAGCCTGCTGGAGAAAGCCATCAAGGCCGGCAAGAACGTTTATTGCGAAAAGCCGATTTCCGACACGATGGAAGAGGCGCTGGCGATTGCCCGGCTCGCCGAAAGCGCCGGCATCAAGCACGGCGTGGTGCAGGACAAGCTGTTCCTGCCCGGTCTGCGCAAGCTCGCCATGCTGCGCGACAGCGGCTTTTTCGGCAAAATCCTCTCGGTGCGCGGCGAGTTCGGGTACTGGGTGTTCGAGGGCGACTGGCAGCCGGCGCAGCGCCCCTCATGGAACTACCGTCTGAAAGATGGCGGTGGCATCATTCTCGATATGCTGTGCCACTGGCGTTATGTGCTCGACAATCTGTTCGGTCCGGTGAAATCCGTCAGCTGCCTCGGTGCGACCCATATTCCGGAACGTTTCGACGAGCAGGGCAAAGCCTATAAGGCGGATGCCGATGATGCCGCTTATGCCACCTTCGAGCTGGAAGGCGGCGCTATCGCCCACATCAACTCCTCATGGGCGGTGCGGGTGCGCCGCGACGATCTCGTGACCTTCCAGGTGGACGGCACTCATGGTTCCGCGGTGGCGGGCCTGACCAAATGCTTTACCCAGCACCGCACCAACACACCGAAGCCGGTGTGGAACCCCGACCAGCCGCAGACCATCGATTTCTACAAGACGTGGCAGGAAGTGCCGGACAATGTCGTCTATGACAACGGCTTCAAGGCGCAGTGGGAAATGTTCGTGCGCCACCTCGTCGACAACGACCCGTGGCCCTATGGCCTCATGGAAGGCGTGAAGGGCGTGCAGCTGGCCGAGCTTGGACTGAAATCCTGGAAGGAACGCCGCTGGCTCGACGTTCCCGCCCTTTCCTGAGGAGGCGACGGTGAGCGAACTCAAGCTTCCGAAGGATGACCGCAGCATCGAGGTCTACAAACTATCAGGCACGCCCGTCGCCGTTGAAAAACGCAGTGCGGCGGATTTCAACCGCGTCGCTTTCGCCGCCGCCCACGTGGTGGCCGATCCGCTTGCCGATAACGACCCGTGGTTGACACCCGCCATCGACTGGGACGCCACGCTGCGTTTCCGTCACCGCCTGTGGGACCTTGGCCTCGGTGTCGCCGAGGCGATGGACACGGCACAACGCGGCATGGGGCTCGCTTGGCCGCAGGCGCAGGAACTGATCTCCCGTTCGCTGAAGGAAGCAGCCAGCCGCAAGGACGCGCTGATTGCCTGCGGCGTCGGCACCGATCATCTGAATGGCGGCAGTTACGACCTGAACCAGATTGTCGGCTCTTACATGGAACAACTTGATTTTGTTCATGGAGAAGGCGGGCGCGTTATCCTGATGGCGAGCCGCGCACTGGCCGCTGCTGCCCGCTCACCAGACGATTATCTCAAGGCTTATGCAAGGGTGCTTTCCCGCGCCGAGCAGAAAGTGGTAATTCACTGGCTGGGCGAAATGTTCGATCCCGCGCTTGAGGGTTACTGGGGTTCCGGTGACCACATGCAGGCCATGGAAACCTGCCTTGCCATGATCGAGGAGAATGCCGACAAGATTGATGGCATCAAGATTTCGCTTCTCTCCAAGGAAAAGGAAATCGTCATGCGCCGTCGCCTGCCGGCAGGCGTGCGCATGTATACCGGCGACGACTTCAACTACGCCGAACTGATCGCCGGCGACGAACAGGGGCACTCTGACGCTCTGCTCGGCATTTTCGACGCCATTGCGCCGGCCGCTTCCAAGGCGCTTGCCAGCCTGAAGCGTGGCGCGGACAACGAGTTCTTCGATATTCTGGAGCCGACGGTGGCGCTGTCGCGCCATATCTTCAAGGCCCCGACCCGCTTCTACAAGACCGGCGTGGTGTTCCTCGCCTATCTCAACGGATTGCAGGACCACTTCACCATGGTCGGCGGACAGGAAAGCACCCGCTCCACGCAGCATTTCGCCGAGCTTTTCCGGCTGGCGGACAAGGCCAATGTGCTGGCCGAGCCGGATCTGGCGGCGCAGCGCATGAAAGCGTTTCTGGCCGTCCGTGGCATCGGGTGACGCAAAACAAGGGGAGATACCGAAATGAGCCTTGAAGGCCTTTCCATCAATTTCGCCACCGTGCGGCAGGGCGGCGATTTCGGCGCAATCGTCGATGCCTGCCTTGCCCATGGCATTACCGCCATCTCGCCCTGGCGCGAGCAGGTGCATGGCGTCGGCCTTGCTGAAGCCGCCCGCATAGTGGAACGGAACGGGCTGCGCCTCAGCGGCCATTGCCGGGGCGGCTTCTTCCCCGCCCCCAATGCCGAAGGCCGCCGCCTCGCCGTCGAGGACAATAAACGCGCCGTCGATGAGGCCGCCGCCATGAAGGCCGATTGCCTCGTGCTTGTCGTCGGCGGCCTGCCCGCCGGCTCACGCGATCTGAAAGGCGCCCGGCAGATGGTGGAGGACGGCATGGCCGAACTTCTGCCCTATGCGCGGGCGGCCGGCGTGCCGCTCGCCATCGAGCCGCTGCACCCCTTCTATGCCGCCGACCGCGCCTGCTTCAACACGCTGGAACAATCGCTCGATCTCTGCGACAGGCTGGGTGCCGGCACCGGCGTCGCCATCGACGTCTATCACGTCTGGTGGGACCCGGAACTGGAGGAACAGGTGGCGCGCGCCGGCAGGAACGGGCAAATTCTCGCCCACCATATCTGCGACTGGCTGGTGCCGACGACCGATCCGCTCAACGATCGCGGTATGATGGGCGACGGCGTGATTGACCTCAAGGTATTTCGCGCCATGATCGAGGCTGCCGGCTTCCACGGCCCGCAGGAAGTGGAAATCTTTTCGCATCGCTGGCAGGCGCGCCCGATGGACGAGGTCCTCGCCACCGTGGTCGAGCGTTTCAAGACTGTTTGTTGATTATCCGGGAGAGATACGATGCCTGAAAAGGTGAAACGCAAACGCTATGCGCTGGTCGGCACCGGCAATCGCGGCACCACCATGTGGGGCCGCGAACTTCTGGCCGGCTGGAGCGATTATGTCGAACTGGTCGGCATTTGCGACCTGAACCTGATGCGCGCCGAACGCGCCCGCGCCATGATGGGATCGAACGCACCGCTTTATGACGATTTCGACCGGATGATGGAGGAACAGCGACCCGAACTGGTGATCGTCTGCACACCTGACGACACCCATGACGACATCATCATCCGCGCGCTGGAAGGGGGGGCCGATGTCATCAGCGAAAAGCCCATGACCACCACCCCGGAAAAGATCGACCGCATCCGCGCGGCGGAGGCCAAAAGTGGCCGCCGGGTCGATGTGTCCTTCAATTACCGTTTCTCTCCCACCGCCGCCCGCATCAAGGAGCTGATCGACGACGGCGCAATCGGCACCGTCACCTCGGTCGATTTCCACTGGTATCTCGACAACCAGCACGGCGCGGACTACTTCCGCCGCTGGCACGCCTTTACCGAACATTCCGGCAGCCTGTTCGTGCACAAGGCGACGCACCATTTCGATCTGCTGAACTGGTATCTCGATTCCGATCCCGTGGAAGTGAAGGGCTTCGGGCAATTGCTGCATTATGGCAAGAACGGCCCGTTCCGCGGAACGCGCTGTCGTACCTGTCCGCACAAGAACGAGTGCGATTATTTCATGGATCTCGGCGCCGATCCTTTCCTCGATGCGCTTTATGAAGACCCTTCGACGGTGGACGGTTATGTGCGCGATGCCTGCGTCTTCCGCGAGGAGATCGACATTCCCGACACGATGAGCGCCTCGATCCGTTATGCCACCGGCGTGCAGGTCTCCTATTCGCTCAACACCTATATGCCGATCGAGGGCCATCACATCGCCTTCAACGGCCATAAGGGCCGCATCGAGATGCGCCAGTATGAAAAGCAACCCTGGACGGAACCGCCGGCCGATGAAATCCTGCTGGTGAAAAGCTTCGGCGGCGGTGTCGAACGCATATGGGTGCCGCATGAGCCCGGCGGCCATTATGGCGGCGACAACCGCATGCGCGACATGATCTTCAAGCCCGGCTCCAACGACCGGCTGCGGCAGCGGGCGGGTTCGCGCGCCGGCGCCATGTCCGTTCTGACAGGCGTGGCGGCGCTGAAAAGCGCCCGTGAAGGCGGCACGGCGGCGGTGAAATCGTTGCCGGTTTAACCGCCTTCATCTGCGGCCCATCGGCAGCTGGGCCGCAGACAGCAATGGCCAAAAAAGAACGGACGATATTCCGCAGATTACGCGCTTCTTCCATGCCGGTAAAATGATCGCCGGGGGAAGAAAGAGTGAGTCATGTCCAGTTTTGAATCCTTCGTTCCGCTCATCATCATCGGCGTCAGCCTCGTCGTATTTTTCAAATGGGTCGGGCGAGATATGAACAGGGAAGAGAAAAAGCCGCGTTCCCGCCGCTGACGGCGGAAAAGCGCGCCCTTGCGGCGTGGAAACGGAACCCGCGCCTTTTCCCCAGCGTTTTCCCACCAAAAGGAGGACGCGACATGACGAAGAAAACGAAGCCGAAAACGCTCGACAAAGGGTCTTCCAGCCCGAACGAGATTCCTCCCGCCGGCCCGCACGCCAAACCGTCCCTCACCGACTATGACAAGACGCCCGGCGCAGGCAGCCTGCCGGATGACGGTGCGAAAGACGTGTCTCCCGGCGGAGGCTGATGCGCGCGAAACCAAAGGCCGCGCCAAACCGGGCGCACGTTTGGGTCAGCAGGAAATAGCACCGTGAACCAGATACTTAGCCAATGATAGGTCGCTCGCCGGTGCTTTTTCCTTCAATGCCCATTGCAAAATCAAAAATTGCGCCTATATTTTCTTCATCGACCATTGCTTGTGACGTCGTTCTGGAACAGACTGTTCCCCGTCGGATTTCCTCTCAAATAATCGATCTTATCCCGCAAGGTATCGCGGGAACCACAACGATTCTACGAAAGGAAATCGTTATGAACACTGGTACTGTAAAGTGGTTCAACGCCACCAAGGGCTTCGGCTTCATTCAGCCTGACAATGGCGGCACGGACGTTTTCGTTCACATCTCCGCTGTTGAGCGCGCTGGCATGCGTTCGCTGAACGACGGCCAGAAGATTAGCTACGAGATCGTCCAGGACCGTCGGTCCGGCAAAAGCTCGGCTGATAACCTTCAGGCAGCTTGATATTCGTCATTTGACCCCGCAGACCACGGATGTACTGGCTGCAGGTTAGAATGATCGTGAGAGGTCGGGTCAAAGCCCGGCCTTTTGTTTTTGGGCCAGGGAAAAGCGCGTCCGCGAAGAAGCGGAAGCCATGCGCCACCGCCGCAAGAGGGCAAAGAAGAAAATTCAGCGCGAAGGGCTGCTGCCCGCCCCCCCAAAAAGGTTACGCGCCCCTAGCCGTCCGATACCGCTCTTCCATAAAGGAGAATGCCATGGCCGCGTCAAAGGAAGCTTTTTTCAAACCCGGCAAACTATCCGCACAGGACAGGGCGTCATTGACGGATAACGCCGCAAAGCAGATCATAAACGCCGAGGCCGACCAGCGCGCCCGCAAAACGGAACGCCTTCGCCAGCTTCGCGAAGCGCAGGAAGCGACGATTATCCCCGACGCGCCGGTTTCCGCAAAAAAACGATCCGGCAAGAACTGACTGGCCGGATTTCCAGCATCGCCCGCTCGAACAGGCCTTGAACGGATTGTCTCATAGCCGCTCGAGGCCGCATCAATCCAACAGGAGGAGGACACCATGGCCAAGGGTCAATTGCGCAGCAACAAGGAAATCCGCAAACCGAAGAAGGACAAGACGAAAGCACCTGCCGCGCCGCCCGCCGGTTCGCAGGTCAAATTCGCAAACGCCACGACAGCAGATAGCAAAAAGAAATAGGCACCAAGCGGGCCGACAAGTCACGGCGAATAAAAGCATCGCCATCCATGCCGGACTTGTTTTGGCCACATTGCCCATTTAAACAGCTCTCATGGCAACTGCTGGTGAGCGCGAATGAAATCGACGTTCGCAGTTGTTTTAGTCGCTTCAGACTTTTGACCACGGATGTACTGGCACTGGTGTTGAGAGCGATATGAGGAAGGTCGGTGCAATATTGCCCCGGCCTTTTTTGTTGCCTGCGGCAGCGGCTGCTGCGTTGTCTCCGTTAACGGAATTAGCTTGCCTATTCCCCCTAAACGGCGCAAGCTTCTCCATCGGTAATTAAAGGGCGTTGCCGCCGTCAGGCCTGTTGCACTCCCAGCCCTGTCCCGCCTGTTGCCCGGCGGGCACGATCCTTATTCACGCGACATGCATGACGGAACGGCCCGGGAACGGTTTCCCCGACGTCGCCCGCGTTTCAAGGCGTTGAAGCGTCCCCGCACCATCTCCCGATTGAGGCGCGACGCTCCGGCTTTTGCGAACCCCACAAGAAAGGAGGACGCCATGTCTTCCGCATATGAAAATTGCATCATCACATCGCAGGACCTGAAAATGCTCCAGTCGGTGCTGGAAGGTCTCGGTTACGATCGTCACACCATGGATGACGAAGCCATTCTTTACAACAATGCCGCCCGCAAGGTGATCGAGCTCTTTCAGGATGGCTTGACCGACCCTGCCGATATCTCCGAGGAAATGCTGTTCCTGTTCGGCGTTCACAAACATGAACGCGTCAAACCGTGGAAACCGCTGCCGCGTTACGCCATTCAGGGTCTGCCGCCCCTTTACCGGTGATTGGGCTTGCCGCCCTTTCCGTGGCGGCCTTCAAAATCACCGATGAAAATAACGGCTTGGCAAAAGCCGTATATCAGGCAACACTGAAATTGAGCGTCCCGCGCGCGATCAGGCGTGTCCCGGGAAGCTTGGGTATGGAATGTGCACCCTGTGCGTAGCGGGACCATAACCGGTCTTCGCGAGGCTGGCGTTGTTTCCCATGCCGGTAAGTTTTGCGTCTGCGTGGAGGTGAGTATGACGTATGACTGGAGCGGCCGCAAAATGCGCCGCATGCGAGCGGCGAAACTGACGATCATCAGCCTCGTCGCAGCTTTCGTGCTGACTGCCCCGATTTTCGCCCATTATTGAGGTTTGCAGCCGCAAGGCAGGGTCATACCGGCTGGCGGATTTCACTCCGCTTTCTCAACCGGTTCTTCAGCCATTTCTGAACGGGCTGATCGTAATGGACCGTCAGCCACCATGACAGGCACGTCGTGGCGATGAGGAAAACAATTCCGGCCGGCAAAGCCAGGTTTTCCCGGTGCACCGCCGGGATCAGAAGCTCCGTCCAGGCCAGAAGCGGAATATGCAGCACATAGACCGCATAGGACGCCGTGCCGAGAAACACCGACACCATTCCGACCCCGCGCCCCGGAACCGTCTTGCTGGCGACGAACAGCAGCAGCGGCCAGACGACGAGGACAACCGCAAGATCGAAGAACGGCCGAAGCTCGCGCAACATGGGCACGGCCAGAATGAAACAGACCAGCAGAAGGCAAAGCGCCGCCTGAAAAGGTTTGAACTGCGGTGCGCGATTGCGGAAACGGTAAATCAGCACGCCGGCAAAAAACGAGAAGAACACCCGCCCCATGCCGGCATACATTTCATGCCAGCGAAAACCGGCATGCAGACGGCCGAACTCGGCAGCAGCCACCATCAGCACAAGGGCGCTGACAATGAGCACCGCGGCGGTCTGTTTCATCGTGGCCCGGACACCGAAGCGGGCGTAAAACGCATTCACCACCAGCTCGTTGAAAAGCGACCATGCCGGGCTGACGAGAAACAGCGCGCCGTTCAGAGTGAGCGTGAAGGGTGCCGGCAAAAAGAGCAGCCCCGTTACCAGGGCGAAAGCAAGCTCGCCGGGATCGATAAGACGATGCAGATCGTCGATCGGCGTCGGCAGGCCCAGCACGTAGAGGCAGATGAAATATGCCGCCATCAGGGCCAGCGCCAGCCCATAAAGAGGGTAAAGACGTGCGAAGCGCGCCTTCATGAAAAAGCCTGGCGTAATCGCCCCTTCGGCCAGTTTCCGGCTATAGGCATGCGCGAGCACAAAACCGCTGAGCGCAAAGAACAGATCCACGGCGAGATAGCTCGAAGCCGTGCTTTTCCCGAACAGGTCTTCGGCATGGCGGTGGACGATAAAAAGGGCGGCCACGCCCCTTATGCCGTCGAGCAATATGAAGCGTTCCGGGGACGACTGGACCATGGCATGAGGCTCGGTGTGGCTGACGGATTTAAGGTTCACAGGTAACGAGCTTTACCGCGTTGCGGTTCACCGCTGCCAGTCACAAACTGTTTAACGTGGCGAACGTCCCATATTATTATGGAATACTAACGGGTGATCGACACCCTTTCGCGGCTGCGAAAGGCGTGCTACGTCCGGATGTCATCGATCTTCCGAGCCTTTGACTCTGCGGCCTGTCCTTTCGAAATTCAGCTTGATTTCGCTTGGATATCTTCGGCGCAAATTCAGATGGAGCGGAATTAGACGGCAGGCAACTTTCGCGGAGTCTTACCATGTCCACCATTGCAGAACGTATCAGAAAAATCATCGTGGACCAGCTTGGCGCAGACCCTGCCACCATCGTGGACGAGGCCAGTTTTGCTGACGATCTCGGTGCGGATTCGCTCGAGACCGTTCAGATCGTCATGGAAATCGAAGAGGAATTCGGGGTGGAAATTCCAGATTCCGCCGCAAGCACGATCCTGACCGTTGGCGACGCCATCCGCTTCGTCGAAAAAAACAAGGCGTGACCGGCGGGGGGATTTACCCAGCAGACAAAGCCGCGACGGGATCGAGTTTCGACGCATTGCGCGCCGGCAGATAACCGAAGACAACACCGATCAGCGTCGAGCAGACGAAGGCGGCGATGATTGACGTCGTGGAATAGACCATGGCGAAATTGCTGCTGAAGGCGGAGAAAAGCGCGCCAAAGCCGAGGCTGCCCAGCACGCCCAGCGTACCGCCGATGATGCACACAAGCACCGCCTCGATGAGGAACTGCCGCAGAATATCGGTGCGCCGTGCGCCGACCGCCATGCGCACGCCGATTTCCGATACGCGTTCAGACACGGAAACGAGCATGATGTTCATCACCCCGATGCCGCCGACCAGCAGCGAAATCACCGCAATGGCGGCGATCAGAAGGGTCAGCGTCTGCGTGGTGCTGGTGATGGTCTGGCGGATATCGTCGGTATTGAGAATGTAGAAATCTCGTGTGCCGTGCCGCTGGGTCAGAAGAGTCGTCACCGCCTGCTCGGCGATTGAGGCATCGGTATCGTCACTCACCTGCACCGTGATGCTGCGCAGCGACAGGCTGCCGAGAAAGCGCGACTGGACGGCGGTATAGGGCAGGTAAAGCGACAGGTTCTGGCTTGAGCCGAAACCGCCCTGCTGCGCCTGCGTGACGCCGACGATGCGGGCCGGCACCTTGCCGATGAGAATGACCTGGCCGACAGGGGTGCCATCGAAATCCGCAAACAGCGATTTGCGGGTATTTTCGTCGATCACCACTTCCTGCGCCTTCTGCGCGACGCTTCCGCCATCGAAAAAGCGGCCCTGCGACAGCTTGGTGCCCTTGGCGACGAAATAACGCTCGCTGACGCCGTTCACCAGCGCATTCGCCTCCTTCGCGCCGAAGCGCACCGTGCTGGAGGTCGAGACCGTCGGCGTGACCGCCGCGACATAGGATTGCTTGGCAAGCGCTTCGGCATCGGAAACGACGAGCGTGGTGATCTTGCCCGACCTTATGTCGCCGAAATCCTTGCCGGCGAAGATTTCAAGCGTGTTGGTGCCGAGGCTTGATATGTTCTGCAGCACCCGCTGCTGCGACCCCTGCCCCAGCGCCACGACGCTGATGACCGAGGCGATGCCGATGATGATGCCGAGCATGGTGAGAAAGGTACGCAGCTTGTGCGCCCGCATCGACAGAAGCGCCATGCGCAACGCCTCGCGCAGAGACGAAACGAGACCCGCGAGACCCGAAGACCCGCCGGAAACGGCAGCGGGTTTGGCATCGTCCTGCGGTACGGGCGTTGCATCCGCACTGCGGTCGGAAATGATTGTGCCGTCGCTGATTTCGATGATCCGCCCGGCGCGTCTGGCAATCGACATGTCATGGGTAACGATGATGACGGTGCGGCCTTCAGCATGCAGCTCGCCGAGGATGCGCAGCACCTCGTCGCCGCTGGCGCTGTCGAGCGCGCCGGTCGGCTCGTCGGCAAGAATGATCTCGGCGTCGTTCATCAGGGCGCGGGCGATGGAAACGCGCTGCTGCTGGCCGCCGGAAAGCTGGCCGGGACGGTGATCCAGACGTTCCGCCATGCCGAGGCGACCAAGCAGCCTTGCGGCATTGTGCCTGCGGTCGGCCTGCGTCGTGCCGGCATAGATCGCCGGAATTTCGACATTGCCGAGCGCCGTCAACTCGGCCAGCAGATGGTAGCGCTGGAAGATGAAGCCGAGATTTTCGCGCCTGAGCGCCGAAAGCGCGTCGGCATCGAGATTGCCCGTTTCCCGGCCCCTGATGCTGTAGCTACCCGATGTCGGGCGGTCGAGGCAGCCGAGAATATTCATCAGCGTCGACTTGCCCGACCCGGACGCGCCGACGATCGCCACCATCTCACCGGCCTCGATGGTGAGGTCGATATTCTTGAGCACGCTGATCGTGCCTTCGCCGGAGGGATAATCCCGCCGTACGGATTTAAGCGAAATCAAAGGTTCAGCCATGCTTCAAAGCCCCATCGGCGGGCCGCCCGGCCCCGGCATGGCGTTTGTGGCGGTGTCGACGGAACGCTCGCCGGTCACCACGCGCTCGTTTTCGGCAAGGCCGGAACGCACTTCCGCCGTGACCTTGTTGTTGAGCCCGATTTCGACCTTGCGCTCGGAAACCCTGCCATCGGCGCCGGCCACGCGCACGGCATAGCTGCCGTCGCTGTCCATGCTGCCAAGGGCTGCCGAAGGGACGGTCAGCACATCCTTCGCTTCGCCGAGAACGATATGAACCTCCGCCGTCATATAGGTACGCAGCTTGCCTTCCGGGTTCGGCACTTCGAACACGCCATTATAATAGATCGCCTCGGAGGACGACGTGCTGGAAGAGGACGAGCTGGAGGATGAAGAGGTCGAGGAACTGAAGCTGGAATCGCTGCGCACCGATTCCGGCGCCGGCTCTATCGAGGCAAGCGTCGCGTCGTAACGCTGCTGCGGCTCACCCAGCACCGTGAAATAGACCGGCAGGTCCGGCTTGACCCGCGTTACATCCGCCTCGGAAATTTCCGTGCGCACCGTCATCCGGTCGAGCTGGCCGAGGATGACGATGGTTGGCGCGGATTGCGTGGCGTTGACGGTCTGCCCTTCCTGGCTGACGATCGACAGAACCGTGCCTTCGATGGGGGCTGTGATCTTGGTATAGCCAAGATTGGCCTCGGCCGTTTCCACCGCGACCTGCGCTTCCTCGATCTGGGCGCCGATGGCTTCGATCTGCGCCTCGGTGACGGCAAGGGCTGCGGTGGCGCTTTCGAAATCGGCGCGGGAGGCGGCGTTCTTCGACACCATCTCCTGCTGACGGGCAAGGCTCTGGCGGTTGAGAAGAAGCGTCGCCTGCTTCTCCACCCGCTGCGCCTTCACGTTCGCCAGGGCCGCCTGCGCCGTGCGCAGACTGTTCGTCTGGGTAACGGAATCGATTTCGGCGATCAGATCGCCCGCCTTGACGGTATCGCCGAGCGCCACCCTGACGGCGGTGATGCGGCCGGAGGCCTGCGCGCCGACGGCGACAAGGCGAACGGGTTTCAGCGTTCCCGTCGCCAGCACCGTCTGCTCGATATCGCCGCGCGTCACCGGTGCGGTGATATAGCCGGGTGTGGCCGCCCGCGTATATTGCGAGGACAGCCAGTAGCCGCCCACAGCGAGAGCAACAACCGCCAGCAATGCGCCTGCCTTGCGTGCCGTTTTCATCTTGATGTCCTGTCCAGCCGGTTCACTCGAAGGAAGAAACCGGCGTCATGTCGCGTTTCACGAGGATGAACCCCCTGTCCGCTTCGATCCATTCATAGGCAGAAGCGGATTTCCGCGCCGCCGCCTTGCGGCAGGTGCTGCGAAGACGTCTGGAATCCGTCTTCTCGCGTTTATCCTTCGCGCAGGCGGGCTGACGCCGCTGTTCTTCCTGGCGGGATTTAGCCGCCGGCTGTTGCACGGGCTTGTCCTTCGCCGCGGCCACCGACCAGGCAAAGCTCAAACCAAAAGCCGTTGCCAGCACCAGATAAAAATATCTCATCATCGTCTTCCTGCTTGAAAATCACGCGGGGGATCGCAGGCGTGCGATCCCCCGGCTCCAGCCGTTGCCGGCTGATTTCCTCCTTTACTGGGGGGCAGATTAAAGGAGGAAACTTCGAAACTTGCCTCAGCCCCGTTCCGCCTCGGGAACCGGCGGTCTCAGGTCGCCATGCGGGCGAGCAAAACCGCCGCGCTCTGCGGGGCCATGACGCGGGCCGGGAGGCGGAGGCGGCATCAGGGCACGCTCGAGCTCGGCAAGCTTCATCACCTGCTGCGGCGAAAGCTTCGGTTTCAGCGCCGCAATGGCGTCCTGCAGGGCTTTGGCCTTTTCCGCCTTCTGCGCGATGATGCCTGCCAGTTCCTCTCCCGCAAGACGCGGCTCGGGCTTGGCCTTGCCTTCACCCGGCACTGGCGGCGACGGATTGCGCTCCGGGCCGGGAGAAACGAGATCGATCAGCGCCGTGGTATAGGCGCGCCAGGGACCGAGCTGCTCCGGCGTGACGCCGAGATAGATTTCGGCCGCCGAAAGCTTCGTCGCCAGCCCGAGAACATCCGGGCCCGGCATTCTGCGCATATGCGGCGGCAGCGGCCTTTCATCCGGACCGCGATCCGGGCCGATGTCCGGGCCGAGATCGGGATTGGCGGGCGGCGGCGCAGCCTGTTCGGTCGTGCGGGGTGCGGGCGCATTCTCTTCCGCCGCCTGCGCGGCGGCGGAAACGCCCATGGTTGCTGTCGCGATGGCGGCGGCCAGTAGCGAGTTTCTCATCTTACCTTCCTTCCGTTTTCCAACATGAAAGGACGATAGGAGCATCGCGTTTCCGGCTTTGGTCCGAATGTTTCCGGGCTGCTTCCGCAAACCGCCTATTTGTAACCGAATGTTGCCAGGACGGCCCCGGCAAGCTTTCGTTGCAAAAATCCGCCGTTTCTTTTCAGCGCTTATGTATAGTGGCATCAAAAGGTTGGACGATATGACGACAGTTTCGGTGACACATATATTGATCGTCGATGACGATCCGGAAATACGCACATTGCTCGCGAAATATCTCAGCTCGCAGGGGTTCCGCGTGTCGATGGCCGCCGACAGGCGTGAGTTCGAGGAAAAGATCGCCAGTTCCGATCCCGACCTCATCGTGCTCGACGTGATGCTGCCCGACGGTTCCGGCCTCGATATCTGCCGCGATCTGCAGGGCCGCCGGCCGCGCACGCCGGTCATTCTCCTGACAGCGCTGAAGGAAGATGTCGACCGGATCGTCGGGCTGGAAATCGGCGCCGACGACTATCTCGGCAAACCCTTCAATCCGCGTGAACTGACGGCGCGCATCAAGGCCGTGCTGCGCCGCGCCACACCGCAGGAAGCGCCCCGCGCCTCATCCGCCGCCTATGGTTTTGCGGATTTCACCGCCGATCCCGAGCAGCGCTCCGTCATCCGCGCCAGCGGTGAAAAGATAGATTTGACGGGAGCTGAATTCGATCTGCTGAAAGTCTTTCTCGACAGGCCCGGTCGGCTTCTCTCCCGCGATCAGCTTCTCGATCTCACGCAGGGCAAGGATCGCGGACCGTTCGACCGCTCCATCGACGTGTTGATGAGCCGCTTGCGCAAGAAGCTGGACGCCGACACCCAGACGCCGATCTTCAAGACCGTGCGCAATGGCGGTTACCAGATGACGGTTCAGGTCAAAACCCTGCCGGTGCAGCGATGAGCTCGCTTAGAAACCGCATCACGGCGCTGATGATCGTCTCCATCATCGCGGTCATCGCGCTTGCGACTTTTGTGGCCGACCGGACATTGCAGCCGCCGCCGCCTGACGCCACCATCGAGCCACTGGCCCGCAGCCTCGCCTTTGCCGTGACCATGGCCGAGCGTGATCCCTCCCTGCAGCAGCCCGGTTATTTCCAGATCAAACAGAAACCGCCGGAAGGCGATCTCGACGGCATGCTTTCGGAATTTCTGGAAAAGGCGTTGGCCCGCGTCGGAGAGCCGCGCACCGCCATGGTCATCCGCTCGCCGGGAAATCCTGCCCCCGTGGCGGCTATCGCGCTGGAGAGAGGCGGCTGGCTGGTCACGGAAATCCCGCATATGGGTCCGCCGCCGGGCGGCTGGAAAATTTTCGGGATGTGGATAGGGCTGATCATTCTCGGCAGCGCCGCCGTTTCGATCTTTGCCGCGAGCAAGATCACCCGCCCGCTCGACATGCTGGAAAATGCCGCCGCCAGCATCGGGCCCGATGGTTCGCTGCCGCACCTGCCGGAAACCGGACCGGGCGAAATCCGCGCCACTGCGCGGGCGCTGAACGAACTCGCCACCCGCCTGAAGGCGGCGATGGAAAGCCGCATGCGCCTCGTCGCCGCCGCCGGCCACGATCTCAGAACCCCGATGACCCGCATGCGGCTGAGGGCGGAATTCATCGAGAACGACGAGGAACGGGCCAAATGGCTGGCGGACCTCGAGGAGTTGGACGCCATCGCCGACAGCGCCATTCTTCTGGTTCGGGAAGAAGTCAGCCAGGACAGCGTCAAGACGATCGACATCGGTACGCTTCTCAGCGAGATCGTCAGCGATGTTTCCGATCTCGGTCACGCGGGTGCGCTCGACTTCATCGAGCCGGAAGCCGCCATGACCATCAGGGCGGCCCCGCTGGCGCTCAAGAGAGCCCTGCGCAACCTCATCCTGAACGCCGTTACCCATGGCAAGAAGGCGCATATCGATCTGACCGGAGACGACAGCGAAATCGTCGTGACGATCAGGGATGAAGGCCCCGGCATTCCGCAGGAACTGATCGGGCGGGTTTTCGAACCCTTCTTCCGGGTGGACCTCGCGCGGCGTAAATCAATCCCCGGCGTGGGTCTTGGTCTTGCCATCGCCAGGGAAATCATCGAGCGCTTCGGCGGCACGATCACCATCGCCAACCACAAGAAACAGGGCCTGATCCAGACCGTGATCTTCGCAAGGGCGGCGTGACGTCACGCCACTGAAACAGCCTGCGCCTGCGGCTTGGCCAGAAGCAGGCTTTCGGCATAGGCCATCATCAGCGGCCCGACGCCCTTGGCATCGTCGGACACCACCGGCTCGGTCAGATAATATTCCGGCGTTCCATCGCGATAATTGCCCTCAAAGCCGCCAAGGCCCGCGACATGAACGATGCCGGTGAGGCGCATCACGCCCTCTTCATCGGCTTTCAGCCGGGTTTCAAGAAGCGCCTCAAGCGCGCGGCGACCCGCCGAAAGGGCGGCATTCGCCTCTTTGCCCTGCACGAGCTTCAGCCGCACTGCGTGCAGCAAGGCATAGGCAAACATGGCCGAGGCGGATGTTTCCTCGTAATTGCCCGCAAGGCCCGGATTGTCGAGAACCTGCATCCAGAGCCCTGTCTCGGTCTGCCGTGCGATGATGCCGGCCAGGAGCAACCGCGTCTTGTTGCGAAGCACCGCCGTCGCGCCGTCATCCGGCAGGATGGCGAGCGCATCCACCAGCGCCATGGCGAGCCAGCCGACCGCGCGCGCCCATATGGCGGGAGACTTGCCGCTTTGAGGATCCGCCCAGCGCTGGCTGCGGCTGTGGTCGTAACCATGGGCATAGAGCCCACCGCTATCCTCGGTCGCCGCGAGTGCCGCTGAAAACTGCCGCAGCGCATCGTCGACCAGTTCCGCCCGGCCCGTCGCCTGCGCATATTCGATCTGGAAAGGAAGCCCCATGTAAAGCCCGTCCAGCCAGACCTGATGCGGATAACGCTTCTTGTGCCAGTAATTCCCGGATGCGATGCGCGGATGGCTGCGCAGTTGCCCCGCCAGATGCTCCGCCGCAGCGAGGTAACGCGGATCACCCGTTTCCGCCGCAAGGGGAAAGAGGACACGGCCGGCGAGGATATGGTCGATATTATATTCCTGCGGATCGTAACCGGCGAGCGTGCCGTCTGGCGCTATCTGCGCATCGGCCAGACGGTGCAGATGATCGTTCCAGCGCGCCTCGCCGGTGGCCTCGAACAGCTGCTGCAGGCCGCGATAGACGCATCCATCCTCGTAACACCAGCTTCCGCCCTTGTAATGTTTATAGAGACTGGAGAATTGATCAAAATATTCAGTGGCTTTCATCGGTTTTCTCAATCGGAATCTGACACAATGGAAACGGAAGCATCGCTCAGCAGGGCGGGATTATCGCAGACTATATGCGCCTGCTCGAAAACAATCGCCTCGTGGCGCATGGGACGCACCCGGTCGGCCATGATCGGCGGCGTCGCAATAGCCGACGGATCGTGCGAGACGATGGTGAGATTGCGGATGGCGATGTTGCGGATGGGCGCTTCGGCAAGGCCTAAAAAAGCGCCGGCGGCATGGGATAGGTTGCGAATTTCGACGTCCTCCACGCTAATGCCGTCGATAAAGGGCGTGCCGCCATCGACCGGCGCCGGGTTTCGCGACTGCACCCAGTCGTCATGTCCATCGGCATCGCAATGGTAATGGGCATTGGCGGAAAGCGCGGTCTGCACGCCATCCAGCAGCACCCGGCGCATGGCGATATTGCTGACGGTGCCGCCCCGCCCGCGCCGTGTCTTGAGGCGCAGACCGCGATCCGTGCCGACCATGTCGCAATCCTCAACCGCCACGTCATGCACGCCGCCGGACATTTCCGAACCGATCACCAGCCCGCCATGGCCGCGCTGCATCAGGCAATGGCGCACCCGAATGCCGCGCGTTTCCGCAAGATGATCGTCCTCGCCATCGGGGCCGCGCTTTCCCGCCTTCACCGCGATGCAATCGTCGCCGACGGAAAAGCGCACGCCTGATATCGTGACGTTGCGGCAGCTTTCGGGGTTGAAACCATCGGTGTTCGGGCTGTCATGGGGTGCGACGATGCTGAGGCCGGCGGCAATCAAGTCTTCGCAGCCCTGCGGATGGATCGTCCAGGAGGCGGCGTTTCGGATGGTGAAACCGAGCAGGTTTGTCTTCCGGCAGGAAACGAGATGCAGGCCGCGTGGCCGGCGCGCGCCGTCGCGGGTTTCTTTCGGCCAGCTCCACCAATCGCCGCTATCGCCCGAACCCTCGAGAACGCCCCTGCCCTCGATGACGAGATTGTCGGCCGCGATGGCATGAACCGGCGCGGCGAAACAGGCATCCGGCAAGCCTTCCCAGCTTCCGAGCATACGGCCTGCCTCATCGCGGGCAGGCAGGATCGGCCAGCCCCTGCGGGTGGAGGGCGCGCGCAGCACCGCTCCTTCGGCAAGGTGGAAGGTCATGTTGCTTTTCAGGCGAACGGGAAAGGCTGTCCAGAGACCGGCCGAGAGACGTAATGTGCCGCCCTGCGGCACCGCAGCCACGGCTCTTTCCAGCGCCTGCGCATTGGCGCGCGCACGCGTCTCATCATCGAGCGCAACATCCGGCATCAGGGAAAATTCCGCAGCCTCGACAAGCCCGGCACAGGGGGCGGTTCTGAACTCCAGCCGTCCAAACCCCTCCGCTTCGAAGACATAGCGCGTATCCGGGGAGAGATCAGGCAGCAGCGTCACCACGGTCGCGGTTTCGCCTCTCCTTTCGGCGCCATCCGCCGACGTCAGATGCCATGCCGTTTTGGACGGAAGGAAATGGCGAGCGCCGGGCACGGCAAGGCAAAGCGCTGCCGTTCGCGCCGAAGACGCGATGATAAGGGGTTCGTTCATGCTCTTTTCTCGTCTTTGGTGCCTGTCCGGCCAAACCTTTGGCGGACACGCCTCACATCATCCGGCATCCGGATAGGGAGCCTGCCGCCATGGAGGCGACGGCAGGCCATTGTCGTCAATCGAATTTGGCGAGAACATCGTTGGTCGTATCGATGATCTGCTCGGCCGCCTCTTCCGCCGTCAGCTGGCCATAGGCATATTCCTCAAGCGTATCGATGAAGCCCGAGCGGATTTCCGGGTGTTCGTTGAAGGGTGACACCACCGGTCCCGATGCCGCCATGACGATGGCGTTGGCGGCCCGCACCTCCGGCTCGCCCTTGTCGCCGAGACGCGCCGCCGCTGCCTTCGAGGCGGGCAGGCCGCGTGAGGTGCCGAGCGCATCAATCCCTTCCGGTTCGTTCAGCAGGCAGTTCAGGATTTGGGCGGCCGCTTCCGGGTTCTTCGAATTTTTCGAGATCGAAAACACCATGGAGGGCTTGCGATAGACGCCCTCTGTTACGGCATCGGCAAGCTTCAGCATCGGGAACGGTTTCAGAACCTGCCCTTCCTTGAGCGGATCGGCATATTTCGAATAGGTCGAATCCCATTCATAGGAACCGGCGATGCGGCCTTCGGACCAGGACGGCTTTTCGTAAAGATTGACGTTACCGTCGGCCGCTTCCTCTTTCTGGGAGCGGATGGAGCCGGTTTCGACCAGCTTGCCGACGAAAGAGATACCCTCGGCCAGCTCCTCCGGCGTCCAGGCCACGCGGTTGGTCTTAGGATCGACCAGATCCTTGCCGGTCTTCTGCACGACGGCCAGCGTCACCAGCAGCTGGGCAGTCTCCTTGACGGCATTGAAGGTGTAATAGTCCTTGCCGAGCTTTTCCTTGATGGTTTTCGTTGCCGCGAAAAACTCGTCCCAGGTCTTCGGAATTTCAACGCCGGCCTTTTCGAAGGTGGTGGCGTTGAAGAAGAAGACGCGGCCGGTGGTGGAAACGGAAAGCCCCTGCAGCACGCCGTTCATCGAACCGGCGTCCAGATCGCTCTCGGCCCATTGCGAAAGATCGAGCGGCTTCAGCTGGCGCAGATCGGCAAAACCTTCGCCGTTCTTGGAAAACAGCGGCAGCCACGGCCAGTTGACCTGAACGATATCGGCTTCCGTCTTGCCCGCCATCTGCGTGGTAAGCTTTTCCAGATACCCGTCGAAGCCGGTGAATTCGCCCTTCACCGTGTGGCCATATTTCTCGCCACAGGCGGCAATTGCCTTCTGAGTGGCGACATGACGGCTTTCGCCGCCCCACCATGACATGCGCAGTTCCGCAGCACCCGCCGCCGGGGCCGTCGCCATCGCCACATAGGCTGCACCGGCGAGCATCGCCATCATTCTTGTCATCGTCTTCATTGTTCTTCTCCTCCTCGAAAAATCAGGCACGCCCGTCCCCTCCTCACAGCGAGACGTTGCGGCCATCGGCCTTGTCGAAAATATGCAGTTTCTCCGGATCCGGCTTCAGTCGCAGGATGCCGTCGCGCCCGAGCGCCTCGAATTCCGCCGCGCCAACGACGCTGACGACCTTCTGACCGCCTAGATCGGCGTGCAGATAGACCTCGTGGCCCATGAATTCCGCATTGGTGAGTTTCGCCTGCAGCGCCGGGCCATCCGTCTCCCCCGCCAGCGAAAAATGCTGCGGGCGGATGCCAATGACGGCATCCGCGGGTCTCGCCGATAGCCGTTGCTCCAGATGCGCGCCGATCGGCAGCCGCTGGCCAGCGATGACGAACTCCGCGCCCTCGATTGCCACGTCCACCAGGTTCATTTCCGGCGTGCCGATGAAGCCGGCGACGAAGAGATTGGCGGGATGGTTGTAAAGCTCCTTCGGCGTCGCGACCTGCATGATGCGGCCGGCCTGCATGACGCAGATACGGTCGCCCATGGTCATGGCCTCCGTCTGATCATGGGTGACGTAAATGACCGTCGAGGACAGGCCTTCCGCCTTCAGCTGACGGTGCAGATCGGTGATGCGCACCCGCATGGAGGCGCGCAGCTTGGCATCGAGATTGGACAGCGGCTCATCGAACAGGAATACGCCCGGCTTCTTGATGAGCGCGCGGCCCAGCGCCACACGCTGCGCCTGCCCGCCGGAGAGCTGCTTCGGCAGACGGTCGAGCAGCGGCTCGATTTCGAGAATGCGCGCGACATTGTCGATTGCCTTTTCGATCTCGGGCCTGGCGACACCGGCGATCTTCAGGCCGAAGGCGAGATTGCCGCGCACCTTCATATGCGGATAAAGCGCATAATTCTGAAAGACCATGGCGATGGAGCGCTTGCCGGGCGGCAGGTCGTTGACGCGCTGGTCGCCGATCAGGATTTCGCCGCCGGTGATTTCCTCCAGCCCCGCCACCATGCGCAGCGTCGTGGATTTGGCGCAGCCGGAAGGGCCGACGAACACCATGAACTCGCCATCCTCGACGTCGAGATTGATGCCGTGCACGGCCTTGAAGCTGCCGCCATAGACTTTTTCGAGATTTTTAAGTTGAACGCTTGCCATTTTCAGCCCTTGACCCCGCCAGACGAGATCCCTTCAATGAAATACCGTTGCGCCGCGAAGAACACGATCAGCGCAGGCGCGATCGTCAGCACCGACATCGCCAGGATGCGGTTCCATTCGAAGGCTTCGGTGGTGTCGATGGAGAGTTTGAGCGCGAGGCTCACCGGATATTTGTCGACCGAGGACAGGTAGATCAGCGGCCCTAGAAAGTCGTTCATCGTCCACATGAACTGGAACAGGCAGACCGAGATCAGCGCCGGAGCCAGCATCGGCACGACGATGTAAATCAGCGTCTGCAGGCTGTTGGCGCCATCCACACGGGCGGCCTCTTCCATGTCCGATGGCAGCGAGCGCAGGAACTGCACCAGCATGAAGACGAAGAAGGCATCGCCGGCGAGCGCGGACGGCACCCAGAGCGGCAGGAAACTGTCCAGCCAGCCGAGATCGCGAAACAGGATATATTGCGGAATGCGGGTAACGACATTCGGCAACAGCAGGATGGCGATGACCGAGCCGAACAGGATCTTTTTCAGCGGAAAATCGAAGCGAGCAAAGGCATAGGCCGCCATGGTGCAGGAGATCGCCGTGCCGATGACTTTCGGCAGGATGATCAGGAACGAATTCCAGAAGAACCGGCCGAACGTATAGGGCGTCGAGGTTTCCCAACCGCGGATGTAACCATCCAGCGTCGGATTATCGGGAATGAAGCCGGCGCCGGAGAAGATTTCCGAATTGGTCTTGAAGCTTGCGCCCACCAGCCAGATCAGCGGGTAGAGCATGAGGAGGCCGACCGCGAAGAGAAGCACATAACGGACAGAGGTGGAGACGAGTCTGAGCCGCGCCCGGCGGGCCGCCTGCATGTCGTTTAGGGTTGCGATATCGGTCATGGCATCAGTTCCGCTTGTCGCCGGCGTAATAGACCCACTTCTTCGACGACCAGAAGGCCACGAGGGTCAGCACGGTGATGATGGTGAAGAGCACCCAGGCGATGGCGGAGGCATAGCCCATGTTGAACTTCTTGAAGGCCTCGTCATAGATATAAAGAGGCAAGAGATAAGTGGACTTCAGCGGCCCGCCCTGTGTGATGATGTAAGGGCCGTTGAACTCCTGAAACGCCTGCACCATCTGCATGATGAGATTGAAGAAGATCACCGGCGTCAGAAGCGGCAGCGTGATGAAGAAGAAGGTCCGCACCTTGCCCGCGCCATCGATGGCGGCCGCCTCGTAAAGCGACTTGTCGATGGATTGCAGCGCGGCGAGGAAGATCACCATGGCCGAACCGAACTGCCAGCAGCGCAGCAGCGTGATGGTGAAAAGCGCGTTGCCGGGATCGCCGAACCAGTCCACCGGCGACAGGCCGATCGCGGCAAGCGCCATATTGGCAAGCCCCTCGCTTGCGAAGATGTAGCGCCACAGAACCGCAATCGCGATGGAGCCGCCGAGAATGGACGGCACGTAAAAGGCGGTGCGGAAGAAGTTGATGAATTGCAGCTTGTAATTGAGTATGGCCGCAATGAATAGCGCGAAGGCAAGCTTTAGCGGCACCGTCAGAAACACGTAGAACAGGGTAACGTTCAGCGATTTCATGAAGGTGCGGTCGCGGGTGAACAGCCGCTCGTAATTGGCCAATCCTGCCCAGCTGGGTTCGCTCATCAGATCGTAACGGGTGAAGCTGAGATAGAGCGAGCCGAGAAACGGGATGGCCGTGAAGACCAAAAGCCCGACGATATAAGGCGTCAGATATCCCAGCCCGAGGAAGCGCTGAGATTTCATAAAGCTTCTCCCCGCGCTCCAGCGGAACGCGAACGACAGAATACAATTTCGTACAAGTGATTCTCCCGGAACAGGCAGCGGCACGCGCGTGATGGCGCAATTTCTCGCCGCGACCGATCTCCTCCCTCATTGATACGGCGCGTAAAAGCAATTTATGCGGTGACAAAACCAAATTTCCGCGCCAAGGTGAATTAACAAAGACGAGGAAAAAGATGGACGAAATCGAAGGTGGCATTCTATCGTCCGTTCCGCCTGCGGCGCTCAACCTCAACCTGACGCGCGCAACGATCAAGATGGAGCATTCGCGCACCTGGCAGATCGACAAATCCAACCAGGTGGACGATCTCATCATCTGTCTGGAAGGGCGCGGGCATTATCTCGTCGATGGCGAGGCGCGGGTGCTGGAGCCGGGTGACGCCATGCTGATTTTCCGGGGACAGCGCTTTGTCGGCTGGAACGAGCAGGCCGTCACCTATCGCGGGGTGGCGCAACATTTCACGCTGGATATTTACGGACGCCACAACCTGATCGCGCAGATGGACCTGAAGCCGAAAGTGAAGCTGAGCCGCTGGCCGCTCTTGGAACCGCTGGTGCGCCACTACCGGCAGAGCGCCCCGCCCTCCTCCGTCACACTTGGCCAGCATCATCTTTTCATGGTGCTGCTCATCGCCTTCATCGACGACGCCTTCCTCGGATGGGTGGACCGACCGAGTTTCCAGCCGGAAGGCACGGAAGGCCTCGACCTTGCGGTGATGAAGGCGATCACCATGATTTCAGCCAATCCGCTCGACCCCGACATTGCCGGCCGGGCGACCGAAGCGGCTCCCTATAATCGCGATTATTTTCTGCGCGAATTTCAAAAACGGGTGGGACGGACGCCGCGTAAATATCAGGAGTTCAAACGCATGGAGCGCGCCATGCATTTTCTCGAGGCGGGGCTTTCGGTTACGGCAGCGGCCGCCGAAGTGGGCTATGGCGACCCCTATTATTTCTCGCGCATGTTCAAACGGACATTGGGGTTAAGCCCGCGCGACCATATGAACCGCATACGCCGCAGCCGGCACGGCAATCTCCTGGCCTTTGACGAACACGAGCAGCAGAGGCTGCTTGCCACTGAAACGGAAAAGGCCCCGGCATAACGGGGCCTTCTCGTTTGAGAGCGCTGGAATTACCGGAACAGTGACGGCAACCACAGGGACAGCGACGGAATATAGGTGACGGCAAGCAGCACCGCGATGCTGGCTCCGAAGAACGGCCAGATCGTCCGCATCGCTTCCCGTATCGATATGCCGCCGACCGCGCAGCCGACGAAAAGCACCGTTCCGACTGGCGGCGTGTTGAGCCCGATACCGGCGTTCAGGATCATCACGACGCCGAAATGTACGGGGTCGATGCCGAAGGCCTTCACGACCGGCAGAAGCACCGGCGTGGATATGATGACCATCGGCGCCATATCCATAAAGGTGCCGAGCAACAGCAGGATGACGTTGATGACGAGCAGCACGATGATCGGATTGTCCGAAATCGCGCTGATTGCGGCAATCATCAGCGTCTGCACCTGCAGGAAGGCCATCAGCCAGCCGAAGGACGCCGCCGTGCCGATGACCAGCAGAACCATGGCCGTCGTGCGCACCGCACCCATCACCGCCTCCACGAAACCGCTCCAGTCCAGTTCGCGATAGACCAGCATCGCAACGAGGAAGGCATAGAGAACCGCGATGCAGGAACTTTCCGTCGCGGTGAAGATGCCCGAACGAACGCCGCCGAAGATGATGCCGATCAACAGGATGCCGGGGAACGAAGCCAGGAGATAATACATCAGCTTCGAGAAGCCGGGGAACGGCTCGGAAGGGTAACCCTTACGCCGGGCAACGATATAGGCCGTCACCATCAGCGCCGCTGCAAGCAGGAAACCCGGAACAATGCCGGCGGTGAAGAGATCGGCCACCGAAACATTTCCGCCCGCCGCAATCGAATAAAGGATCATATTATGCGAGGGCGGTATCATCAGCGCGATGATCGCCGCATTGACCGTGACATTGACCGCATAGTCCCTGTCATAACCGCGCTTGGCCATTTGCGGGATCATCAGACCGCCGACTGCGGAGGCATCGGCCACGGCCGAGCCGGAAATGCCGCCGAACAGCGTCGAGGCCACGATGTTGACCTGGCCGAGACCGCCGCGCAGGTGTCCCACGAGGCCGGCCGCGAAGCGGATGAGGCGATGGGCGATGCCGCCGCGCACCATCAGGTCGCCGGCGAAGATGAAAAACGGTATCGCCATCATCGCAAACACGTTCATGCCGGAATTCATCTGCTGAAACACGACAATGGGCGGCAGGCCGAGATAAAGAACCGTGGCGAAAGAGGCTATGCCGAGGCAAAATGCTATCGGCGTGCCGATCAGCATCAGCAGGGTGAAGACCCCGAAGAGAATGGTGTAAGCCATCTACGCTGCCTCCTGCACGATCACATCGGCCGCAATCTCCTCGCCGATGGCGAGATCGACGAAACGTTCAGCCGCAAACAGCGCGATGAGGAAACCGCCACCGATCAGCGGGAAGAAATCCGTGCCGCCCGGCCAGCCGAGAACCGGGATCGTCGCCGTCCATGTGCCCATGGAAAGCGAGGTGCCATACCAGGCCATGCCGGCGCCGAAGAAGAAGATCAGGGCAAGGCTGGTAAGGTCCATTCCCTTCTGCACGCGTGGCGGCATCATGTAGCGCAGGATATCCAGCCCCAGATGCACGCTTTCGCGCACGCCCACCGCCGCCCCCAGCATGATGAACCACGACATGAGATGCAGCGACAGCGGCTCCGACCAGCTGGGTGAATCGTTCAGAATATACCGCGCAAAGACCTGCCAGCCGACGATAAGCGTCATGGCGATCATGCCGATACCGGCAATATAAAGCGACGCGTGGCTGAGCGCGCCGAGAAAAGGGCGAATGGCCCGCATGAAATTTCGCATTGTCTGTTCCTCCGCGTCAACGGCGACAAAAGAAAACCGGCCCTGTTCCCAGGGCCGGTTTTCCGCGCTTTACTTGACCGCTTTCACCCGTTCCAGAAGGTCTTTCATCTTCGGATCGGTGACGAACTTGTCGTAGACCGGACCCATCGCGGCAGCGAATTCCTCCTTGTTGACCTTGATGACATTGACGCCACCGGCGCGGACCTTTTCTTCCGATGCCTTTTCGCGGGCGCTCCAGAGCTCACGCATCTTGCCGACCGAATCCTTGGCCGCCTGACGCAAGAGCTTCTGATCTTCCGGAGAGAGCTTGTCGTAAGAGACCTTGGAAATGACGAGGATTTCCGGGTTCAGCGAATGTTCCGTCAGGGAGTAGTTTTTCGCGACCTCGTAGTGACGGGCGGATTCGTAAGAGGGCCAGTTGTTTTCCGCACCGTCGACAACGCCCGTTTCAAGCGAAGAATAGACCTCGCCCATCGGCATCGGCGTCGGGTTGGCGCCAAAGGCCTGCATCATCGAAATCCACAGATCCGACTGCTGCACGCGGATTTTGAGGCCCTTCAGGTCCGCGAGTTTTTCGATGGGCTTTTTGGTGGTGTAGAAGGAACGTGCGCCGGAATCGTAAAAGGCAAGACCGACGAGGCCGTGCGGTTCGAAGGCCGCCAGAACCTCATCGCCGATCGGGCCGTCGACCGTATTGTGCATGTGCTCCGTCGAGCGGAACAGGAAAGGCAGACCAAGAACGGTGGTCTCCTTGACCAGATTGTTGAAGGGCGCGGCATTGACGCGGTTCATGTCGATGACGCCGAAGCGGGTCTGCTCGATGGTATCCTTCTCGCCGCCGAGAACGGAATTGTTCATGACCTGTATCTTGATGCGGCCCTTGCTGCGCTCGGCCAGAAGCTCGCCCATGTATTTCACCGCTTCGACCGTCGGATAACCGTCGGGATGAATATCGGCCGAACGCAGGGTGATTTCCTGCGCCTTGGCGGAAACACCGGCGAGCGCGATCCCCATCGCGACGCACATCATGCTTGCAATCTTTTTCATGCTTTCCTCCTCCATTGTTGAAACGACCCAGCCCTCCAAGGCTATCGGACCGATTTTTTTCACGCCCATCCGGGCCGGCATGCAAAGACCTTTCAGTTTAAAGGATGAGGGGGACCTCCCTTCCCCAGCCATCCCCGATTGACCTATGCCGCCGTGACTGGCGGCAGCTTGAACAGCGCTTCCGGGTTTTCCACCAGCGCGCGATGGCGCGCGGCATCGTCCGGCAGCCAGCCGAGTATGAGTTCCGCAAGGCGGGCATCGTCGGGATAGGCCGCCGTCTCGCGGATGGAGTTATGCGGCCAGTTGGTGCCCCAGACGATGCGCTCCGGCGCATGGGCGGCGATGACGCTCGAAAAGGCGGCGACGTCCTCATAGGGCCAGCTCTCACGCGAACTTTCGTAAACGCCGGCGAACTTGAACCAGAGATTGCCTCGGTCGATGAGTTTCAGAAGCCCCGCCATTTCCGGGCCATCGGTTTTGATGCCCTTGAAGAACTTGCCGTGGTGATCGAACACCCAGCGCGAGCGGATGTTCTGAAGGCGCGGCAGGTGATCGAGCAGCGTATTGCCGTCGAATTGCACCGCCACCATCCAGTCGGCCGCATGCGCGCGCTCGTCCACGGCTTCCAGCTCGGACAGGTTTACCGCACCGCCCGGCAGATCCATGATACGCGCACCGACAGCGCCTGCGGCGGCAAGCTTTTCCATGTCCTTTTCGGTCGTTCCCGCATCGATGATGACCACCGCGCGGGCCGCCTCGCCCATTTCCGCGACACAGGCGAGTGTGTTGCCGTTATCGCGCTGATGGGCGTTGCCCTGGGTGATGATGACCCGGTCGATGCCGAGCCATTGCATGAGGCTGCGATAATCTTCCGGTCCGGGCAGAGCGCCCGGCGGCAGGCCCGGTCCACCCGGCAGGGCGGGATAGTGGGGCAGATAGAGATGCATCTGCGTATCGACGGTGCCTTTCGGGAAAGCGGGCCGGGGCGCTGTGCCGCTCAGTTTTCTGACAAGTTCGCTCACGGGTCTGGCATCCTGAATTCAAGCAATGCGTCGCGGTTGATCTCTATGCCGAGGCCGGGGCCGTTCGGGATCGTGACGACGCCGTTTACCGCCTCTATCGGCTCGCTCAGCACGGCCTGCCGGAATGGATTAAAGGTGCGGTCGAATTCCATGATCGGCTCGATGGGATTGACCCGCACCGGATCGGGCGTCATCGCCGCCATGAATTGCAGGGCTGCCGCAATCTGTACGCCGGTGCCCCAGACATGCGGTACGATGCGCACACCGTGCAGCGTGGCGAGCGCCGCAATCTTCTGCGTTTCGGAAAAGCCACCGCAGCCGCAGAGATCGGGCTGGAGAATATCCACGGCGCCGGCGGAAAGCGCCTGCCACATGCCGTGACGCCCGTGCCAGGTCTCGCCGCCCGCAACCGGGATCGGCTGGCCGGCCCGCACCCGGGCATAGGCATCGAGTTGTTCGGGAACCACCGGCTCCTCGAACCAGTCGATACCATAGTCGGCGGCGCGGTTGCCGAGCGCGATGGCCTCGGTGACGGTGTAGCCGTGATTGGCGTCGATCATGAGCCGCATATCCGGCCCAATCGCCTCGCGCACGGCGGCGATGACGCGAAGGTCTTCCTCTATGCCGAAGCCGATCTTGATCTTGCAGGCATGAAAGCCGTCCGCCCGACGCTCCGCCATCTCGGAGGCATTGTCGGAAACGCGGTCAACGCCATCGCGCTTGAAGCTGCCGGTGGCATAGGCCCGCACGCTTTCGCGCCAGCGCCCGCCGAGCAGCATCGAGATGGAAGCGCCATAATGCTTGCCCTTGATGTCCCACAGCGCGATATCGATGCCGGACAGCGCCGTGAGGCTGAGGCCGCGCTGGCCCTGATCGCGCAGGGCATTATAAAGCACGGCCCAGATCTTTTCGGTCTCACGCGGGTCTTGGCCGATGAGCCAGCCGGAATAGGCCTGGACCACGGCGGCGTTGGGCCGCGCCGGGCCGAGGCATTCGCCCCAGCCGACGGTTCCGTCGTCGCATTCGATTTCCACCAGAATATGGGCGCGGCGGTCAAAACGCATGGATGCGCTTTCGAACGACGTGTCCAGCCGGTGTTCGAGCAGATGCGTGCGCACCGCTGTGATGTTCATGGCTCCCCTCCCGCTTGTCTCGATCAGGCCTCCAAATCAGGCTTTGCGCTTGTGCGTACCGATCAAGGCGTCGAGCATGCCGATTTCCTCATTGGTCAGGTCCTTCAGCGGCGCGCGCACCGGACCGGCGTTGAAGCCTTGCAGGCGAACGCCGGCCTTGACGGCGGAGACGGCATAACCCTTGGCGCGGTTGCGGATCGCCATGAACGGATAGAAGAATTCCGTCAGGATACGCTCGCAGGTGGCGCGCTCGCCGGCACGCAGGGCGGCGTAGAACTCATTGGCAAGGCCGGGCACGAAGTTGAAGACAGCCGAGGAATAGGTGGTGAAACCGGCGCCGAGATAGGCTTCGGCAAACAGTTCCGCCGTCGGCATGCCGCCGAGATACATCAGGCGATCACCCATCTTTGCGGTGATCTGGCGAACGAGACCGATATCGCCGGTGCCGTCCTTGAAGCCGACGAGGTTCGGGCATTCGTCGCAAAGACGCGCCAGCGTATCCGCCTGCAGCACGGAATTGTCACGGTTATAAACCATGACGCCGATGCCGACCGACTGACACACCTTCTTGATATGGGCGTAAAGGCCTTCCTGCGGCGCATCGATGAGATAATGCGGCAGAAGCAGGATGCCGTCCGCGCCGACCTTTTCGACCGAGCGGGCGATATCGACGGCGATCTCGGTGCCGTAACCGCAGCCGGAAACGATGGCGGTTTCACCGGCAACGTCCTTGGCGGCGGAAACGATGGTCGGAATTTCATCCGGCTTCAGCGAGAAGAACTCACCCGTGCCGCCGGCGGCAAACAGCACCGGCGCTTTATAACCGGCAAGCCATTCGACATGCGCCCTGTAGCTGTCCTGGGCGAAACGGCCCTCGGAATCGAAATGGGTGACCGGGAAAGACAACAGGCCAGAGCCGAGCGCCGCCTTGATTTGTTCAGGGTTCATGTTTGGTATTCCTTTGCAAATTCATTGACTGGAAGCCACCTAACCCGGTTGCCGCATGCTTGTCAACAATTCATCATACATGTTGTATGATGAATTGTTGAAATCTGTAACAGATCAGCGCGCCAGCCAGCCGCCATCGACATTGAGAATGGCGCCATGCACATAATCCGCCGCTGGCGAGGCAAGGAAAACCGCCGCCCCGGCTATATCGTCGGAATGGCCCCAGCGGCCGGCCGGAATACGCTCGAGAATGGCCTTGTTGCGGACCGCATCCGCGCGTAGCGCCTCGGTATTGTTGGTTTCGATGTAGCCGGGCGCAATCGCATTCACATTGATGCCCTTCGCCGCCCACTCATTCGCCAGAAGCTTGGTGAGGCCCGCGACGCCATGTTTCGCCGCCGTATAGGACGGCACGCGAATGCCACCCTGAAAGGAGAGGAGCGAAGCGATATTGACCACCTTGCCGGACCGGCCTTTCGCCAGCAACTCTTTCGCAAAAGCCTGGGTGGTGAAAAACAGCGCCTTGAGATTGACGTCCATCACCTCGTCCCAGTCGAGTTCGGAAAACTCGACGGAATCGGCACGGCGGATGATGCCGGCATTGTTGACGAGGATATCGAAACCGGCGTCAGCAAAACTGTCCTTCGCCGCCAGCGGATCGGCAAAATCGATGAGCAGTGCGCTGGCCTTGCCGCCGTCCCTGGCGATCATCTCCAGCGTTTCATCCGGCGCGCGGCGGGCGGCGCAGACCACCTCCGCGCCGGCAGCAGCGAGCCCCACTGCAATCGCCTGGCCAAGCCCTGTATTCGCGCCGGTGACGAGCGCCTTACGCCCCTGAAGCGAAAAGGGATTCTTCATTTCAGATCTCCCGGCTGGATGAAGTCCATGTCGGTGTAATCGACATTGTCTCCCGCCATAGCCCAGATGAAGGTGTAAGAACCGATACCGGCGCCGGAATGGATGGACCAGGGCGGGGAAATCGCACCCTCTTCATTCGAAATGAACAGATGCCGGGTTTCCTGCGGCTCACCCATCAGATGCAGCACGCGCGACTTCTCATCCATGCCGAAATAGAGATACGCCTCCATGCGGCGATCGTGAATGTGGGAAGGAATGGTGTTCCAGACGGAACCGTCCTCCAGCGTCGTATAACCCAGCACCAGCTGGCAGCTTTCCATGACCAGCGGATGGATGAACTGGTTGATGGTGCGCTTGTTGGAGGTTTCGGTCGCGCCGAGCTTGACCTCCTTGCTATTGGCCAGTGTCACGAGCTTTGCCGGCAGGCTGCGATGCGCCGGGCAGGAGGTGATGTAGAATCGCCCTGCCCCATCAAAGGTCACCGCACCGCTGCCTGCACCGAGATAAAGCACGTCGCCGCGATTGAGGGTGTAAGTCTCGCCGCCGGCGCTGACCTTGCCGGTCTCGCCGATATTGACGATGCCCATCTCACGCCGGTCGAGGAAGGACGGCGTTTTTGTCTCTTCCACCTTGTCCAGCGTCAGCGGCGCACCGTTCGGCACCGCGCCGCCCATCACGAAGCGGTCATAATGGGTATAGATCAGCCTGATTTCGCCGGAACGAAACATGTCGTTGGCGAGGAAATGCCGGCGGAGCCCTTCGGTATCCAGCGTTTTTGCATATTCCGGGTTCACGGCCTGCCTTGTTTCGACGGTCAACATCAAACTCATCCTTCATGATTGTTGCGTATGGCACATAATATATGTTATCCGCTTTTTGTACGATCTGTATGACAAGGTCAAGAGGCATAGGCATATCTCGACCACGCCAGGGACGTGCAACGCTGAGGAGAATGGCAATGAAACGGCTTCTTGTTACCGGTGCTGCGGGCCAGCTTGGCCGCGTTATGCGCAAACGCCTTGCATCGATGGCCGAGACCATTCGCCTTGCCGATCTCGCCCCGCTCGATCCGGCAGGCCCGAACGAGGAATGCATGCAATGTGACCTTGCGGATGCAGACGCAGTGGATGCCATGGTTGCCGGTTGCGACGGCATCGTTCACCTCGGCGGCATATCGGTGGAGAAGCCTTTCGAACAAATCCTTCAGGGCAACATCATCGGGCTTTATAATCTCTACGAGGCAGCCCGCGCCCATGGCCAGCCGCGAATTGTTTTCGCCAGCTCCAACCATACGATCGGCTATTATCCCCAGACCGAACGGCTTGGTCCCGACGTTCCCTTCCGCCCGGACGGCCTCTACGGCGTTTCCAAATGTTTCGGCGAAAACCTCGCCCGCCTGTATTTCGAGAAATTCGGCCAGGAGACGGCGCTTGTGCGCATCGGCTCCTGCACGCCGGAACCCACCAATTACCGCATGCTGTCCACCTGGTTTTCGCATGACGATTTCGTGTCGCTGATCGAGGCGGCGTTCCGCGCACCCGTTCTCGGCTGCCCGGTCGTCTGGGGTGCGTCGGCCAACGATGCGAGCTGGTGGGACAATTCGCATCTCGGCTTTCTGGGATGGAAACCGAAGGACAATGCCGAGACCTTCCGGGAGCACATCGCCCGGACAGTTCCCAGACCGGACCCGAGCGACGCGGTAGTCCGCTTTCAGGGTGGCGTATTTGTCGACAACCCGATCTTCAAGGAGACGTGAAATGTCGCACGGACCTTTCACGCTAAAACGGCGGGATTGCATGCCAGGCCGCGAATGACGTATCGAGGAACGGTGCACGCAACCGACATTTTTTCAGAACGGCGACCAAGATGACAAAAGCGACAAGTTCGGAACCGGCAGCTCCACAAGGCAGAACGCTTGTGGTGAAGGTTTCGGAGGAACTCCGCGGCCAGATCGCCAAGGGTCGTTACAAGACGGGCGAGCGCCTGCCCTCCGAAGCGCAGATGACGCAGGAATTCGGCGTCAGCCGTACCGTGGTGCGGGAGGCGATCGCCTCGCTGCGATCCGACGGCCTGGTGGAGCCGCGTCAGGGCGCGGGTGTTTTCGTACTGGAACCCGCACCCACTGAGCGGCGTCCATTCCACAATGTCGATCTCGCACGCGTCTCGTCGCTGATCGAAATGCTGGAATTGCGCACGGCCGTTGAAGGTGACGCCGCCGGTCTTGCCGCCATTCGCCGCTCGCCGGCGCAGGAGGAAAAGATCATTGAGGCCTTCGATGCCTTCCGCGCCAGCGCCACTAAGGGCGTGCCGACGGCGGAGGCCGATTTCGCCTTCCATCTCGCCATTGCCGAAGCGACCAACAATCCCCGCTTCAGCGAGTTTCTGCAGGTGCTCGGCCCCACCCTCATTCCGCGCCGCGCCGTGGCCGAAAACGGCACGGAAACCGTGCTTTCGCCCACCGATCTCGCCCGGCTCGTCGGTGAACACGAAGCGATCCTGATCGCGATACAGGACGGCGACGAGGAGGCGGCGCGCAGCGCCATGCGCAGCCACCTGAAAAGCAGCCAGACGCGTTATCGCTCCATGTTGCGCGCGCCGCGCTGAGACTACCTGTTTAAACCGCATTGCATGACTGAGGAGAACGATATGCAGCAGCTTCCGACCTTCCCCACCGTTTCCCCCGACGATGGCGTGGAGCGCACCGTGCTTTCCGAAGCGCCGGAACTGATGGTGGTCTCCTTCCGCTTCAAGACCGGCGCCGAAGGCAGGCTGCACAGCCATCCGCATGTGCAATCCACCTATGTCGCCAGCGGCAGCTTCCGCTTTTACCGCGACGGTGAGGCCTACGACCTTCAGAAGGGCGATAGCCTCGTCATTCCCGGCCATATCGAGCACGGCTGCCTGTGTCTGGAAGAGGGCGAGCTGATCGACTGCTTTACCCCGCGCCGCGACGATTTCCTCTGATCCGGCGCTCAGTCCGTCGATAAATCCCGCAAGGCGCGCGGCAGGCTGTTCATGCATTCCGCGCCGGAGGAGGTGACGAGGAACTGATCCTCGATCATCAGCGCGCCCAGCCCTTCACCATAGAAGGGCGCTTCGAGTGCGACCACCATGCCGGGAATGATGATTTCCGGATTATCATGGGAAAAGAACGGCCATTCCTCGATGCCCACGCCACCGCCGACGGAATGGCCGAAATGGCCGCGATAATATTCGCTGAAACCTTGCCTGCGCATCGAGGCCAGCATGGCGGCGTGCACAGCACCGAATGTATTGCCGGGACGAATCGCTTCCAGCCCACGGGCAAAGGCCTCTTCCAGGGCGCTGAAAACATCGGCGGCCAGCGGCGAGACCGGCCCCCACGAAAAACTCCGCGCGCCATCCGATGAATAACCGTCGACCAGCGTGCCGACATCGGCCTTGATGAGCGCACCCGGCGTGACAACCGCCGCCATATCCGACAAAGCGGGTCCGACGGATATGTAATCCCAATGGCCGCTCAGCGAAAACCCGGATTTCGCGGCATGGGCCTGTGCACCGGCCTTCCAGGCAGCGGAAAGCGCGCCGAGCGCCGCGCCGGGCCTGACGGCAGCGGCCATCGCGACCAGCCCGGCCTCCGCAGCAGTCGCCGCACGCCTCAGAAGCTCGATCTCACGCTCGGATTTCACGGCGCGCAGACGGCGCAGCACGGCCGATCCGTCAACCCAGTCGACATCGGGCAGCGCCTGACGCAGCGCCAGAAAATCGGCGGCGGGCATGAATTCGAGGTCTGCGCCAATGCGCGCCGCCGACAGCCCACGCTCCCGCAGCAGGTCAGCCAGCAGGCCGAAACAGGCGGCGCGGTCGAATGTTTCCGGCCTAGGGCCACCGGAATTGTTGCGGCGATAGGCATCGTCCACCTCCGCGGTGGTTTCGGCGCCCGACAGATCGACCATATCGATCCAGATACGATGGCAGCGCAGATCGATATCCGGCGCAGCCCTCGTGACAAGCGGGGCGGCATGATCGCTGACGACAGCGGCAAGTGGCGCATCGGCATCGGCCGGCACCAGCGCAATTGCCGAACCGGCCCTGCCCCACATGGTCGCGACACCGGCATGGGCGCCGACCGCATAACGGAAGGCTTCGGGCTGGAAAAGCACCAGCGCCTCGATATCCGCTTCCCGCATCAGTTGCTGGGCACGGCTTCGGTCGATATCGCTCATGGGGACCCCGGTAGGTTTATGAACCTACGCTTTAGCAGTCGCCGGGAGAGGAATGAAGGTGGAAGATGACATCTCCACCTCGAAGATCGCCAGTGGAACGAGTGGTTACCGCTTGTTTCTTCTCCCCGTCGGGGGAGAAGAAGCGAAAGGCAACGTCGCACCAAATGTCATTGAGATGGCGGATAAATCCGCCGTCTCATTGTCTTTCACGCCTCCAGCCACTTCACCTGCTCGGCCGTCAGCGCGATATCCAGCGCCGAAAGACTGTCCTCCAGCTCCGCAATCGTGCGCGGCCCGATCAGCGGAATGACCGGGAAAGGCTGGGCGATGACATAAGCGAGCGCGATATGGATCGGATGCCGCCCAAGTTTTTCGGCAAGCTCGATCGCCCGGTCGCGGCGGACGAAGTTGCGGTCGGAATACCAGACGCGGACGATTTCTTCATCGTTATGCTTGTCGCGCCCTGCCCTGTCCGTGAAAAATCCGCGCCCCTGGCTGGACCAGGCGAAATTGGGAATCTGGCGCGATTGCAGCCATGCCTTCCACTCATCGTCTGATGCAGCAACGCAGCCCGCCCAGATGGGATCGAGCATTTCCGCCAGCGAGAAATTGTTGGAAAGCGCGGCCGGAGCCTGCTTGCCGTTCTTCGCAGCATAGGCGGCCGCCTCATCCATGCGCTCGCGTGTCCAGTTGGAGCCGCCGAAAATGCCGCGAATGCGCCCGCGCCGGACTTCGGCATCCATCGCATCGACGAACTCGCCAACCGGCACGTCCAGATTATCGCGATGCATGAAATAGGCGTCGACATAATCCGTCTTCAGCCGCGCGAGCGACTGATCGAGCTGCTTTGCGATCATGTCAGGATAGCAGAGCGGCGAATGTGCACCCTTGCCGATCAGTACGATCTCTTCACGCGGCACGTTGCGGCTGGTGTGCCAGTCGCCGAAAATCGTCTCCGTCCTGCCTGCGCCATAAACATAGGCCGTATCGAAGAGATTGCCCCCCGCCTCGTAGAAGGCATCCAGCGTCAGGGATGCGGAAGCGAAATTGGGGAAGAATTCGAAACCGAGCGCGACCACGGAAGCGGGTTTGGCAAGTCCGGGAATCTGCCGCTTCGGCACTGCGTTTCCGGCCACGACCTTGCCGCCGGCAATATTGGCAACGCGCGAGGTTGCTTTTTCAATGCTGTATTCCAGACCGACGGATGCCCGCCATTGATCCATGACACGCAGATTGCCGAGGCTGTCGGCCCAGGCCATGCCGGGTGCATCGAATTCCTTTTTTCCCTGCCGGATCGCCTCGCCGGCCGCGTCGACCTCGAAGGAATAAAGCCAGCGATCCTCCGGCAACTCGATGGTTTCCACCTTGTCGCCCCTGATGATATCGATCCGCCCGGTGCCGCCCTTGTGGCCGGCGGCGAACCAGAAATCCTTGACCTCAATACGGCCCTCCGAGCCGATGATGCGCAGCACATTGTCCTGCGCCGCCATGATCGAGCACGAGACTTCGGCGACGATGCCGTTTGCGAATTTCAGCACGGCCGAGGCCCATTCATCGACACCCGACTGGCCGAGATGGGCGGCGCCCGCCACCTTTTCCGGTTCGGCAAAGGGTTTTCCGTCTACAGCGCCGGCGATCATCCGCACCATGGAAACCGGATAACCGCCGACATCGAGAATGCCGCCGCCCGCCGTTTCATTGGCAAAGAGCCGGTGATCGGCCCGGAACGAGCCCATGTTGAAACCGAAGCTGGAGCGGATGATGCGGATATCGCCCACCGCCCGGGCTTTCACCAGTTCCAGCAATTTCGAAGTCTGCGGGTGCAGGCGATACATATAGGCTTCGCCCGCGAAGACACCGGCCTTTTTCGCCTCGTGGAAAATGGCGTCGGCATCATAGGCGGAAAGCGCGATGGGCTTTTCCACCAGCACGTTTTTACCCGCCCGGACTGCCTTGATCGCCCATTCGGCATGGCCGGTATGGGGTGTGGCAATATAGACCGCATCGATATCGGGATCGGCAAGCAGCGCATCGTAACCCTTGATAAGGCGCGCACCGGCGAAGGCTTCGGCAAGGCCGGGCTTGTCCGGGTTGCGGGTGGCGATGGCCTCTAACCTGCCGGTGCGGGAATGGGCGATACCGTCAGCAAAGGTTCTGGCGATGGTGCCCGGGCCGATGATGCCCCAGCGGATCGGTTGTTCGGTCGTCATGAAATCCTCGTCCTTCATATCAGTCTTCGGTGCTTGGGAAAGGGGTCAGCGCAGGCGGTCGCCCTTGCTGTCGAAAAGGAAAGCCCTGCGGGCGGAAAGGCCGACCGTCAGCCGGTCACGATTGCCGACATCGCGCGATTCCGGCCGCTCGATGATCAACTGCTCGCCGCCTTCGGTTCGGGCATAGACATAGCTGGTATTGCCGAGATGTTCGGCGACATCGACATGCACGGTGAGATCGGCATCGCCCCCGCCCGCATCGGCAAAATGCTCCGGCCGGATGCCAAGCGAGACCTTAGCGCCCTCGTCGATGCGTTCCTTTATCGGCAAGGTCAATCGCACCGCTGGATCGCTGTCGAGAGCGAGCGTGACGCTGTCGGCGCCGCTGCCGATGATGGTGGCGTCGAGAAAATTCATCTTCGGCGAACCGACGAAACCGGCGACGAAGCGGTTGGCGGGATCGTCGTAGAGATCGAGCGGCGCGCCGACCTGCTCGATATTGCCCGCCCGCAGCACCACGATCTTGTCCGCCAGCGTCATCGCCTCGGTCTGGTCATGCGTCACATAGATCATCGTGGTGCCGAGCTGCTTGTGCAGGCGCGAGATTTCCACGCGCATCTGAACCCGCAATTCCGCATCGAGGTTGGACAATGGCTCATCGAACAAAAACACCTGCGGTTCGCGCACGATGGCGCGGCCGATGGCGACGCGCTGGCGCTGGCCGCCGGAAAGCTGCTTCGGCCGGCGCTCCATCAACTCGTTGATCTGCAGGATTTCGGCGGCGCGGTTGACCCGCTTTTGCGTATCGGACTTCGGGTTGCCGTTCATTCTGAGACCGAAAGAGAGGTTTTCGGCAACCGTCATATGCGGATAAAGCGCATAGGACTGGAACACCATGGCAATGCCGCGATCTGCCGGGTCGGCATCACTCACCGTCCTGCCGCCGATCACGATATCGCCGCCGGAAATATCTTCCAGCCCGGCGATCATTCTGAGAAGCGTGGATTTGCCGCAGCCGGACGGGCCGACGAAAACGACGAACTCCCCGTCCTTTACCTCGAGATTTGCGCCATGGATCACTTCCAGCGCGCCGTAACGCTTGACCACGTTGTTGAGCGAAAGTTCCGCCATGCGGCCCCCTTACTTGACTGCCCCGGCGGAAATGCCGGCAATGAAGTGGCGCTGCAAAGCCACGAAAACCACGAGAATGGGTGCGGTGAGCAGCACCGCGCCGGCCATGATGCCGCCCCATGACACTTTGGTCAGCCCGATGAGGGTGCCAAGCGCCACGGGTGCGGTCATCATTCCTGGGCGGGAATTGATGAGAAGCGGCCAGAGGTAATTGTTCCACGAGGCCAGAAACAGAATGATCGACAGCGCCGCCATGGTGGGCCGCGCGAGCGGCAAAGCGATGCGCAGGAAGATCTGCCATTCCTTCACGCCTTCCACCCGTGCCGCATCGAAAAGCTCAGTCGGCATCATCGAGAAGGATTGCCGCATGAACAGGACGCCGAGCGAGTTGAAGAGCGGCGGCACGATCAGCGCCACCCAGGTGTTGGCAAGCTTGAATTCCCGCGCCACCATGATGAATTGCGGAATGACGACAACGGCGAAAGGCAAAGTGATGGTGCCGAGAATGATGGCGATCACCACCCCGCGTCCGGCAAAACGGTAACGCGCCAGCGCCCAGCCGGCCATCGACGTCAGGAACACCGAAAGCACGGTGTAAATGACGGCGACGGTGATCGAGATGAACATGGCCCTGAGGAAGTTGGTATCCGCCTGAAGGTTCTCAAAATTCTCGATGAAGTTGGTGGAGGGCGCCAGCACGATATCCGGGCTGAAAATGCCGTAATCCGGCATGGTCGAAAACACGAACATCATCCACAGCGGAAACAGCCAGATGATGGCAAGCGGCGTCAGCGCCGCATGCAGCGCGATCTTCTGCCAGAAAAGCGATCTCGATTTCGATCTCATTTCGGCTCCCTCCCGACCCAGAGATTAAGCAGCGAAATGGCGATGGCGAGCGCCGCCATGGTGTAGGCAATGGCCGAGGCGTAACCAAAATTGAGCGAGGTGAAGCCCTGTCGGTAAAGGAGCAGCCCCAGCGTCTCCGTGCCGCCGCCCGGCCCGCCCCTGTTGGTGATGAGGAAGGGTTCGGCAAACATCTGCATGGTGCCGATGACCGAGAGCACGACGCAGAACAGGATGATGGGTTTAAGCAACGGCAGGGTGATATAAAAGAACTGCTGGCGCTTGCTCACCTTGTCCAGCGTCGCCGCCTCATAGACATCGCCGGGGATCGATTGCAGCCCGGCCAGAATGATGATGGCGTTATATCCCGCCCAGCGCCAGGTAACCGCGATGATAACCAGCGCCATGGCCGCAGTGGCATTGTCGAACCATGAGACGGGCGAAAGTCCGACTGAGGTGATGAGCTTGTTGATGATGCCGAAATCGGCGCTGAACATCAGCCGGAACACCGCCGCATAGGCCACCTCGCCAACGACGACAGGCGCGAAAAAGGCAAAGCGGTAAAGGGGCCGCGCCTTCAGGAGCGGCGAGTTCAGCAGCACCGCCATGACGGTGGCGAGCGCGATCATCACGGGCACCTGAATGACCAGAATGATCAGCGTATTATAGAGCGCATTATAAAAGGCCGGATCGGAAACGAGCCGCCCCCAGTTCATGGAAGGCGCAAACCGCCATGGGTTGATGCGGGTATTCTGGAACGACAGCATGAACGAGCTGATGATCGGCCAGACCCAGAAGGTGGCGAAAATCAGGAGATAGGGCGCAAGGAACGCATAAGCGATCCTGTTCCTTGACGGCATGACGACCTCCATATGCCGGACGATGGCCGGATAAATGGAAAAGCTTCAGAAAGGCCTGCCCCGTTTTCCAGGGAAAACGCCATCGCAAAACGGTGCGGCATATTTCTTCTCCCCAAGGGGGAGAAGGTGGCCCGAAGGGTCGGATGAGGGGGCTGGCTCACCGAATATCGCTACCCTCGCCCCCTCATCCCGCTGAGGCGGACTTCTCCCCCTCGGGGAGAAGATGCTCGTGGCAACCGCTCGGTCCTAACCGCCGGCTTACTGCGCGACGGCCAGCCCCGTGGCCGTCTCGATCTGCTTGGCCGCATCATCGAGCGCGGCTTTCGCACTGGGATATCCGCCCGCAAAATATTTCGTCTGCGTCGCCTTGTAGATCGCATCGGCATCCGACTGGAACGCCGTGCCACGGCTGGGCACGATCTTCGGCAGGGTGGCCAGAATATCGGTCCACACCGCCTGCCCGCCCCAATAGGGCTGCTTTTCCTTGACGAAAGGATCGTCGATGGCGGACAGCAGCGAGGGAACGAGGCCGAAGGATTTCAGCATCGTCACCTGTCCTTCATTGGTGGTGAGCGCGTAATCGATATATTTCCACGCCGCCTCCTTGTGTTCGGATGTCGAGCTGATCGCCAGCGACGAACCACCGAGATTGGCGGCATGCGGACCATCCGCCGTCAGGCTCGGCATCAGATAGACGCCCCATTTGCCGGAAAGATCAGGAGAGCCGGAACGAACCGTACCTTCATACCAGGCGCCATACATCTGGCTGGCGGCCTTGCCGGCGGTATTGGCCTGGATTTTCTCATCCCAGATCGCCGCCGTGATGATGCCGGCGTCTTTCATTTCCTTGACCTTTTCAAGGGTCGCGACACAGGCGGGCTGGTTGATGGTGATGTTCTGACCATCGGTCGAAAAGTAACCGCATCCCTGCTCATTGGCGATCATGCGAAACCATTCGCTATCGCCATTGAAATCGGCCTGCGCCATGACGGTGCCGGGATTGGCGGCCATGACCTTCTTGCCGGCGGCGATGAAATCATCCCAGCTTTTGATGGTGGCCGGATCGACGCCTGCCTTCTCATAGAAGTCGCGGCGATAAAATACCGCCACCGGACCGGAATCCCACGGAACCGCATAGGCGACGCCGTCAACCTCCAGTTCCGTGCGCTTGAAGTCCGGGAAAAGCGCCTGTTTCTCAGGCGTATAGCCAAGCTCGGTCAGATTGGCGAAACAATCGGGAAAACGGCTCCAGAACAGTTCCGCTTCGAAATTCTCGATGGTGACGATATCAGGAAGACCATCGCCCCCCGCTGCGCAGGCAGCCAGCGTCTTGTCAAAAACCTGATTGTTTCCAAGGTCTTCAACGACGATCTTGATATCCGGATTCTGCTTATTGAAACCTTCGACCGTGGATTTCAGCGCGGAAGCCGCGACATTCCAGCTCCAGATGGTGACGGTTTCTGTTTGCGCGAAAGCCGGAGCTGCGAGAAGCAGCATGGCCGTAGACGCGCCAAGAAATTTCAAGCACATTGAAAACCTCCCTTTTTCAATTGCCGTTCTTCAGCGAACATGGGCACATTAGCGGCGGCAGGAAATCTGTCTCGTAAAAAGGGAACATCGATTTGGCGGAAAGTAAGATTGCCGAAAGAGCTTTCTACCAGCCGGGTGCGAGCAGCATCGAAGGCATGCCGACAACGCTTCAGCTTTTTCACAATCACCCGCCCATCATGCTCAGGCCCCACTGGCACGCACAGGTGGAGGTGAATTACGTCATGTCGGGATCGGTGCATTACCGCATGGGCGACCATGACCTGACGCTCAACGCCGGCCAGATGTGCATCTTCTGGGGCGGCCAGCCGCACCAGATGGACCACTCCTCCGACGATTCTTTTTATGCGGGCGCACATCTGCCGCTGGTGCACTTTTTCCGCATGCGCCTGCCGGCCGCCGTCTCCAGCCAGTTGATGGGCGGCGCGACGATGGTGAGTGCCGAGACGGACAGGGCGGATGCGGAAAATTTCGGCCGCTGGTTCCGCTACGTCACTTCGGGCGATCCGGCAAAAGCCCAGCACGCGGTGGAGGAACTGCTGCTGCGGGTCGAGCGGATGTTTCTGGAGCCTTACTCCGTCATATCCTCGGCTCTCGATGGAAAACGCAGACAGGATGACGAGGGCATGGCGCCCTCCATCGGCGTGGTGCGCATGTGCGATTTCATCGCCGCCAATTTTCTCGACGATATCGACGCGACGGAAATTGCCCGTGCCGCATCGCTGCATCCGAAATATGCGATGAACCTGTTCCGCAAATCCACCGGCATGACGCTGATCAAATATCTGACCCTGCTCCGGCTCTCCCGCGCGCAGGCCATGCTGATGACCGGCAAGGACAATATTCTGCAAATCGCCATGGAAAGCGGGTTCGGCTCCGTCAGCGCCTTCAACAAGGCGTTTCGCCAAATCGCAGGCATGTCGCCTTCCGATTTCCGCCGCGACATGCGGGCGACGGCGGCTTAGTCTTCATTATCGGCGAAAGCAGCGCTGCGCTGCCGCGCCGCCTGACGATAGGCCCTTGGTGAACTGCCCAGCATTCGCCGGAACATGGTGGTGAAAGCCGGGATGTTTTCATAACCGGCATCCAGCGCCACATTCGTCACCGCCTCGCCGGCTGCCAGCCTCGGCAGGGAGGCGAAGATGCAGGCCTGCTGACGCCATGTGGCAAAGCTCACCCCCAGTTCCTTGCGAAACAGACGCGTGAAGGACCGGCGGCTGATGCCCATGGCCGCCGCCCAGTCGTCGATCTCCACCCTCGCCACGGGCCTGTTGAGGAAATCCCGGCAAAGCGCTGCCAGCCGCTGATTGTCCGGAAATGGCAAACCCAAAGGGCGTTCCGGCAGGCGGTTCACTTCATCCAGCAAAAGTGCGCGCACGAGACCCTGCCGGTGAAAAGCAGCTGGCTGATGTTCCTCGGCCAGCAATTCGGAAATCAGGCTCGAGGCGAGATCTGTTATTTCCACGACCCTTGGAGACGTTGCCTGGAAGAGATCGGGATGAACATAGATGGAATGCATCTCGACATTGGAGATGACTTCGGCCTCATGTTGCAGACCGGCGGGAATGAGCAGCCCGTGACCCGGCGGTATCATCCAGCGCCCATCCGCTGTGCTGACCAGCACCACACCCCGGCGCGCGCACCATATCTGCACGCGACTATGGTTATGGGGCGGTGTGCGATGCCCCGACGGATAGATGCGATGGAGCGCCAGCACCGGCTCATTGGTGCCGTCGATCAATTTCAGGCTGCGCTCATGCTCCTCGAGCGTCACACCGACTGTCTGTCGCGATTTGATTTTTGCCATTTGGCCCACTCACAAAGAAACTCGTCCAGAACACAAATGCAGGCCAGACACAATATGAATAAAAGCGGGAGCAAATAAAGACATGTTTCCCGTTTCGTCGGCGGGGATCTGGAGAGGATAATTCATGGCCACCGTCACCAGCACCGGGTTCAACCCGCAACGCACGGCGTTTTCAATCATCGCAGCCGCGAGCTTTTGCCACATGCTGAACGACATCATGCAATCGCTGCTGACGTCGCTTTACCCGTTGCTGAAAGCCAATTACGCGCTCGATTTCGTACAGATCGGACTGCTTACCTTCGCCTTTCAGGTCACGGCATCGCTGCTGCAGCCGGTCGTCGGCATGGTGACAGACCGTTGGCCCATGCCGTTTTCCCTGCCCGTCGCCATGCTGTCCACCTGCGCCGGCCTCATCACGCTCGCCTTTGCCCATAGTTTCGAGGTTCTGGTGATCGGCGCGTGCCTCATCGGCATCGGTTCGGCGATCTTCCATCCGGAAGCCTCGCGCGTTGCGCGTCTCGCATCCGGCGGCCGTCATGGTCTGGCGCAGTCCTTCTTCCAAGTGGGCGGCAATACCGGCACCGCCATCGGCCCGCTGCTCGCCGCCTTCATCGTCATCCCGCTCGGTCAGACGAGCCTCAGCTGGTTCTCGCTGATCGCGCTCGTCGGTTTTGGCGTGCTTTCCTGGGTTGGCGTCTGGTACACCCGCCACCGCCGCGCAACAGTCGGCAAGGCCCCGGCCAGCCGCACGCTTCCCCTTGCCCGCGGCACGGTGATCATGACGCTTCTGGTGCTGGTGGTTCTGACCGCCACCAAAAATGCCTATCTCGCCAGCCTGTCCAGCTACTTCACCTTCTACACCATCGACAAGTTCGGTCTTGGTGTTCAGGACGCGCAGGTTCTGCTGTTCCTCTTCCTCGGCGCTTCGGCACTGGGCGTGTTCTTTGGTGGCCCGATCGGCGACCGTTTCGGCTCACGCGTCGTCATCTGGTTCTCGATCCTCGGCGTCATTCCCTTCGCCCTACTGCTGCCCTATGCGAACCTGTTCTGGACGGCCATTCTCGTCGTCGTCATCGGCTTCGTGTTCTCCTCCGCTTTCTCGGCCATCGTCGTGTTCGCGCAGGAACTGGTGCCGGGCCGCGTCGGCCTCATCGCCGGCATGTTCTTCGGTTTCGCCTTCGGTTTCGGCGGCATCGGCGCTGCGGTTCTGGGTGTTTATGCGGATAAGGAAGGCATCGAATTCGTCTACCGCATCTGCTCCTACATGCCGCTGCTCGGCCTGCTCACGGTGTTCCTGCCGAAACTGCCGAGCCACCGCTAAAAGCCTCGCGTTCAACGCTTTTCAACACGGCGGTCACCTGTGATACTCAGGTGACCGCCGTATTCCGTTGAGCAAAGCCCCACCCATGCAAATCCCGATAAAATCGATCCTCGTTTTCCACGCCGCAGCAAGGGCGGGCAGCATTTCGCGGGCGGCGGAAGAGTTGAGCGTGACACCTTCGGCCGTTTCCCAGCAGATCCAGTTGCTGGAAGGCCAGCTCGGCACGACCCTGATGGCACGGACCGGCCGCAAGGTGACATTGACGGAAGCGGGCGAGCGCTATTTCTCGATGATCACCGCCCAGATCGAACAGATATCGGACGCCACCGACAGTATTCGCGGCTTCCGCTCTGTCACCACGCTGACGATCCGGGCGACGCCGACCATCTCCAACAAATGGCTGCTGCCGCGTCTCGGCTCGTTTCTGGAGGAGTATCCTGAACTGGAAGTGCGCCTTGACGGCACCAACGAGCCGACCGATTTTTCACAGGAACTCATCGATATAGAGCTGCGCCATGGCGATGGGCGATGGCCGGGCCTCTTCGTGGAAGGGCTGGTGGAGGAGGAATTCCTGCCGGTCTGTTCGCCGAATTATCAGGGTGCCGGTAAATTTCTGCCCGAGGAACTGCAGAACCAGCGGCTGATCCATTCGGTCAAGGCGCAGGCGCAATGGAACCACTGGTTCCCGCTGGCCGGCGTGACAGCCGAAAAGCGCTGGCGGCGGGTCCTGTTCGACCGTAGCCACATGGCCATCGATGCCGCCGTTCTCGGCATCGGCGTGGCGCTGGAAAGCACATTGATGATGGAGCGGGAGCTGCAGGACAATATGCTGGTGCCGGCCGTGACGGACGCGCCGCGCATAAAGCTCGTCACCCAATGGATCGTTTGCCCGCATTCCCATCTGCGGCAGAGAAAAGTCATGCTGTTTCTGGAGTGGATGCGAAAACAACGCGACGAGTGGCAAGCCCGCCGCGTTGTCTGAGGTTTCAGGCAATCCGTTTTCGCGTCAATAAAGCCCCATCAGCCTGATTGGCGCCAATGTGAGATCCGGGAACAACACCAGAGCGAAAATCGCAGCGACAAGGATGGACATAGGCGCAAGCGATCCCTTGATCACATCCTCGATCGACATTTTCGCCACCTGCGCCACCGCAAACAGGCATACACCGACCGGCGGCGTCACAAGCCCGAGCGTCAGGGTGATGACCATGACGATCAGGAAATGGATCGGATCGACCCCAAGCGACACGGCCGGCGGCAGAAGCACCGGAATGAGAATGAACATCGCCGCAATCGCGTCCATGAACATGCCGACGACGATAAGGAACAGGAATATCAGCACCATCGCCATGGTCGGCCCCGTGCTGATATGGCCGAGGAAGACCGCCACCTGCGCCGGCAGGCCGTCAAAGGTGAAAACCCATGCCGCCAGTTTCGCCGTTGCTGCGATGAAAAGGATCGAGCCGGAGGTCCGCGCCGTTTCCATGAATATTCCGAGCAACGCCGAAAACGGGATCGTGCGGTAAAGTATGACGGCCAGAACCAGCGTGTAGACAACGGCGATGCTGGCCGCTTCCGTCGGCGTAAAATAACCGTCGACAATACCGATCAGCAGGATCACCGGTGTCAGCATCGGCAGGATGGCCGCAACGCCGGTCGTCACCACGCGCCGGACATTGAAAGGTGTGGGCGGATTGAACCCGTTACGCACCGCATAGATGTGATTGTACACCATGAAGACGAAGGCGAGGAACAATCCCGGCACCAGCCCGGCCACGAGCAGGGTTCCGATGGAGGCGTTGGCGACCGATCCGGCGATGACGATGAGGATCGACGGCGGGATAATCGAGGAAAGCGTTGAGGTGCAGAGCGTCAGTCCTACGGCATAACCCTTGGGAAAACCGTGACGCTCCATGGCCTTGATCTCGATGGCGCCGATCGAGGCGATATCGGCAACGGACGAACCGGAAACACCGCCGAAAATCACCGACGAGGCGACATTGACATGACCGAGACCGCCGGGAAGCCAGCCGACAATTGCCTCGGCAAAGTCAAACAGCCGTTCGGCGACCTTGCCCCGTTCCATGAGGACACCGACCAGAATGAAAAGCGGCACCGCGACCAGAAGGAAGGAGTTCATGCCCGAAAACATGGTCTGCGCCAGAAGGTCCATCGGCATCGACGTATAAAGCGCAATGGAGGCGAGGCTGGCCAGACCAAGTGAGACGGCGAGCGGAACCCCGAAGGCGCTCATGAGAAGGAAAAGTCCAAGCAGCGTCAGGCTCATGGCCGTTTCTCCATATTTCCAACGACCAGATCGGCATCCGTGAGAGGCTGCAGGCCTTCCGGCAGTTCGATGCGGTCGCGATGTTGACGCAGGGATTCCACGATGGCGGCAATGCCGAGAGCCGCGCTGAGCGGAATGATGGCGCCGATCATCCACATGGGCGTGGCAAGCGTCGCGGCGGCTTCATTCATGACATATTGCTGGCGCACCAGCGTCCAACCCGTCCAGATCATCAGGCCGAAAAAGACGACCGATGACAGGACGTAGATGGGCAGCGCGAGGCGCCGTACGAAGGCTGGCATCAGCGCGATGAACACCGTTACCCGCGCCATGTCGGCGGTGCGGAAGCTGCCCACCACCCCCAGAAATACCATCCATATGAAAAGATACCGTGTCGCTTCCTCGGTCCAGGAAACCGGAGTTCCCCACATGCGGGTCGACACCTGCAAAAGCACGACGGCCAGAACCCCGATAGCGGCCAGACCGGCCAGCACGTCGGTCGCCAATCTGATGACCCTGCCGAAAAATGATGACGTTTCATCCATAAAACTGTCCTCCCGTCCGGACCGGCCCCACACCGGCCCGGCAGATATCAATGCCTTATTTCTTGCCGACGGCGGCAATCGTCTTGTCGAAGAAGGTCTGATCCTTCACCAGCCCGGCAAAGACGGGATAAAGCCCCTTCGACACATCCACAAACGCCTTCTGCTGCTCGGGCGTCAGGCGATTGACCTCCATTCCGTGTTTCTGCAATTCGGCGATCGTCACTTCCGCGCTCGCGGCATCGTTCTGCACTTTCCACACTTCGGCTTCCTTTGCCGCCTCCTCGACGGCCGTCTTATGCGCATCGCTCAGGCCGTTGAACTTGGCCGGGCTGATGCCCAGAACCCAGCCGTCACCCATATGATTGGTGATCGAGACGTATTTCTGAACCTCGTAGAATTTCGCCGACAATGGGACGTTGATGGGGTTTTCCTGTCCGTCGACGACCTTCAGCTGCAGGGCATTATAAACCTCGGCAAAGGCGAGCGGCGTCGGTGCCGCTCCCATTTTCTTGAAGAATTCCACCCAGAGCGGATTGTTGGGAACGCGGAACTTCAAACCGCGCAGATCATCCGGCGAGATTATTGGGCGCTTGGAATTGGTCATCTGGCGGAAGGGGCGCGGCCAGAGGTCGACCGCCTTGATGCCGATCTTTTCCAGCCCGGCACTCAGTTCCTTGCCCTGCTCTCCTTCCAGATAGGTGCGAAGCTGTTCTTCATCGTCAAAAAGATAGGGAATGGAGATCGCCGAAAAACGCGGATCGAAATTCGCGTAAAGCGATGTCGCCAGAAGCAGCATGTCGAGCGATCCGCCAGCCAGCTGTTTGACGGCGCCCGACGGATCGCCGCCATAAAGCGAGCCGTTCGGGAAAACCTTGACTGTAACTTCGCCATTCGTTTTTGCCGACACCAGCTCCGCGAACTTGTTAGCGGCCAACGTAATTTCGGAATTATCCGGATCCGGCGTCGAAAGCGTCAGCGTTTCGGCCTGCGCGATGGATGCGACCAGCATGGTGGCGGCGAGAGCCAGCCCGTAAAGTTTCGAAATTTTCATGTGTTCCTCCCTTTGTTGTATCTCAAACAGTTTCGAGCGTTCCTCCGAACGCATTCATGCGCTTAATCTCAAGGATCACACCGCTGTGATCAAGCTCGCCCGCGCCATGCTCGATCATGGAGCGGAACAGCCGGTCAACCTCCTCGCCGACCGGTAGTCTGAGGCCCCGGCTTCTGGCGAAGGCCAGCGCCGTGGACGTATCCTTCACCTGATATTTCGCCGGCCCGCCGGGACGGAAATCGCCTTCCACCATGCGTTTCCCGTGCTGGCGGAAGACGGTGGAATCGGCAAAGCCGCCAAGCAGCGCGTGGCGCACCTGCGCCGGGTCCGCTCCCCCCTCTTCCACAAGGGTCAGAGCTTCGGCGACGGCGCAGATTGTCGAGGCGACGATCAGCTGGTTGGCAAGCTTGGCCAATGAGCCGCAGCCCACCGGCCCGACATGGGTGACGCGGCCGAGGCAATTGAGGAGCGGCCGCAGCGCATCCACATCTTGCTGTTCGCCGCCGGCCATGATGGCGAGCGTTCCTTCGATCGCTCCCTTTTCACCGCCGGAAACCGGTGCGTCGACATAAGCGACACCATAAGCCTTGGCCACCTCCGCCTGTTCCCGTGCACTGTCGACCGGGATGGAACTCATCACCAGCAGAATAGCACCGGGCTTCATGTTGGAAACGACACCCGAGGCACCGAGCAGAACCTCGTCGCAGACCGGCCCGGAACTCAGCATGCAGATGACGACATCGGCTTCGGCCACAGCTTCGGCAGCCGTGGCCGCCGGCTGCACACCTTTTGCCGCCAGAACCGCAGCTTTTTCAGCGCTGCGGTTCCAGGCCTTGACGGAAAACCCGGCCTCCGCCAGACGCCCCGCCATGGGGGCGCCCATGATACCCGTTCCGATAACGGCGATCCGGCGAATGTCAGCCATTGTTTCCATCCTTCAGAGCCATTGCCGCTTCAGGAAACGCACCGGCAGTTCTTCTTCGATAAGGGCGGGAAATGCTTCCCGAAACCGGTCGAGATGCGGTGTTTTCAGATGGTCGTCGAAAGCCTGTCTGTCGTCATAGACCTCGTAGAACACCACGTTGTTTCCGGTTTCCGGCCGCACCACATCGAATTGCCGGCAGCCCGGTTCATCCTGAACCGAGTGTCTGGCGTCATCGCGCGCCGCATCGAGAAAGGCGTCCATCGCGTCGGGCTTCACCCGGAATTCTGCGATCACCACGAAAGCTCCCTTCGACATGTCCTCTCTCCCGTCCATTACGCCGCGGCGTCCTTTTGCGGACGGAACTGGTTTTCCATGTCCTGGCGCAGCTTCACCACATCGAGGTCATTCACCAGTTCCACATCGTCGAAGCTGACGATCTGGTCCTTCTTGATGGCACGCTTCAGCTTGACATTATGGGCAAGGCCGATCGGCAGCGCCTTCATATCGAGGCTGCGGGTGGCCGGAATGGCATTAGCCCAGACCGCGTATCCGCCCTCGCCGTCCAGCATCTCGCCGGGCTGCATATCCTTCTTCGCCGTGGCGACGGCATCGCCGCGGAACTCCTTGGAGCAACCGGTCGCTTCGTTGCGCAGCACGGCGGAAAGCACGCTGATCGAGGTTTCCAGCCCGATGATGTGGAACGGACGCCACATGGAGGCGTACCAGCCGGAGGGGTCGGTCAGCAGGCCATATTGCTTGAAGCAGGCGCGGGCATATTCATTATGCGCCTTGAAGGTGACGAAAACGCCATAGCGAATGTTGTTGAACACCTCGCGTCCATCCGGCTCCTGGCTCGCGGCAATATCGACCAGACCGGAGCGCGACATACGGCCGCCATCGGCAGCCGGGCGGAAGACGCGGGCGAGATCGTGCAGGCCGGCCGGCGGGAAGGCCAGACCGTCATCCGGGCAATCCAGTCCCGTGCCGTTGGCGACGGCCGCCATTTCGATGGCCGCCTTGGTGCCGTCGGTGAAGGAATTGTACATTTTGGGATTGAAGTCGCCCTTGGCCACTTCCTCGTCCGTCCAGCCGAAATAACCCCAGACCGTGTCCGGCGTCGAATAACGGTAGCGCGGCTCGAAATTCATGCCCTTGCCGGCGGAAACGACCTCGAAGCCGGTGGCGCGCGCCCAGTCGACCAGCTCGCAGATCAGCGCCGGCTGGTCGCCGTAAGCCATGGAATAGATCAGGCCCTTGGCCCGCGCCTTTTCAGCAAGGATCGGCCCGACCATGACGTCGGCTTCGACATTGACCATGACGACGTGCTTGTTGTGCTCGATGGCACCCAGTGCATGGCGTGCACCGGCCAGCGGATGGCCGGTCGCTTCGATCACGCATTCGATCTCGCCGCAGGCGAAAAGCTCGTTCACATCATCGGTCACATAGGTCTTGCCGCTCTTCAGCGCATCGGCGCAGCTCGTCGCGTCGTAACGCTCCTTCGGCCAGCCGACGCGATCAAACGATTCCCTTGCCTTGCCGATATTGAGGTCTGCGACGGCGACCATGTGGAAACCGGCGATGCGCTGCGCCTGCGCCAGCACCATGGAGCCGAACTTGCCGGCGCCGATGAGACCAACCCGGACAGGTTTGCCGCCGGCTGCACGCGCTGACAGAAGAGAATAGAGATTCATGTTTTGAAATCCTTCGCTGGGGAAATTGCTGGCGAGAATGTCCAGACTGCCCGGCGAAGGCCATACGATACCGAGGCAGCGAAGGTTCACCCCTCGCGGCGCTGGCCACATGACGTTTCTGCGTTCCTCCCGGATCCCGGCACGCCTTTGCGCCGGCTCTCGCGGTCGCCTCCCAAAGCAACCTTGAGACCAGAGTAGGAGCGTTCAGATATTAGTTCTATTTAGAAAATAAGATTTTTCGTTTAGTTTATCTAACAAGCCATCAGGCCGATTTGCGCAGCATCAGATCGGCGCTGAGCAGGATGCGTTCACGCATCCGCGTCGTGTCATCCGTCTCATCATCCAGCTTCTGCAGCAGAAGCTCGATCGACAGCCTGCCGATCTCGTTATAATTCTGCGCCACCGTGGTAATCGGCGGGCAGGCATAACGCGACAGCGGATGGTCGTCATGGCCGGCAACCCTGAGGTCGTAGTCGGAGCCATGGCCAACCTTGATGCCCTTCTGGAAGGCGGCGGCGATGACGCCGAAGGCGATACGGTCATTGGCGCATAAAATGGTGCGCGATGGCAAATGCCCTGCCCCATCCAGCAGCCTGCTCGCTTCATCAAAGGCGAAACGCTCGAAATCCCAGGTGACGATGCCGGGAACATCGATGACATGCGGCTCGAAGCCCAGACGCTGCATCGCTTCCTCATAGGCCGTGCGGCGTGTCGCCGCGTTGGTATTGACCTGCGGCATATCGAAGAAACAGGGCGGTTCGCCCGAACGGCAGAGATAATCCACCATCAGCCCGACACTCTGGCGGTTGTCCGTGCCGACAAAGGCCGAAGTCTCATCCAGCGGCGAATCGACGTAAACGATCGGAATGCTGGCAGCGAGTTGCTCCAGCGTGGCGCGATGGGATTTGACGCCGAGCGGCGCGATGATGGCGCCCGCCACATTCATCGACTTGAAGGTGCGGATCGCCCGGTCCTCGATTTCCGCCTTGCCATCCGACGATAGCACGAAGGCAAGGAACCCCGCCTCGTTGGCGATGAGTTCGATGCGGCTCGTCAGCGCCATGTAGAACGGATCGGTGGAGTTCGGAATGATGATGCCGATGATATTGGAACGGCGGCGGTTGAGGTTGACGGCGAAGATATTCGGCCGGAAGCCCGATTTCTTCAGCGCGTCCTCGATGGTGTCCCGCGTCTTCTTGCGGACCGAGGCCGGATCATTGAAGTATTTCGAAACAGTCGGGCGGGAAAGGCCGACGAATTCCGAAAACTCTTCCATCGTCCTGATAGATTTGGCCAAAGTGCTTGCCCCCATGAAATATTACATGTGGTACTCTATATCGACCGGCCTTCGCACGAAAAGCCGGTCAAATGGTTATCAACGGCCAAACGATCATTCGGCCGCAAACTGCACTTTCATCGTCGCCGGATCAAACGGTTTTTTCGTAAAGAACGGCAGCATTTCCGAAAGCGGCAACCGGTGCGACACCAGCCGCGCCATGACATCGCCATCCGTCTCCAGAATGGCAAGCGCCTGCGGTATGTTGCGGTTCAGCGAATGGGAGCCGACAAGCTTCAGCTGACGCCGGAAGATTTCGAAAGGCACCACCGAAATGCGGGCATCCGGCGCGCAGACGCCAAAAAACAGCGCGGTGCCGCCATCCGCAACCAGCGGGATCATCGCCTCGGCAACGGCGGCAATACCCGTCGCATCGGCCACAAAGTCAAAAGATTTTTGTTGCCGCAAGAGCGCTTCCGAGCCGGAAACCGCCACCTTGAGCCCAAGACTTTCGGCAAAGGCCAGTCTGCTTTCATTGATATCGGCCATCGTCACCGTTGCAATGCCGCGTGCTTTCAGCGACAGGGCAAGCAGCAAGCCGATGGGACCGGCGCCAAACACCAGCGCGCTTTCCGGCACCACACCACTCTCACCAATGCCAGCGCTCTGCATGCCGTTGACGACGCAGGCGAGCGGTTCGGCCAGTGCCGCGACATGATAGGGCATCGAACCAATGCCGTGCAGGTGATCCGCACGCACAACGCTGAATTCGGCAAAGCCGCCATTGTGGGAAACGCCATAGGCCTTCAGCGTGCTGCAAAGGTTGGTCAGCCCCTTCCTGCAGCTGGCGCAGGTGCCGCAGGGCAAATTGGGATCGACGGCCACCCGGTCACCGGCCCTGAAGCCTGTCACATCGGAAGCCACGGACGCAACTTCACCGGCATATTCATGGCCGGGGATGACGGGAAACGCTCCGTCACCATAACGCGCATGCAGCACGTCTATATCGGTGTGGCAAAGCCCCGAGGCCTTGACCCGCACGAGTGCGTGACCCGGCGGCAGATCGGCGACGGGGAGTTCCGCCAGCACGGCGCGTCCCTTCTCGACGAATTGAATGGCATGCATGGTCATCTCCGGCTTTTCAGCTCATCCAGTTGCCGCCATCGACATTGTATGTCTGGGCGAGAATATAATCGCTGTCGGCGGAGGCGAGGAAAACCGCCAGCCCCTTGATGTCATCAGGCGTGGCGAAACGGCCGATCGGCACGGATTTGGCCACCGCCGCCTTCTTCTCGCCGGGCTTTAAGCCTTCCCACTTGGCGAAATGCGCATCGACCACTTCCCAATGCTCGCCATCCACGACGCCGGGCGCAATGGCGTTGACATTGATGCCGTGCTTGACGAGCGCCAGCGCCGCCGACTGCGTGGCGGAAATGATCGCTGCCTTGGAGGCGCAATAAAGCGTCACCAGCGCCTCGCCGCGCCGGCCGGCCTGGCTTGCCATATTGATGATCTTGCCGCCGCGCGCGCGCTCGATCATGACATTGGAGACGGCCTTCATCATGAACAGCGGGCCCTTGAGATTGATGTCGAACACCCGCTCATAGCTCTCTTCGGTAATGCCGTTGATCGGCGCCATATCGAAGATCGCGGCATTGTTGACGAGAATATCGATGCCGCCGAATTCCTCATCCACCGCCTTCACCACCGCATCGACCTGAGCGAGGTCGGTAACATCCAGCCGCACCGCCTTTGCCGAAGGGCCGATGGCTGCGGCAGCCGCCGTGGCCCGGGCAATATCGATATCGGCGATGATGACCTTTGCGCCCTCAGCAGCGAAAGCCTGCGCAAAACCAAGGCCGATACCGCGGGCAGCGCCGGTGATCAGCGCAACCTTGTTGTTCAATCTCATGTCGATCTCCGTGATGCATGGCGGGCAGTCGATGAATTCGGCCCTGCGTTTGGTGTTAGATGCAATTTTTCCACCCCCTCATTCCTGTGCTTTTCACAGGAATGAGGGCGGCGGGTCTGTGTCCACCCATGCCGCCCGCCGCCAGAAGGCGAACGGGCGGCACGCCGGGAGGACGCGGCTACTTGATGTAGCCCGCGCGGGTCATGTCACGTTCGACCTGTTTCTGCGCGCCTTCTAGCGCCGCATCGACCGTCTGCTGGCCGGAAAGGGCTGCCGCGATCTGCTGGCCGACGACCGTACCGATCGACTGGAATTCCGGTATGGCGACGAACTGCACACCGGTATAGGGCACCGGATCCTTGGTCGGCTTGGACGGATCGGCAGACATGATCGCCTTCAGCACCGTATCCGCGAAAGGCGCGGCCTTCTTGTATTCCGGCAGCTCATAGGTGGATTTGCGCGTACCCGGCGGCACGGCCACCCAGCCTTCGCTTTCACCAACCGTTTTCACATAGGACTTCGAAGTCGCCCATTTGACGAAGGACTTGGCGGTTTCAAGCTTCTTCGTGCCGTTTGGGATTGCAAGGTTCCAGGACCACGACCAGCTCGAACCGTTCGGCGTTACCTCGACCGGAGCACGTGTAAACGCGGTCTTGTCGGCAACCTGGCTCTGCTTGGGGTCATAAACGCGGCCCGCCGCCGAGGTGGCGTCGATCCACATGGCGCAACGGCCGGATGAAAACAGCGTCTGGTTTTCGTTGAAGCCGTTGGCGGCCGCACCGGCCGGGCCGTAGGAGGTCATCAGCGCCACATAATCCGCAATCGCCTTTTTCCACGGCTCGCTCGTCAGCTGCGGTTTCCAGTCCATGTCAAACCAGCGGCCGCCATAGGTATTGATCATGGTGCCGAGGAAGGCCATGTTTTCGCCCCAGCCCGGCTTGCCGCGCAGGCATATGCCATATTGCTGTTTCGACTTGTCGGTCAGCTTGGCGGCGAAATCCTTGATCTGGGCGTAGGTCGGATTGTCAGGCATTTTTAGGCCGGCGGCGTCGAACAGATCCTTGCGGTAAAGCGTGAACGAGCTTTCGGTATAGAACGGCACGGCGTAAAGCTTGCCGTCCACCGTCAGGCCCTTTTTGATCGGGTCGAGCAGATCGGCATAGTCATAATCGTCGCCGAGATCGTCGACGGGCGCCAGCCAGCCCTGCTTGCCCCAGATCGGCGCTTCGTAACCGCCAATGGTCATGATATCGAACTGGCCGCCATTGGTGGCGATGTCGGTGGTGACGCGTTCGCGCAGAACATTCTCTTCCAGCACGATCCAGTTGATCTTGTTGCCCGTTTCCTTCTCCCAGGCGCTGGAAAGCTTCTGCATGATGATCATGTCGCCATTGTTGACGGTGGCGATGTTGATCTCTTCCGCCTGCGCCAGCCCGGCCAGAAGCCCGGCCCCAACCACAGACGACGACAGAATTCCAATGAATTTGCTCATGATACCCGCTCCTCCTTTACGGATGTCTACGCATAACAATACATGCGTAAATTTTTTATCTCGCGAAATTGCATCCATTGTCAACATCCAAAAATAAATCATCGCGCAACCGAACCGCTCGAAACCCGCATAAATCCTTGTTTATACCAGTATATTCACTTCATAATTTATTATTTTGAGATTTTCCCTTGCTGCATTGCAGCAGATATTTCATCCAATAATATCTTGACGCGCGTAAACTTTAACTGATATCCGAGAAAATAACAGACCGGAAATGCACCTGCCCGGCAGGACGGCAGCACATGCTTATGGAGGAGACGATGAGGCAGGCATCTACACTGGCGCCGCAGACCCAGGGCCCGACCATCACGGCGGGCGAAATCCTCGTGGAGATCATGGCGACGACGGTGGGAAACGGCTTTCTCGAGCCGCAAACGCTGATCGGCCCTTTCCCGAGCGGCGCACCGGCCATCTTCATCGACCAGGTGGCGCGCTGCGGCGGAGCCGCCGGCATTATTGCCGCGGTGGGTGACGATGATTTCGGCCGTCTCAATGTCGTAAGGCTGCGCGGCGATGGCGTCGACGTCTCGGCCATCGCCACCATAGCCGACCGGCCGACGGGCAGCGCCTTCGTGCGTTACCGGGAAAACGGCGCAAGGGACTTCGTTTTCAACATTGCCCATTCGGCGGCCAGCGAAACGCATATGACCGATGAAGCACAGGCTCTTATCGAAAAAGCGGGCCATGTGCACGTCATGGGATCGGCCTTTGCGATTGCCGGCATTGGCGAAATCATTCTCGAAGCCATCAGGAGCGTCAAGGGGCGCGGCGGCTCGGTCTCCTTCGATCCCAACATCCGCAAGGAACTGGCGCAGGGCGATGCCGGCCGCAGGCTGATCGACGATCTGCTTGAGATTACCGATCTTCTCCTGCCCTCCGGCGAGGAACTTCAGGCGGCCTCCGGACTGGATGACGAGGACGCGGCGATTGAAAAGCTGCTTGCGTCCGGTATCGGCGAAATTGTTCTGAAACGCGGCGCGGATGGCGCAAGCCATTTCAGCCGCGCCCATGGACGCATCGACGTCCCCGGCTTGCGGGTCCGCGAAATCGACCCGACCGGTGCTGGCGACTGTTTCGGCGCAACCTATCTCACCTGCCGTCGCCTCGGCATGCATCCGCAAAAGGCACTCACCTATGCCAATGCCGCCGGCGCGCACAATGTCACCCGCCGCGGCCCCATGGAAGGCGCCGCCAGCCTTTCCGAACTCGACGCCTTTCTGACCGCGCATCTGTCGGAGGAAATCCTGTGACCGGTATACTCGAAAATCTCGCCGCCGCGCGCCGCTCCGGCAAGCCCGCCGGCATCACCTCCGTCTGCTCCGCCCATCCCGTGGTTCTGCGCGCCGCAATCCGCCGCGCCGCCGCCGGCAAGACGCCGGTGTTAATCGAGGCAACCTGCAATCAGGTCAATCATCTCGGCGGTTATACCGGCATGACGCCACGGGACTTCGTCAGCTTCGTCAACAGCATTGCCGAGGAGGAGGGACTGCCCCGCGAACTGGTGATTTTTGGCGGAGATCATCTCGGTCCCAATCCCTGGCGCAGGGAACCGGCCGAAGAGGCGCTGACAAAAGCCGCCGCCATGGTCGAAGCCTATGTGGCATCGGGTTTTCGCAAGATTCACCTTGATGCATCGATGGGCTGCGCCGGTGAGCCGGCAGCGCTGGATGACGTCACCATCGCCAACCGCGCCGCCAAACTTGCCGCCGTTGCGGAAAAGGCCGCCACCGATGCCGGCCTGCCCAAACCGCTTTATATTCTCGGCACCGAAGTACCGGTGCCTGGCGGTGCCGACCATGTGCTCGACACGGTTGCGCCGACACAGCCGCAGGCGGCGCGCAACACCATCGACCTTCACCGCGAGATATTCGCGCAGCACGGTCTTTCGCAAGCCTTCGAACGGGTCATCGCTTTCGTTGTGCAGCCCGGCGTGGAATTCGGCAGCGACAATGTCGTCGCTTATGATCCGCAGGCCGCGGAAGCGCTGAGCGCCGTTCTGGACGGCGAACCGCAGCTGGTGTTCGAGGCCCATTCCACCGATTACCAGACCGAGCCTGCCCTTGCCGCACTGGTGCGCGACGGATATCCGATCCTCAAGGTGGGTCCGGGCCTCACCTTCGCTTACCGGGAAGCGCTTTATGCGCTTGATATGATCGCATCCGAAATGGTCGGCGCCTATGGCGACCGGCCGCTGGCGCGGACCATGGAAAAACTGATGTTGAGCGCGCCGGGCGACTGGCAGGGCCATTACCATGGCGACGACATCACGCTGCGATTGCAGCGCCACTATAGTTACAGCGACCGCATCCGTTATTACTGGACACGGCCGGAAGCGTTGCGGGCCGTTTCCGCCTTGCATAAGGCGCTGGATGGGAAGACAATTCCCGAAACCCTGCTGCGCCAATATCTCGGCGAATTACCGCTCGCCACAGTTGCGGGCGAAGACGCGGAAGAGATTTTGATCGCGGCTGTGGATCAGGTTCTGGCGACCTATCACGCGGCGACGGGCGAAGGCCGCCACTGACGGCAATCATAAATCCGGATGCCCCTGCGGCAGAGGCCGCCGGAGCGAAATGGGGGAAGTGCGAGCGGTATTCATCTGAAGTCCCGCTCAAACTCATAACTGTATCCGTGAGGGAGGACTACCAATGGCAACCCGAAACACAAGCGGATTAGCGCGGGTCATGCTTGCGCCATCGGTGCTGTTGTTGCTGGTGTGGATGATCGTGCCTCTGGCGATGACCCTTTGGTTCTCGTTCCAGAACTACAATCTCCTCAACCCGGCCAATGTCAGCTTTGCCGGTCTCTTCAATTACCAGTATTTCTATACCGACCCGGCCTTCTTCCAGTCGATCTGGAACACGCTTTTGATCGTCGGCGGCGTGCTTGCGATCACCGTCATCGGCGGCATCGCCATTGCGCTCCTGCTCGACAACGACATTTTCGGCCAGGGCATCGTGCGCATCATGATCATCTCGCCCTTCTTCGTCATGCCGCCGGTGGCCGCGCTGGTGTGGAAGAACATGATCATGCATCCCGGTTACGGCGTGCTTGCCGATCTCTCACGCTTCCTCGGTCTGCAGCCGGTCGACTGGTTTGCGCAGTTTCCGCTGCTCTCCATCATCATCATCGTCGCCTGGCAATGGCTGCCGTTTGCGACACTGATCCTGCTCACCGCCCTGCAGTCGCTCGATGGCGAACAGAAGGAAGCCGCCGAGATGGATGGCGCCAACTTCGTCAACCGCTTCATCTATCTGACCCTGCCACATCTGTCGCGCGCCATCACCGTCGTCATCCTGATCCAGACGATCTTCCTGCTCGGCGTCTATGCGGAAATCCTCGTCACCACCAATGGCGGCCCCGGTTACGCCTCCACCAACCTCGCCTTCCTCATCTATCGCACCGCACTTCTGGGCTACGACGTCGGCGGCGCTTCGGCCGGCGGCATCATCGCCGTCATCCTCGCCAATATCGTCGCCATCTTCCTGATGCGCGCCGTCGGCAAGAACCTCGACCGGTAAGGGGGAAACATCATGGCCCGCAAGACAACCACACGTGCAAAGATCGGCTTTTCCATCGCGGCCTGGGCCGTGGCGCTGCTGCTGTTCTTCCCGATCCTCTATGCCTTCCTCACCTCGATCAAGACCGAACCGGAGGCGATCGCCGGCTTCAGCCTCATTCCGTCCGGCACGCTGGAAAACTATGTGACGGTCCAGACCCAGCGCGATTACTTCAAGCCGTTCATGAACTCGGTGGTGCTGTCGCTCGGCTCGACGATCATCGCGCTGATCATCGCCATTCCCGCCGCCTGGGCCATGGCGTTCTCGCCGACCAGGCGCACCAGGGACATCTTGATGTGGATGCTCTCCACCAAGATGATGCCGGCCGTCGCCGTCTTGGTGCCGATCTATCTGATCTTCCGCAATGCCGGCCTGCTCGATACCCGCATCGGGCTCACCATCATGCTGACCTTCATCAACCTGCCGATCGTCATCTGGATGCTTTACACCTACTTCCGGGAAATCCCCGGCGAGATTCTCGAAGCCGCCCGCATGGATGGCGCATCCTTGTGGAACGAGATCGTGCATGTGCTCACACCAATGGCGGTTCCGGGCATTGCCTCGACGCTGCTCCTGAACGTCATCCTTGCCTGGAATGAATCCTTCTGGACAATCAGGCTGACCACCACCAATGCCGCGCCGCTGACGGCCTTCATCGCCTCCTTCTCCTCACCGCAGGGGCTGTTCTGGGCAAAACTCTCGGCCGCCTCGATGATGGCGATCGCCCCCATTCTCGTCATCGGCTGGTTCTCGCAGAAGCAACTCGTGCGTGGCCTGACCTTTGGCGCCGTGAAATAAGGAACGACAAACATGGGCAGCATTTCCCTTCAGAACGTGTCCAAGCTCTTCGGTGAGGCGAAAGTCATCCCGTCGATCGATCTCGATATCCATGACGGCGAATTCGTCGTCTTCGTCGGTCCCTCCGGCTGCGGCAAGTCCACGCTTTTGCGCCTCATCGCCGGGCTGGAAGATGTTTCCGGCGGCAAGATCGTCATCGACGGCAAGGATGTGACGGAAAAGGCGCCGGCCGAGCGCGGCCTTGCCATGGTGTTCCAGTCCTATGCGCTTTATCCGCATATGAGCGTCAGGAACAACATCGCCTTCCCGCTGAAGATGGCCAAGCTCGACAAGGCGGTTATCGATAAAAAGGTGGAAGATGCCGCCCGGGTGCTGAACCTCACCGATTATCTCGAGCGCCGGCCTTCGCAGCTGTCAGGCGGCCAGCGCCAGCGTGTCGCCATCGGCCGCGCCATCGTGCGCGAACCTTCCGCCTTCCTGTTCGACGAGCCGCTTTCCAACCTCGATGCGGCGCTGCGCGGCACCATGCGGCTGGAAATCTCCGAGCTGCACAACACGCTGAAGACGACGATGATCTATGTCACCCACGACCAGGTGGAGGCGATGACCATGGCCGACAAGATCGTGGTGCTCAACCGCGGCAATATCGAGCAGGTCGGCTCACCGATGGAGCTTTACCGCACCCCCGCCAACCTCTTCGTCGCCGGCTTCATCGGCTCACCGCGCATGAACTTGGTGACCGGCGATTATGCCCGCAGCAAGAACGCGACCACCGCCGGCGTGCGGCCGGAGCATTTAGTGCTGTCGAAGGAAAGCGGGCTGTGGCAGGGCAAGGTCACGGTGGCCGAACATCTCGGATCGGATACCTTCCTGCATCTCGAGGTGACCGGCATCGGGCCGATCACCGCAAGGACCGATGGCGAGTTCGAATGCAGGCATGGCGATACCGTGTTCATCACGCCGGATGACACCAAGATCCACAGGTTCGATGAAAAGGGTGCGGCGATCTAGGTGCTGACTTTCACAAGGTTTTTCATTCACAGCGGACCCGCAGGCGCGTGAACGAAAAATCCTGTGAAAGCTCACATCCAGCCGGAGCCTCCACAATAGACGACCGAAGGGCAATCTGATGCCACGGTTGGCGCGTTTGCGAAGGTTCTCAACGTTTCCAGCTTTCCGTCGCTCCGGCTTTAGCCAAAATGACGAAGGGGGCATACAACGGCACAGGAAACCCTCCCGCCGAGTACTATGCCAAACCTCACGCCTCCCCGATCCTCACGCCATTCCGATCAAAGACATGCAGCCTTTCCTGCGGGAAACCGACCCGCAGGGATTTACCCGGCTGCAACAATGCCCGGTCTGATGAAAACAGCTTGAACGGCAATCCATGCACGGTGAGGTGCAGGATGACGCCGAGGCCGGTCGGCTCGACCAGATCGACGGTTGCCTCCACACCGCCTTCAGCCGGTGCTACGGTGACATGTTCCGGGCGGATGCCGAGCGTGACCGGCTCGCCATCGGCGAGGTCCACTTCCCGGCCAAGCGCAAGGCGCGTGCCGTCACCCAGCACGACGAAACTGCCGCCATTCTCCTGCACGAGCCGTCCTTCGAGGAAATTCATGCCGGGCGAACCGATGAAGCCAGCGACGAAGAGATTGGCGGGACGATCGTAAAGATCGAGCGGTGCGCCGATCTGCTGCACATGGCCGGCATTCATGGCGACGATACGTGAGGCAAGCGTCATCGCCTCGATCTGGTCATGGGTGACGTAGACCGAGGTTGCGCCAAGATCGGCATGCATGCGTTTGATTTCGGCCCGCATCTGCTCGCGCAGCCGGGCATCGAGGTTGGATAGCGGCTCATCGAACAGGAAGGCTTTTGGCTGGCGCACGATGGCGCGGCCCATGGCGACGCGCTGACGCTGGCCGCCGGAGAGCGCCTTCGGGCGGCGGGCGAGATAGGGATCGAGGCCAAGTTTCGCGGAAGCACCGGCCACCGCCGCCGCGATGGTTTCCTTCGGGCTGCGGCGCAGGCGCAGGCTATAGCTCATATTGTCGGCGACACTCATATGCGGATAGAGCGCATAGGACTGGAAGACCATGGCGATATCACGATCCTTCGGCCGGCGATCATTGACGCGTTCGCCGTCGATGGACAGGTCGCCGGATGTTATCTCTTCAAGCCCGGCGATCATGCGCAGCAGCGTCGATTTTCCGCAGCCGGAGGGACCGACGAGGACGATGAACTCGCCATCCCTGATATCAAGATCGACGCCATGCAGCACGGCGAGGTCGCCATAGGTCTTGCCGACATTCTTCAGCTCGATGGAAGCCATGGGATTATCCTTTCACCGCGCCGGCCGTCAGGCCCTGCACGAGATAACGTTGAATGAGCAGGAAGAAGAGGCAGGCCGGAATGAGCGCCAGAACGCCCGCCGCCATCATCTGCCCGAAATCGACGGAGAATTTCGAAACGAAGGTCAGAAGGCCAACCGGGAAAGTGGCGCTCTGATTGCCGGAAATCAGCATCAGCGCAAACAGAAGCTCGCTCCACGCGGCGGTGAAGACGAAACCGAGCGTCGCGGCAATGCCCGGCAGCGTCAGCGGCAGGATGATCTGGCGGAAGGCCGTAAACCGGCTCGCCCCGTCGATCATCGCCGCCTCTTCCAGATCCTTCGGAATGCCATCGAAGAACGACTGCATCAGGAAGGTGGCGAAGGGCACGTTGAAGGCGGTGTAGACGATGACGAGGCCCGTCAGGCTGTTGGTGAGGCCGAGGGGCGACAGCATCTTGAAGATCGGTGCGACCAGCATGACCAGCGGAAACATCTGGGTGATCAGCATCAGGGCGACAATCCAGTATTTGCCCTTGAAACGGAAGCGTGACAGCGCGTAACCCGACAGCGAAGAGAGTATCGTCACGGCAATTGCCGTGGAGCCCGCGACGATGACGCTGTTCTTAAAAAACGTCGGGAAGGCGCTGTTTTCAATGACGAAACGATAATGATCCCATGTCGCCCGCGATGGCCACATCCTCACACCTTCGCTATAGAGCAGATCATTCGGCGTCACGGACACCTTGAGCAGCCAGAACAGTGGGAACAGTGCAAAGGCGATATAGGCAAGGATCGCCAGACGATGGGCAAGGGTGAGAAATATCCTTGAGGTCATCGGTCAGTCCTTCTCGATCAGGCGCTGGCGCAGCAGCACGATCAGCATGGAATAGGCAAGCAGCAGCACCAGCAGCACCAGCGCGATGGCCGAGGCATAACCGAAATCCAGACGCCGGAAGGCCTGCGTGAAGATGTAGCTGGCGACGATCTGCGTGCGGTCGGCCGGCCCGCCATTGGTCATGACGATGATGAGATCGGCGAAATTGGCGATCCAGACGGTGCGCAGCAGGACGGTGATGGCGATGGTGGGCGCCAGAAACGGCAGGGTGATGGAGGTGAAACGCTGCAGCGGGTTTGCCCCGTCAATTTCCGCCGCCTCGTAAAGATCGCGCGGGATGGCCTGAAGTGCTGCCAGCAAAGTGATGGCGAAGAAAGGAATGCCCCACCAGACATTGGCGATGATCGGCCCCCACATGGCAAGCTGCGGATCGGCGAGGATATTGTTGGGTGCGGATAACAGCCCGAGCGAAACCATCCAGTGCGGCAGCGGCCCAATGACCGGATTGAACAGCCACGCCCAGTTGAGGCCAGCAAGAAATGTCGGAACGGCCCATGGCAGGAATACCAGCGCCTGCGCCAGTCCCCTGCCCGCGAAGGGTTTATCGAGCAGCAGCGCCAGAATGAGGCCGAAGAAGAATTGCAGGAAAACCGAAGCGCCGGTCCACCATAGCGTGTTTTTCAGCGCCCGGTAAAAGGCCGCATCCTGCGACAGCGCCTCCAGATGTTTGAGGCCAACGAAACCGCCGGAAAACGGATTGAGCAGCTGCACATCGCGAAAGGCATAGGAGAGGCCAAGCACCAGCGGCACCAGCATGACCGCGACGATGAGCACGAGGACCGGCGCGCTGTAAAGCCACGGTTCGGCCCAATCGGCAAACCGCCGCATCGCAGGCTTGCCGGCCGGTTTGCGCGCAGCCACCGGCCCGGCGCCATGGGCATAGGACATTGTATCGCTCCCTGATCGGACGACGGAACGGACGGGTTTTCCAGCCTCTCGGCTCACCGATCCGAAAAATTTCTATGAAAAGGCCTGTCGCAGCGAAGGCCGGCAAGACTGCCGCACGGGCATTTGCGCCCGCACGGCCGGTCAATGTCGTTACTTCGAGGCCAGGAACTTCTGCTGCGCCTTGGTCATGTAATCAGCCCATTGCTTGGCAAGGTCCTCCGGCGTGATATCGCCGAGCAGCGCTTCCTGCGATGTCTTGATCACAAGCGAATCCTTGAAGAAAGCGAATTCCTCGAGATAGGTCGGCATCGTCGTCGGCACGGCGTTCTTGTCGGCCAGTTCATCGAACCAGCCCTTGAACTGCTCGCTGGCGTAGAAGGGGTCCTTCTCCGCCGACTTGTGCACCGGCAGCGCACCGGTCTTCTTGTTCCACTCGATATTGCCTTCCGGCCCTTCAAGCGTCTCGATCAGCTTCCAGGACAGGTCCTTGTTTTCGGATTTCGACATCATCGACCAGCCGGCGAAACCAATCGTCGGGAAGGTCTTGCCGTCAGGTCCCTTCGGCATGGTCATGACGCCGAAATCTTCCGGCTTCATGCGCTGGGCAATGGCGATCAGCGCATCCGGGTCCTGATCGAGGAAAGCGCAGGTGCCGGAATAAAAGCCGGCAACGATCTCGTTGAAACCCCAGTTGACGCTGTCCTTCGGCGCGTAACCGTTCTTGTAGAGATCGATCACATAGGTCAGGCCCTTCACCCAGCCGGTGCTATCGAAGGTGGAGGTGCCGTCCTTGGTGAAGAACTCGTTCGAACCGGCCATGGATGCGCCGAACATGACCCAGCCATTCAGCCCGCCCGGGCCGCCGCGCAGGCAATAGCCATATTTGCCGGGAAGGGCCGCGACCTTCTTCGAGGCATCGGCGAATTCGTCGAGCGTCTTCGGCGGCTCCTTCACGCCGGCCTGTTCCAGCAGCTTCTTGTTGTAGAACATGGCGCGGAGATAAAAGCCGTAGGGCAGCATATAGGCCGTGTCCTTCACGTCACGGCCGAGTTCCAGCGTACGGTCACTGAGGCCCGCGGTGTGTTCCCACTTTGCGAGATAAGGCTCAAGGCTTTCGAGTATGCCGTTATTGGCATAGAGCGACAGCCAAGTATCAGGCATTTCCATCACATCGGGAATATCGCCCGCAGAGACCATGGTGGCGAATTTCTGGAAAGCCTCGCTCCATGGAAGCGAGATGATTTCCACCTTGGTGCCGGGATTGGCCGCTTCGAATTTCGAGACGATGCCTTTCAGCGTTTCGGTGCGTTCCGGGCTGGTGATGACTTCCACCAGTTTCAAGGTCGTGTCCGCCAGCGCCGTTCCGGTCATCAGGGCGGTGAAGATTGCTGCTGTTACCAGTTTTTTCATGTCGTTCTCCCCTTTTTTGTCGTCAGTTTAAAAACGCGTCAGGCGGCGGAGGCCGCCTTGATCGCCGGTTCGAGATCGTTCCAGAGGGCTTCCGTGCCCTCCAGCCCGACATGCAGGCGCACCGAACGCGCGCTGATGCCGAAGGTGTGGGCGGAGTTTGGCTGCGCCTTCTGTTCGAGCACCACTTCGCCGGGGACGATCAGGCTTTCATGCCCGCCCCAGGAAACACCCAGCTTGAAAAGCTTGAGGCGATCGGCAAAAGCGCGCACATCCACCCCTTCCTTGAAGATGAAGGAAAACAGGCCCGACGTGCCGTTGAGACCCGGCGGCAGGTGGTTCGCCAGCCCGGGATGGCAGACGGTTTCCACCACATCCAGCGCGTGAAGACGCGTTGCGATATCCAAAGCCGAGGCCTGATGCGCCTTCATGCGCAGCGGCAGGGTGCGAAGCCCGCGAATGAGCAGCCAGGCATCGAAGGGTGACATCTTGCCACCGAGATAGGGATAGGTTTCCGCCCGGATGCGGTCGATCATCGCCTTCGAACCGGCCACCACGCCGGAAACCACATCGCTATGGCCGCCGAGATATTTCGAGGCCGAATGCACGACGAGATCGACGCCGAGCGAGATCGGCTGCTGGAAGACCGGGCTTGCCCAGGAATTATCGATGACGGTGACGGCGCCATGCCGCTTGCCGATGGCCGCCAGCGCGCCGACATCATGGGCTTCCATCACCCAGCTCGTCGGGCTTTCCATGTAAAACAGCTTTGCGCCCGGCATCGCCTTTTCAACCGCCGCCTCATCGCGGCCGTCGACATAGGTCACTTCGATATTCATGCGCTGCATGAAGGTGCCGAACAGGCGAAACGCGTCGGGATAGACATGGCGGACGGCAACGATACGGTCGCCGGGAGAAACGAAGGACAGCACGGTGGAGGAAATGGCCGACATGCCGCTTGCAAAACCGAGCGCATCTTCGGCACCTTCCAGCTTCGCCAGCATCTCTTCGAACAGCCGCACCGTGGGGTTCAGCCCGCGCGTATAGACCGGCCGCACCTTTTCGCCGCGATAGGTGGAGACCATCTCGTCATAGCTGGAAAAGGTGAAAAGCGAGGTCTGCACGATGGGCGGCACCACGGCCTCAAAGGCGTGGGCCTCGTCATGCGCAACGATAAATGAGGCGGGATCGAAGAGATCGTTGCCATGGTTCATTTCGACATGTCCTTGATATCTTCCTCGACGACAGCGAGGATTTTCAATGTTTCTTCCCGCGCCTTTTCCGCATCCCCGGCGGCGATCGCGTTGAACAGCGTGCGGTGAAAGGGAAAGGAGCGGCTGGCGAAATCCGGCCGGTCAAAGGGTTTCGACCAGAAGCGTTCGAAACCTTCACGCATCTGCTCCAACAGCTGCTTGAACAGCGAATTATGCGTGGCGTCATAGATAGAGAGGTGAAAGGCGAGGTCCGCCTTGCCAGAGGTTCCCTCGGCCAGATGCACCCGCTCCATCTCATCGAGCCGTGCTTCCATGGTGGCGATATCGTCTGCCGTGCGGCGGCGCGCAGCGGCCATGGAGGCCTCGACCTCGATGCCGCGCCGCACTTCCAGCGTCATCAGCAGCGCATCGCGCAGGCTTTCGGCATCGATGGAAATCGGCATATGCACGGTGGCGGCGGAAATCGGCTTCAGCAGATAATTGCCGCTGCCCTTGCGGCTATCGATGACACCGAGCGCCTGAAACTTGCGGATGACTTCGCGAATGGTGGAGCGGCCAACACCCAGCGCCGCCATCAGTTCCCGCTCGGCCGGCAGCCGGTCTCCAGCCTTCAGCCCTGCCCGCTCCACATAGTCGGAAAGCGCGGCCTCCACCTGGCGCACGCGGTCGCTCGGTGGAATCGGCTGCATGAGTTCCCGGCTGGACCTGTCCAAGACGCACCCTCTAAATTGGTCTGACATCTTACCATTTCAAACGGGATGTCGATTGTCAACCGGCAAGGCGGCCGTGCGTGCACACCATTCTGCTGGAGCCGCGAAAGAGTACCGGCGCAACCGCTCGATACGGAAAAAGGTCGAGACGGGGATGGCTGAAGTGAAGAGATTGACGCGCCGAGTCACGGCGACTGACGGCCGCCGGCTAAAGCACCTTCGCGCGGGCCACTCCACGCGCCAATGCATCGGCATGCTCGTTGCCGACAGTGCCGGAATGCCCTTTGCACCATTCTACAACCACATGGGGATGCCGCTCCAGCAGGCTGTCGAGCTGCTGCCAGATTTCCCTGTCGGGGATCGGTCTTCGGCGGGTGCGCTGGTTGGGCGTGATCCGCTTCCAGCCGTTGTTGCGCCAGATCGCCCTATATCGGCGGCAGCTTTCGATGACATGAACGGCATCCGTCCAGAGCGTGACTGACCGCGTTGGCGCTTCTACGGCGACCCACGACATTGCGTTGAGGACGGCGAGGACTTCGAACGTATTGTTGGATGTGCCGACAGTCCTGCCTGAAGCGGAATGGACTTGGTGGCCCGCTTCATGAACCACGAACGCCCATCCTCCGGAACTGGAAGCATCGTCGAAGGAACCGTCAGTGAAGATGTGAAGCGCATCGGACATGAGGAGGCGTTTTAGCACCAATATGGAAATCGCTAAAGGAAGAGTTCCAGGGCCGTTGCATTAACACAAAAGCAGAGAGGGCGACACAGGCCACCCTCCCCGAACTCACAGCGATATGATCAAACTTACTGGCCGAGCACAGCCGCCGTGATCGTCTCGATATTGTGGTTGATCATGTCGATATAGGTCGCAGCCGGGCCCTCAGCGGTCGAAAGCGCGTCGGAATAGAGTGTGCCGCCAACCTTCAGGCCGGTTTCGCTGGCGATCTGATCGATCAGCCGCTTGTCGGTGATATTTTCGACGAAGATCGCCGAGGCCTTGTCGTGCTTCACCTGATCCACAAGCTTGGCGACATCGGCGGCCGAGGCTTCGGATTCCGTCGATAAGCCTTCAGGTGCGAGGAAATTCAGGCCATAGGCATGCTCGAAATAACCGAAGGCGTCATGCGAGGTGATGATGACGCGCTTTTCCGGCGGGATGGCGGCGATCTCGGTCTTCACCTTCTCGTTCAAAGCAGCAAGCTTGGTGATATAGGCATCCGAATTGGCGGTGTAGGTCGCGCAACCGGCCTTGTCGACCTCGCAAAAGGCGCCGGCAATGTTCTTCACGTAGATTTCGGCGTTCTTGATCGACTGCCAGGCATGCGGGTCGAACTCGCCGTGGTGGTGATGTCCTTCATGGCCCTGGTCGTGATCATGGGCCTCGGCGGTCTCATGGCTGTGGCCGGCTTCTTCTGCCTTGTGGTCATGACCTTCCTCTTCCTCGGCTTCCGGATGGGCGTGACCGGCCGGCTCTTCGGAAAGCTTGAGCGGCTCCACGCCCTTGGTCAGTTCCACCACCGGCGCCTTGGTGCCGCTGGTGTCGATCAGCCGTTTCAGGAAACCTTCGAATTCCAGACCGTTGACCAGCACCACATCCGCCTTGCTGACGGCGACGGCATCTGCCGGGCGGGGTTCATAGACATGCGCGTCGCCGTCCGGCCCGACCAGCGTGGTGATTTCGACGCGGTCGCCGCCGACGTTCTTCGCAAAATCGGCGATGATCGAGAAACTGGCAACGACCTTGAGTTCGGCGGCGGAGGCCTGCGCCATCAGAACCGGAGAGAGGGAAAGAAGGCTGGCGCAGGTGGCCAGACGGAAGGTTTTGAACATGAAGGTTCTCCTTTTTCGAACGCTGTTTTCAGGCCGTCCTGTGACGGCCGGAACCGAGAAGATCGCTGAGCACGCCGCGCGTGCCGACGAGGATGGAGAGCGCATAGATGGCGCCCGCGGAAAGGATGATCGCCGGGCCGGATGGCAGCGACGCGTGATAGGACAAAAGCAGGCCGGCAAAGCAGGACACCATGCCGATGCCGATGGAGATGAAGCACATGGGCGCGACACGGTTGGACCAGAAGCGGCTGGCGGCGGCGGGCAGCATCATCAGCCCGACGGAGAGCAGCGTTCCCAGCGCCTGAAAGCCGCCGACCAGATTGAGCACGACGATGGCAAGGAAGAGGAAATGCACCGGGCTGCCCCAGTTGCTGACCGAGCGCAGGAACAGGGGGTCGAGGCATTCCGTCAGCAGCGCCCGCCAGAAGGTTATCATCACCAAAAGCGTTACGATGCAGATGCCGCCGATCAGGCCGAGCGCCTCATTGTTCAGCGCCAGTACGGTGCCGAACAGCACATGCATCAGATCGACGCTGGAACCGCGCCATGAGACGAGCAGCACGCCGAGCGCCAGCGAGATGAGATAAAAGGCGGCAAGCGAGGCGTCTTCCTTCTGGATGGTGAAGCGTGACACAGCGCCTGCACCCAGCGCGACCAGAAGGCCGACGGCCAGCCCGCCGATGGTCATGGGCAGGATTTCCAGCCCGTAGAACAGAAACCCGACCGCCGCTCCCGGCAGGATGGCGTGAGACATGGCGTCGCCCGTCAGGCTCATGCGGCGCAGCATCAGAAACACACCGACCGGGCCGCAGCTGATGGCAAGGATCAGCGCACCGGCAAGCGCGCGCTGCATGAAGACATATTGGACGAAGGGTTGGATGAAGATATCAGCCATGGACATTCGAATTCGCGTGGGAGTGAGCATGGGAATGGGCGGATGCCGCTTGCGGACTTGCCCCGACGATCTGCAGCGAAGGCGCCTCGGCCGGTTCGCACCAGGGCGCATTTTCCTCCCACGCCTCGTGGAAATGTCGCGCCTGCCGGATGTTCTCCGCCTTCAGAACTTCGGCCGTTGGACCAAGGCCGACAAGCTTTCGGGCAAGGAACAGGGTCTCCGGAAAATGCTGCCGCACAAGCTGGAAGTCATGAAGGACGGCCAGAACCGTGCGTCCCTCCGCCACCCATGATTTGATCAGGACCATAAGGTCGGAAACGGTGCGCTCGTCGACGGCGTTGAAGGGTTCGTCGAGCAGGATCAGCTGCGCATCCTGCAACATGGCGCGGGCAAAAAGGGCGCGCTGCATCTGCCCGCCGGAAAGCGAGTCGATATTGCGCCTCTCAAAACCGGAAAGCCCGACTGCCTCCATAACACGGCCCATCGCCGCCCGGTCTTCGGGACGGTGGCGGCCAAGCAGGCCGCGTTTCGGCCAGAGACCAAGCGCCACCAGATCCCGCACCTGCGCCGGAAAAGAGCGGTCGAGTTCCGATTGCTGCGGCAGATAAGCGACGGAGAGATTTGGGCTTACCCGGCATTCGCCGCCGAGCGGCTTCAAAATGCCGGCAATGCCTTTCATCAGCGTCGATTTTCCAGAGCCATTGGCGCCGACCACCGCAGTGAGCGAGCCTCTGGCGATATCGCCATTCAGATGATGCACAGCCGCGCGGCCGGCATATCCAAGCGTCAGGTTTTTGAAGGCGAGGCACGGATCGCTCATCGATCCCTCCGGGGCAGGATGTCATTCGATGGCCCTTGATATGTAATGTTATTACATTCGTCAAACGAATACGTAATGAAATAACATTAACTATCGGAAAGATACGTTGCGCTTCGCATAAGGCCGCCACTCCCGCATTGCGGAACGTTTTTTTTTGTCGCCCGTTGACAGGCGGTCAATATGTAATGTTATTACGTTACAAAACAAAGACGGGACAGCACCGAACCCGTCGTTTCCAGATCGTGCGCGTGGCCGCCATGAGGTCCACGCGAGCGTTGCCAAAGAACGAGGTCCATATGTCGCAAAAACTTCCCGTCACCGTGCTTTCCGGCTTTCTGGGCGCCGGCAAGACGACGCTTCTCAACCATATTCTCGCCAATCGCGATGGTCTGCGCGTGGCGTTGATCGTCAATGACATGAGCGAGATCAATATCGACGCCGCACTGGTGCGCGATGGCGGCGCCAATCTCTCCCGCACGGAAGAGCAATTGGTGGAAATGACCAATGGCTGCATCTGTTGCACGCTGCGCGACGATCTCTTGACGGAGGTGCGGGCGCTGGCCGAACAGGGCCGTTTCGATTACCTGCTGATCGAATCCACCGGCATCGCCGAGCCGCTTCCGGTGGCCGCAACCTTCGATTTTCGCGATGAAAACGGCCGCAGCCTTTCCGATGTCGCGCGTCTCGACACCATGGTGACGGTGGTGGATGCCGCCAATCTTCTCAACGACTACGGTTCTTCCGATTTTCTGGCCGACCGGGGCGAAACGGCGGGCGATGGCGACAACCGCACCATCGTCGACCTTCTGGTGGAGCAGATCGAATTCGCCGATGTCGTCGTCCTCAACAAGATCGGCACCGCGACGCCGGCGGAGCGGGACGCCGCCCGCAAGATCATCGTCGGGCTGAACCCGGATGCGAAACTTATCGAGGCCGATTTCGGCAAGGTGGCGCTGAAGGAGGTTCTCGGCACCGGCCGTTTCGATTTCGCCAGGGCCGAAGAACACCCCCTGTGGTTCAAGGAATTGCACGGCTTCAAGGACCACATTCCCGAAACCGAGGAATATGGCATTCGCTCCTTCGTTTACCGCGCCCAAAAGCCGTTCGACCCCGTGCTGTTCCAGCGCTTCATCGACCGCGCCTGGCCCGGCGTGGTGCGCGCCAAGGGCTTTTTCTGGCTGGCGACGCGTCCGCGTTATGTCGGCGAGATCAGCCAGGCCGGCGCGTTGGTGCGCACCGGCAAGATGGGCCTGTGGTGGTCCGCCGTGCCGAAGGAGCAATGGCCGCGCGAAAAGCAGTTCCTCGATATGATGAAGCCCTATCTCGATCCGGTCTTCGGCGACCGGCGACAGGAAATCGTCTTCATCGGCTCAGACCCGATGAACGAGGCGCGCATCCGCGCGCAGCTCGATGCCTGCCTGATCGATACCGAGGCATTCACACCGGATGCATGGCGGCACCTGCCCGATCCTTTCGCAAGCTGGGACAGGCAGGCGGCTTGATCGATAGCTACCGATGCGAAGCATCTGCAAACCGTCACCCCGGACTAGGTCCGGGGTCCAGCGCGATCAAGTCCTTGATCGCGAAAGACTCTCTTCACGGCGCAGACGCGCCGTGGCTGGATGCCGGATCCAGTCCGGCATGACGGAGGAGAGCTTTATAGAAAATTCAGCGTCACCAGCGCCAGAACGAGATAACGCCCGACCTTGGCGATGGTGACCAGCAGCAGAAAGACCGGCAGCGGTTCCTTCATGATGCCGGCCGCGACCGTCAGCGGATCGCCGATCAGCGGCGCCCAGCTAAGCAGCAGGGACCATTTGCCATAGTGCCGATACCAGTTCTGGGCGCGCTCCAGCGCCACCTCCCCTACGGGAAACCAGCGTTCATGCCTAAACCGCTCGATGCCGCGGCCGAGCAGCCAGTTGACGAAGGAACCGGCGACATTGCCGGCGCTGGCCACGGCGACCAGCAGCCAGATGGGCTGTGATTTCAGAAGGATGAGGCCGGCCAGTGCGGCCTCCGACTGCATGGGTAGAATGGTCGCCGCGATAAACGCCGTCAGGAACAAACCCGCATATACCGCCACATCGGCCATCGCCCACCCTTTATCATCCGCGAATCTCGCGGTCTTTGCCGAAGTGCCGGAAGACGCTCTTGCCGTCAAGCGGGCGATATTTCACACGGCCCTACGGCACATCGGCGACAATGGCCCCGAGGATATCATGGCGGGCTACATCCAGCAGCGCCTTGTGAACCGACAATTGCCGGGTACTGCCGGATGCGGACAGAATGAGGATCACGGTTTCCTTCGGCGGGCAATTCGGCAACGCGCAGGCGATCTCGTGGACGGAAACAATGTCGTCTTCTGAAAGAAACAGCAGTTCCCGCGTCCAGTCCTTCATGATGCGGGCCTGCGAGACGATCGCAGAGCCGCTGCGCGCAAGCGGATTCGTTTTTAGCATCATCTGAATACCTTTCGCCCCGTCTGCGCGGCCAATGTGTCGAAGAGAGCGCGGATCGGCTGTTGCGGCATATCCATGCCGATCAGCACGATGCGCGTGGAACGATTGCCATCCGGCCAGCGCTCCAGCCGGGTCAATGGATAAAGCCGATGCTGCACCGCGTGGGCGACAACCGGCCGCTCCGGGTCATCCGTCGCGCCGAAAACTCCCTTGAGCCGCAGCAGGCCGGAATGGACATTGCTGGTGACGAGCTCCAGAAAAGTGACGATCGCCTGCGGATCGAAAGCGCCGTCAAAGGTCAGATCGAAAGCCTCGACCCCGACGCCATGGCGATTGATATCGTGCCGATGGGCGGCATGAAGGCTCAGCCTGTCGGCCGCAAGCCATCCCGGCACATCCTCCGGCTTGCCGCGCAGCGAATAATCCGATGCTGCAAACAGCGACATCAGATCGAAATCGGCCGCATTGCGGTCATGGAACGAGGCCGCAGGATTGAGATCGGCGAGGCTTTCGCGGTCCACGGCCGCAGCATCGGCAAGATCGGTTTTCGTCAGAACGATATGGTCGGCGAAGGCAAGCTGTTTCCAGCCTTCGATAAAGTTGTCGAGCATCGCGGGGCCGGAGACAACGTCGAAGGCCGTGACCACGCCTGAAAGGTGGAAATGCCGGGCCACGATGTGATCGCGCAGGCCAAGCGCCGGCGTGCCACCGGCGATCAGGCTGTTGATGATCGGCGCGGGATCGGCAAGGCCGGTGGTTTCGATGACGACCCGCGATACTTCCGGCATCATCCCTTCCAGAAAGGCCTGATGCAGCTCGTAAAGCGAGGTGCGGATATCGCTGGTGGCCGTGCAGCAAATGCAGCCCGTCGTCGTTCTGAAATATAGTTCAGAACCCGTTCGCACCAGACCGTGATCGATGGGCACCGAGCCGAATTCATTGACGATGACCGCGGCATCGCGCATGGCCGGCTCAGTCAGAAGCGCGTTCAGCAACGTCGTCTTGCCCGCCCCCAGAAAACCGGTCAGCAGGGTAACCGGCACCGTGCGGACAGGTGGCGCGACGGCCGAATCTTGCCCGAAACCGACCGCCGTTTTCCGCTTCATTCCAAACACATCCGCACCTTCGACATCCATAAATTCGCCGCACCATAATACGTAATGTAATAACATATCAATGGTGATTGTTGGATTTCGGCGGGAGTCAATCCCGCACCCGCACGCCGCCAACGGCAGGGCGCATGAAAAAACCATGGAACGAAGGAAATGGAATAATAAATCCGTTTCCTTCACTTTCGTTTTAATCGTTCCACGTTCTCTTGCATTTTCGTTAGAGTTCGCTTTTAATCAGATCGCTAATACAGAAAAGATCGCCCGCAGCCGGATCGAGGAGGATAGGCTGCAATAAGGGGCTGTATCTTTTACTGTTTTCATAACGGGAGGAATGACCTTGAAAAAACTCAGCTACCGCCTCGCCGCGGCATCCGCGCTTTCGTTTTTTGTCACATCGAATGCATATGCAGTAACGGACATTCAGTGGTGGCACGCCATGACCGGCGCCAATAACGAGGTCGTGGATACGCTCGCCAAAGAGTTCAACGACAGCCAGAAAGAATACAAGATCACGCCCGTCTTCAAGGGCACCTATCCGGAAACGCTGAATGCCGGCATTGCGGCGTTCCGCGCCAAGCAGCCGCCGGCGATCATTCAGGTCTTCGATGCCGGTTCGGGCGTGATGATGGGGGCTGCCGGCGCCATCAAGCCGGTGGCGGACGTGCTGAAGGAAGGCGGCTACACCTTTAACAAGGATGAATATCTGGCCGGCATCGTCGCCTATTATTCCAAGCCTGACGGCACCATGCTGTCCTTCCCTTACAATTCGTCCTCGCCGATCCTTTATTACAACAAGGATGTCTTCCAGAAGGCCGGCCTCGATGCCGCCAACCCGCCGAAGACCTGGCCGGAAGTTTTCGAAGCCGCCAAGAAGATCAAGACCAGCGGTGCGGCCCAGTGCGGCTTCACCTCCACCTGGCTCACCTGGATCCAGACCGAAAACTTCGCCGCCTGGAACAACGTATCCTACGGCAGCAATGAAAACGGCCTTGGCGGCACGGATGTGAAGCTTGCGGTCAATGCGCCGCTCTTCGTCGAGCATTTCCAGGCGATTGCAGATCTCGCCAAGGACGGCACCTTCCGTTATGGCGGCCGCACTTCGGAAGCCAAGCAGCTGTTCATGTCCGGCGAATGCGGCATCCTGACCGAATCCTCCGGCGGCCTTGGCGATATCGTCAAGACCGGCATGAATTACGGCATCGGCCAGCTGCCCTATTATGAGGGCCATGGTCCGCAGAACACCATTCCCGGCGGCGCCAGCCTCTGGGTCTTCGGCGGCAAGAGCGACGCCGAATATAAGGGCGTGGCCGAGTTCTTCCACTTCCTCTCCCAGACCAAGATTCAGGCGCGCCTGCATCAGGTCTCCGGCTATATGCCGGTGACCATCGCGGCCTATGAGGAAACCAAGAAATCCGGCTTCTATGACAAGAACCCCGCCCGTGAAACGCCGCTCTTGCAGATGATGGGCAAGCCGCCGACAGAAAACTCCAAGGGCGTGCGTCTCGTGAACCTGCCGCAGGTGCGCGACATCATGAATGAAGAGTTCGAGGCGATGCTGGCCGGCAAGCAGGACGCGAAAGCGGCACTCGACAAGATCGTCGAGCGCGGCGATGCGGCCATCAAACAGGCTGCCGGCAACTAAGAGATCCCCTGCCCCGCCCGCATCCTCGACAGGGTGCGGGCGGCATTCCCATCTCATCAGGAGATCGCCGTGCAAAGCGTCGTATTCCCCAACAAGATCCTGCCCTATCTGCTGGTTGCGCCGCAGATCATCCTCACGGTGATCTTTTTCTTCTGGCCGGCAAGTCAGGCGCTTTATCAGTCGACAATGCGCGAGGACGCCTTCGGGCTGAACAGCAATTTCGTCGGGCTGGCGAATTTTTCGGCCGTGCTCTCGGATGAAAGTTATCTGAACTCGCTGCAGGTCACGGTCATTTTCAGCATCCTGACCGCGCTCGTCTCCATGGGGCTGGCGCTGCTTCTGGCGACGGCGGCGGACCGCGTGGTGCGCGGCAAGGGTTTTTACCGCACCATGATGATCATGCCCTATGCCGTCGCCCCTGCGGTGGCCGGCATGTTGTGGCTCTTCATGTTCAACCCGGCCATGGGCACCTTCTCCTACGTCCTGCGCCGCAACGGCATCATGTGGGACCCGCTGCTCAACGGCGATCAGGCCATGCTGCTCGTTGTCGCCGCTGCTGCGTGGAAGCAGATCAGTTACAATTTTCTGTTTTTTGTCGCAGGGTTGCAGGCAATTCCTAAATCATTGCTGGAGGCAGCATCCATCGATGGCGCGCGCGGTTCGCGGCGCTTCTGGACCATCGTTTTCCCGCTGCTTGCGCCGACGACCTTCTTCCTTCTGGTCGTCAACACGGTCTACGCCTTCTTCGATACCTTCGGCATCATCCATGCGGTGACCGGCGGCGGCCCCGCCAAGGCGACGGAAACGCTGGTCTACAAGGTCTATAATGATGGTTTCGTGAACCTCAATCTCGGCTCTTCCGCCGCGCAATCCGTGATCCTGATGGTGATCGTCATCGCGCTCACCGCCTTCCAGTTCCGCTTTGTCGAGAAGCGCGTGCATTACGGCTGAGGATTTCACAATGATTGAAAATCGCCCGGTCGCCCGCGTGATCGCCCATCTGATGCTGGTTCTCGGCATCATCATCGTGGCCTTCCCGATCTATTACACCTTCGTCGCCTCCTCCATGACATCGACGGATATCATCCGCCCGCCCATGTCGCTTTTGCCCGGCGATCATCTTGGCGCCAATTACACCGAGGCCATGGCCGGCGGTGTCGAAAGAGTGGTCGGCGTCAGCCTCGAGCGGCTGCTGTTCAACAGCTTCGTCGTGGCGCTCGCCATCGCCATCGGCAAGATCGTCATTTCGTTCCTGTCGGCCTTCGCCATCGTCTTCTTCCGCTTTCCCTTCCGCATGGGCTTCTTCTGGATGATCTTCATCACGCTCATGCTGCCGGTGGAAGTGCGCATCCTGCCCACTTACAAGGTCATCGTCGATTTGGGCCTGATCGACACCTATGCGGGGCTGACACTGCCGCTGATGGCGTCGGCGACCGCGACCTTCCTGTTCCGGCAGTTCTTCCTGACCATTCCCGGCGAGCTGGTCGAGGCGGCGCGCATCGACAATGCAGGGCCGTTCCGTTTCATGCGGGATATTCTGCTGCCGCTGTCGAGAACCAATATCGCCGCCCTTTTCGTGATCCTGTTCATCTATGGCTGGACCCAGTATCTCTGGCCGCTGCTCGTGACCAACGACGCCAAGATGAACACGATCATCATCGGCCTGAAGCGCATGGTGGATTTCACCGACGCTTCGACGCCCTGGAATTACGTGATGGTGACGGCGATCCTCGCCATCATCCCCCCGATTATCGTTGTGGTGCTGATGCAGCGCTGGTTCGTCAAAGGTTTGGTGGAGACCGAAAAGTAATGGCAAAAATTGCGCTGAAAGACGTCCGCAAGGTTTATGGCGGCAATGTCGAGGCCATCAAGGGCGTGTCGATGGACATCGCCGACGGCGAAATGATCGTGCTCGTCGGCCCCTCCGGCTGCGGAAAATCCACCCTGCTGCGCATGATCGCCGGGCTGGAGGGCATTTCGGGCGGCCAGATCGTCATCGGCGACCGTGTCGTCAACGATCTGGAGCCCTCCGACCGCGATATCGCCATGGTGTTCCAGAACTATGCGCTTTATCCGCATATGACGGTGCGCCAGAACCTTGCCTATGGCCTGAAGAACCGCAACACGCCGAAGGAGGAGATCGAACGGCGCATCACCGAGGCGGCCAAGGCGCTGGAGATCGAACAGTTCCTGGAGCGCAAGCCGCGCCAGCTTTCCGGCGGCCAGCGCCAGCGCGTGGCCATGGGCCGCGCCATCGTGCGCAAACCGGCAGCCTTCCTGTTCGACGAACCGCTCTCCAACCTCGATGCCAAGCTGCGCGTGCAGATGCGTGTGGAAATCCGCCGCCTGCAACGCTCGCTCGCCACCACCAGCGTTTATGTCACCCATGACCAGATGGAGGCCATGACGCTGGCCGACCGGCTGGTGGTGCTGAATGCGGGCCGCATCGAGCAGATGGGCACGCCGATCGAGCTTTACGAAAAACCGGCCACCACTTTCGTCGCCACCTTCATCGGCTCGCCTTCCATGAACCTGTTGAACCATGGCGCGACATCGGCAAACGGTTCTTCCGGCTGGTCGGTGCAGGCAACCGCGGCACTGCCGCAGGGCGTCGCCACGCTCGGCATCCGCCCCGAAGACATCACCCTTGCCGATGAAGCCCCCGCGGACGCCGCCTTCGCCGGCACCGTGCAGGTGGACGCCGTGGAACTGGTGGGTGCGGAAAGCTATGTGCATGGCTCCTTCGCCGACGGCACAACAATCGTCTTCCGCGTCCACGGCCGCTCGCAGCTGCGCATCGGCGAAACGCTGAAGATTGCCGCCCAGGCGAAGGATTTTCACCTGTTCGATGCGGCCGGCAAACGGATTTGAAACCGAGCGCACCGGCATAGCCGTCCCCTGCGGTAATGCCGGTGCATTCAAGCCGATGATACCGCCACATGAGCGGGCTGGCGTGATGCGAGTTTCTTTCCGAGCTTTTGTGACTGCAGCTCGATGAACCTGTAGCTCAAATAGGCCATGATCACCGTCAAGGCGAAGGTTAGGATGATGGTGACGTGAATGGGATAGGGAGCCAGTTGCCGATAGGGGAGAACATATTCCACGATCGGCTGGGCGACTGGGCCAAGCAGATACACGGAATAGCTTATAGCACCGAGCCAGACTAAAACCGGGTGCGTGATGCGGAGCTTTGTCGTGAAGAGCGCAAACAGCGCCATTCCCGCATAATAGGCAATCGTATAACGGTACCAGGTCTCACCGAAGCCCATATCCACATTATAGCTCAGAAGGCTGACGACAGGCACAGTGAAGATGATGAGGAGAGATGTGGCAAGGATGAGCCGCCGCATATGCGCGCCAGCCTTTTCACCCGCGCCGTGACGCCACAATAATCCCCAGAACATGACGGTTAATCCAAGCGGAATGGCGACCGGCAATTTGATGCCCGTACCATATCGCGCGGCCCCCATGGCGACGGCGCAGAGCAGGAAGAAAACTACAGCGCCCGCTGCCGCCTCCGGCTTATGGAGAAGCTTGACATAGAACAGCATGGCGCTGACGACATAAAACAGGATTTCTATCTGCAGCGTCCAATAGACCCCGAGAATATTTTGCTGTCCCAGAAACTGTTGCAGCATCGTCCCATTGGCAATGATCTGGCTAAGCGTGAAGACATCTCCGCGCACCAGCGGGATAATCAACAGAGCAAGGACCATCGACCCCCAGTAAGCGGGGTAAAGCCTGAAAAATCGCGAAACCGCAAAGCTGCGCAAGGGTGCTTTGTTTGCCTTCAGCAAGGAGAAGGGAATAACAAACCCGGAAACGGCAAAGAACATAACGACGGCGATCTTCCCAAGATCGAAGTATTCCGAAAAGAAGTAAAACAGATAATGCTCGACCGCATAGGTCGCAAATCTGTTCTTATAGGCGACCTCGGCAATATGAATATATATCACCGCCAGAGCCGCTATACCTCGAATGGAATCGACGTAAATCCAACGCCCGGGATTGCGCTCCGCGCTCATCAGTACCTCATTCAAAATTTGTTATAAAAATACAATATTCAGCAATGTGTATTTGATTATACTGCCGCCCAAACAGGAATTGCAACAGGTCATGCTCTCTTTGTCGGCGTGTGCTCCCAAACAGCTGCGGCACACCGCATTCCGACCCTGAATCGGAACGCGGCGCGACGACGCCAACGATCTGGTGCGCTGTTTTAGAGATGACGGCAAGTAAACTCTGCCCGCTCCCCTACCAGACGAGCTCCACCGGCGGCCGACCGTTGGAGGTTTTCTCCATGGTGCGGCCAGAGGTATCGACATTGCAGTGGACGCGCTGGCGGAAGGCGGAAAAGCTTTCGAAAGTCACCACATCCACCGGATCGTCGAGATGCAGGGTCAGCCGGTAGCGTTCGGGATCGCCGCCGAGCGCCTGCACGCCCAGAACGGAGGCCACGAAAGGCTGGCCGAGGTAAAACCCTTCCACCCTTGAACCCAGAAGATAGGGGTTGAAGGCGGGGCGGTTGCCGGCCGATGCGTGGAGGGTGTTCCAGTCGCGGAAGCCATATTGCGCGGCGATGAGTTCCAGCGCTTTCGAATGGGTGATTGCCTGCCCCTGATCCTCAAGGGCGGCGCGCAGGCGTTTTGCCTGTTCTTTCAGCCCCTCGAGTGCGGGAAGCGGTTTGGACACGTTCATAACGGTTCTCCAACATGTGCATGCCGAATGTTCCGAAGGGGGTCCGCGTTGCCATCGACGACATGCAAAACATGGGGATGACCGTTATCAAGGATAAGAGCTTCACCAGGGGCATAAATGCCTGCGGACGGCCGGGGCTCTTTGCCCGTGGCCGTCCCTATAGCGCAGAAAGCGCCGCCGGTCAAAGGCGGCGATACGCGATGTCTCGATCAGAAACGGTAGGTGATGCCCGCACCGATCAGCCAGGGATCAAGCTTGGCTTTGCCGCTGATCGGCGTGCCGCCGAGTTCCGCCGTCCAGTCGGTCTTGAGGAAGATTTTTTTCACGTCGAAGTTCACACCCCAATGCTCGTCCAGCATATAGTCGAAACCGACCTGTACGGCAGCGCCCAGCTTGTTCTTGACATCGAGATTACTGAAACCGGGCTTTTCCGTCTGGTTGTAGAACAGCGAATAGTTCACGCCCGCGCCGATATAGGGCTTGAAAGCCCCGAAATCGGTGAAGTGATATTGCAGCGTCAGCGTCGGCGGCAGCAGCCACGTCTTGCCGACCGGCGTGCCAGCCAGCACACCCTCACCGTTGATCTTGGCATAGGTGGTGCCGAGGATAAGCTCCGCGGCAAAGTTTTCGGTGAAGAAATAGCTGATGTCGAGTTCCGGGATCACGGTGTCCGAATAGGACAGGCCCGCCTCCGGCACACCGTCGACGCTGCCGCTATCATGGGTGATGACGCCGAGGCCGCGCACGCGCAGCATCCACGGGCTTGCCGCTGCAATTGCCTCTTCGGCGGTGGGGGCCGGCGCTGCCGGGGCCAGATCGGCGGCCATGGCATTGGCGGATACCAGCATGGTCGCAACACCAACCGCGACACTGGCAAGCAAGGCGGTTTTTTTGTTTCTGTTCGTCATTCCATCTCTCCTATAGGCACCGCAGCCGGGCAAGTCCCCGGAACCGGCTGATGACGGCGGGCTTTCGCGAATCTTCGCCTGCCGCAACCGCTTGGGAGCCACTATGACGAAGGCAGAGGCAGGCCGATTGAGATGGATCAAACCGGGACGCCGATCATGGATCGGAGCGATTAACCGGCAAGCATTGTGACAATTACGCAACAAGTGCCGTCCCTCGATCGTGGAGCTCGTGCACAATGCGCCCGGCAGATGCCGGAAAAATACGAAAAAGGCCTGCAAATGCAGGCCTCCTTTCAGTGCATCACGTCTATCACGCGGCCTGGGGCGTCAGGGTTGCGGAACCCGGCTTGCGCAGGAGCAGAACCGAGACGGCCGCGATCATGCACATCAGACCGGCAATCTGCAGCGCGGGCATATAGGTATTAAAGTCGCTCTTGAAGAAACCGGCGCCAAAGGCGGCGGTGGCGGCTCCCAGCTGATGGCCGGCAAACACCCAGCCGAAAACGAGACCGGCCTTTTCGCGGCCGAAATTCTCGGCAGCGAGCTTCACCGTCGGCGGCACGGTCGCCACCCAGTCCAGCCCGTAAAAGACGGCGAAGACCGAAAGCTCCACGAAACTGAACCCCGAGAATGAGAGATAAAGCAGGGACAGGCCGCGCAGACCGTAAAACCAGAACAGCAGGAAACGATTGTCGAAGCGGTCGGAAAGCCAGCCTGCGAAGATCGTGCCGAAGAAATCGAAAATGCCGATCACCGCCAGCGTGCCCGCCGCCGTCACCGCAGCCATGCCGAAATCGCCGCAGATCGAAATCCAGTGTGTCTGGATGAGACCGTTGGTCGAAAGCCCGCAGACAAAGAAGGTGCCGAAAAGCACCCAGAAGACCGGGTTGCCCGATACGCTCTTCAGGGTCACCAGTGGCGATACCAGCGTGGCCAGAAGATTGTGATCCTGCCTGACCGGCTTTGCCACCTCCGTCTCGCCATAGGCCGGCAGGCCGACATCGGCGGGATGGTCACGCATCAAAAGCAGGACGAGGACCATGGCGGTGGCGATCACCGCAACGGACAGGGTCAAGGCGGTTCGCCAGCCATAGGCTTCCGTCAGCGCCGCCAGCAGCGGCAGGAAAACAAGCTGGCCGGTGGCGTTGCTCGCCGTCATAAGGCCGATTACCAGTCCGCGACGCTTGGAAAACCAGCGTGTCGCCACGGTGGCGCCCAATACCAGCGCGGTCATGCCCGTGCCGACGCCGATCACCACGCCCCAAAGCAGCAGCAATTGCCATACCTCGGTCATGAAGAAGGAGGCGACAATGCCGCCCATGATCAGGGCAAGCGCGGTGGACACCACCTGCCGGACGCCGAAATGATTCATGAAGGCAGCGGCAAAAGGCCCGAGCAGGCCAAAAAGCACCAGCCTGACGGCCATTGCGGAGGAAATATCGGCAATATCCCAGCCGAATTCCTGATGCAGCGGCTGGATCATCACCCCCGCGGACCCCATCGCACCGGCGGTGGCCAGCATGGTCAGGAAGGTAGTTGCGGCAACGAGCCAGCCATAATGCAGATTTCTGCCGGCCATCCAGCTGGCGAGGCGTGTGGAGAGCATGTTCAAATTCCCTTTCCAGCGGCCGCGGCCGATATTTTACGGGTATATACCCTATATTGCGGGCAGATACCCGCATATCCCCAAAAATCACAGGGCTTCGAGCAGTTCCTGCAATTGTGCTGTCTTCTCAGGCCCAAGCCGGGCCTCTATTTCATCCTGCACCCCATCCCAGAGCGGCGCGCCCGCTTTCAGGATCGCATGGCCTTCCTTCGTCACCGTCAGCATCGCTTCCCGCTGATCCTCGCCGTGGCCGATGGCCACCAGCCCCATGCGAGCCAGCACCCTGGCGTTGCGGCCGACGGTGGAGCGATCCAGCTCCACCCTCGCGGCGAGATCGGTCAGCGAGACCGGCGCGGCGCGATTGATGTTCCGCAACAGGCTGAACTGACCGATATTCACGCCAAGCGGCGCCAGGGCCTCGTCATAATAGGACGAGACCTTACGGGATGCTTTGCGCAACAGGATGCAATGGCAACTATCGTTTGGCATTTGTCTCGGGTATATACCCGTAAATTTTTGCGCGCAAGAGGCATGGAACGCGATGGGGCGATAAAACGGCCGGCAGGTCACATGCAGGAGGGCGTCAGAAGCGCAGTCGGAAGAAGCCATAAACGGCGAGAACCGCACAGAGAGAGGCTCCGACCAAATAAGGCATATGCAGTGCCGCAATGCGGCCGATCCCCGGCTCAGCAAAACTGACCAGCATGCCGGCGGCAAATGCGCCAAACGACATCGCCCCCCAACCGAAAAACCGATAGACGGAATTGACGCGCCCAAGCACCTCATCCGGAATAAGCCTTTGCCTGTAGCTGACGGTGATCACATTCCACAACATGCCCGCTGCGGCCTCCAAAAACAGACCGGCCGCCACCAGCGGCACGGACGCCGACAGGCCGAGTACCAGATTGAACAATGCAAATAGGCAGAGCGCCAGAAGGAGGCTTGCTCTCGCCCCCAGCTGGCGGGCAAGCCAGGGAGAGATCAGGCCGCCAAGAACGCCGCCCGCAGCGCCGCATGTCAACAGTACGCCATAGGCGGTCGCGGATAGCTTGAGCACCTCCTGCGCATAGAGAACGAGGATCGTCATTCCCCCGACAAATACGGCGTTGATTGCTCCCAGCAGGATGGCCAGCCGCAGGATCATGGGGTTGCGCCGCATCCAGCCAAGTCCTTCCTGCAATGCTAGCCAGAAAGAAACGGGGCTGGAGGGCCTGCGCGGCGGCAGCACGATCAGCCAGATCAACGCCGCCGAAACCCCGTAAAAACCGGCATCGAGACCGAAGGGAATAGCGATGCCCGCCGCAATCAATAAGCCAGCCAGCGGCGGGCCGATGAACTGGCCAGTGACCTGTTCAGCGCTCCACATCTGGCCATTGGCATGTTCAAGATCACCCGGCGCGACAAGCGAAGGCAGTATCGTCTGAGCCGCATTGTCCCGAACAACCTCGGCGCAGCCGAACAGGAAGGCTATTACCGCCAGCGAAAAAATCGTCGTCGAACCAGATTGCGTCGGCAATGGCGGGTTTGTGGTAGCGGAGATCATCGCGACGGCGCATAACATCAGCGCCAGCCGCACCATGTCCGCCCGCACCATCAGCAGACGCCGGTCGCTTCGATCCGTCCAGACACCGACCGGCAGTGCAAAAAGCAGCCAGGGCAGCCGCTGCGCCACCGCGATCATGGAAATCAGCAGCGGATCGCTGGTCAGCAAGGTGCCCAGCCATGGTATCGCCACCATCGAAATACCATCGGCAAGATTGGATACGGCGCTCGCGGAGAATAGCAGGCGGTAGTCGCGATTGGTTCGAAGTAGAGCTGCCTGCATGCCTGATCCCCTGCTGCTGAAATCACGCCGGAGCAGACATAAACCGTCGCAATGGCCAAAGAGGCAATTGCAACCTATCGCCGCTGAACCGGTATCGCATCCGATTCCCAAGCCTCGCATGAAAGAATATTTTGCAGCAATACAATTTCGCTGGATCAGCCCCGGCCACCCGGCCGGAGCACGAAATCAATGGTTGACGGCCTCAGGCCGAGAGCCTGCGGCCGCTTGCCACCAGCAAGCCGGCAGCGCCTTCAAGCCAGCCGGTTTTCAGTTCCAGCGCCAGGAAACGGCTACGCTCGAACGGGCCGGGCATGATGAGGTGCTGGGCCTTGTCGGCGAAAAAGCCGAAGCGCTCGTAATAGGGTGCATCGCCCACCAGAAGAACGGCGCCGTGGCCACGCCTGGTGGCCTCGGCAATGGCGGAGCGCATCAGCGCTGAGCCGATGCCCTTGCCCTCATGGGCGGCATCGACGGCAAGCGGGCCGAGCAGCAGCGCTTCGACGGCGCGGCCTTCGCGGGAGATACCGGCTTCGACGTTCCACAGGCGCACCGTGCCGATGACGTGGCCGTCCTCATCGCGGGCGACGAGCGCCAAGCCTTCGGCCGGAACGCGACCGGCGCGCAACTTTTCGGAAGACTTGCGGCGGCGGCCGGCGCCCATGGCGCGGTCCAGAAGGTTCTCACGGGCGACGACATCGCCCGGATTTTCCTGATCGACATGAAATGTCTGCGGCGTGAAAAATGCCCGTACCGAATTCAAAAGAGCGGCCATCCTTGGCCTCCCGTCACACTACCGCCCACACGCGGCCCTTGATGAAAAAATGGTGGAGCCGTTCCGGCCCGCCGACACGCTTTCCTCGGCTGGAAGAGGTGCAGCAAGCAGGGATTTGCGCAACAGCACAATCGGCAGGGCCGGAACGGAAGCTTGGTCGAGACGCCGCCCTTTTCAGCGGACGGCGTTCGGATCAGATGACGTAGGCCTTCAGCGGCTCGAAACCGTTGAACGCGACCGCCGAATAGGTGGTCGTGTAAGCGCCCGTGCCTTCGATCAGAACCTCGTCGCCGATGGTCAGCGAGACCGGCAGCGGATACATGTTCTTTTCATACAGCACATCGGCGCTGTCGCAGGTCGGGCCGGCCAGAACGCAGGGCTCCATCTCGTCCTGATCGCGCTCGGTGCGGATCGGGTAACGAATAGCCTCGTCCATCGTCTCGGCGAGACCGCCGAACTTGCCGATGTCGAGGAACACCCAGCGGTGGTTGTCATTGTCGGACTTGCGCGACACGAGAACGACTTCCGCCTTGATGACGCCGGCATTGCCGACCATGCCGCGGCCCGGTTCGATGATGGTCTTCGGGATCTGGTTGCCGAAGTGCTTGCGCAGCGCCGTGTCGATGGCCTGGCCGTATTCTTCGGCAGCCGGAACGTCGCGCAGGTACTTGGTCGGGAAACCACCGCCCATATTGACCATCTGCAGGTGGATGCCCTGCTTGGCAAGCGAAGCGAAGACGCGCTTGGCATCGGCCAGCGCCGCATCCCATGCGTCGAGATTCATCATCTGCGAACCGACATGGAAGGATACGCCGTAGGATTCGAGGCCGAGCTGATGCGCGTAGACGAGAACGTCGACAGCCATCTGCGGAACGCAGCCGAACTTGCGCGACAGTGGCCATTCAGCACCTTCGCCATCCGTCAGCACGCGGCAGAAGACGCGCGCGCCGGGAGCGGCACGGGCAACCTTCTCGACTTCCTCATGGCTGTCCACGGCGAAGAGATCGATGCCGAGCGCATGGGCGCGTGCAACATCGCGTTCCTTCTTGATGGTGTTGCCGAAGGAAATACGGTCGGCCGTCGCACCGGCATCGAGCGCCATCTGGATTTCAGCCACGGAGGCGCAATCGAAGTTGGAGCCGAGCGAAGCGAGCAGCTTCAGGATTTCGGGAGCCGGATTTGCCTTGACGGCATAGTAGATCGCGCTGTTCGGCAGGGAGTGCCGGAAAGCGTTGAAATTGTCGCGCACGACGTCGAGATCAACCACGAGGCAAGGGCCTTCGGGACGTCGGGTCTTGATGAAGTCGAGAATGCGTGCAGTCGTCATCGATGTATTCCCTGTTAAACCGGCTCCGGAAAAATCCGAAGGACAAAGGACGCTCGAGATATGCATTCGAATCAGCCGGTGGAGGCGCAGAATCGATAGCATACGCTCAAGGCGCGAATGTGAACGACGCCCTGCCAGAGCATCATTCGGCTTTGTCTGCCATGGATTGGAGGGAATGACCCGACCGCACTTCAGGCAATGATGGTGTGCCTCTTTAGTACCCCGGCTGATGGAAAGCCGGCAGAGAACCAGAAAGGCCCGCACCGTCGTTGCTTCGTATGTCCTCGCATTTTCCGGTTGGCCGGAATAGCGACTGGAGGGGTTAGTTCCAGGTACCTTACCTAAATCCTCACCACATCGAGGAATCGGCGGACACACATGGGCACGTGCGACTTTGGGCAGCACGGGAAATAAGAATATTCGCCGTCATAATCAAGAGGAATTTTTCATCATATCGCGGATTTTTTCGGCAGCAATTTTAAGGTTGAACAGTAGCCTTCCAGCGTTCAATTATGTGGAACGAACCGGAGGATTTTCATGGACACGCTGACCCGCATCCGCGCCTTTATCGATGTCGTCGAAGCGGAGGGTTTTTCCGCTGCGGCGCGCAAGACGGGGCGTTCCAAGGCGCTTCTGTCCAAATATGTGCGGGAACTGGAGGACGATCTCGGCGCGCTGCTTCTCAATCGCACCACCCGGCAGTTCTCGCTGACGGAAGCCGGGCACACCTACTACCGGACCGCTTCGGATATTTTGAAGGAGATCGATAACCTTGCCGATCTGGTGCGCGAAAAGAACGCCGATCTGAAGGGCAAGCTCAGGATTTCCGTTCCCCGCACCTTCATCGACGCCGATGTCGGCCAGAGCCTGATCGACTTCGCCAAGGAAAATCCGGAACTGTCGCTGGAAATCGTCGCGGAAGACCGATTCGTCGACCTGATCGAGGAGGGTTTCGATCTCGCGGTTCGGATAACCCGGCTGGAAGATTCCGGTCTCATCGCCCGCAAGCTTTCCGATTTCCGGGTCTATGCGGTGGCGACGGCGGATTTCGTGGCGCAGCACGGGCCGCTCGACGGACCGCAGGATTTCTCCCGCGTTCCCTTCATCATCGACACCAATACGCGGTTTCACAATACGGTGCGATATCTGGAGCCGGATGGCGGTTCGAACTCTGTCACCATCAGCGGACCGATCGAGGTCAACAGCCCGCAGGCCACGCTGCGCGCCGCCCGCGCCGGGCTCGGCATTGCGCTCGTGCCCGATTTCATCGCCAGACCCTATATCCAGTCCGGCGAGTTGGTGACGCTGTTCGACGATTATATTTCCAAGGACAGGGGTATCTATGCGGTCTATCCGCATCGCCGTTACCTGCCCGCCAAGGTGCGCAGCTTCGTGGATTATCTCTCGGCCTGGTTCAGGAAGAACGGGTGAGCCACGAAATGAAACGCCCGCCTTGCGGCGGGCGTCGGTGTTAACGGAGAATCAGATCAGAACGGCGAATCCGGGAAGTAGAACTGCTCGGCATTGTCCTTGGTGATGAGCGTCGCATCGAGGATATATTCACCCGCAACCGGCACCTGATCGTAGAAATGCCCGGCCGTCAGCTGCATGGCGGTCGCCACCATCGCCGGCGGATAGAGCACGTCGACCGGCACGAGCTTGTCGCCATCCATGACCTTCTTGATCATGTCCTTGGAACCGGCGCCCGCAACGATGTACTGGATATCGGTGCGTTTCGCCTGCTGGATGGCTTCCAGCACGCCGATAGCCATATCGTCATCCTGACACCAGACCACGTCGATCTTCTTGTATTTGGTCAGATAGTCCTGCATCACGCGGAAGGCGTCGTCGCGGTTCCAGTTGCCGTACTGGCGGTCGAGAACCTTGACGCTGGAACCGGCGATACCCTTGTCGAAACCATCCTGACGCTGCTGGTCGATCGGGATCGGCAGGCCGCGAATGACCACGACTTCGGCGTCAGGCGTCGTCTTCTTGATGTATTCGCCGGCCACCTGGCCAAGTGCGGGGTTGTTGCCGGCAACATAGAGATCGCGGATCGAATTGTCGTTAACGCTCGGCGCGCGGTCGACCAGCGCGACGAAGGTGCCCTTGTCCTTGATCTCCTTGATGGCGTTGACCAGCGGATCTGGATCGGATGGCAGCACGACCAGCGCATCGAGCCCCTGCACGGCAAGGTCCTGCAGCGCATTAGCCTGATTGGCGGCGTCCGGCGACGTCTTGACGATGACGTTTAGCCCCGGATGTTCCTGCATCAGCAGCTTCGCCACACGCTCGGCATGGTAGACGACGCCCGCCGTCCAGCCATGGTCGGCCGCTGGAATGGATACGCCGATGGTAACCTTCTTGTCCTGCGCATGCGCTGAAGCGGCAAGCACCGTGGCCAGCGCGGCAAAGGCCACGCCGATGAATTTACTACGCATAGTCTCTTTCCTCCCAAGACCGGGGCGTTCCTCCTCCAACCGCACCTGCCCCACATGGCGCGGCGTGATACGTCACCTGCGGCTGAGCGAACGCTGCACCAGCATGGCGATGATGATGATGGCCCCCTGAATGGCGCCGATCAGATATTCGCTGACGAAGTTCGACAGGATCATGATGTTGCCGACGATCTCCAGAATGAAGGCGCCGCATATCGTCCCCCAGATGCGCCCTACCCCGCCCCTCAGCGCCGTGCCGCCGACAACGACGGCGGTGATGGCCTGCAACTCCCACAACATGCCTGTCGTGGCCGAAGTGGAAGCGAGGCGCGGCACGTAAAGCAGCACCGCAACGGCGACACACAGCCCCTGCGCCACATAAGCAATGGTGCGCACCCGCGCGACCGAGATGCCGGAATAACGCGCCACATCCTCGCTCGACCCTACTGCGGTCAGATGCCGCCCGTAACGGGTGCGGTAAAGCACGAAGGCGGCTATCGCGGCGGTGACGAAGATAACGATGACCGGCACCGGCACGCCCAGGACATTGCCGAAATAAACCGGACGATAAAGCGTCTGGATTTCCGGATTGCGCAGGGTGATCGCCCCGCCCTGCGACAGCCATGTGGTCAAGCCGCGATAAATGCCCATGGTGCCGAGCGTGGCGATGAAGGGTTCGATGCGGCCGATGGTGGTGATGAGGCCGTTCGTCAGCCCGCAGGCCGCACCGATGGCGAGCGCCAGCGCCATGGCGGTGAGCAGCATCAAAAGCGGACTGGCGATGACGCCGCTATTCATGAACAGGATCATCAGGCTGGCGACGAAAGCCACCATTGCGCCCACCGAAAGATCGAGCCCGCCCGATGTGATGACGTAAGTTGCGCCGAGCGCGATGATGGCGATGAAGGCGCTGCGGGTGATGACGTTCAGGAGATTGTCGATGCCGATGAAATTGGGATTGGCGATGGTGCCGAGAACCAGCAGCAGGACCAGCGCCACGAAAGGCGCGACGGCGCGCAGATCCCAGTCCTTCGAGGTCTTCGGCGTTTTGCCGTTGTCAAATGCGGCCTCAGTCATGTTTCCCCTCAGTTTCTTTTGTCAGGCCATGTTTCCCGGCACACGGGCGCTCAGGCGGGTTCCTGCGTATGAACGCCAGTCGCCAGCGCCACGATGTCGTTTTCAGTCATGCGCTCACCCGTCACCTCGCCGACGATCCGGCCCGACCGCATCACCAGAATGCGGTCGCAGATGCCGATCAGCTCCGGCATTTCCGAGGAAACGACGATGATCGAACGCCCCTCATCCGCGAGCCTGGCGATGAAGCGGTAAATCTGTTCCTTGGTGCCGATATCGATGCCGCGCGTCGGTTCGTCGATGATGACGATTGACGGATCGATGAGCATCATCTTGGCCAGCAGCAGCTTCTGCTGGTTGCCGCCGGAAAGCTGGCCCGCCAGCAGATCCTTACGGCCGGTGCGGATGTCGAAATCCCGGACCGCATCATCGAGCGCCGCCGTTTCCCGGCGGGTATCGATCTGAAACAGCCGGCTGAATTTCTTGAGCGAAGCAAGCGTGAGATTGACACGCAAATCCTTGGTAAGCAGCAGGCCCTTGCCCTTGCGGTCCTCGCTCAGATAAACGATGCCGGCCTTCAGGCTGTCTTCCGCCTTTGCGAAATGCACCGGCCTGCCGTGATGTCGTACGGTTCCACGACCGGCGCGCAGGCCGAGTATTCCTTCCATGAGCTCCGTTCTGCCCGCGCCGACCAGACCGGCGAAACCGAGGATTTCACCCCTGCGCAGGCTGAAACCGGCATCCTCCGCGTAACCCGGAACGGTAAAATGCTCCACCTGCAGAACCGGCTCGTGCTCGCCGCCGGCGGCGCGGTCCGGATAAAGCTTGGCGACATCGCGCCCCACCATCAGCCGCGCCATATCGGCAGGCTCCAGCGCCGATGCCGGATGGGAGGCGACCAGCCTGCCGTCTCGCAGAACCGTCACACGGTCGGCAATCTCCTTCACCTCCGGCAGACGATGCGAAATATAAAGCACGGCCACGCCTTTCGCCCGGATGTCCCTGATGACATTCAGCAGCGCATCCGTTTCGATGGGCGTCAGGCTCGCGGTCGGCTCATCGAAAATCACCACACGATGCGGCACGAGCAGCACACGGGCGATCTGCACGAGCTGCCGCTGGGCAATCGACAAGCTGCCGACAATGGCGTCCGGATCGATCGCACCGCCGAGATCGGCGATTGCCTTGCGGGCGCCGGCGCGCATGGCGCGGTCGTCCACCATGGCACCCCGGCGCATTTCGCGGCCGAGATAAATGTTCTGCGCCACCGTCAAATCCGGGGCCAGCAATATTTCCTGATGCACGAGAACGATGCCGCGATGTTCGGCGTCCACCGGACCGCTCAGCGTAACGGCTTCGCCATCGATGCGGATTTCGCCGCCCGACGGCTTTTCATTGCCGGCCAGCAGCTTCATCAGCGTCGACTTGCCGGCGCCGTTCTCGCCAATGATCGCGTGGACCTCACCGGCGCGCACCGCGATCTCTATATCCTTGAGAACCTGTACCGGCCCGAAAGACTTGGACAGCCCAACCGTCCGGATAACGGCGTGGTCTGGAGATTCGTCAGCAAAAGCCATGTGCCGTCACCGGTATCCGGTGTGAACGGACGGCATTTGCCCCTTGATTTTATCTGAAACGACCATCTGCGAACTCCTCCCAAAGCTCGAGGAAGAAGCTAGCGTCCGTTTTGAGGTACGTAAAGCAAATTTCGCTGGTGTTTTAGAATACACTCAAATTTGACCACAGGAACCGCGCCAGAAGGTCGCGAAAGTCGCGTCATGACGCGGAGGAGCGCTGGAACCCCTTCATCAGACGGTGCACGGCTTCAGCACCCTCCTTGGCCAGATCGAAACGCTTGCCGAACAGCAGCCAGTCGGAGCACATGCCTTTCAGCAGCCAGTAGAGCGCGTCGAGCGCAGAGTCCGCCGTCCAGTTGTCGTTGAATGCGCCTTCCGCCTGCGCCCGCGCGAAAGCGCCCTCGAGCCGATCCTTGTGATACCGGTCCAGTTCCTCCTGCGCGTGCAGCACCGGGGCGAACTCATCGGAGTAATTGGTGCGCAGGCTGATGGTCATGATGCGCTGGCGTTGCTCATCTTTTGAAAGAAGCGTCAGCCATTTGCAGGCCGCTTCCTCGATCTTGGCCAGCAGAGCCAGGCCCTTAACGTCGGGGTCGCCGAAATCGAGCAGATCCGATTCCGGCAGGGAAACCGATTGATAGAGGCCGATAAAGAGATCACTCTTGCTGGAAAAATGCCAGTAGATCGCCCCGCGCGTAACGCCGGCCGCAGCCGCCACCTCATCCAGAGAGCTGTTGGCCACACCCTTCTTGAAGAACACCCGCTCGGCAGCGGCAAGGATCGCCTGACGGGTCTCTTCTGCCTCGGCCTTGGTTCGGCGCATGCTGATGTCTCCTTCCAGTCGTGGCACGGCGCTTTCGCACCGTGCCTTGTTTGCGGTGCCGAACTGTCAGTCAGATGAACGCATTCACGTGACTTTTCGCCCAGCCGTCACACCCGTTTTATTCCGCCGGCGATACGGCGTCAGCAGCAATCTCATTCTCCTTCTTCCGATCCCCGAAAATCTTCATGACGAAGACGAAGAAGACGGGAACGAAGAAGATCGCAAGGATCGTCGCAGAGATCATGCCGCCGAGCACGCCGGTGCCGATGGCGTTCTGACTCGCCGCGCTGGCGCCCGACGCAATCGCCATCGGCAGCACGCCGAGCGAGAAGGCGAGCGACGTCATCAGGATCGGCCGGAAGCGCAGATGCGCCGCCTCCACCGTCGCATCATAGGTGGATTTTCCTTCCGCCCGCAAATCCTTGGCGAATTCGATGATCAGGATCGCGTTCTTGGCGGACAGACCGATGATCGCGACGAGGCCTACGAGGAAATAGACGTCGTTCGGCATGCCGCGCAGCATCACCGCCGCCACCGAGCCGATGACGCCGAGCGGCACCACCAGCATGACGGAGAGCGGAATGGACCAGCTTTCGTAAAGTGCTGCCAGCAGCAGGAAGACGAACAGAACGCTGAGCCCGATCAATGCCGGCGCCTGCGACCCGGACTGGATTTCCTGCAGCGACTGGCCGGTCCATTCGAAACCGAAGCCGCTCGGCAACTCACCCGCTAAGCGCTCCATTTCGGCAATGGCGTCACCCGACGAATAACCGGGTGCGGACTGGCCGCCGATACGGACCGCCGGATAGCCATTGTATCCGACCACCTGCGAGGGACCGCGCACCCATTCCACCGTGGCGAATGAGCTCACCGGCACCATGCCGCCATTTGCATTGCGGACGTTGAGGTTCAAAAGATCCTCAGTCTTCATGCGCTGGCCCTGTTCCGCCTGCACCGTCACGCGCTGCATGCGGCCGGCATTGGGGAAGTCGTTGACGTAGGACGAACCCATATTGGCCGAGATGGTGGCGTTGATGTCGCTGAAGGTGACGCCGAACGTATTGGCCTTCTCACGGTCGATGATGAGATTGACCTGCGCCGCATCCGGCATGCCTTCGATGCGAAGACCGGCAAGGATGGGGCTCTGACGGGCGGCAGCCATCAGTTGCGCACCGGCGGCGCTGAGAGCCGCCTGTCCCGCGCCCGAGCGATCCTGCAGGCGGAAGGTGAAGCCGCTGGAATTGCCGAGGCCCTGGATCGGCGGCGGCGACAGCGCAAACGACATGGCATCGGGAAGACCCCACAGCTTGGCGTTGACGCGCGCCGATATGGCGGCGGCGGAATCGTTCGGTCCGCGTTCGCTCCAGTCCTTCAGGGTGGCGAAGGCGAGACCCGCATTCTGGCCGGAGCCGGAGAAGGAGAAACCCGAAACCGCAATCACGCGATCCACCGCCGGCTCTTCCATGAAGATCTTTTCGATCTGCTGGATGGATTGCAGGGTGCGGTCACTGCTGGCTTCCGCCGGCGCCTGAATGTCGACGATCAGATAGCCCTGATCTTCGTTCGGAAGGAACGAACTCGGCAGCTGCATATACGCCCAGCCAAGACCGACCAGCAACGCCGCGTAAATGACCATGAAGCGGCCGGAACGCTTGATGATGCTGCCGACGGACGAGGAATATTTGTGCGAGGCCTTGTCGAAGCCCCGGTTGAACCAGCCGAAGAAGCCTTTCTTCTCATGGTGCCCGGCCTTGATGGGCTTCAGGAACGACGCGCAGAGCGCGGGTGTGAGCGACAAAGCAAGGAAGCCCGAAAACAGGATCGACACCACCATGGTCAGGCTGAACTGCTGATAGATGATGCCGACGGCGCCCGGGAAGAAGGCCATGGGAACGAACACGGCCGTCAGCACCAGCGTGATGCCGATGATCGCGCCGGAAATCTGGCCCATCGCCTTGCGGGTGGCCTCCTTGGGCGACAGATGCTCTTCCGCCATGATGCGCTCGACATTCTCGACGACGACAATCGCGTCATCCACCAGAATGCCGATGGCGAGAACCATGGCGAACATGGTCAGAACGTTGATAGAGAAACCCGAGACATACATGATGGCGCAGGTGCCGAGCAGCGCCACGGGCACCACCAGTGTCGGAATGATGGTGTAGCGGATATTCTGCAGGAAGACGAACATCACCACGAAGACGAGGATGATCGCCTCGATCAGCGTGTGAATGACCTTTTCGATCGAAATCTTGACGAAGGGGCTGGTGTCATAGGGAATTTCATATTCCAGACCCGGCGGGAAATATCGCGACAGCTCTTCCATGGTGGCGCGAACGCCCTCGGAGGTCTGCAACGCATTGCCGGTGGGCGAAAGCTGCACGCCGATGGCGGCGCTCGGCTTGCCGTTCAGGCGGCTCGAGAAGTTATAGCTTTCGCCGCCCACTTCCACACGTGCGACATCGCGCAGCCGTACGGACGAGCCGTCCGGATTGGCGCGCAGCACGATGGAGCCGAATTCTTCCGGCGAGGTGAGCTGACCCTGCACATTGACGGTTGCGGAAATCTGCTGGCCGATGGGATTTGGCGATGCGCCGATGCGGCCGGCGGCAACCTGCGAATTCTGCGCCTGAATGGCGCCGATGACGTCGTTGGAGGTCAGGCTGAGGCCCAGCATCTTGTCCGGGTCCATCCAGATACGCATGGAGCGCTGGGTGGCGAAGAGCTGCGCGCTGCCGACACCGGGAACGCGGCGCAATTCGCCGAGCACGTTACGGCTGAGATAGTCGCCGAGACCGATGGCGTCCGTGTTGCCGTCGACGGAGGTGAGCGCCACCATCATCAGGAACGACGTGCCCGCCTGCTCCACGCGCAGGCCCTGCTGCGTCACCGCCTGCGGCAGGCGGGGTTCGACGCGCGCAATGCGGTTCTGGACCTCCACCTGGGCTTCACCGATGTTGGAGCCCGGCGCAAAGGTGACATTGATGGAAATGCGACCTGAGGATTCCGACGTCGATTCGAAATAGATCAGGCCTGGAACGCCATTCAGCTCTTCTTCGATGGGACGCGTGACGCTCTGGTAAATATCCTCCGGTGACGCGCCCGGATAGGTCGTCGAGACGGAGATCTGCGGCGGGGCGACATTCGGATATTGCGCAATCGGCAGCATGGGAATGGCGAGCAGGCCCGCCAGCATGATGAAGATGGCGACGACCCAGGCAAAAATAGGCCGATCGATGAAAAAACGTGCCATGAAATCGGTCCTTATTGCTTCGCAGCCGGAGCCGCGCTCTCGCTGTCAGCGGCGGTGGCGACATCGGCCTCATCGGACCACGGTTCCGGCTTCACTTTCGCGCCCGGAGCGGTCTTCTGGAAACCTTCGGCCACGACGCGGTCGCCATCCTTCAGGCCCTCGGAAATCACCCAGCGATCGCCGATGGAACGGCCGACGCTGACGCGACGCTGCTCGACCGTGTCTTCGGCATTGACGACAAGCACGCTCGCCTGACCGCCGGCATCGCGCTGAACCGCCTGCTGCGGCACGGCGAAGGCCGCTTTCTGGATACCCTGCTGGATTTGCACACGGACATACATGCCCGGCAGCAGATCGCCGTTCGGGTTGGGGAATTCACCGCGCAGCGTCACCTGACCGGTGGTTTCATCCACCGCCGCTTCGGAAAACAGCAGGCGGCCGGGCAGCGGGTAACGGCTGCCGTCATCGAACAGCAGGTTGACTTCGGCTTCGTTCGGGCCGGTCATCAGCTTGCCATCCTGCAGGGCCTTGCGCAGGCGGATAAGATCGGCCGCCGGCTGGGTGAAGTCGGCATAGATCGGATCGAGCTGCTGGATCGTCGCGAGATTTTCCGAGCCGGTGGCGCTGACGAGGGCGCCTTCGGTAATACGCGCGCGACCGATGCGGCCGCTGATCGGGGCTTTGACATCGGCATATTGCAGATTGAGCTTCGCTTCCGCGACCCCGGCTTCGGCCACGGCCACCTCGGCATCGGCCTGCGCCAGCTGGGCGATGGCGTTGTCGAATTCCTGCTGCGAACCGACATTGGAACGGCGCAGCTGCTGCTGCCTGTCGGCCGTCTGCCGCGCCTGCAGCTGCGCGGCCTGCGCCCGGCGCAACGTGCCCTCGGCGCTGTCGACACGCACCTGGAACGGCGCGGGATCGATCCTGTAGAGAACATCGCCCTCCTTCACCAGCGAGCCCTGTTCGAACACCCGCTCCACGATGATGCCGGAGACACGGGGGCGTACTTCGGCAAGCCGCGTCGGCGCAATGCGTCCCGGCAATTCGTTGGTGATGGGCAGTTCTTCCTGGCTCACCGTCACGATCTTCACCGCACCGGGCGGCGGCGCGCCGGGCGCAGACGCCTGCTCATCGCTACATCCGACAAGAACGATGCCCGTCAACAACACCGCCGCGATCTGCCCCAATCTCTTCGCCATACTGCGCTCCGAATCCATAAAAAATGTCACATTTACATACATACTAAGACGTATGTAAAATTTCGGCAATGAAATTGTTGCAGTGCAAAAGCCGTCTCACGCGCTTGTGAAGGTGCGTGAGACGGCTTGCGGAGAGCGCTGTAATTCGGGAATGGAGGACTAACTGGCGTTCGAGGCAGGACATATCGCGACGAGCCGGAGGCGACAGCCGGACGAATGAAGCTTTCTGCTGTTTCCGTCGCGACCAAACCACCGCTGCGCGGTTTAGATTCCGGAATAACATTCTCTCGACGTCATCCTCGGGCCTGTCCCGAGGATCTGCAACCGATTGATTTTATTCGACGTGATTAGATCCTCGGCACAGGGCCGAGGATGACGTCGGGGCTGAGGGAATGCCCCACGACGCCCTCCCCCTTAGGACAGACGCTTCAGTGAGGATGCTTCCGGCTGCGCGCCGGGTTTCGTCGTGTCGTTATTGTCGGCGGATCTGTTGCGCAGCGCCGCATAATAGGCGTTCTTCTGCTCGTACATGTTCATATCGGCGCGGCGTACCAGCGATTCCATCGTCTCTCCAGCCTCGCTGGTCGCCACGCCCAGTGACAGGCTGAGCGGCGCGCTGGAATAGAACTGGTTGTTGATCTTCAGCAGCTCATAAACGGTTTCGACCATGGCGGCGGCCACCTGCCTGTCGGCGCCGGGAAGAAGGATGGCGAATTCGTCGCCGCCGATGCGCGCCGCATGGTTCGGCGCTGTCACCACGCCGTTCAGCACCTCGCCCACACGCCGCAACAATGCGTCGCCGGCATCGTGTCCCAGCCTGTCATTGGCGTCCTTCAGGCCGTTGAGATCGATGACGATGGCCGAAACCGGCCTGAGCGCACTGCGCTCCAGCCGGTTCAGCTCGTCCGAATAGAAGGCACGGTTGTGCAGCTTGGTCAGCACATCGTGCTTGCCGAGATATTCGAGATAGGCTTCCGCCTTCTTGCGCGCGGTAATGTCCGTCAGCGCCACCTGCACCAGCGACCAGTCGCGCTCATGGCCGGGGAAAACCGAAAAATGCAGGAGCACGTGCCGCTCCGAACCGTCAAGCGCGTAATTCACCACCTCGCGGTGGTGGGTGAGATTGCCGTTCCAAAGCTCCATCAGCTGTTCCCGGAACGGCTTTTCCATCTCGCCGCGAAAAATATCACCAAGCCGCTGCAACAGAACCTGCCGGTCCGGCGCGCAGAACAGGTCGAGCGTGGCGCGGTTGACGTCGATGACGCGGATTTCGCTCATGCATTGCCGCACGAATTCGGGATGCACATCCATGAACACGCGGAAATCGATGATACCGCGCTCCCTGACCTCCTCGATCAAACGCCGCACCCGGCTGAAATCCTCCACCCACAGGGAAACGGGCGAATGTTTGAACATGCCTTCGGCGTAACGGCGGTTGAGAAGCTCCTTGCGGCGCGCCTCCTCCCGCTCCGTCACATCCTCGGTGGTCAAAAGCAGCCGTCCGAGGGTTTCTTCATGGCCGGGTATGACCGTACCGCGCAACTGGATATCCAGCCGCTTGCCGCCGATTGAATAATTGACCGCGTTGCTGGTGAATTCCGTCTTGCCCGCCCAGAGTTCGGAAAGCTCGTTCACATGGCTCTCCAGCATGTCGTCGCGAAAAATCCGATGCAGATTGTCGACGAGATGCGCCTGATCGCGGGCCTCGAACAGTTCCAGCGTCCTGGCGTTGACCTTGATCACGCGGATTTTCTGCGAGCAGGCCGCCACCCTCGATAAATCTTCCAGAAGAAACGCCCGGATATCCTCGACGCCCTGCGATCGCCAGATATCGAACTGGCTTTTCACCTCGCTGAAATCCTCGATCCACATCGCCACGGGGGCAAGATTGAAGACATTGGTATCGATTATCTCATTCATACGGGAGGTCTTCTCAAGGATAGCAGGCGAATGCCGAAACAGTGCGGCACAGCGATAGCCGTCCGCATAACCGGATTTATGAGAGATATTCGATTTAACGCAAGCATTTATCGCGCAAACCGCCGGATTGCGCGATAATTCATGGGTTTTCCCGATATGACGCCCTTACCAGAGCTTCACGTGCCGGTTCACATCCTTATAGAGCAGGTAACGGAAGCGGCCTGGCCCACCTGCATAGCAGGCCTGCGGGCAATAGGCGCGCAGCCACATGAAGTCACCCGCCTGCACTTCCACCCAGTCCTCGTTCAGCCGGTAGACGGCCTTGCCTTCCAGCACATAAAGGCCGTGTTCCATCACATGGGTTTCCATGAAGGGAATGGTCGCGCCCGGCTCGAAGGTGACGATGTTGAGATGCATGTCGTAACGCACGTCTTCCGGATCGATGAAGCGGGTCGTCGCCCATTTGCCGTCCGTGTCCGGCATGGCCGACAAAGCGTGCTCATCCTCATGCGTGAAGATCGCCGGGGGCGGCTCCAGCCCGTCAACCGCCTGGAACGCTTTGCGGACCCAGTGGAACTTGACGGGCGCCTCGCCCGAATTGCGAAGCTGCCAGCGCGAACCGGCCGGCAGGAAGGCGAAGGAGCCCTCCCGCAACGCATGCTGCACGCCCTCGAATTCCACGGTCATTTCGCCGTCAACGACGAAGATCGCCGCTTCGGCCCGTGCGTCCGGTTCCGGCCGGTCGCTGCCGCCGCCGGGCTGAACCTCGACAATATATTGCGCAAAGGTTTCGGAAAAACCCGTCATCGGCCGGGCGATGATCCAGGCCCGGGTGCCGGTCCAGTGCGGCAGCACGCTTGTCACGATATCGGACATGACGGTTTTGGGGATGACCGCATAGGCGGTCTTGAACACCGCCTTGCTCGACAGAAGTTCCGTCTGTCCCGGCAAACCACCCATATCCGAATAATATCTCTTCATTTCAGCCATTCCATTCTGCAACGCATTCGGCGCGGATTCTTAGGCCCGCGCCGAGGTTTAATCAAATGGTTATTGGCAAGCAGAGACTGGCCCGAAGAACGTCACACCTTCTTACGCATCGTGGCGTAGACGATATTGTGGTTCTCCCCGAAGAACACATCCGCCTCGATGCCTGCAGGATCGGCGCTGGCATTGACGATCCGCCACATATCCGCTTTCGAACGCAACAGCAGCGCCCAGTTCATGAAGGTTTCCATGTAACCGTCGACGACGATGTCCTCCGAGAAATTGGCGAAGAGGAACATGCCGCCGGGCTTCAGCATTTCCATGCAGCGCCGCGTGAGTTTGATCGCCACACGGTCGTTCAGATAATCGTAGAGACCGGCCGCGTAGATCAGGTCGAAAGTGCCGAGGTCCTGCGTGCGCAGGACGATATCGCGCACGGAACCGTCGATCGCCTCGATGCAGCTGCCGTTGAAATCGCGGGCGACGGAACCGACGCTCAAGGGGTCCTGATCGAGCGCCACCCAGCGCTTGATTTTGCCCTCTTTCAGCGCCACGGAGGCATCCGCCTCGCGCAGATGGCCGGAAGCGATGGTGAGGATTTCCGTCTCATTGCCATGCCGGGCCGCAGCCTCATCGACGAACCGCGTCAGCAAGTCGCGCCGCTCGCGCACGGCAACCGAGGAGCTGGCATCCTTGGTGTAATCGTAAAGGGCCGTACCGAGCGGCGTGGCCTTGTTCACCAGTTCGGCAACACTGTCGTGGCCATAAATGAAATCGAGCAGCTGCGCATCGCCCGAATAACCCCGCGGCTTTTCGAAAGACCAGCGCGTGAAGGGGTCCTCCAGAAAATGGGCGGAAACGGGGTGATTCTGTACAAGCGGAATCAGTTCAGCCCACACGCTTGAGTGGAGCTTTTCTCGCAGACCGTGAAGTGCACCCGCTGTCCGATGTATTACCTCACGTGCTGAAACACGATTGTCGAATTGCTGTTGTGCCAATTCGAGAATGAGCGCCACCTCTGCTTTCGCAACTGCGAACTGCTCATCGAATGTTTCCGTTCTGCGTGCAAAAATCTCTTTTGCGACAGTATCCGGGGTAATCAGACTTGCCCCGTCAAGATTTTTCTTCTTTACCCGCACCACTTCAGCCTCCAGTATTAACACATTGTTAACTATACGTTTCTGGGAGGCGGAAGGCCACTCGCTTTCGATTTTTGAGCGGTGTAGGGATACATTAGTAGATTAGCGTATTTTTTTGGTCACACTCGTGAGGACGGGAGAAAGCGGATACGCGGTTTAGTGAAACTTAATGTTGCGAACGTATGATGCGTTCTTCCTTTCCATGTTCTCCGCACACATCAGCAGAGATCGACGGGAACCCGCACTGGGTGCGACAGCACACGGAAAAGTGGAATAAGCAGTTACTTAATAAAGTATACGCAACACTATGGGAAAGTGCATGAAGCACACATTGGGAGAGGTGAGTGGACAGCAAGACTATCGGCGGCCGGAATCCCGGTTTTCTGATGAACTTCTTTCCCTTTACCAGCAGGAAGGTGAGCGCAGCCGCCGCGGTTCGATCCGGCGGGGCCTGTGGACAGCTGTCTTCATCTATATGCTGTTTGCCGCAACCGACATCATTCTTATACCCGACGTCGCTTTTTACACCATTGTCGCACGCTTCGCGGTCGTCCTGTCATCCCTGCTGACGCTGGAAATCCAGCTGCACAGGGGCGCCAGCACCGCAGCGCTCGACCTTACCTGTGCGACCGCTCTCGTCATGGGATATATCGGCTGGCTGTTGCCTTCGCTGCTGACCGACAATACCGAAAACATGTCCTATTACATGGTTTTCGGGGCGATCTTCATGATGGGCGCCAATCTGTTTTTCACCTTCCGCTTCCATCTGTCGCTGGTGTCTTCTGGCATCATTCTCGTTACCTATTTTCTGGCGGCAACGCAGTTTCCCGAGGACAGCTTCTACAAGTTCGCCTTCGGAACCTTCTACATATCCTGCTTCGTTTTCACCTCTTACGTGAACTGGAACCTGAACCGGGAGCGCTACCACGTCTTCGTCAACGGGCTGGAAGCGAAGGCGCAGCAAAAGGCAGCGGACGAACGTGGTCAGGCGCTGCTGCGGCTTTCCAATACCGACTCCCTGACGGGCCTGCAGAACCGCCGCGCCATCGACCACCATCTGCGCCTGCTGTGGGACAACTGGATCAGGAAGGAAGAAGGCTTTGCCGTTTTCCTGATAGATGTCGACTTCTTCAAGAAATACAACGACCGTTACGGCCACCAGGAAGGCGACAAGTGCCTGGTGACGGTGGGCACCGCCCTGCAGGATGCGATCATCGAACACGGCGCTTCCATCGGCCGCTATGGCGGTGAGGAATTCATCGTGCTGGCGCCATTCAAGTCCAAGCAGCAGGTGGGTGAGCTTGCCGAAACGATCCGCCACACCGTTGAAAACCTTTCGCTGGCGCATGACCAGCGCCGGGATGGCACCTTCATCGTCACCGTCAGCATCGGTGCGTCCTTCACCCGTCCCAATGCGGACGGCAAGCTGGAAAAGATCATCAACGAGGCCGACCGCGCGCTCTATATAGCAAAGGGCAACGGCCGCAACTGCATGAAGCTGTTCGATCCGGACGATCCGCAGACCAGCGACGAGACGGAGAATATTGCCGCCCTGCTGAAAATCGCCGTCGCGGAAGATCTCGTTTCCCTCGTCTATCAACCTATTCTCAACGTTTCGACCAACGAGACCGCGGGGGTTGAAGCGCTGATGCGGCTTCGCCTGCTGGATGGCAATCCAGTCGCACCCGGTATTTTCATTCCGATTGCCGAACGCACCGGCACGATCATGGAACTGGGCCTGTGGACCATCAAGACCGTCTGCAAGCAGATACTAGCCGATGACAAGGTGGCGGTCGTCAGTGTCAACGTATCGCCGATGCAGTTGAAAAATCCGGGGTTCGCCACTTCGGTGGCCGCCATTCTCGTGGAAGCGGGAATTGCCGGCAACAGGCTTGCCTTCGAAATCACCGAAGGCGTCGACATGGAAATGCATTCGGACGTGCTGCGTTGTCTGAACGACCTGAAAACGCTCGGCATCAATATCTGGCTGGATGATTTCGGAACGGGTTTTGCCGGCCTTTCGTGGCTGCGCATGACGGATTTCGATACCGTCAAGATCGACCGCTCCTTCCTGCACGACAGCAAGACCCCACGTGGCCGGGCGATGCTGCAGGACATGATCCGCCTCATCCGCAATCGCGGCCACAAGATCCTGATCGAAGGCGTCGAAACCGAGGAACAGCTGAGGCTCGTGCGTCAGATGGAGATCGACTACGCGCAGGGTTATTATATCGGCCGCCCCATCGGGGCCGAAAGGCTGGGCGCGGCGGCAGCGCCCTATCCGCGCCCGAACATGCTGCTGCGACCCGCCTGATCATGGGACGACGGCGGAACGCCGCCGTCAGCCGCAGCTGCTTTAATGATAGGCGGGCGGGATGACCGAGAATTTTGCAGCAAGCTCCGAGAAGGCCGCCCGCGTGACGGGATCGACAGGAGCCCCTTCCCTTTCCCGTCTTGCCGCCACCGCCCACTCCCGGTCACCCGGCGCCATGACCTTGCAGTCTTCCCGCACAGGAGATCCCCGCAGGACCTCGAGATAACGCTTCATGCCCTCGTCGAACACCTCGCGCTCCAGGAAAGCTTCCGGCTTCAGCGCCAGAACGAAAGCCCCAAGCCCGCGCGGCGTGGAAAAATCCGGCCCGCCCATGGGGGCGATATCGAAGCTGAGTTTCATGCCCGTGAGAACGGCGCTGAAAATCTCGACCATTCCCGCAAGCGCCGCACCCTTGAAACCGAACTCGCCGCCGACCGGGGCAAGCATTTCAACGGCATGGGGATCGCGCGTATCGACACCATCGCCATCCGAGGCCACACCTTGCGGCAATTGCTGGCCAAGGCTCCGGTAAAGCAGGACACGGTTATAGGGCACCGCGCTGGTAGCCATATCCAGCAGCCAGGGCATGTCATCCGCTGCCGGCACACCGATGGCGATGGGATTGGTGCCGTGGAAACGCATGGCGCCATCATGCAGGCGCACGAAACTGTCGGAATTGCAGAAGGTGAGGCCGATATAGCCCTGCCGCGCCGCTTCCAGCGCATATGCACCGGCCGGGCCGAAATGCGATGAGTTGCGGATCGCCACCGCGCCAATGCCGAATTTTTCCGCGAGCGCCATGGCGCTGTCCATCGCCGCATAGGTGGCGCGGGCGCCATGGGCGTGGTCGGCGTCGATCGTCTCCACCGCGCCGAAGCCCGAAACGCGGCGGATCTGCGGACGCCGATTGAGACGCCCGCCTTCGAGCGCGGTAATATAATGTGCGAGGAGGCGCACACCGTGGCTGTCCACACCGAGCCTTGTGCCGTGCATCATGGCGCGGGTCGCCGCATCGGCCGTTTCGTCATCGGTGCCGGCGGCCAGAAAAACGGTGCGGCAAAACCGCTCCAGCTCATCCAGGCTCGCCAGAACGGTGGCTTTTTCAATGCTGTGCGCCATGAGGGAATCCTCCCAATTCCAGATCCATGCCGCACAAGCTATTCACGGGGCGCGTTTTTGCAATCGAATATCGCGCGCACCGAGGGCTCAATCAGTCTTCCGCTCCCATGGCATCGTAAGAAGAGCGTTCGCCGGCGATGATCGCGCGTTTGCCGACATGGTTGGCAGGCCCGACAATGCCTTCCTGTTCCATGCGCTCGACCAGCGAAGCGGCACGGTTATAACCGACGGACAGGCGGCGCTGGATATAGGATGTGGAGCACTTCTTGTCGCGCATCACCACCTTGACGGCCTTTTCATAGAGATCGTCGCTATCGTCCTCACCCATGGCGGTCTTGTCGAAAACAGCGGCTTCCTCTTCAACCTCATCGTCGGTTTCGTCGGCGTCTTCGGTAACGGTGCCGAGATATTCCGGACGTCCCTGCGTCTTCAGATGCGCGACCACCTTTTCCACTTCCTCATCCGAAACGAAAGGACCGTGGACACGGGCGATGCGGCCGCCGCCCATCATGTGCAGCATATCGCCCTGACCGAGCAGATGCTCCGCGCCCTGTTCGCCAAGGATGGTGCGGCTGTCGATCTTCGAGGTCACCTGGAAGGAGATACGGGTCGGGAAATTCGCCTTGATCGTACCGGTGATGACATCGACCGACGGGCGCTGGGTTGCCATGATGAGATGGATGCCGGCAGCACGCGCCATCTGCGCCAGGCGCTGGATCGCGCCTTCGATTTCCTTGCCGGCGACCATCATCAGGTCGGCCATTTCGTCGACGATGACGACGATATAGGGCATGGCCGTGAGGTCCATTTCTTCCTGCTCGTAGACCGCCTCGCCGGTGGCGCGGTCGAAGCCGCTCTGCACGTTGCAGAACACCGTCTCGCCCTTGGCGCGGGCGGCAGCGGCCCTTGCATTGTAGCCATCGATATTGCGCACGCCGAGACGCGACATCTTGCGATAACGGTCTTCCATTTCGCGTACGGCCCATTTCAACGCCATGACCGCTTTTTTCGGATCGGTGACGACAGGCGTCAACAGATGCGGAATACCGTCATAAACGGAAAGCTCGAGCATCTTGGGATCGACCATGATGAGACGGCACTCTTCCGGCTTCAGACGATAGAGCAGCGACAGGATCATGGTGTTGATGGCGACCGACTTGCCGGAGCCGGTGGTGCCGGCGACCAGCAGATGCGGCATCTTCGCCAGTTCCGCGATGACAGGTTCGCCGCCAATCGTCTTGCCGAGGCAAAGTGCGAGCTTCTGGCGGGTCTCGGCGTAGTCGGTCGCTTCGATCAGTTCGCGCAGATAAACCGTCTCGCGCACCGGGTTCGGTAGTTCGATGCCGATGACATTGCGGCCGGGCACGACGGCGACGCGCGCCGAGAGCGCCGACATGGAGCGGGCGATATCGTCCGACAGGCCGATGACGCGCGAGGACTTGACGCCGGGGGCGGGTTCGAACTCATACAGAGTGACGACCGGGCCGGGGCGGACATCGATGATCTCGCCCTTGATGCCGAAATCCTCCAGCACGCTTTCGAGAAGCCCGGCGCTCTGCTCCAGCGCTTCCGGCGTCATGGTCGTGGTCTGCTGGACGCGGGCCTCCTGCAGAAGATCGATGGAGGGATATTCATATTCCCCCTCGGCAAAAACCGGAGCTTCGCGGAACATCGGCTGCGAGGCCTGGATGGGCGCGCGCGGCGTGAAACGCGGCTCGGCCGCAATTCTCTCAACCGGCTGAACCTGCTCCAAAGGTCTCGGCGTTTCGACAACCATCGGCGCTTCAGCGACGGGTGGCGACGCGACTTCCTGTTCCACGACCGGAAGGGCGGCAGGAACGACGGACTGACGCACGCCGATCTCGCGGTAAAGCCGGATTGCGGAACCGCCCGGCACGGTGACAACAGGAGGTTCGGACGAAAGCACGATCGCAGCCGCTGCCGGCGACACGACGGCGACCGGCGCGACTATCGCTGGCGCTGTGACGACCGAATTTGCAAGAACGGCGCGCGTGGACGCGGAAACGCCCTCGCCGGCACTGCCCGGCAGATCGAGCGTCATCACTTCCCAGAAAAGCTCATCCGGCAGATGGGCGGCGAAAGCAGGAATGACGGCCTGAGCGGCCTCGACGGATTGCGGGTGAACCGACGGGGATGCCTGCGGCACAGGCGCTTCCACGGCTACGGAGATCCCCTCCTGAACCGGCATCTGCGCAGCGGCAGCCGCCTCTTCCGCCTGCTTGCGGGCGAGCTCCAGCCGCAATTTGTAAGTCAGCGCCCTGGCGCCCCGGGCCTCCGGCGGCTGCGGCAGAAACGGCATGCGCGGCGGCGGCACGCGCTGTTCAGCCGGCTTCACGACGGGTTGAGGGACAGAAACCTCCTGCTGCACAGCGTGTTGCTGCGCCACCGCTTCCTGCTCCACCGTTTCAGGCGGGGCGGCATCCAGGATTTCCTCTTCCGGAATATTGGGTGTCTCGACCGGCATGCGCCGGGCAAAGGCGCTTTCCGGCGTGCGGGTGAAACGCACATTCGGGCCGAGCACGAAAGCATTCTGCCAGCCGGGCATCTCGGCGCGACCTTCAATGGCGTCGGCTGCGCTGACATCGGCATTCGGCCGGGGTGCCGCGCCCGCCTTCATTCCCGCCGTCTGCTGACCGGCAACCGACTGCTCGCCGGCATGACGAGCCTTGTCGCTCCCCTCCCCTACACTATTGGACGAATTCTGGAATCTGGATCGGGAGAAACTCATGGCAGCGTGCACACTCATCATAAACGTACATATTTCGGTCTCCCTGAAATAGAAAATAAAGGTTAATTACCCCTTTCCAAACGGGGCCACCGCGGCAGATTTTCGCTCCGCCCACAGGCGTAACGGGGCGCATACGGCCGAAGCACCGGCGTCCCAACCACCTAATTTCATTGCGTTAAATCAATTTTCCGGAACATCGCCGCCAGCAGGACCGCAGCAGGAGAAAAGCGCATTGCCGTCGGAAAGCATATTGTTTCCGCAAAGGCCCGCGCAACGTAAAATCATTGCTGTAAAGCCCGCGAATTAACGTGGACACTGCCGAGGTTGCAGTCTTAAGATCGGCCGCCGCGGACCAAGTGGAAAGGCCCGCCCAGCCCTCATTTCCGGAGTGAATCATGTCGCCTGTCCACCTGTCCCGCCGCTCGCTTCTCAAGACGTCACTCCTTCTTGCCGCAACCACGGGTTTGGCAGGCATCGCCGCCGCGCAGCAGGCGGCACCCGGCGGAAGGCTGATCGTCGCGGCCGATTCGGAGCCGAAGAACCTCAACCCGGCGATCGTCGCCTCAAACGGCGTGTTTTATATTGCCAGCAAGATCGTCGAGCCGCTGGCCGAGGCCTCCTTCGATGGCAAGGACGGGCTCACACCGCGGCTTGCGACCGAATGGCAGGGATCGGATGACGGTCTCAGCGCCACTTTCAAGCTGCGCGAAGGCGTGTCCTGGCATGACGGCAAGCCGTTCACCTCGGCGGATGTCGCCTTTTCGGCGCTCTCCATCTGGAAACCGCTGCAGAATCTCGGACGGCTGGTCTTCGCCAATCTCGAGAAGGTGGATACGCCGGATGAACACACGGCGATCTTCCGCTTCTCCAAGCCGACACCCTTCCAGCTCATCCGCAACGCGCTGCCGGTCGTTACCAGCGTCGTGCCGAAACATCTTTATGAAGGCACCGATATCGCCACCAACCCGGCCAATACCAAACCGGTCGGCACCGGGCCTTTCGTCTTTGCCGAATACAAGCCCGGCGAATATTATCGTCTGACCCGCAATCCCAATTACTGGGGCAAGGACGAACCGCAGCTCGAAGAGATCATCTACCGCGTCCTGCCGGACCGGGCGGGTGCGGCTTCCGCGCTCGAAGCGGAGGAAATCCAGCTCGCCGCCTTCTCCGCCGTGCCTCTGGCCGATCTCGACCGCATCTCGAAGGTGCCTGGCATCAAGGTCATTGCCGATGGTTACGAGGCGCTGACCTATCAGCTGGTGGTCGAAATCAACCATCGTCGCAAGGAACTGGCCGATCTCAAGGTCAGAAAGGCCATCGCCCACGCCATCGACAAAAAATTCGTCATCGACAAGGTCTTCCTCGGTTACGCCACGGCATCCACAGGCCTGGTGCCGAAGAACGCCCCTGAATTCTACACCGACGATGTCGAGACCTATGATTTCGATGTGGCCAAGGCCAATGCCCTGCTGGACGAGGCGGGTTATGGACGCGGCCCGAACGGAACACGTTTCTCGCTGAAACTTCTGCCGGCGCCCTATTTCAATGAAACCAGGCAGTTCGGCTCCTATCTTCGTCAGGCATTGCAGGAAATCGGCATCGATGCCGAGTTGGTCAATAATGATTCAGCCGCTCACCAGAAGGCCGTCTACACCGATCACGCCTTCGACCTTGCCATCGCGCCTCCGGTCTTCCGCGGCGACCCGGCAATTTCCACCACCATTCTCGTGCGTTCCGGCATTGCGGCGGGCGTCGGCTTCTCCAACCAGGGCGGTTACGAGAACAAGACGCTGGACGAATTGATCGACAAGGCGGCGATAACGGTCGATACCGCCGCACGCACGGCGCTTTACAAGGATTTCCAGAAGCAGGTCGCCGCCGATCTGCCGCTGATCAACGTTGCCGAATGGGGCTTCATCACGGTGGCGCGCGATACGGTCAAACATGTCGCCAGCAATCCCCGCTGGGCCGTTTCCAACTGGGCGGATACGGCGGTCGATACGTAAGGACGCATCGTGAAGCGTGCGGTAACATTGCTGAAGCGAAGGGCAGTCAGCGCCATTCCGGTGCTGCTGATCGTTCTCATCTTCACTTTCGTACTGCTTGAAAATGCATCCGGAGACGCGGTGGACGCCTATCTCGTCTCCATTGGCGGCGGCGATGCCGGGCTCAGGGATGTGTTGCGCGAACAATACGGCCTGAGCGGTTCGGTATTTGCCCGTTTCTGGCTCTATGCCAGCTCGGTGCTGCGGCTCGATCTCGGCTGGTCGCTTGCCTTCGACCGGCCGGTGCTGGGGCTGATCCTCGAGCGATTGCCGAACACGCTTCTCCTGATGGGCAGCGCCACCACATTCGCCTTCATCCTCGGCACCGGGCTTGGCATCGTGGCCGGCGCGCGTCCCGGGGGGCTGACGGATCGCGTGCTTTCAACGCTTTCGCTGGCGCTTTACGCCACGCCCGGCTTCTGGCTCGGCCTCGTGCTGGCCATCGTCTTTGCCGTTCAACTCAAATGGCTGCCCACCTCAGGCATCGAAACCATCGCCTCGGGCAAGCAGGGATTTGCAAGGGCGCTCGATATTGCCCGCCATCTCGTGCTGCCGGTCGCCAGCCTCGGCCTCGTTTATCTCGCGCTTTTCCTGCGCGTCATGCGCACTGCCATGGCGGCGGTCTGGCCGCTGGATTTCGTGCTTTTTGCGCAATCCAAGGGGCTTTCCAAACGGCGGATCGTGCTGCGCCATGTCGCGCGCAACGCCGCTCTTCCGCTTGTTACCGTGCTGGGCCTGCAGGCCGCAACCATGCTGGGCGGCAGCGTGGTGATCGAAAGCGTCTTCGCCATTCCCGGTTTCGGCCGGCTGGCGCAGGAGGCGGTCAGCGGCCGCGACACGCCGCTTTTGATGGGCATTATTCTGACAAGCGCCGTCTTCGTCATTCTCGTCAATCTCGCCGTCGATATTGTCTATGCCGTTCTCGATCCGCGCATCGGCAGCGGGGAGCGACAGGCATGAGTTTCGCTCTCCGGCTGCTGCGCAGTTTCGAAGGCGCCACGGGCACCATCATTCTGGTGGCGCTTGCCATGACGGCGCTTGCCGCCCCCCTCTTCTTTCCGGGCGACCCGCTGGCCATCGTCGGCGAGCCGCTGATCGCACCCTTTACGGATGCCACCCTGCCCCTGGGCACCGACCGGCTGGGCCGCAACGTGCTGGCCGAACTTGCCCATGGCGCGCAGGCCTCCCTGCTCGTCGGCATGGGTGCTGCCGCCGCCGCATTGGTTATCGGCACCGTCATCGGCACCATTGCCGGATTTGCCGGCGGCCTCGTGGATGAAGCATTGATGCGCGTCACCGACGCCTTCCAGATCGTGCCGAATTTCCTGCTCGCGCTCGCCTTCGTCAGCACCATCGGCCCCTCCATGCCCATCGTCATTCTTGCCATTGCGCTCGGCGCATGGGCGGATCCGGCGCGGCTGATGCGGGCGCAGGTGTTGAGCATACGCGAGCGCGATTATGTTCAATCCGCCCGCGCCATCGGCATGCACCCGCTGGAAATCGCCTTCCGGCAGATTTTACCGAATGCCCTGCCGCCAGTTCTGGCGCTGGCCGCCATCATCGTCGCGGCAGCCATCCTCACCGAGGCTGCGCTGTCCTTCCTCGGGCTTGGCGACCCCAATATCGTTACCTGGGGTTCCATGATCGCCGAAGGACGCAACGTCCTGCGCTCGGCCGCGTTTTTGTCCGTCATCCCCGGCATCGGCCTTCTGATCACCGTTCTCGGCGTCTACCTTCTCGGCGAAGGAATCAACAGGGCGATGGCGACGAGGAGGAAAGCGCCATGAGCGGAAATGCGCTGTGCCGGATCGACGATCTCAGCGCTTTTTATGCGGCAGGCGATGCACCGGCCTTGCAGAATGTTTCGCTGACGATCCGGCAGGGGCAAAGGCTGGCGATCATCGGCGAAAGCGGTTCGGGAAAATCCACGCTTGGTAGAGCCATTGCCGGGCTTCTTCCCAGCAATGCGCGGGTTTCCGGCGATATTTCCTGGAGCCGCGATAGCGGCCCGTTTCGCGGCAGGCCACAGCCCGGACGCGACATCGGCACGATCTTTCAGGATACCGGCGCGACACTCAACCCGGTTCTCACCATCGGCGAACAGGTGGCGGAAGGCGCCGTGCGGCATCTCGGCCTGTCATGGAGGCAAGCCCGCGATCTTGCCCGCGACCTTCTGGACCGGGCGCGGCTGCCGCATCCTTCCCATCTGCTTGCCGCCTATTCGCACCAGCTTTCCGGCGGCCAGAGGCAGCGCGTGGCGATCGCCGCCGCCATTGCCGCCAGTCCTTCGATCCTGATTGCCGACGAGGCCACGAGCGCGCTCGATACGGTCAGTCAGGCCGCCATCACCACGTTGCTGGACGATCTGGTGCGGCAGGAAAACAAAACGCTGGTCTTCATCACCCATGATATCGGCCTTGCTTCCAGCCTTGCCGACGAGATCGCGGTTCTGCGCGCGGGGCTGCTGGTGGAACACGGCCCGACGCGGCGGGTGCTTTCCGCACCCAGCCATGACTATACGCGTGCGCTGCTTGCCGATTATCTCGATCTTTCCACGCCACCGCTCATCAGCGAGGCCGCGTCATGAACGAAGCCCTTCTGAACGTCGACGGACTGTCGAAAACCTATCGCACCGGCGCAAGAACGGTGGCGGCGCTTTCCGACATCTCCTTTTCGCTTCAGCCCGGCGAGACGCTGGGGCTTGCCGGTCCCTCCGGCTGCGGGAAATCGACGCTGGCGCGCATTCTGATGCGGCTGATCCCGGCCGATGAAGGCACGATCCATTTCAAAGGCCGCGACTGGCTGGCGCTGGGCAGCGGGCAGCTTCGCGCCGCCCGCCAGCATATGCAGATGGTGTTTCAGGACACGCATGGCGCCCTCAATCCGCGCGCCAGCGTCGAGGATGCCATCGGTGAACCCTTGCGCATTCATCGCATGGTCAAAAAACGCGAGCGTGCGGCGGAAATACGCCGCCTTCTCGAGCGCGTGGGCCTGCCCGCCAGCTATGCCGGCCGTTCGGTCTTCGAGCTTTCCGGCGGCCAAAGGCAGCGTGTCGCGATTGCACGGGCCATTGCACTCAAACCGTCGCTTCTCATTCTGGACGAAGCTGTCTCCGCGCTCGATGTTTCGGTTCGCCGGCAAATCCTCGAACTGCTGGTGGAAATACAGCGGGAGACGGCCGTTTCCTGTATTTTCGTTTCCCATGATCTCGCAGTCATCCGGGCCGTCTGCCACCGCGTCGCCATCATGGAAGCGGGGCGGATCGTTGAAATCGGCAGGACGAGAAATATCGTCTCGGCGCCGCAATCCTCGACCGCCAGAACCCTGATCGACGCCGCACCGCGCCTGACCATTGCCCCGTAAGGAAAAGACATGCCCGTTCCGGATTATGCATTGCTGCTCGACCCGCCCGCTTTTCCCGCGGAGCGTTACGCCACCCTGGCTGACCGGCTGGCAGCGTTGATGGGCACGGGGAACGACGTCCTTCTCATACAGGCGGAAGCCGTACTGGCACTCGAAGCGGCGGCGATGAGCCTTGCCCGACCGGGTCTTAGAGCGCTCAACATCGTCACCAGCCCCTATGGCGCATGGTTCGGCGGCTGGCTCAATAGAGGCGGTGCGACGGTGCGCAACCTGGCCGCCAGCCCGGCGAAGCCGGTCACGCTGGAGGAGGTGGAGCGGGCGCTGAACGAGGGGCCGGGCTTCGATCTTCTCGCCATCGTCCATGCGGAATCGGCAAGCGGCATTCTCAACCCCCTGCCCGCCATTGCCGCGCTCGCTCGGCAAAGGGGTATCGTCACGCTCGTTGATGCCGTCGCCTCCATCGGCGGCCATGCCTTCGAGGTCGACCGGCTGGGTATCGATATCGCCGTCATCGGCCCGCAAAAGGCGCTGTCCGGCCCGGCGGGGGTTTCCGCCATTTCCGTCAGCGAAAAAGCGTGGGAGCTTCTTTCTCATGGTGAGGCGCCGGAAAACTCCATGCTCTCGCTTCTGGACCAGAAGAAACTCTGGCTCGATGCCGGCCGCGGCGCGCTGCCCGGAACGCCTGCTCCGCTGGAATTCTACGCGCTGGAGGCCGCCCTCGACCGGATAGAGGCGGAAGGTCTGGCATCCGCCAATGAACGTCATGAAAGAGCGGCGTCGGCCACCCGGAACGGCATCAGGGCGCTCGGTATCCCGACATGGGTGGAAGAGGCGCACGCCTCCGCCCTCGTTTCCGCGGCGATCCTGCCGGATACCCTGGAAGCCAAGGCATTCCTCGCTGCTGCATCCCAAAAGCAGGGCGCAGATATTTCCGCCGGTGTCGGCCCCGGCGCGGAACGGCTGATAAGGCTCAATCACACCGGTCGGCGGGCGCATCCGGAGGCGGTGAAAGCCAATATCGCGGCCTTCTCCAGCGCCCTGAAAAGCCTCGGCCATGCCGCAGATACCGATTCCGCAATGGAAGCGACTGAAAAAGCCTATTCTGACGACGTTTGACCGCGCCGATAAACGTTCATTTCGCCAAATCCGGCAGCGTTGGAATGTCAGTCACGACATTGTTGTTAAAAATGGTAGACAAATTCCTCGGCCAATCTTGACGAAATCATGGCAACGCGCGAAACTTAACGCTACGTTAACTCGCGTGAAGAAGGGAAATGGCCATGGTAGCAGGGTTCAACATGCTCTCCTTTGACCTCTTTGGCATCGGCCGAAGGATGCCCGTCGTCAATGAGCGGGTGGAGACTGAGTTTCAGGACAAAATGCCGCGCAGACCCGACGACGAGTCGCACGATGATGAGCGCGATCAGGAATATGAACTGTTCTTCTGGTCGCTTTACCCGGTGATCTGAACCACTCACAGCGGCTTGCAGGCATGAACCTTGCCAAGGACCGCCGGTTCCTTCAATGATTGCCGCATGCGCCGGTCCGGAAATGAAAAGAACTCTGCAAACAGAGACTTGAAACTGCTGCGCCGCCTTCTGCGGGCCAAGGATCATATGGACGCGGCACCCCATGAGGCGTGGCCTGTTTCACGCCTTGCAAGCGTCAGCGGCGCCTCGCAGGCGCACTTCGCGAGATCGTTTCGCGATGCTTTCGGCATACCCCCTCACCGCTATCTGCTGACCCGCCGGGTGGAGCGCGCCGTGGCGTTGTTGCGTGACACGGATCTTCCGGTCATCGAGATCGCACTGCAAACCGGCTGGAACAGCATCGGCACGTTCGGCCGTGTTTTCCGCGACGTGACGGGGGAAAACCCGAGTGAATTGCGGCGCAGGATGCGGCTTTTGCCTGCCGATCTTGAGCAGGTTCCCCATTGCTTCGTCAGCGCCGCGCATCGCCCCCATCTCACAATCGCAGTTTCGGAGAAGCGCCGGCGAACGGAAAGCGGTAGGCACGGTGAGTGAAAGGGAGATAGCTCATGAAAAATGGTGTTCAACTCGTCGGGCTGTATGTTCATGACCAGGACGAAGCGCTGCAATTTTATGTCGAAAAAGTCGGATTTCGTCTGCATACGGACGCACGCAACGGCGATTATCGCTGGTTGACCGTGCAGCATCCGGACCAGCCGGATTTCCAGCTCGGCCTGTTTCGGCCGCAGGCCCCGACCGTTGACGAGGCGACGGCGCAGGATCTGAATGAAGCCGTGGCCAAAGGAGCCATGCCACCGCTGGTTCTGGTGGTCGAGGATTGCCAGAAAGCCTTTGACGCCATGCACAAACGCGGCGTCGAATTCACCCAGGAACCGATTGCCCGCTACGGCTCGGTGGATGCGAGCTTCCGCGATCCTTCCGGCAATGGCTGGAAGCTCGTTCAGGCCCGCTGAAGCGCCGATGTGTCACATTCCATCATGGATGTTTTTTCTTGGGGGCAACTTTGATCTTGCGAAACTGGATAAGGCAGGGCCATCGGTGGCTGGGCATTCTGCTGACCGTCACCATTCTGGCGAACTTCGCTTCGATGGCCTTCGGCCCGACGCCGCCGGCGATCGTTTATGCTCCGCTGGTGCCGCTGACTTTGCTTGTTTTCAGCGGGCTTTACATGTTCTTCCTGCCATATCTGGGAAAGCCGGCAGCCCCATCGGGGAAGTAGGCAGGTAAGCAATGATGCTATCGCGCTCTTCGGCCGCCCGCACGGTTCACGCGGTTGCGAAGCACGGTATTCAAAATGTTTCGGCCCCGGGTTTTACCCCGGGGCCGACTAAAAAGCGGTCGGCAAAAACCGCCTGACCTTAGTGGTTGTCGCGCGGCAGGCCCTTGGTCTGAGCGATGCGCTGATACTTCACCGCCGGTTCCAGAACCGCGCCGGTTTCCATCTGGCTGACGATACCGCGCTGGATTTCCTGCCATGGTGTTTGGTGATCGGGGAACTTGTAACCGCCCTCAGCCGACAGCGCCTCGTAACGCTTGGCCAGTTCCTCGCCGGAAATCAGGATATCCGCCTTGCCGCGGCCCACGTCGATGCGGACGCGGTCGCCCGTCTGCAGGATGGCGAGACCGCCACCGGCCGCCGCTTCCGGGGAAGCGTTGAGGATGGACGGGCTGCCAGATGTGCCAGACTGGCGGCCATCGCCGATGCAGGGCAGCGAATTGACGCCTTCCTTCAGGAGATAATCCGGCGCGCGCATGTTCACCACTTCCGCTGCACCCGGATAACCGATGGGGCCTGCGCCGCGCATGAAGAGGATGGTGTTGGCGTCGATCTTCAGCGACGGATCGTCGATGCGGTGATGGTAGTCCTCCGGACCGTCGAACACCACGGCGCGCCCTTCAAAGGCTTCCGGATCGTTCGGGTTGGAGAGGTAACGGTTGCGGAACTCTTCCGAAATCACGCTGGTCTTCATGATAGCGGAGGAGAACAGGTTGCCGCGCAGAACGCGGAAGCCGGCGCGCTCCTTGAGCGGCTGCTCATAGGGGCGGATGACCTTTTCGTCTTCGATGATCGCACCACGGCAATTGTCGCCGATGGTCTTGCCGTTGACCGTCATGGCGTCTTCCATGATCAGTCCCTGGTTCATCAGCTGATTGACGACGGCGGGAACGCCACCGGCATGGTAATAATCCTCGCCGAGATATTCACCGGCCGGCTGCAGGTTGACGAGCAGCGGCACGTCTTCGCCATAGGTCTGCCAGTCATCCACCGTCAGCTCGACGCCGACGTGACGTGCGAGGCCGTTCAGATGGATCGGCGCATTGGTGGAGCCGCCGATGGCCGAGTTGACGCGGATGGCGTTGATGAAGGCATCCTTGGTCATGATATCGGAAGGCTTCAGGTCTTCCTTGACCATTTCAACGATGCGCAGGCCGGTAAGGTAGGAGACTTCCTGACGGTCGCGGTAAGGCGCCGGGATGGCGGCGGAGCCCGGAAGCTGCATACCGAGCGCCTCGGCAAGCGAGTTCATGGTCGTCGCCGTGCCCATGGTGTTGCAATAACCGGTGGAGGGAGCCGACGAGGCGACGAGCTTAACGAAGCCCTGATAATCGATCTCGCCCTTCGCCAGCAATTCGCGCGCCTTCCAGACGATGGTGCCGGAACCGGTGCGCTCGCCACGGAACCAGCCGTTCAGCATGGGACCGACGGAAAGGGCGATGGCCGGAATATTGACGGTGGCCGCCGCCATAAGACAGGCAGGCGTGGTCTTGTCGCAGCCGATGGTCAGGACGACGCCATCGAGCGGATAGCCGTAAAGCACTTCCACGAGGCCGAGATAGGCAAGGTTGCGGTCGAGACCGGCGGTCGGGCGCTTGCCGGTTTCCTGGATCGGATGCACCGGGAATTCGATGGCGATGCCGCCCGCTTCACGGATGCCTTCGCGCAGGCGGTTTGCCAGTTCCAGATGGTGGCGGTTGCAGGGCGAAAGGTCCGAACCGGTCTGCGCAATGCCGATGATCGGGCGATCGGACTGAAGCTCGGCCTGGCTGAGACCGAAGTTCATGTAACGCTCGAGATAAAGCGCGGTCATATCCGCGTTGGCGGGATTGTCGAACCACGCGCGCGAGCGAAGCTTGCCTCCCTTGCCCTGAGTTGCGGGAAGATTGTCGGATGTAGTCATGATGCGGGTCTCCAGCCGGAAGTGGCCAACGGTAAAATATTACGAAATGCGACAAGCTTATGTTGTGCGCAAGGAAAATGGAATCAGCTTTCGGAGATCACGCATAACCGACAGAGCAGCCCCAGACGAGTGATTTGGAGCTGTTCTTCAGCTTTAGCCGAATATTTTTCGGCATTTACGATGATACCGGTGTCGCGCAACGGCCTCTTCCTCCCTGCCTTGCCGGAATGCGCCTGGCCCGATGGCCCGGCACTCCGCCTCAGTCTGATTATCTTTATTTATATTACTATTAGATGCCGTCATTGACTGTCAAGCCACATTGCGGGCCATTTTCGGCGTGTTCAGACAGGGAAAGAGTATAATTTATTTCCAACCAAACCATTGATTTATTGTATTTTATGACAAATTTAGTCGCAGTTCGTGAAAGCCAAATTGCGAAAAGGCTAAAAAACCACTTTTCAAGAGTATTACTATATGCTCATAGTGTCGCCGTCACGCTGACATCATCTCTGGGAGGATAAGATGAGAAAAGCTCTTGCGGCATTCACTGTCGCCGTTTCCGCATGCCTTGCATCCAGTGTTTCCGCACAATCGCTCACCGTCGGCTTCTCGCAGATCGGTTCGGAATCCGGCTGGCGCGCGGCTGAAACAACCGTCACCAAGCAGCAGGCGGAGAAGCGCGGCGTCACGCTGAAATTCGCCGACGCGCAGCAGAAGCAGGAAAATCAGATCAAGGCCGTTCGCGGCTTCATCGCGCAGGGCGTCGATGCGATCCTGATCGCTCCGGTCGTCGCAACCGGCTGGGACGCCGTACTGAAGGAAGCCAAGGAAGAAAAAATCCCTGTCATCCTGCTCGACCGCCAGATCGAGGCTTCTGACGATCTTTACCTCACCGCCGTAACCTCCGATCAGGTTCATGAAGGCAAGGTTGCCGGCGACTGGCTGGTCAAGGATGTCGGTTCCAAGGACTGCAAGGTCGTTGAATTGCAGGGCACGACCGGCTCTTCGCCCGCCATCAACCGCAAGAAGGGCTTCGAAGAGGCGATTGCCTCGCACAAGAACATCAAGATCGCGCGCTCGCAGACGGGTGACTTCACCCGCACCAAGGGCAAGGAAGTGATGGAAAGCTTCATCAAGGCCGAAGGCGGCGGCAAGGATATCTGTGCGGTCTACGCTCATAATGACGACATGGCCGTCGGCGCGATCCAGGCGATCAAGGAAGCCGGCCTGAAGCCCGGAACCGACATCAAGGTCGTTTCCATCGATGCCGTGCCTGATATCTTCAAGGCCATGGCGGCCGGCGAAGCCAACGCCACCGTCGAACTGACGCCTGATATGGCCGGCCCCGCCTTCGACGCGCTCGAAGCCTATCTGAAGGACAAGAAGGCCCCCCCGAAGTGGATTCAGACTGAATCCAAGCTCTACACGGCGTCCGATGACCCGATGAAGGTCTACGAGGCGAAGAAGGGTCTGGGTTACTGACAACCCATTCTTCGGAAGGAGCGGCGCGTCGTTCGTGCCGCTCCATCATGGCATTCTTCATGCGGAACCTGCTCAATGTCCGAAACGGCACCACTTCTGGAAGCACGCGCCATCGGCAAATCCTTTTTGGGGATCACGGCGCTCGATGGCGTCGATTTTTCGCTTGGACATGGTGAAATCCATGCCCTGCTCGGCGAAAACGGCGCGGGTAAATCGACGCTCATCAAAATCCTGACCGGGGTTTATCACCGCGACAGCGGTTCGATCTTTCTGGAGGGTGCAGAGATTTCGCCCGCCAATGTCGGCGAGGCGCAGGCGCTGGGCATCGGCACTGTCTATCAGGAAGTGAACCTTCTCGAAAACCTGACGGTTGCCGAAAACCTGTTTCTCGGCCGCCAGCCGCGCCGCTTCGGGCTGATCGACCGCAGCACGATGCAGAAGAATTCGCAGGCGCTGCTTGCCCAGTACGGGTTGTCCATCGACGTCAACGCGCTGCTTTCCAGCTATTCGGTGGCCATCCGCCAGATCATCGCCATTGCCCGCGCTGTGGATCTTTCCGGCAAGGTGCTGGTGCTGGACGAGCCGACTGCCAGCCTTGATGCCCATGAAGTCGAGATGCTGTTCGGCGTCTTGAGAGACCTGCGCGCACGCGGCATCGGCATCGTCATCATCACCCACTTCCTCAATCAGGTCTATGACATCGCCGACCGAGTGACGGTGCTGCGCAACGGCCGCCTCGTCGGCACCCGCGATATCGGCAGCCTGCCCCGTTCCGAACTGATCTCGATGATGCTCGGCCGCGAGCTTCAGCACATCACCCATGAACATCAGGCGACCGAAGATACGGTTGCCGAGGGCGAGCCGCCGATCCGTTTCGAAGGTTACGGCAAACGCGGCAGCATCGCCCCCTTCGATCTCGGCATCCGCCCCGGCGAAATCGTCGGTGTCGCCGGGCTGCTGGGTTCCGGCCGGACGGAAACAGCCTTCCTGCTGTTCGGCATCGACCGGCCGGATACCGGAAAGGCTGTCATCGACGGTCAGACGGTGGCGATTTCTTCGCCGGAAGCCGCCATTACCGCCGGTTTCGGTTTCTGTCCGGAAGAGCGCAAGACCGATGGCATCATTGGCGACTTTTCCGTCACCGATAATATCGCGCTGGCGCTTCAGGCGCGGCAGGGCTGGGCACGGCCGCTCTCGCGCCGACAGAAGGCGGAACTGGCCGAAAGCTTTATCAAGTCGCTCGATATCCGCCCGGCCGACCCCGAGCGGCCGATCAAATTCCTGTCCGGCGGCAACCAGCAGAAGGCCATTCTGGCGCGCTGGCTCGCCACCCATCCCCGGCTTCTGATCCTCGACGAGCCGACACGCGGCATCGATATCGGCGCGCATGCGGAAATCCTGAAAATGATAGAAAAACTCTGCAGCGAGGGCATGTCGCTCGTCGTCATCTCCTCCGAGCTGGAAGAGCTTACCGCCGTCGCCCATCGTGTGGTCGTGCTCTCTGACCGCCGCCATGTCAGCGAATTGAAGGGCGGCGAAGTGACCGCCGACAACATCATGCGGGCGATTGCCGATGCGGCAAAAACGGAGGCGGCATGATGGCAGCAGTGACACGACGCCTGAAAAGGCTTGCTCCCCAGCTTGCCGCGTTCTTCATCATTCTGGCAGCGATAACAATCCTTTCGCCGGGTTTCCTGCATGTCTCGTTCCAGAACGGCAGGCTCTATGGCAGTCTGGTGGATATTCTCGTGCGTGCCGCACCGGTCGCGCTTTTGACCATCGGCATGACGCTGGTCATCGCCACCAAGGGCATCGACCTTTCCATCGGCGCCGTCATCGCCATCTGCGGCGCGGTCGCGGCCACGCTCATCAGTAATGGCCATTCCATTCCCTCGGTCATCGTCATCTCGCTTGCGGTGGGCATTGCCTGCGGGTTGTGGAACGGCGTGCTGGTCGCCTTTCTCGACATACAGCCGATCATCGCCACGCTGATCCTGATGGTGGCAGGGCGCGGCATCGCCCAGCTTATTACCGAAGGCGTCATTCTAACCTTCAACAATGACAGCTTTTCCGCCATCGGTTCCGGCTCGTTCGCAGGCATTCCGCTGCCGGTCATCATCTGGGTTGCAGCGGCCCTGTTGATCGGCCTTCTGGTGCGCAAGAGCGCGCTCGGTTTCCTGATCGAGGCGACCGGCATCAATCGCCGCGCCGCAGCGCTTGCCGGGGTGCGAGCCCGCTTCCTGCTGTTTTTCGTCTATGCGGTTTCCGGCCTCTGCGCGGCCATCGCTGGCATGATCGTCACCGCCGATATTCGCGGCGCGGATGCCAATAATGCCGGGCTATGGCTCGAACTGGACGCGATCCTTGCGGTGGTCATCGGCGGCACGTCGCTGAATGGCGGGCGCTTCTCCATCACCGCCTCGCTGATCGGCGCGCTGATCATCCAAACCATCAATACCGGCATTCTCGTTTCGGGCTTTCCGCCGGAATTCAACCTCATCATCAAGGCCGGCATCATCATGGTGGTGCTGACGCTACAATCGCCGGCAATCATGACGGTGCTTGGCTTCGTGAAAGCGCCCAAGCCACACGCTAAACCGGCGGCCACCAATGGCATGACCAAGGAAGGAACCGCGCGATGATCCACAGCCGCAACCTGCCCTTCCTCACCACCCTGACGATCTTCGTCATCGCCTATCTCCTCTGCGTGCTGCAATATCCGGCGATCTTTTCCACGCGGGTGATCGGCAACCTTCTGACCGACAATGCCTTCCTCGGCATCGCGGCCGTCGGCATGACCTTCGTCATCCTGTCGGGCGGCATCGATCTTTCCATCGGTTCGGTCATCGCCTTTACCAGCGTCTTCGTCGCCGTCATGGTCGGCACCTATAATATCCATCCGCTGCTGGCCTTCGCCATCGTGCTGGTGGTCTCGACATTGTTCGGCTGCCTGATGGGGGCGATGATCCGTTTCCTGTCCATCCCGCCCTTCGTGGTGACGCTGGCCGGCATGTTTTTGGCGCGCGGCGCGGCTTACCTTATCTCCACCCAGTCAGTGCCGATCTCGCATCCGTTCATCGATGCGATACAGGGCTTTTATTACCGCTTCCCGGGCGGCGGCAGGCTGACGGCGCTCGCCATGCTAATGCTTCTCGTCTTTGCCGCCGGCATGCTGATCGCCAGCCGCACCCGCTTCGGCGCCAATATCTATGCGCTCGGCGGCAATCCGCAATCGGCGGAGCTGATGGGCGTGCCGATCGGCGCAACGACCATTGGCATCTATGCGCTGTCCGGCTTTCTCTCCGGCCTCGCCGGCATCGTCTATACGCTCTACACCTCGTCGGGCTATTCGCTGGCGACGGTGGGCGTTGAACTCGACGCCATCGCCGCGGTCGTGATCGGCGGCACGCTTCTGACCGGCGGCACGGGGCTGGTAGCGGGCACTTTCATCGGCCTGCTGATCCAGGGCTTGATCCAGACCTACATCGTTTTTGACGGGACGCTTTCCTCCTGGTGGACGAAAATCGTCATCGGTGTGCTGCTTTTCGTCTTCATCGTGTTGCAGCGCGCAATCATCTGGTATTCAAACAGGAGACTGGCCGGGCCACACCCGGCATAACCACCAAGGGAGGCTTGCTTGGGGCTGCTCGAAACGACGATAAGCGGGCGAAAACGCCGGAACAGCCACGCCCATGTGGTCTCCGAACTCGGCAGCGCCATCGTCTCGGGCAGAATTGCGGAAGGCTCCCTGTTGCCCAATGACGCGGAACTGTCCATGCGCTTCGGCGTCTCGCGCACCGTGCTGCGCGAAACCATGAAGACGCTGGCGGCCAAGCGGCTGGTGGAGCCCAAGGCGAAAGTGGGCACCCGCGTTCTCGACCGCTCAAGCTGGAACTTCTTCGATCCGGATGTACTGGGCTGGCGCTGCGAGGCCGGCATAGACCAGGAATTCGTCACGCATCTGGCGGAGATCCGTCTGGCGCTGGAGCCGGCAGCGGCAGCAGCAGCGGCCCTGCAGGCCTCCAATGACGATATCGTTTCGCTTTACGTCATCGCCGCCAAATTCGACAATCCGAAACATACGCCGGAAAGCATCGCCAAGGTCGATCTCGAATTCCACCTCGCCGTGGCGCATATGTCCGGCAACCCCTTCATGCGCTCGGCAAGCGGGCTGATCGAAGCAGCACTTGCCATTTCCTTCCAGCTCTCGTCGCCGGCCGCTTCGCCTGGCACCATCGCCGAAATCGCGTCCAATCATCTGCGCATCGTGCATGCGATTGCGGCGCGTGACGCGGATGCGGCGGTGAAAGCCATGCGCCACGTGATCGAGGTCGGTAAAGATCGGACGCAGAATGCGATCAAGACGGTTTGAGGAGGAGTAGGACCCGCAGGAATGCGGGTCCGTTTTCTCCAACCAATTACCCCTGCGATGCCTCGACCTGCGGCACCACGCCACGGCGCGACGCCATCAGCGATGCGCCGAGAAGGGCGGCAATCGCCACGAAGACGAAGACCATCGTCGCCCCCTGAAGATCGATCAGCAGGCCGCCCAGAACCGCACCGCTGGAAATGGCGATCTGGAACGTGGTGAGCAGCAGCGCACCGGCGCTTTCCGCTTCATCGGAAGCGGCCCGCGTGATGAAGCTCTGCACACTGACCGGAAGCGCACCGAATGCGAAGCCCCAGGAGGCGATGGCAAGGCCGGCAATCAGGGGCGACGCACCCGCAATGACCAGAACGGAGGCCGATGCCGCGATGAGAGTCGCCGCAAATGTCACGGCCCATGCCGTATTTTTCTCGGAAAGGAAACCACCGAAGAGATTGCCGAAAAAGCCGCCGACACCATAAACCAGAAGGACGAGCGAAATCGCCTCGACGCCAAGAAGCGTCACATCTTCCAGGAACGGACGGACATAGGTGAAACCGGCAAAATGACCCGCAACGATGAACAGCGTCGTCAGAAGGCCGATCCGAACCTGCGGCCGCTGCAACAGGCGGAACATGGTGGAAAGACCGGGTGCGCCAGCCGGCGGCAGCGACGGAACGGTGAGCAATTGCACGAGAAGTGCGATGACACCCAGCGCGCCCGCAACCACAAAGGCCGAGCGCCAGCCAAGCGTCGCGCCGATCCATGCGCCCACCGGCGCTGCACAGACGGTAGCGACCGAAACCCCTGTCAGGATAATGGCCATGGCGCGCGGCATCTTCTCAAGCGGCACGAGCCTCAGCGCCAGCGCCGCCGACATGGCCCAGAAGCCGCCAAGGCCGATGCCGAGCAGGACGCGCGAGGCGAACAGCATGAAAAGACCGTTGGCGAAGGCGGCCAGCGTGCTGGAAATGATCAGCAGCGTGGTTAGCCCAAGCAATGTCCAGCGGCGGTCGGTGCTGCGTGTGCCGATGACGACGCCGGGGCCGGCGACCGCCGCGACCAGCGCCGTAACGGTGATGGATTGACCGGCGATGCCGGAGCTGACAGCGAGATCGGCCGAAAGCGGCGTAAGAAGGCTGACCGGCAGGAATTCCGCCGTCACCAGCCCGAAAACGCCGAGCGAAAGCGAAACCACGGCCGCCCATTTCGCATCCGGCTCTGTCTTGCGCGGCACATATTCAAGCTCGTTTATGGTCCGGTTGTTCATGAAAATCTCCTGATGCGCATTCCCGGAATGCGTCCTGAAACGGAAAGGCGAAATGGTGAAACCGGTGGGAGTCCGGTTCAACAACCGCAAATCGATGCACATAAGCTATCGTGACATCTCGGCGTTTCCATGCTAGAAAATCCATATTCCTTAACCAAACATCCGAATTTGCGAGAGCGCCATGAATGATGCCCTGACCGAAATGTTGCGTGGCCTGAGGCTCGATGGTGTCGAATACGGCCGGTGCCGCATGGCCACCCCTTGGGCGACGGCCTTTCCCGAACAGGAAGCCGCGCGGTTTCATTTCATCGGCGTCGGTCAGGCGAAATTGCAGAAACCTTCCGGGGAATGGCTGACGCTGACCTGCGGCGACGCCGTGCTTCTGCCCCGTGGCCACGCCCATGTGCTGGGCAGCGGCGAAAATGTGACGCCTTCCCCCTTCGACCGTTTCGGCAAGAGGGAAGTGTGCCAGGGCGTTTTCGACTTGCAATGCGCGAGCGCCGGCGGCGATACCGTGGCCTTTACCGCTTCCATGCGGTTCAACATGGACAATCTGCACCCGCTGCTGCAGCTGATGCCGGATGTGATGCTGACCAGCGATCTGGCTAAAAGTGACCCGGCCATCCCCCATCTGCTTGAAGCCATGACGCGCGAGGTGGAACTGAACCGCGTCGGTGCGGGCGGCATTCTGGCAAGGCTTGCCGATGTGCTTACGGCAACCTTGATCCGCACATGGGTGGAATATGGCTGCGGCGATTCCAGCGGCTGGCTGGCCGCCGTGCGCAATCCCGAACTCGGGCGGGTGCTGGCCGCCATCCACCTCAACCCCGAAAGGGACTGGAGCGTGGAGGAGCTTGCCTCGCTGATGGGCGCATCCCGCTCCAGTTTTGCGGAACGTTTCACGCGCATTGTGGGTGAAAGCCCGGCCCGTTATGTGGTGCGTGTGCGGATGCACCAGGCACGGCTGTGGCTGCGCGAAGGCATGCGCGTGACAGTGGCGGCGGAGAAGCTCGGTTACGATTCCGAAGCCTCCTTCAGCCGCGCCTTCAAACGTGTGCTCGGCGCGCCGCCCAGCCAGTTCCGCAGGAAGGACACGGCCGGGCTGGAGGATGCGGCATAGGAATGTGTCTCAGTGGAAATTGCGGGAAATGACCTTTATCCGCTCCACCGCTTCCGCATCATCCATGGCAGGCGGCGGACGCTTCCTGATGGTGCGATGATCATCCGGCGGAATGCCGCGATGAAACTCATCACCCCGCCCATGAGGCAGGGGAAAGGCACGGTTGCGCTCGCCCACGCTTGCCAACGCCTCCGACAGATCGGTCAGCCGGTGAGCGACCAGATGCACCACCTCACCTTCCCGCTGGATTTTGCCGTAAATGCCGACCATGCCGGCGGACAACACCACGCGCCGGTATTTTTCGAAGGTCTTGACCCACAGCACCGCATTGGCAATGCCCGTCTCGTCCTCCAGCGTCATGAAGATCACGCCCTTTGCCGATCCGGGGCGCTGGCGCACCAGCACCAGACCGGCCGTTTCCAGCCATGTGCCATCCCGAACGCGCACCGCCTCCGCACAGGTGACGATGCGGCGGCGGGAAAGATCATGCCGCAGGAAGGTCATGGGGTGTTCGCGCAGCGTCAGCCCCACATGACCGTAATCCTGCACAACCTCGCCGCCATCCGTCATGGGCCGGAGCGCAACGGCGGGTTCCTGAAGTTCGTCCACGACAGCATTTTCCCTGATGGCAGCGGCGGCGAAAAGCGGCAGCGGCTCATCCCGCAAAGCCTTGATGGCCCAGAGCGCTTCGCGTCTGGCAAGCGAAAGCGACGGCAGAAAGGCATCCGCCTCCGCCAGACAGACAAGGGCGGCGGCGGGAACGCCCGCCCGTCGCCAGAGGTCATCCACTGAGGCAAACGCCCGGTCCTGCCGGCCGGCGACGATATCGGCAGCATGTTTGTTGGAGAGCCCCTTCACCAGACGCATGCCGAGCCGCACGGCATAACGCTCTTTGCCATTGACATCCCTCTTGCCTATCGGTTCCAGCGTGCAATCGAAACGGCTGTTATTGACGCAGACCGGGCGCACCTCCACGCCATGATCACGCGCATCGCGCACGATCTGCGCCGGGGCGTAAAATCCCATGGGCTGCGAATTGAGAAGCGCCGTACAGAAAATATCGGGATGATGGCATTTCAGCCATGAGGAGGCATAGGCGATCAGCGCGAAGGAAGCCGCATGGCTTTCGGGGAAACCATAACTGCCGAAACCTTCCAGCTGCTTGAAGATGCGTTCGGCGAATTCCTGCTCATAACCGCGCTCTACCATGCCCGTGACCAGTTTCTCCCTGAATTTGGAAATGGTGCCGACATTCTTGAAAGTCGCCATGGCCCGGCGCAGCTGGTCCGCTTCATCTGCGGTGAAACCGGCGCAATCCATGGCGATCCGCATCGCCTGCTCCTGAAACAGCGGAACACCCATCGTCTTTCCCAGGACGCTTTCAAGTTCTTTTTTCGGAAAAAGGACCGGCTCCTTTCCCTGCCGGCGGCGTAGATAGGGATGCACCATATCACCCTGAATGGGGCCGGGGCGAACGATGGCAACCTGAATGACGAGGTCGTAAAACTCCTTCGGCCTCAGGCGCGGCAGCATCGACATCTGCGCCCGGCTTTCAATCTGGAACGTGCCAAGCGTATCGGCCTTCTGGATCATGGCATAGGTAGGCCCGTCATCCGGCGGCATGGCGGCGAGATCGTATTTTTCTCCTGTGCGTGCCTCCAGCATGTCGAAGCCGCGCTTCATACAGGAGAGCATGCCAAGCGCCAGGCAATCCATCTTCATGAACTTCACGACATCGATATCGTCCTTGTCCCATTCGATGATCTGGCGATCATCCATGGCGGCGGGTTCGATCGGCACCAGCTCGTCCAGCCTGTCATGGGTCAGAACGAAGCCGCCCGGATGCTGGCTGTGGTGACGCGGCGTGCCGACAAGCTGGTTGGCCAGTTCAAGGGCAAGCTTCAGGCGGCGGTCCTCCATATTGAGGTTCAGCTCCTTCACCTGCTTCTCATCCACACCCTCGCTCCAGCGCCAGACCTGTGAGGACAGAAGCTTCGTCAGGTCTTCCGGCAGGCCCAGAACCTTGCCGACATCGCGCAGCGCCCCACGCCCGCGATAACGGGTAACGACGGAACAGAGTGCGGCCTTGTCACGGCCGTAGGTGTCATAGACCCACTGAATGACCTCTTCACGCCGCTGGTGTTCGAAATCCACGTCGATATCCGGCGGCTCACCCCGGTTTTCGGAAACGAAACGTTCAAAGACGAGATTGCTGAAAAGAGCGGGATCGATGGCGGTGATGCCAAGCACAAAACAGATAACCGAATTGGCCGCCGAACCACGTCCCTGACATAGAATATCTTTTGAGCGCGCATAACGGACAATGGCATTCACCGTCAGGAAATAGGAAGCATATTGCAGCCTGCCGACAACCGCCAGCTCATGATGCAACGCCTTTTCCACCTTCTCAGGCAAACCTTTCGGATACCGCCCCGGCACCGCTTCCCAGACCATCTTCTCCAGCGCCTGCTGCGCCGTCAGCCCCGGCAGGCTGCGCTCCTCGGGATATTGATAGACCAGTTCCTTCAGCGAAAATTTGCAGCGTTTCGCAATTTCAAGACTGCGGGAAAGCGCTTCGGGATAACGGGCAAACAGCCGATGCATCTCTTCCGGCGGTTTCATGTAACGATCGGCGTGGCGCTCGCGGCGGAAACCCGCCTCGTCGATGGTGCAATTGTGCCTTATGCAGGTGACGACATCCTGTAGCATTCGCCGCTCCGGCACATGAAAGAGCACGTCATTGGTGACAACAGTCGGTACACCTGCGACCTGCGCCATCTCCGATAGCTCGAAAAGCCGCATCTGGTCGTTGGGGCGTCTTCTGAGGCTGAGTGCCATATAGGCCCTGTCGGCAAAGGCGGCTTTGAGACGTCGCAGCCGCAGTGCGCAGAGATCATCCGCGAGGTCAGCGAGCAGCACGACGATCAGGCCTTCGCCATAGGCAACGAGATCGTCCCAAGCCAGCCGGCATTTGCCCTTGCCGCCCCTTTTCTTGCCGATGGAAAGCAGCCGGCAAAGCCGCCCGTAAGCCGGGCGATCCATGGGGTAAACAAGCACGGAAAGATCATCGTCCAGATCGAGGCGACAGCCGATGATGAGGCGGATGCCATGATTATTGGCGGCTTCATAAGCGCGGGGAATGCCCGCAAGACTGTTGCGGTCCACGATACCAAGCGCCTCGAGGCCGAGGCTTTTGGCCTGTTCGAAAAGCTCTTCGCAGGAGCTTGCCCCGCGCAGGAAGGAAAAATGGGTGGTCACCTGCAGCTCGGCATAACGCGGCGTATTCATGCGAAGACCCCGTGAATGAACCAGCCCTGCGAGCCCGTTTCGGCATGTTCGCCATCACCGGAGCGGAAAATCCAGAAGCGCTCGCCGCCTTCGTTTTCCACCATGAAATAATCGCGCACCGCGGCCTTTTCCCGGTCACGTTTCCACCATTCGCCGAACACCCGTTCCGGCCCATCGGCGCGCCGCACGTTATGGCGCACGCCTTTCCAGAGGAAATAACGCGGCGGATGGTCGGGCAGCAGCGCCAGCGTCTCGATGGGTTCCGGCCTAGCAAAAAGCCTGACCGGACGCGGCCAGTGGCCGGGCCAGCCGAGCGTATCCTCCGCCGCCAGCGCCGCAACTGAAGTAAGGGAGCGTTCCGGCACGTCGCTTGCCACCGCCGCATAACGATAGACCCGGTGGCCGCGATTGAGGATGACATCCACCGTATCGGCGATTTCCGCACGGCCTTCCTCCAGAAGCGAAGAACGGGCCTGCGTAGCGACAAGCGGCTCGGCATGGGTGGCGGTCAAAACCATCATCTCGATGCCGAAGCCGGGATCGATGGTGTCGATGCGGTCGGTCAAAAGCCGAACAAGCTGTTTGACATCGCGCACCGGTCTGGACGTGCCGGCCCGTATGGCCTGCAGGCCGCTATCCACCCGGTGCAGCACCAGATCGACCCGGCGCGCGCCGAGGCCGCGCTTTTCCAGCGCGATGCAAAGTTCGGCAACCAGCTTTTGGCTATAACGGGCAATCGTTTCCGCCGCCGCGATGGGCTCGGGAAAGGCGCGCCGTACCTCCACCAGTTCAGCCACACGCACCGGTTCGATGGGTTCGCCGATCTCGCCGAGCGCCCGCGAAAGACGGCGGACGAGTTCGGGGCCGAAACGCAGGGTCAGCGGCGCGCGCGGGGCTTCGGCAAGCTCGCCGATGCTGCGGAAACCGAGCACCTTCAGCCCGGAAACGATACGCTCGTCCAGCCTGAGCGCAGCAAGCGGCAAGCCGCTGATCGCCTCACGCTGCCCGCCCGGCGGCACGATGCTGATCGCCTCCCGGCCAAAACGCGCCAGCGCATGGGCCGCACCCCAGCTATCGGCAATGGCGGCGCGGGCGGCAAAGCCTGCGGCATGCAGGCGGTTGACCATGCCGCTCAGCATCAGCGTCTCATTACCATGCAGATGATCCGCACCCGCCGTGTCCAGCACCAGCCCGTCCGGTGAATCAGCGGCGACGATGGGGGCATAGATGCGCAGGAAATGAAAGGCCAGCTGCTGCAGGGCGCGGGCATCACCAGCCGCATCCAGATCTTCAACGAGAAGACCCGGCACCAGCGCCTGCGCCTTGCTGACCGGTGTGCCGGGGCGGATGCCCGCCGCCTTTGCCGCCCTGTCGAGCGCCAGCACCAGCCGGCGGCTGCCCTGACGACCAATCATGACCAGCGGCTTTTCAGCCGGCGGCGCGTTCTTGCCCGAAAGACGCCGGAAACGATCCGTCGGCCATGTCGGCAGGTAGAGCGAGACGACCCTTTGCATCACAGGCTTCCACTTCAAATTCGGCACTTTCGCCGCCGCGACATCGCAAAAGTTCGAGAAACCAGCGCGGCCTGCCTACCCCCGACACCGGCAGGGGGGATGAAGGCCGCACGGAAATGCGCCAGCGGGTCACCGCCGCCGTCGGCTCTCCGAACAGCGCCGCATCGGCTTGACGCCGGAAGCGGCGGATGGCGATGCCGGTAACCCCAGAGGTTTCCGCCGCCAGCTGCAGCCGCCGCGAGGCGGTCATCGGCAGTTTCGCCACTTCACCCATCACCGCGCCGAAACCATTGCAGCGCAGTCCCTCCTCGAAACAGTCGAGCACGCCTTTCTCATCGCGGCATTCAACGATGATGAGCCGGTTTTGCGACAGGCCGGCCTGTGTCAGACCCGGCATGAACAGATCCCGCCGGGTGACACACCATAAAACCTTGCCGGAAAGCCGTGCCGCCACACCGGCAGCAAACAGCGCTGCCGCTGCCCCATCGGCAGCGCCATTGCCGCCGCCGCTCAGCTCATGCAGGCAACCGAGCTTTAGCCCGCCTCCCGGCAGGTGATGGTCGATGGCATCCACGCCGAAAGGCAGGGTCTCGTGCAGCCGCTCAGGGCCGTTACCGATCCTTTCCAGCCTTTCACGCAGCTCTTCGACAACGAGCAACTGGTCCGCGCGCTTTTGCATGGCATGACAGGTTTCAATTCCGGTTATTCATCTTTATTGTTCCTGTTTTGTTCCTATTTCAACAAAGAGTCAAGCAATAGGCTGCCGGTCTTCAACAGTTTGCACGGGAAGAGAGGATTCTGGCCTTGCGGCCCTCTGCCCTGCCGTTAAAACGGAATTGTCCGCTCGCCACATGTTTTACCCTGACAGCCGCCGGCAACGGACATCATGGTTTGGAGGAAACCGCCGATGATCGCCAGCATTCTGATTGCCGTGGTTGCGGCCATCCATATTTACATCGTCATTCTGGAAATGCTGCTGTGGGAAAAACCAGCCGGCCGCAAGGCCTTCGGTCTTTCGGCGGATTTTGCCCGGCAGACGAAAGTACTGGCCGCCAATCAGGGACTGTATAACGGTTTTCTCGCAGCGGGGCTGATCTATGGACTGATGCAGGGCGATGAAGGGCTGAGCTTCAAGATTTTCTTCCTGACCTGCGTTCTGGTGGGCGGTATTTTCGGCGCCATCACCGCCAATATGAAGATCCTGTTCATTCAGGCATTGCCGGCATTGTTCGCGCTCGGCTTCCTCTGGATCGGAGCATGAACCGATGAGCGCATGGAACGATCACAGCGCAAAAGACGCCCTCAACCGGATTTTCATGGCGGCCGTCGCAAGCGCCGATCCGGCAAAGGTGCTGCAACACCACCTTCCCTCCCCGCCCAAAGGCCGCTGCGTGGTGGTGGGCGCCGGCAAGGCTTCGGCCGCCATGGCTGCCGCGCTCGAAGCGGCATGGCCGCATGTCGATCTTTCCGGTGTGGTGGTGACGCGTTATGGCCATGCCGTCCCGACTATGCGCATCGAGATCATCGAAGCGTCGCATCCGGTGCCGGACGACAGGAGCGCGGAAGCGGCAAAACGCATTCTCGCCGCCGTTGAAGGCCTGACCGCCGACGACATGGTCATCGCACTGATTTCCGGCGGCGGTTCGGCGCTGATGGTGGCACCTGCCGAAGGCATGACGCTTGCCGACAAGATGGCCGTCAACCGTGCCCTTTTGGCCAGCGGCGCGACGATCTCGGAAATGAACGCCGTGCGCAAGCACCTCTCCCGCATCAAGGGCGGACGGCTGGCGCTGGCTGCCAAACCGGCCAGGGTCGTTTCGCTGCTGATTTCCGATGTGCCGGGAGACGACCCCTCCGAAATCGCCTCCGGCCCGACGGTTGCCGATCCAAGCGACATCGAAACCGTGCGGGAAATCGTCTCCCGTTATGCGCTCGATCTTCCCGAAAACGTGCGCAAGGTACTGGAAAAAGGCGAGGAAACCCCGAAGGCGGGCGATATCGAGGAAGATATCCGGCTGATCGCCGCCCCCTCGCTCGCCCTGCAGGCGGCAGCGGATGAGGCGGTGAAACTCGGGCTTACGCCGCTCATCCTCGGAGATTCGCTGGAAGGCGAGTCAAAAGATGTCGGCGCTGTCATGGCTGGCATCGCGCTTTCCGCCAGCCGCAAGGGCCTGCCGGTGAAAGGCCCGGCCGTGCTGCTTTCCGGCGGCGAAACCACGGTCACGCTGAACAGGGGCGTTGGCGGCAAGGGACCGGCCGGCAAGGGCGGCCGCAACACGGAATTCCTGCTGAGCCTTGCGCTGACGCTCAAAGGTGCGGACGACATCTGGGCCATTGCCGGCGATAGCGACGGCATAGACGGCGTGGAGGATGCGGCGGGTGCGGTGGTGACGCCGGGCACGCTTGCCCGCATGCGCAAAGCCGGTGTGGATCCGCGCCAGTCGCTCGTGGGTCACGACAGCTACACCGCTTTCAAGGCAGCGGGAGACCTTGTCGTGACGGGGCCGACGTTGACGAATGTAAATGATATCCGCGCGATTTTGATCGGGTGATAGCGGAGAAGTTCGCAACGATTACGGGCTTTCCCGCGCGTGGATCGCGGTGGGAAGACGTTTTGACTATGCCCTCGGACAGGAGTAATCTGGCGGGATATCCTTTGGAGCCTCAGCCATGCGTCCTGGAGTGCTCATACTTGGCCTGATCATGGCCCTTATTCCGACTTTGGCGGATGCCCACAATTGCAAATGCCGAAATCGCGGCGTCATGTTCCAGCTCGGCCAGACATCCTGCCTGAAGGTCGACGGCGGCTCTTATCTCGCGCGCTGCGAGATGAAGCTCAACGTTTCGTCCTGGACCAAGCTTCAGGACGGTTGCCCCATAACGGATAGGGTGCAGACGCAATCAACCCGCGTCAATTGATCCCATCGGCAGATGACGCCAAGGGCATCTTCTCCCCGGCATCGGGGAGAAGAAATACGCGGCAACCTTGTCTTACAGCTTCACCCAGCCGCCATTCTTCTTCCCGGACTCGATGCAGGCCGTGACGAAAGCGACACCTTTAACCCCGTCGTCCACGGTCGGGTAAATCACCGCCTTGTCGAGCGCCGAGCTGGTGCGGCGGGCCTCGATGGCATGCGCAGCCTCAGTGTAGATGGTGGCGAAGGCTTCGAGATAACCTTCCGGATGGCCGGACGGAATGCGGGTGACGCGTGCTGCGGCAGCCCCTGCCCCGGCGCCGCCGCGGGTGATCAACTGCTTGGGTTCGCCAAGCCTCGTGAACCAGAGATAGTTCGGGTCCGCCTGCGTCCACTCGATACCGGCCTTGTCGCCATAAACACGAACCTTCAGCCCGTTTTCATGGCCGACCGCAACCTGACTGCACCAGAGCAGCCCCTTGGCCGCCTGCTTGCCGCCCTTTTGCTTGAAGCGCAGCATCACATGCGCATTGTCGTCCAGCCGGCGGCCTTCGACAAAGGTGTGCACATCCGCCGCCAGCTCATCCGCTTCCAGACCGGAAATGAAGCAACCGAGATTATAGGCATGGGTGCCAATATCGCCGGTGGAGCCGCCGACGCCCGATTGCGCCGGATCGGTGCGCCAGACGGCCTGTTTCGCACCGGTTTGCTCCACTGCTTCCGTCAGCCAGTCCTGCGGATATTCCATCTGCACCAGCCGGATATTGCCGAGTTCACCGGCCTCCACCAGTTCCCGCGCATGCCGCACCATCGGATAGCCGGTATAATTATGCGTGAGGATAAACAGGGCATCGGCCTTGTCGGCCACCTGCTTCAGCTTTTTGGCATCTTCCAGATTGGAGGTCAGCGGCTTGTCGCAGATGACATGGATGCCGCGTTCCAGAAACGCCTTGGCGGCCGGATAATGCACATGGTTCGGGGTGACGATCGCCACCGCCTCGATGCCATCCTCGCGCAGCGCTTCCTTTTCGGCCATTTCCTCGAACGAACCGTAGCAGCGTTCGGGATCGAGCCCCAGTTCACGGCCGGAAGCGAGAGATTTTTCCGGCGTCGAGGACAGGGCCCCCGCCACGAGATCGAAGCGATTGTCGAGCCGCGCGGCCATGCGGTGAACGCCGCCGATAAATGCACCCGAACCGCCACCCACCATGCCAAGGCGAATCCGCTTGTTCGCCTTGTCGGTTGTCTTTCCTTCAATAGCCATAATATCTCCCCTGAAATGCTCTCAAAGCCCAAGCATGCGGCGGTTGGCCGCATCGTCCGTGCCGCTCGATGCGAAATCGTCAAAGGCTTTTTCCGTGACGCGGATGATATGCGCCTTGACGAATTCGGCTCCTTCCCGGGCACCGTCTTCCGGGTGCTTCAGCGCGCATTCCCATTCGACAACGGCCCAGCCATCGAAATCATTGGCCGCCATCTTGGAGAATATGGCACCGAAATCCACCTGCCCGTCGCCCAGCGAACGGAACCGGCCCGCGCGGTTGACCCAGCCCTGATAACCGCCATAAACGCCCTGCCGCCCGGTCGGATTGAACTCCGCATCCTTGACGTGGAACATCTTGATGCGGTCCTTGTAGATGTCGATATTGTCGAGATAATCGAGGCATTGCAGAATGTAATGCGACGGATCGTAGAGCATGTTGGCGCGCTTGTGGTTCTTCACCCGCTCCAGGAACATCTCGAACGTCACGCCATCATGCAGGTCTTCGCCGGGATGGATTTCGTAGCAGACATCCACACCCTGCTCATCGGCGTAATCGAGGATCGGCGTCCAGCGTTTCGCCAGCTCGTCGAAGGCTGTTTCCACCAGACCGGCCGGGCGCTGCGGCCACGGGTAAACGAAGGGCCAGGCAAGTGCGCCGGAGAAGGTCGCATGCGCCTTGATGCCGAGATTCTTCGACGCTTTCAGCGCCAGCTTCACCTGCTCCACCGCCCATTGCTGGCGGGCCTTTGGATTGCCGCGCACTTCAGGCGCTGCAAAACCGTCGAAGGCCTCGTCATAGGCCGGGTGAACGGCAACCAGCTGGCCCTGCAAATGGGTGGAAAGCTCGGTCACTTCCACGCCGTTCTGGCGCGCGACCCCGGCAAATTCGTCGCAATAATCCTTCGATTCCGCCGCTTTTTTGAGATCGATCAGCTGTCCGGCCCATGTCGGCACCTGCACACCGGCATAGCCCTTTTCCGCCGCCCATTTGGTAATGCCGTCCCAGCTGTTGAAAGGTGCGGCATCGCCGGCAAACTGGCCGAGAAAAAGACCCGGTCCCTTGATCGTTCTCATAAAAATCTCCTCCTGCATCGATACAGTTTCGCGGTAATCCGCTTTTTTCCCAAGCGCCAAGCTAACCGCTCGTGATTTTCAAACAAGCCCCAAAAGCGGAGGGACGAGAGAATTTCCGCATTTCGTTGAAAATGCGGAAGGCGCTTAAAGCGCCAGTCCGCTCGCCCTGTCGAAGACGTGCACACGCTCATGGTGCACGGTGGCGGCAAAGGGCGTGTTGACCTTGACCGGCTGCTCGCCATCCACCACCGCCGTCACATGATCGCCCGCCAGTTCGAAGATCACATGGGTCTGTGCGCCTGTCGGCTCCACCAGCAGCGTCCGGCCGGAGAGAGACACATCACCGCCGATGGCCGAGCCGATATGTTCCGGCCTCAAGCCAATCGTCACCGGCTGGCCGCGTTTGACCTTTCGGGAGGCGGCAATGCGGATCGCGGTGCCGTCCTTCAGCCGGGCGGCGGGCTGATCGCCCTCACCATCGACCACGCATTCGATGAGGTTCATGGCCGGCGAGCCGATGAAGGCGGCGACGAAGAGATTGGCGGGCGTCTTGTAAAGTTCAAGCGGCGTGCCCTGCTGTTCGATGCGGCCGTGATTGAGCACCACCACCCGGTCCGCCAGTGTCATCGCCTCGATCTGGTCATGGGTGACATAGATGGATGTCGTGCCAACTTTCTGGTGCAGCGCCTTGATTTCACTGCGCATCTGCACGCGCAGCTTGGCGTCCAGGTTTGACAGCGGCTCGTCGAACAGGAAGACGGCCGGATTGCGCACCACCGCGCGGCCCATGGCGACACGCTGGCGCTGGCCGCCGGAGAGCTGCGAGGGCTTGCGATCCAGAAGCTTGCCGAGATCGAGCATGCGAGCGGCTTCCGCCACGCGCTCCTCGATGACGTTTTTCGGCTGGCCGGCGAGCTTCAGGTTGAAGCCCATGTTTTCGGCCACCGTCATATGCGGATAAAGCGCATAGGACTGGAACACCATAGCGATGTTGCGTTCACGCGGGGTCATGCCATTGACCACCTTGTCGCCGATGAGAATATCCCCATCGGTGATTTCCTCCAGCCCGGCGATCATGCGCAAAAGCGTGGACTTGCCGCAGCCCGAAGGCCCGACCAGTGCGATGAATTCGCCGTCCGTAATATCGAGCGAGATGACGTGAATGACATCGAGCGCGGCATAGGACTTGCGGATATCCCTAAGTTCGACGGAAGCCATGTTTTGCTCCTTTCACGTCACGATTTGACGGCACCGGCCGTCAGGCCCGCGATGATGTGTTTCTGTGCGAGGAAGAAGACGATGACGGTCGGCAGGATCGTCAGCGTGATGAAGGCGAGGACGAGCTGCCATTCCGTGCCGAATTCGCCGCGATACACCATGATGCCGAGCGGCCAGGGATATTTCGATTCCGAGTTCAGCATGATGAGCGGCAGGATATAGCTGTTCCAGCTGCCGACGAAGGACACGATGCCGACCGTCGCCACGATCGGCCGCGAAAGCGGCACGGAAATATGCCAGAAGAAGCGCAAATAACCGCAACCATCCACAAAGGCGGCCTGAAACAGCTCGTCCGGCAGATTGCGGAAATAATTGCGGAACAGGAGAATGCTCATGCCCAGTCCGAAGGCCACCTGCGGCAGCACCACACCCCAATAGGTATCAAGCAGGCCGAGATCTCGGATGCGGATGAACAGCGGCAGGATGGCGGTGGCCGCAGGAAACATCAGCCCCAGCAGGAAATAATTCAGCAGAAAAGATGAGCCGAAGAACTTCACATGCGCGAAGGTGAAGGCGGCCATGGCCGAGACGGTCAGCGTCAGGAACACCGTCAACAGCGCAATGACCAGCGAGTTGAAGATTTGCAGCCAGTAGCGTTTTCCGAAGAGGATATCGCCATAATTGGCCCATTGCCATTCGGCAGGAATGCCGAACGGGTTAACGCGTAGGTCTCCCAGCGTCTTGAAGCCGCCAAGCGCGGTGGTGAGCAGCGGGATGAGCACGATGGCCGCGATCAGGCTCAGCGATATATAAAGATAGAGCTTGGTTTGCAGCGGCATGCGGACGGAGGTGGATGTGTCAGTCATGGCGCATGAAAATCCTTTTGTAACCGAAGGCGAGCGTCACGCAGATGACGAAAAGAACGACGCCGACCGCGCTGCCGAGCCCCACCTGCATGCGCATGACGCCATAGGTGTAGAGAAAGGTGACCATGGTTTGCGTGGAGTTGGACGGCCCGCCGCCGGTGAGCGGCATGATCATGTCGAACAGCTGCAGCGAGCCGATGACCGCAAAGAAGACGGACAGGCGAACGGTGGAGCCGAGCATCGGCAAGGTGACGTATCGGAATTTCTGCCAGCCGGACGCGCCGTCGATTTCGGCCGCCTCCAACACGTTCTTGTCGACAGATTGAAGGCCGGCGATGAACAGCATCATGTGAAAACCGAAATATTTCCAGACGATGACGCCGAGTACGGCATAGATCGCCACATCCTTGTCAGCCAGCACGTAAGGATTGGCGAAGCCGAAGAAATTGGAAATGGCGGCGAACAGACCATAGTCGCCATCATAAACGAAGCGCCAGATCAGGCCTGCTGCGACGTCAGCCAGAACATAAGGCAGAAAGAACACCAGCCGGAAGGCGACGACGCCGGGAATGCGGTGCGCCAGCATCATGGCCAGCCAGATCGCCAGCGGAATCTGGATCAGGATCGAGATAAGGATGATCAGACCGTTATTGATCAGGGCCTGCGAGAAGGCGGCATTGCCGAACAGGACTTGGAAATTCTTCAAACCGACGAAATCGGTCGGCGTGCCGTAACCGTTCCAGCGGTAAAGGCTGTACCATGCCGCCTCGCCCATGGGCAGGATGACGAACAGGGTAAAGAGCAGCAGGGCGGGCGGCAGGAAGACCAGAAGGGTCAGCGCCCGGTCATGCGCGACCGAACTTTGCTTGCGCTTTGTCTTCGCCGCGCCGCGCGCCGGTATCGACGCAGAAGTCATGGAAATATCCGTCATCTCTATCCGCTTTCATCGAGGCAGATAAGCAGCGCCGCACATTCGCGGCGCCGCCATGGAAACCGTCAGATCAGCGCAGTTCGAATGCGTCCTGAATCTGCTGGGCACCCTCTTCGGCAGTCATCTGGCCGGAAACGATCTCAACCGAGATATCGTTGACGACACGACCGACGGCAGCGCCGAGCGTCTGGTCGAAGAAGTTCTGGTGCCAGGTGGAAGCAGCCAGCTGCTTGGCGGAATCCGCCAGCAGCGGGTTCTTCACCGCACCGGCAGCCCTTGTGGCAACCGGCAGGATCATACCGGCGGTCGCCATTTTCTCTTCGCTTTCCTTGCTGGTCAGGAAGGTGGCGAAATCGATTGCTTCCTTCGAGGCGTTCTTGGTAAGCGCCCAGCCGTTCAGGCCGCCCAGAGTGTCGGTAGCCTTGCCTGCGCCGCCTTCGACAACTGGGAAAGCGAAGCGACCGATATTTTCAGGGGCCAACCCCTTGCCGTCGCCGGCATTCTTGCGCTGGTTGGCTTCGGTATTGTCGAAACCGAGAATAATCGCTGCCTTGCCGTCACCGAAGACGCCAAGTGCCTGCGGCCAGGTGGAGCCGAGATAACCGGGCTGGAAGGGTTCGAGCTTGCCGAACTCGGCCAGCTGTTCACCCGCCTTGATGATCGCCGGATCCATGAAACCTTCGCCTTCGCCCTTGCGGGCGGCATCGAACACGGCCTGCCCGCCATTGCGCATGACGAGATAGCTCCAGTAGAAATGGATCGGCCATTTTTCACCGCCGCCGCCCGCGATAGGCACGATGCCCGCTTCCTTGATCTTCTTGACCGTGGCGCTGAAATCGTCCCAGGTCTTGATGTCCTCGGCCTTCACACCGGCCTTGGCAAACAGCTCCTTGTTGTAAAAGAAGCTGACGAGGCTGACACGGTAAGGCACGGCCCAGACCTTACCGTCGAAAGACAGGCCGTCGATTGCGGATGCATTATAGGCCTGCCGCAGCTTGCCGCCATTGGCGTCGAAAACCTCGGTCAGATCCTTCAGCGCACCGGTCTTGGACTGCTCCTCAAGGACGCCGCCACCCCAGCTATAGAAGAAATCCGGCACGTCGTTGGATTGCAGCAGCGTCGGCAATTTCGCCTTGAAAGCCTCGTTTTCGAGGAACTGCAGCTGAATATCGACATCGGGGTGCTTGGCCTCGTATTCCTTGGCGATCTCCTCCCAGACAGCCACGGATTTCGGGTCCAATTCCACATGCATCCATTTAACGACGGTCGCCGCCGAGGCGCTGGCCGCGCCGAGCATCAGGGCTATGCTTGTCGTTGCGGCAAAGGCGATCCGCCTGCCGCTCAGGCTTGCGCCTGCGTGCCAATAGGTCATGTTCGTGATCCTCCCTGGGGTTCCTCACCATTTATTCCCCAATGCGGATTAATTCACCTCACACCCTGCCCAATGTCAAGGCGGGTTGCTGATTTTTTACCCTGATGGCTTGACACACCCCTCCCGGCAGACGTTATTTAATCCGCAATCCGATATAAATTCGTTTAGATCGAACCCGATCGCAGCAGGACCCCATGAAGACCGCAGACCCCGAATTAATGCGCGCGATCAACAGGCTGAGCGTGCTGGACAGCATCCGCCGCCATGGGCCGATCTCGCGGGTGGAAATCAGCGAAAGAACTGAGCTCTCCACCACCACCGTTTCGGCGATCACCGCCTCGCTGCTCGATGACGGGCTTATCCTCACCCGTCATATCGGCGATATCCGCACCGAAGGCGCACGCGGCAGGCCGCGCGTGATGCTGGAACTGAACCCGGATGCCGCCCGCGTGGTGGGCGCCAAGATCGCCGCAAGCCGCATGGTCTTCGTCGTCACCGATTTCTGCGGCAATGTGCTTTCGACGCTTGCTTTGCCGATCCGTGTCGACCGCCAGCCCATCGGCGTCATCGCCGATCTGGTGGAGGACGGGGTGCGGCGCTGCGTCGTCGATGCCGGGCTGTCGCTGGAAGATGTGGACATGGTCTGCCTCGGCCTGCCCGGCGTCATCGAACATCGCACCGGGAAAATTCGCAGCAGCCCGATTTTGCGGGAAGTGAACGTCAATTTCGCCGAGGAAATGACCGCACGGCTGAATTCGCCGACCATCATCGAAAGCGACGCCCACGCCATCACGCTCGCCCACCACTGGTTCGGCCATGCGCGCGATCTGGAAGACATGGTGCTGATTTCGCTCGAACAGACGCTCGGGCTTGGCGTGCTGCATCAGAACCAGCTGTTTCGCGGCGCCGGCGGTCTCAGCCACAATCTCGGCGATCTTGTCATCGGCCTTGCCAATGAGGGCACTGTGCGGCTGGCGAGTCAGGCGGGTGAAAACGCTATTCTGGGCTCACGCCCTGCGGATGGGCGCTTTGCCGAGGCGATCCGGCTCGGCCGTGGCATGCAGCATGCCCATGCATTGATCGTGGCGGAAGACCACGATCTCATCGCGGCCGCTTTGCGCGCCGGTGCGGCACTCGGCCTGACGCTTGCCAATATCGTCACCCTGTTTGCGCCGCCGCGCGTCATCATCACCGGCTCCAGCCTCGAGCTCGGAGAACCCTTCATCGCCAGCATCCGCGACAGCTACAACGCCGCCGTGCCGCCTTCGCTGGCCGGCGTCGCCGAGCTGGTTTTCGACAGTGCAAGCGACGAATTATGGGCGCAGGGGGCTGCGGCCGTCGCGCTTTACGAACTTTACGAATCGCCATGGAACACAACGGGACCGGCGCTTTAACCCACGGGTTGAGCACGGGCTTCGGCATTTCTGATTTACGGGAGGAAATCACATGAACAGGGTCGGTATCGGCATCATCGGCTGCGGCAACATCTCCAGCGCCTATCTCAAGGCCATGGCGTCGTTTCCCATTCTCGACATTCGCGGTCTTGCGGATGTGAACGAGGAGGCCGCAAAGGCCCGCGCCGATGAATTCGGCCTCCAGGCAACCAGCATCGACGCGCTTCTCTCCGATCCTTCCGTGGAGATCATCGTCAACCTGACCATTCCCAAGGCGCATGTGGAAGTTGGCCTGCGCGCGCTGGACGCGGGAAAACATGCCTATTCCGAAAAACCGCTCGGCATCAATTTCGCCGAGGGCAAGCGGCTTGCGGATGCGGCAAAGGCAAAGGGCCTTCGCATCGGCTCGGCCCCGGATACCTTCCTCGGCGGCGGGCACCAGACCGCACGCCGACTGATAGACGAAGGCGTGCTGGGCCAACCGGTTGGCGGAACCGCCACCTTCATGTGCCCCGGCCATGAGCGCTGGCACCCCAACCCGGCCTTCTATTACGAAGTCGGCGGCGGGCCGATGCTGGATATGGGACCCTATTACATCACCGATCTCGTCAACCTGTTCGGCCCGGTCGCCAGGGTGGCGGGCTTCGCCATCGCACCGCGCAATGAGCGCCTCATCACCAGCGAGCCGAAGAACGGCGAAAAAATCCCCGTCCATGTCGCCACTCATGTTTCCGGCGTGCTGGCTTTTGAGAACGGCGCTGTGGTGCAGGTGGGCATGAGTTTCGATGTGGCCGGCCACAAACATGTGCCGCTGGAACTCTATGGCACTGAAGGCACGCTGATCGTTCCCGATCCCAACCATTTCGGCGGCGAAGTGCAATTGCTGAAGAAGGGCGGCCAGTTCGAGCCGCAGGCGCTGTCATCCCCCTATGCGGACGGCAATTACCGCTCGATAGGTGTCGCGGATATGGCTCATGCAATCCGCGAAAACCGCCCGCATCGTGCCAATGGCGATCTTGCCCTGCATGTGCTGGAGGTGATGGAAGCCTTCCAGACCGCATCGGACCGCGGCGCCGCCGTTTCCATCACCACCAAGGCGGAGCGCCCTGCCCCGATTGAAACATCGCTGGTCGACGGCCAGCTCGGCAAATAATCCTGAGGAGGAAATAAATGCGCGAAGCACTCATCGTCTGGGGCGGCTGGAGCGGCCACGAACCGCAGGAATGCGCCACCATCGTAAAGGACATGCTGGAGGAAGACGGTTTCAAGGTCTATGTCGAGCACAGCACGGAGGCCTTCGCCGATCCTTCAGTGCATGATCTCAGCCTCGTCGTGCCCATCGTCACCATGTCGAAGATCGAAAAGGAAGAGATCAAGAACCTGACGGCCGCCGTGGAAAACGGCGTCGGCATTGCCGGCTTTCACGGTGGTGCGGGCGACAGTTTCCGCGAATGCGTCGAATATCAGTTCATGATCGGCGGCCAGTGGGTTGCCCATCCCGGCAATATCATCGACTACCATGTCAACATCACCCGCCCCGACGATCCGCTAATGGAGGGGATTTCCGATTTCCCCTATACGTCAGAGCAATATTACATGCATGTCGACCCCTCCAACGAGGTGCTGGCGACGACGAAGTTTACAGGCGACCACGCATGGTGGATCGACGGCGTGGTAATGCCGGTGGTCTGGAAACGCAAATACGGCAAGGGCCGCGTCTTCTATTCGGCGCTCGGCCATCAGGCCAAGGAGTTTTCCGTGCCGCAGATGAAAACCATGTTCCGCCGCGGCGCGAATTGGGCGGCGCGGTGAAGCATACGTTGAGAGGCGGCCAAACAAGGCCGCCTTTTCCTTTCATCAACCGCGAATAATCTCTTCCGCCGCCATCGCCACGCTGAGAACATGATCGTCCGTGTCGTGCAGGCCGGAAAGCAGCAGGCCGACCGGCATGCCCGCATCGCCCGTTCCGCAGGGGATCGAAACACCGCAGAGATCGAAAAAATTGCCGATCTGGGTGTTACGCAGGGTCTTCGCATTCATGGCGAAAAAGGCATCGTCACTTTCGAGAAGCGGCGCGACCTTGGCCGCGACATGCGGCAATGTCGGCGACATTAGCAGTTCTTGCCTGCCAATCATGCCGGAAAACGCCGCCGTCATGTGTTCGCGCGCCTCGATGATGGCGATATAGTCAGGCATGGAAATATTCGCGCCAAGCTTCGTTCGTGCCACCACGCGCGGGTCCATGCGGGCGGCGTCGGCACCTTCCAGCCGGGTCTTGTGCAGGGCGAAGGCCTCCGCCGTCACCAGCGCACCCTTTTCCCTGATAAGATCGAACAGTTCCGAAAAAATCGGGAATGCCTGCCGCCGCACCGAGGCGCCGGCGCGGACGAGACGTTCCACCGCTTGCTCGAAAGCGGCTGCGACGCCATCCTCGATGCCATCGAAAAAGACCGTTTCCGGCACCACCAGCGACAGGCCGGAAAGAGGCGCGCGCGTGAGATCGGCAGCCGCCTTGCCGCGCATGGCGGCATCCACCCAGACGGCATCCTGTACGGTGTGCGTGAGCGGGCCGAGCGAATCGAGGCTTTTCGCCAAGGGATAAACCCCGCGCATCGAATAACGGCCACGGCTTGCCTTATAGCCCACCACGCCGTTGAAGGCGGCGGGAATACGCACCGAGCCGCCGGTATCGGTGCCGATCGCCACCGGCACCAGACCGGCAGCGACAGTGACGCCCGCACCCGACGAAGAGCCGCCCGGCAGGCGGTGACCATCCGTAGAAGCAGGATTGCGGGGCGTACCGTAGTGCGGATTGATGCCGAGACCGGAAAACGCGAACTCGCTCATATTGGTGCGGCCGATGCAGATCATGCCCGCCTGTTTCAGCGCCGTCACCACATCCGCGTCGCGAGACGCAGGCTTATCGTTGGCAAGCACCGTCGATCCCGCCGTGGTCGCCATGCCTTCAAGGTCAAACAGGTCCTTCCAGGCCACCGGAATACCATCGAGCACACCACAGGAACGGCCCTCACCAATGCGTTTCGCCGCGGCTTCCGCCTCCGACATCGCCCGCGCCGCCCTCAACTCGACAAAAATCGCCTGATCGTCCCCGCCGCCGATCGCATCCAGCGTCTCTTCCACCAAGGCACGCGGATCGAGATGGCCGCTCTGGAGGAGAACGGAAAGCTGCGCGATGTTTTTGCCTTTATGAGCCATGATATCTTCCCTGAAAGCGGCATGTTGCGCACAACATGCCTTTTATCGGCCAGTTGGCAAGGCCAATCGCCGCGCTATCGATGACCGGCATGCCGGATCAGGAAACATGGCAGCGATCGCAGAATTTTGGAGTTTATCCTTGACGATTCATTTGCAGCCTCCGATTTTTGCAACCTGAGGTGCAGGAACGCCATCTCTTATATAAGCTACGACTATAAAAAGACGGATTAATTCTTAATCGCATCTAAACTTTGTTGAATTATTTAGCAGACAGCATTGAAATGCATGCCCTATAAAATTCCATAAAACAATTATAACGCGACATCGCGGGGGACTATCGCGAATGGAAGAGACTGCCTATCGCGGGACAGATAGACAGGTTGAACCGGGCCACACGCTTCGCTCGCCAACGCAGCCGGAAACAGGCCGGTTTTCGCGGCGGCGTTCGCTCGCCAGCAAGATAACCCTGATATTCCTCGGCGGCGTGATCTTTTCCTACAGCATCGGCGCACTCGTCGGCTGGTATATGTTCGTCGCCGCCGCCAGCGAGCAATGGCTCAACCAGGCGCGCGTTAATTCGCAGATCGCCAGCGCCACGCTTCGCAGCATCTACACCTATGTCAGCGTGACCGCCGATGCCGACGGGCAGGTCAACGGCATATTGACCGACAAACCCATCGGCGACGACGAATCCATTCTCGTCACCGGCTTCAACCCCAGCGATGTTCTCGCGCTTATCGGCGCGCAGACCAAGAATGCCGTCTGGCTTTTCCGTTATGACGAGGCGGATTCCGGATTCCGGCAGATCGCGGCGGCTTTCGACAACGCCACCGATGACGATGAAAAGCCGCTCGCCACCGATCCCATCTTTTCCCGGGATGCGGTCGCCGCGCGTTTTTCCACCGGTTTTGCGACCATCGGCGAATCCAGCCATTATATCGGCCTGCTGCCGATCATCAGCACGGAAACGAAGAAACCCATCGGCGCGGTCGCCGTCAGCATCGGCGGCTCGGACGCGCTTTATGGCGCGCAGCGCAAGCTCATTTATAATTCGCTCGCCGCGCTGATCGTGGTCTTGACCGTCACCGGCGTGCTTGTGACCGTCATCGCCCGGCATTTCCTGAAACCGGTCCCGGCGCTGGTGCAGGCAACGCTTCGGATCGCCCGCGAGGAAACGGATGTCGCCACGCCGTTTCAGGAGCGGCGGGACGAGATCGGCGACATGGCCACCGCCATCGAGACGTTGCGTGAGGCGGTTCTGGAACGCGGACGCCTGCGGCAGATTCGCGATATGGCGCAGCAGCTGGAGCATATGGCCCATCACGATGCGCTGACCGGACTTCCTAACCGCGTGCTGCTGATGAAGACGCTGGAAAACCGTCTCGAACAGCTTGCCGCGTCAGGCCAGCCGTTCAACGTCATGCTGCTCGATCTGGACCGCTTCAAGGCCGTCAATGACACACTCGGACACGCCGCCGGCGATGCCCTGCTGGTGGCGGTGGCCTCACGGATTTCCGCCGTGCTGGGTGAAAACGACATGGTGAGCCGTCTCGGCGGCGACGAATTCGCGATCATACAATCGGCAAACGGCGACTGCGAGAGCGATGCGGCGATGCTGGCCGCGCGGGTGGTCCATGCCGTCTCGCGCAGTTTCGGTCTCGAAGGCAGCGATATCAGCATCGATACCAGCATCGGCATCGCCTGCGCGCCGGGCCACGGCACATCCGCAACGCAGCTTCTGCAACATGCCGATCTCGGCCTTTACCGGGCGAAATCCATGGGCTGCGGCTATTTCGTCTTTTATGAGCCCGGCATGGACATGGCGGCGCAACACAAGCATGCGCTGGAAATAGACATGAAATCCGCGCTCGAAAACCAGGAGTTCGAGCTGCACTACCAGCCGGTTGTCAATCTGCAGAGCGGTCGCATTGTCGCTTACGAAGCGCTGGCCCGCTGGCGACACAGCAAGCTTGGCCTCATCGCACCGGACCGCTTCATCGCGCTTGCCGAAGAAAACAACTTCATCAAGCCGTTGGGCGAGTGGGTTCTGGCGCAGGCCTGCAGAGATGCGATGACATGGCCGAAGGATATCAGGCTCGCCGTCAATCTATCCGCCGTTCAGCTCAGCAATGACGACATCGTACCGATAGTGGACCGGGCGCTTGAAACATCCGGCTTCCCGGCGGAACGGCTTGAACTGGAAGTGACGGAAACGGTCATGCTGGAGCGCGGCAACAGCGCCCGAGCCCTGAAACTGCTGAAGGAAAGGGGCGTTCGCCTCGCGCTTGACGATTTCGGCACCGGTTATGCGGGGCTCAGCACGCTCACCCATGTCGCCTTCGACAAGATCAAGATCGACCGGGAATTCGTCTCCGGCCTGCCGTCCAATCCCATGTGTTCCGCCATCGTCAACACCGTCATCGACATGGCTGAACAGATCGGCCTGAAGGTCACCGCCGAGGGCGTTGAAAACAGGGAGCAGGTCGAAGCGCTCAAGCTTTCCGGCTGCGACGAAGCGCAGGGTTATTATTTTGCCGAGCCCGCGCCGCTTGCCCGCATTCTCAAGAACCGCGCCGTCATCGCGCCGATTGCGAAGGATGAATTCGGCGATCTCGGTCGTCCGACACAGGAAACCTATTGCCCGCCACAAAAAGCCATTTGAGAAACCGGCCGCCGGCCCAGAGGACATAAAATGCGTCTTTCAGTATTTTGCCTTTTCCTCACATGCCTTGCTCCCATCACGCCTCTCCAGGCTGCCGGCGAAGGCAATACGCTTCAGCAGATCGCCAAAACCGCAAAGATCCGCATCGGCTATCGCGAAGCCGAACCGCCCTTTTCCTATCAATTGCCGAATGGGGAGGTCACCGGTTTCTCGACCGATCTTTGTCGGGCGATCAGCGAAGATATTCGCAGGAAGCTGAAGCTCGACAGGATCGAACTCGAATACGTCAAGGCGACACCCGCGACCCGCTTTATTCTTGTCCGCGGCGGCCAGATCGACATTGAATGCGCGGCCACGACCAACAATAGCGAACGCCGCAAGATCGTGGATTTCTCCTATCCCAATTTCATGACCGCAACGCAGTTTCTCTCCCGCAAGCAGGACAATCTGAAAAGCCTTGCCGATCTCGCCGGGCGGTCCGTCACATCCGCCTCCGGCACGGTCAATATCGAGCAGCTCAATGCCGTTAACCGGGCAAAGAACCTCAATATCTCTGTGATGCCGACGAAAACCAATGAGGAGGCCTTCGAACTCGTGGTTTCCGGCAAGGCCTCCGCCTTTGTCATGGATGGCATATTGCTCGCAGCGCTGGCGGCGACATCAGAGAATCCGGACCTCTATGCGCTCTCTGAGGAAACGCTGAGCGCCCCCGAACCCTATGGCCTGGTTTTCCGGCGCAACGACCCCGGTTTCAAGGCGGCGGTCAATGAAAGCCTTCGGCATATTTTCACCGGGCCGGTCATTCATGGCCTTTATGAAAAGTGGTTCACCAAGCCCATTCCCCCAAACGGCATGAACCTGAACCTGCCGATGGCCGCCTCTCTGAAACAGGCATACGAACATCCGAGCGAATACCAGGACTGAGAGCGCAAGCCGTCCACCCGTATCGATTTTCATGAGAATGTTTTGACAGATTATTTGGCTGGAGATGCGCGATGCAGAGATCGACATTATGGCTTATGCTCGCTTTTTCAAGTCTTCTTCCCGCCCAGGCGGTGAGCGAGGATGCCCAACCGCCGACACTTGAAACCATTGCCAGAACCGGCACCATCAAGCTCGGTTACGCCGATCGCAATATTCCCTTTTCCTATCTCGGCACCGGGCCGGAGCCTATCGGCTACAGCATCGAGCTATGCCTGAGAGTGGCGGATTCCATCAAGAAAAAGCTCGGCCTGCCGGAACTGAAGATCGAGTTCGTCAAGCGCACGCCCAGCAACCGCATCATGCTTCTCAATGACGGCACGATGGACATGGAATGCGTGGCGAGCACGAATACTGAGGAGCGGCGCAAGGCCGTGTGGTTCTCCTACAGCCACTTCATCACCGGCACCCGTTATGTGGCGCTGAAATCGAGCGGCCTGAACACCGTCGCCGATCTCGCCGGGCGAACTGTGGTGGTGACGACGGGAACCATCAACATAACCCAACTCAACGTGCTCAATCGCAAACTGGGGCTGAACGTCGCTGTTCTGCAAAATGACAGCACCGAGGGCAGTTTCGGCATGGTGACGGAAAACCGTGCCTCGGCCTTCGTCATGGACGACATACTTCTGCGATCCTTCGTTGCCGAGACCGGCAAGCCGGAAGACTACGTCATCTCCGACGAATATCTCGCTCCGCCGCAGCCCTATGGCCTGATGCTCCGCCACGGCGATACCGGCTTCCGCGACGCCGTCAACGAAGCGCTCGGCCAGATCTATGAGAGCGGCGAAATCGATAAAATCTACGACAAATGGTTCAACGCGCCGATCCCGCCAAACGGCATCAACCTGAAGCGCCCGCTGCCCGGCGATCTGGCGGAGGCATTTCGAAAACCCGTCGATACGACAGCGGAATAAAAACGCCGCCCGGTGGCGGGCGGCGTTTTTTTTCAAGACGTATCTTACGCGGCGCGCAGATCGGCACCCAGAGGAATCTCGACATCGATCTCCAAGATGGAGACATGCTCGTCGCGATCCATCTTCACATGCACGCGATCATTGTCGATCTGCACATGTTTGGCGATGACGCCGAGAATTTCTTCCCTGAGGATGGCGACCAGATCGGAGCCGGAGGATGCCCTTTCGTGGGCGAGCAGCACCTGCAGGCGTTCGCGCGCAAGCGGTGCCGACTTCTGTTTGCGGAAAAGACTGAAGATGCTCATGCAGCCCTCCTTGCGAAGATCTTGGAGAAGATGCCACGCTTCTCGCCCGGAATGACCACCGGAATATCCTCACCGGACAAGCGGCGGGCGGCGTCGAAATAAGCCATGGCCGGCGCGCAGCGGGCATCGGCCAGCGTAACGGGCGCACCGACGTTCGAGGCCCGCAGCACATCCGTGCTTTCCGGAATGATGCCGAGCAGCGGAATGGAAAGGATTTCCAGAACGTCGTCGACCTTCAGCATATCGCCACGCTCGGCGCGGGAAGCGTCGTAACGTGTCAGAAGCAGATGCTTCTCCATGCGCTCGCCGCGTTCCGCCTTCAGCGTCTTGGAATCCAGCAGACCGATGATGCGGTCGCTGTCGCGCACCGAGGAAACTTCCGGATTGGTGACGACGACGGCCACATCCGCATGGCGCATGGCCAGCGTCGCGCCGCGTTCGATGCCGGCGGGGCTGTCGCAGATCACCCAGTCGAAATGTTTCTTCAGCTCGTTGATGACCCATTCGACACCTTCCGGCGTCAGATTGTCCTTGTCGCGCGTCTGCGAGGCAGGCAGCAGGAACAGCGTCTCGAGGCGCTTGTCGCGGATCAGCGCCTGCGTCAGCTTGGCATCGCCCTGGATGACGTTGACGAGATCGTAAACCACGCGGCGTTCAGCACCCATGACGAGATCGAGGTTGCGCAGGCCGACATCGAAATCGACGACCACGACCTTCTCCTTGTTCTGCGCCAGTGCGGCGCCAAGCGCTGCGGTCGAGGTGGTCTTTCCCACCCCGCCCTTGCCGGAAGTTACAACGACTACCTTCCCCATATGGCTCTCCTGTTCCTGTGTTGTTTCTCTGTTATCAGCCAAGCTTTGCGGCCTTGATCGTATCGTTTTCCAGCCAGAGCTGAACGGCCTGGCCGCGCAGCTTGTCGTCAATGTCCTCGGCCACCTTGTAGACGCCGTCGATGGCCAGAAGCTCCGCTTCGAGCTTGCGGCAGAAGATGCGCGCCGAAACATTGCCAAGCGAACCGGCCATGGCGCGACCGCGCAGGGCGCCGTAAATATGCACCGAACCGCCGGCGATGATTTCCGCCCCCGAGGCGACCGAACCGATGACGGTCACGTCACCCTCGGGAAACATGATCGACTGGCCGGAGCGAACCGGCTCGTTGATGACCAGCGACGGCACGACGGCCCTGACCTCACCGGCAGCGCGCGGCTTTTCCTCCGGCAACTCGGCAGCGATGGCGACCGGCTCAACCTCGACATCGGAAGCGGGCTTTCCGCCCTTCAGCGACGGCGGCATGCCCGGCTCGATCATCGAGGGGCGAACGCCCTCGATACCCATGATGCCGACATTGCGCTCCGTCAGCGCCGCCAGCAGCTCCTTCAGCCCCGCCTTGTCAAGCGACAGCTCAGACACATCCAGAACCACCGGACGCGACAGGAAGAAGCCCGCCGAACGGGCGGCAAGATCATCGAGCCTTTCCAGCCATTGATCGACCGGAGATTCGGGAGACAGGACGACTGCGAGGAAGGAGCGGCCTTTGATACGGATCGAACGCTGGTCTGTTAGCACTTTGGTCATCTTGGTAAACAAATCGTTGACAATTAGGTACCTCGAATATGGTTAACAAATGGTTAACGCCGCCCCTGAAGCGGCGGATTCGTTAAGAAAATTCCGCCCCGAAAAACCTCATGCGAAACATTCAAAATCCATCATTACCTTTTGATTTAACGCGTTTCCGGCACTTGTGAAAACTCACGATAGCAGCTCATCCTTGCTGCAACCTGACGCTCAGCATCGCGGGATGGGCACGCCTTCTCCCCTACCCCAACCCGGCGAGTCGCGGAACACGCGAACGTCCGATTCCGGGACAATATCCACCTTCGGCCAGATGACCGCATTATGCCTTCAAGGTGGAAAAGCGATTCCGTTATCTCCGCCGATGCTGTAGAGACAGGCGTCCCGACAGCTTCAACGGAAGAATGAGATGCACAGCAAAGTCCCGCCGCAGAACCAGATATTTTCGCAAGATTATGCGGCCTTCCTATTCGACATGGATGGAACATTGCTCAACTCGATTGCGGTGGTGGAGCGGGTCTGGCGCGAATGGGCCGTGGACAACGGCATAGAGCCGAACGCTTTCCTGCAGCGCATCCACGGCATGCGCGCGTCGGAAGTGGTGCGCCGCGAGGCCGTTCCCGGTCTGGATGTCGCGGAACAGGCGGCGATGCTGCTGCGGAAGGAAATGGACGATGTCGACGGCATCCTCCAGATTCCCGAGGCTGCGGCATTTCTCGAAAAATTGCCGACCGGCAAATGGGCCATCGTCACCTCCGCTGCCCGCGCGCTCGCCGAGCGCCGGCTGGCGGCCGCAGGCCTCACCCCGCCTGCGGTGATGATCTGCGCCGAGGACGTGGTGAACGGCAAGCCTGATCCGGAAGGATATAAAAAGGCGGCGGAAAAGCTCGGCGTCGCGCCTGAAAACTGCGTCGTCTTCGAGGACGCCCCCGCCGGCATTCAGGCCGGGGAAAGCATGGGCGCAACCGTGGTCGTCATCAACGCCACCCACTCCCATCTCATCGAAACGCCGCATCTTTCCATAGGCGGATATGGTGAGCTGGATGTCGTCATCGGCGAGAATGGCGCTCTGAGGCTCGCAGGTGGCAGGGGCTGAAAAACCGATCTTTCTATCGGCTAACAAGCCATCCCACCCGACGTCATGCTCGGGCCTGTCCCGAGGATCTAACCACCTATCGTAAAACTGACCGGTAGCAGATGCTCGGGACAAGCCCGAGCATGACGGAGGCAAGGTTTACGAACTTTACCATCCTCTTATGCACAAAGACTCGGGCTGGCTGAATGCCCACTCCAAGCCGGAATGGCGGAAGTGGTAAAAGCCCCGAAATAAGCCAACGCCCGACCTGCTGAACCGCCACAAACTCCTCCCACCCACTTTTCCACCAGCGGCCAATTGACAGCACCGCATAAATGCGCCCTAATAAAATTGGTAAGACCATCTTACCGCTTGCGCGATTGGGGGAGACTTTCGCGCTGGGAGGATATCATGTTTGTGGCTCTGGAGCCGCGCCGCCTTTACCGGCTGGTTGCGGAACAAATTCGTTTGCTCATCGAAAGCGGGGAACTGACCGAAGGCCAGCGCCTGCCGGCGGAACGGGACCTTGCCGAACGCTTCGGCGTATCGCGCCCGACGGTTCGCGAAGCGCTGATCGTTCTGGAAGTGGAAGGCCATATCCATATCCGCATGGGTTCGGGCGTTTATGTCAGCGCAGCCGGCAAGCAGGCCAAGGAAAAGCCGCCGGTGCCGGATGCGCATGGGCCATTCGAAATCCTGCAGGCGCGCTGCATCATCGAAAGCGCGATTGCGGAGGAAGCGGCAAGGCTTGCCACGCCGGAATGCATAGCCAAGCTCGATGATATCATCGAACGCATGGCCGGCGCGCTCGACAACTCACCACAGGCGCTCAATTTCGACCGGGCCTTCCACACCGCGATTGCCGACATCATCGGCAATTCGGCGCTGAACCGCTTTACCGGCCTGATCTATGACGAGCGCAGCCTGTCGCCCTTTTTCGAAAAGCTCGCCAGCTATTTCGAGGGGCCGCATACATGGAACCTTGCCGTTCAGGAGCACCGCGCAATCCGCGACGCCATTGCCGCCAACGACCCGGAAGGTGCGCGTGAGGCGATGCGGCAGCATCTGACGCTGTCGCAAAAGAGATTTTCCGAGAGTTTCGGGGAGGAAACGATCGGGGAGGAGTGACCGTCGCCGCAACCGGCAACGGAAAAAACAGCACATCTGGCTTTAATTCGGGAGGAGTTAAGAATGAAAAACAGATTGTCCACTTTGATGGGCGCAACAGCCGCCATCCTGCTTTCCGCGCTCGCGGCGCAGGCGCAGACCACGCTGAAATGGGCGCATGTCTACGAGACCTCCGAACCTTTCCATACGGATTCGGTCTGGGCCGCGGAAGAAATCGCTAAGCGCACCGACGGCCGTTACAAGGTGGATGTTTTCCCCGCCTCGCAGCTCGGCAAGGAAGCCGATATCAACCAGGGCCTGAAAATCGGCACCGTCGATATCATCATTTCCGGCTCCAGCTTTGCCGCGCGTGACTTCAAGCCGATCGGCGTCACCTATTTCCCTTACATCTTCCGCGATCCGAGCCATCTGATCGCCTATACCAAGAGCGATATCTTCAAGCGTCTCGCCAAGGGTTACGAAGACAAGACCGGCAATCACATCTCCGCCGTCAGCTATTACGGCACGCGTCACACCACGTCGAACAAGCCGATTGCCGCCTGCGCCGACATGGCGGGCCTGAAGATGCGCGTTCCTGACGTTCCGGCCTATCTGGCCATGCCGCGCGCCTGCGGCGCCAACACGACCCCGATTGCCTTTGCGGAAGTCTATCTGGCGCTCCAGAACGGCACGGTCGACGCCCAGGAAAACCCGCTGACCACCATAGAGGCGAAGAAGTTCTTCGAAGTGCAGAAGAACATCGTCCTGACCGGCCACATCGTCGACCACCTCAACACGGTGATTTCGAAGAACCTGTGGTCGCAGCTCTCCGATGAAGACAAGAAAATCTTCACCGAAGTCATGCAGCAGGCCGCCGAGCGCACCACCAAGACCATCGAAGGCCGCGAAAAGAGCCTCGTCGAAGACTTCAAGAAGCGCGGCCTCACCGTCGCCGAGGTCGACAAGGCCGACTTCGAGAAGAACGTCCTCGAAAAAGTGAAGTTCGAGGACTTCGGTTACGACAAGGCCGACTGGGAAGCCATTCGCGCCGTCAAGTGAGCCAAGATCCGGTGCGGCCCCGTTGCCGCACCGTCCTTTCTCTCCAGACGGGATATCTCAATGTCGCAGGAAATCCATACTCAGGTCACGCCTGAGGAACTCGCCCATACGTTCGACGAGGCGCCGCCGGAGGTCGATCTCAAGGTCTATTCATTCGAAGACTGGGTCACGCTCGGCCTCTTCTGGCTGATGACAGGCTGCGTGTTCCTTCAGTTCTTCACCCGTTACGTGCTCAACGACAGCTATGCCTGGACGGAAGAAATCGCCGTCAACTGCCTGATCGGCGTGGTGTTTTTAGGTTCGGTCATGTGCGTGCGCATGTCGCGCCACATCCAGGTGGATGTGCTTTATCACTATGTGCCGCCGCAGGTGGCCCGCGCCATGTCGATCCTTGTCGATGTGCTGCGCATCCTGTTCTTCGCCTACACCTCATGGCTGATGTGGCGATATATGGAAATCGTCGCGGATGAGGAGATGGTCACCGTGGCGCTGCCGCGTAACATCGTTTTCTACACGGTTCTGGCCGCTTTCGTTCTGATGTTCTTCCGCTCGGTGCAGGTCTTCATCGCCAATATGCAGCGCGGCTACTCCGTTCTGGAACGGCCCGAAGAATTCCAGAGCGCGGGAGATTGATCACATGCTGCTTCTTATCGGCTCCTTTCTTCTGCTGATGCTGATCGGCCTGCCCGTCGCCATTTCCATGGCCTCGGCCTCGCTGCTCTATATCGTCTTCTACAATGTCGCGCCTGATATCATCGCCGCGCAGCGCCTGATTGCGGGCGTGGAAAGCTTCCCGCTTCTGGCCGTTCCCTTCTTCATCCTTGCCGGCAACCTGATGAACACGGCGGGGGTTACGGGACGCATCTATTCCTTCGCCGTCGCGCTCGTCGGCTGGATGAAGGGCGGCCTTGCACAGGTCAACATCATCGGCTCGGTGATCTTTTCCGGCATGTCCGGCACCGCGCTTGCCGATGCGGCCGGTATCGGCACCATCGAAATCAAGGCCATGAAGGATCACGGTTATCCGGTCGAAGCGGCCGTCGGCGTCACCGCCGCTTCCGCAACGCTCGGCCCGATCTTCCCGCCGTCGCTGCCCTTCGTCATCTACGGCATGATGGCGAATGTCTCCATCGGCGCACTGTTCATGGCCGGCATCGTTCCGGGCGTTGTCATGACGCTTCTGATGATGATCACGGTTGCGGTCTTCGCCTATATCAAGGGCTGGGGCTCCGATACGCCGTTCAGCCTCAGAACCATCTTCGGCGCATCGATTGAAGTCTTCGTGGTGATGATGGTGCCGCTCGGCATCTATATCCTCACGGCATTCGGCCTGTCGCTCAACCTGTCGATCCTGATCGTGCTGGTCATCCTGCTCGCCTGCGACTGGTATTTCGACTTCTCCGCCGTGATGGCGCTGATGACGCCGGTGATCCTGATCGGCGGCATGACCATGGGCTGGTTCACACCCACTGAAGCCGCCGTTGCCGCCGTTCTGTGGTCACTATTCCTCGGGCTTGTCCGTTACAGGACGATGACCTTCAAAACGCTGGCGAAATCGACCTTCGATACGATTGAGACGACCGCTTCGGTTCTCTTCATCGTCGCAGCGGCATCGGTCTTCGCATGGCTGCTGACGGTGAGCCAGGCGGCGCAGCTTCTGTCGGCGGCCATCCTGACGATCACGGACAGCAAGTGGATTTTCCTTGTGCTGGTCAATCTCCTGATGCTGTTCGTCGGCTGCTTCCTCGATACGATTGCGGCCATCACCATTCTCGTGCCGATCCTTCTGCCGCTGGTGCTGCAGTTCCATATCGATCCGGTACATTTCGGTCTCATCATCACGCTCAACTTGATGATAGGGCTGTTGCATCCGCCGCTCGGCATGGTGCTGTTCGTGCTCTCGCGCGTGGCAAAACTCTCCGTCGAACGCACGACGATGGCCATCTTGCCCTGGCTGGTGCCGTTGTTCGTGGCGCTGCTGCTGATCACCTTCGTTCCGGCCATCACGCTGTGGCTGCCGACCGAAATGGGCCTGATCCGCTAACGCCAACATCATCGCCCGCGCGGTTTCCCGCGCGGGCTTCTTCATCCCATACACATATGAGGGCATCGTCATGCAGACACGCGTGGCACGTCTATACGGCCAGAAGGACATTCGCGTCGAAACGCAGGACCTTCCCGCACCGGGGCCCGGCGAAGTGCTGCTCGCCATGGCGGCGGGCGGCATCTGCGGCTCCGATCTGCATTATTATCAGGATGGCGGCTTCGGCCCGGTCCGGGTGCGCGAGCCGATCATCTGCGGACATGAGGCATCCGGCCATGTGCAGGCGCTGGGAGAGGGTGTCAGCGGGCTTGCCATCGGCCAGCTTGTCGCCGTCAATCCGTCTCAGCCCTGCGGCCATTGCCATTTCTGCCTGAAGGGCCAGCCGATCCATTGCCTCGAAATGCGCTTCATGGGCAGCGCCATGCGCCTGCCCCATGAACAGGGCATGTTCCGCGACCGGCTGGTGGTTCCCGCCAAACAATGCGCGAGATTTTCAGAGGATACCTCACCGGCTGAAGCCGCCTGCACCGAGCCGCTCGCAGTGTGCCTGCATGCCGTGGCCCAGGCCGGCGACCTGAAAGGGGCAAACGTACTCGTGACGGGCGCAGGCCCCATCGGTCTATTGACCATCGCCGCCGCCCGCCACGCCGGAGCAAGCATCATCGTTGCCACCGACCTTACCGATGCCGCACTTGAACGCGCCCCCGCCATGGGTGCCGACCGCACCATCAATGTCGCGAAAGACGCCGAGGCGCTCATCCCCTATCAGGACAACAAGGGTTATTTTGACGTCATTTTCGATTGCTCCGCAGCCGGTCCAGCACTTCGCGCCGCCTTTGCTTGCGTGCGCCCGCGCGGCACCATCGTGCAGGTGGGCGTCACCGGCGACATCACCATTCCGCTCAACGCGCTGGTGGGCAAGGAAATCCTCTGGCGCGGCTCACAGCGTTTCCACGACGAATTTGCCATTGCCGCCGGGCTGATCTCCAGCCGCAGGATCGATGTGCGGCCGATCATTTCCCACAGCTTCCCGCTTGGCGAGGCGAAAGCCGCATTCGAACAGGCCGGAGACCGCTCTGCCGCCTGCAAGGTGCAGCTGACATTTTCCGCAGACTGATATTTGAGGATTTAAGATGAGACATACATGGCGCTGGTTCGGCCCGGTCGACAAGGTCACGGTTCAGGATGCGGCTCAGGCGGGCGCGGAAGGCATCGTCAGCGCGCTGCATCAGATCGCCACCGGCGATGTCTGGCCGGAGGACGAAATCGCTAAACGGCATGAAGCCATCAAGGCCGGCGGACTTTACTGGGATGTAGTGGAAAGCGTGCCCGTCTCCGAAGATATCAAGACCCAGACCGGTGACTGGAAAACCCATATAACCAACTGGCAGGAAACGCTGCGCCGCCTCTCCGCCTCCGGCATCCGCACCGTCTGCTATAATTTCATGCCGGTGCTGGACTGGACCCGCACGGACCTGCGCTGGGAAACCAGACACGGCGCAAAGGCGATGCGTTTCGATCTCACCGATTTCGCCGCCTTCGACATTCACATCCTGAAACGCCCCGGGGCGAAGGCCGATTATCCGGACTGGCTGGCGGAGGAAGCGGCAAAACGCTTCGCCGACATGCCGGATACAAAAATCGCCGCCCTCGGGCGTAATATCGGCGCGGGTCTGCCCGGTTCGGCGGATGGTTATACGCTTGCCCAGCTTCTGGAAAAACTGCGGTCCTATCACGGCATCGACCGCGAAAGGCTGCAACAGAACCTCATCAACTTTCTCTCGGAGGTAACGCCGGTTGCCGAAGAGGTGGGTATCAACATCTGCGCCCATGGCGACGATCCGCCATGGCCGCTGCTCGGCCTGCCGCGTATTCTCTCCACCGAAGCCGACTACGCTCATATGCTCTCGCAGGTCGATAGCCGCGCCAGTGGCGTGACGCTCTGCACCGGTTCGCTGGGCGCGCGGGCGGACAATGACCTGCCCTTCATCGCCAGCCGTTTTGCCGATCGCATCCATTTCGTACATCTGCGCAATGTGACGCGCGACACGGACACCGTGCCCTGCTCCTTCTTCGAGGACGAGCATCTGGAAGGCGGAACCGACATGGTCGCCGTCATCGCCGCACTCCTCACCGAAGAGGCGCGCCGCCGTGCGGAGGGCCGTGAAGACCACGCCATTCCGATGCGGCCCGATCACGGTCAGGAAATCCTCGACGACCTGACGCGCGGCGCACAACCCGGTTATCCCGCCATCGGCCGGCTGAAGGGATTGGCTGAGCTGCGTGGCATCGAACGCACGTTATCGCACAGCCGTTTCGGCCTGGCGGGTGGGACACGCTGAACAATGTTCCCGGCTGCGGGCGTTCCGTCAGCCTGCAGCCAGCCGCGTCCTGAACAGCAGGTAGGAAAAGGCCGTAAGCCCGCCGGCGACGACGCCGGCGGCTTTTACGGCGGCGTCCATCAGATGCGGATGGCGGGTGGGCGACAGGAATTGCAGCGCCTCGATGCCGAAAGCCGCCGCAATGCCTGCCACGATGATCGCCAGCCAGTAACGCGGATAGGCGAGCACGAAGGCGGCCGAGCAGAAGGCGAAGGCCGCGGCGCGGTCCAGGCCCACCGTCGTCAGCGTGTGCGGACGAAAGCCGATAGGGCAAACTGTAACGATCACGATCAGCAGAAAAACCGACCAGGCGACATATTTCGGGAGTCTATTTGTCATCATGGCGTCACAATAGAGCGCCGTGCGCGTAAACGGAAGCGGGTCTTTTTCACGCCTCGCCCAATTAATCACACTTTTCGGTCAGATAGTTGAAAAACCGGCTTTCGCTCAGGCCCCACACGGGCTAAGGCAGAAGGCAACCGGGCGAGGATCGCGGCTGATGGCGTTTTCGCTGTCGCCTTTCGGTGCAACGTCACGGTGTCGGGTGGATTTTCCACACAGGATCAGATTTTCAGGGAAGAGCACAATGAGTTTCAAGCCGCACGGCAAACATCTGGTTGCAGGAGAATGGGTCGCAACGGAAGCTAAATTCCGCAGCGAGCCTGCACATGGCGAAGCTTTCGATTTTTCGGTCGGCACCGTCGATCTGGTGAATGCGGCCTGTGAAGCTGCCGAAGAAGCCTTCTGGAGCTACGGTTACACCACCCGCGAAGAGCGCGCCGCATTCCTCGACACCATCGCCGACGAGATCGAAGCCCGCGCCGACGCCATCACCGAAATCGGCTCGTCCGAAACCGGCCTGCCCGCAGGACGCCTGCAGGGCGAACGCGGCCGCACCGTTGGCCAGCTGCGTCTTTTCGCCTCGCATATCCGCAAGGGCGACTATCTCGACCGCCGCCATGACGAAGCGCTGCCAGATCGCCAGCCGCTGCCGCGCCCGGATATCCGCCTGATGCAGCGTCCGATCGGCCCTGTTGCCGTTTTCGGTGCATCGAACTTCCCGCTCGCCTTCTCGACGGCCGGTGGTGATACCGCTGCCGCTCTGGCAGCCGGCTGCCCGGTCGTCGTCAAGGGCCATTCCGCCCATCCCGGCACCGGCGAAATCGTTGCCGAAGCCGTTCTCGCCGCCGTCAAGAAGCACAATCTGCATCCCGGCGTCTTCTCGCTGATCCAGGGCGGCCGCCGCGATGTCGGTTCCGCGCTCGTGCAGCATCCGCGCATCAAGGCAGTTGGTTTCACCGGTTCGCTCGCCGGCGGCCGCGCGCTGTTCGATCTCTGCGCCCAGCGCCCCGAGCCGATCCCCTTCTTCGGCGAACTGGGGTCCGTGAACCCGATGTTCCTGCTGCCGGAAGCGGTTGCCAACCGCGGCGAAGCCATTGCCAAGGGCTGGGCCGGTTCGCTCACCATGGGTGCTGGCCAGTTCTGCACCAACCCCGGCATCGCCGTCATTCTCGCCTCGCAGGCGGATGCCGTTGCTGAAACCGCCCGTGCAGCCCTTTCCGAAGTCGGCCCGCAGGTCATGCTGACCGACGGCATCGCTGCCGCCTATCGCGACGGCCGCGACCGCATCGCCGCCGGCAATGGCGTACGTGACGTGCTGACCACCACCTGCAACCTGCGCAACGCCACGCCTTACCTCTACCGCGTTTCCGGCAAGGACTGGGTTGCCAACCACGCGCTTGCCGAAGAGGTCTTCGGACCCCTCGGCCTGATCGTAACGGTTGATAGCACCGAGGAAATGCTGGAAGTTGCCAAGAGCTTCGAAGGCCAGCTGACGGCAACCATGCATCTCGATGCCGGCGACGCCGAACTTGGTCGCAAGCTGCTGCCGATCCTCGAGCGCAAGGCCGGCCGCGTTCTCGCCAACGGTTTCCCAACCGGCGTGGAAGTCTCCGAAGCCATGGTGCATGGCGGCCCTTACCCGGCATCGACGAACTTCGGCGCAACCTCTGTTGGCACCATGTCGATCCGCCGCTTCATGCGCCCGGTTTCCTACCAGAACATCCCTTCGGATGTTCTGCCTGACGATATCCGCTAAAACTGATGGAGGCAGGCGCAGCGATGCGCCTGCCTGTTTTACCCGGCTTTACAGCCCTTCGGGAAATACGGCCTGACGCTGAAGCGTCACCCGCCTCCCTCCTCCGCCTCACGACCACCATCCAGATTTTTCCGTACCAAGACGTTTGCATCGGTTGACATCGCCCCCGCGCGTAATGCTAATACGCAATCTCGTAACGTAATAACATTACAAACATCCTTCAGAACCGATACCGGTTCGTATCCGCACGGGGATGATAACGTCTGGAAGGAACACCATGAGATTTTCCCTTCAACAGCACCTTGGCATGAGCGCGCTTGCCACGTGCCTTGCCCTCACCCTTCCGCTCGCCTCTGGCGTGGCGCAGGCGGAAGAAAGCGGCGACATCGTCAAGGAATGGCGTCTCTTCATTGCCGATCACACCCAGCCGGTGGTGCGCGCGATCAATTTCGAAACCGGCAAGGAACTCGGACGCTACGACCTCAAGGGCTATGCGGCGCTGACCGCCAGCGCCTCCGGCAAGACTGTTTTCGCCACACAGTCAGATTCGGATATCGTGCATGTGATCAAGACCGGCATCGTCTTTTCCGACCACGGTGAACACCGCGATCTGGATGTGGAAGAGACGGCGCTGCTGCCCGTTGCCTTCGAAGGCAAACGCCCGTTCCACGTCGTGCCCCACGATGACCATGCCATCCTCTTCTACGACCGTGGCGGTAAGGCTGAGATCATCGATGAGGCTGCCCTGCTGGACGGCAAGGCAAAGGTCCGCACCGTCGATACGACCGCCCCGCATCATGGCGTGGCGGTGACCATGGGTCGTTACGTTCTGGTGTCCGTACCCAACACGCAGATCGAAACCAAACCCGACACACTGCCGCCCCGCATCGGGTTGCGCGTTCTTGACAGGGAAGGCAAGCAGGTTGGTGAACAGGCGACATGCACTGATCTGCACGGCGAGGCCACATCCGCACGGCTTGCGGCCTTTGGCTGCAAGGAAGGCATTCTCGTTGCCCGGCCGGGCGGCACGGATGGCCCGAAGCTCGAAATGCTGGCCTATCCGGAAGATTTCCCGAAAGCCTATACCGGCACGCTGCTCGGCGGCAAATCCATGCAGTTCTTCCTCGGCAATTACGGTGAGGACAAGGTCGTCCTGATCGATCCTGACAGCAAGGACGCCTTCCGTCTGGTGGAACTGCCGACCCGGCGCGTCGATTTCATTCTCGACCCCGCCAATCCGCGCAATGCCTATATTCTGACGGAAGATGGCGACCTGCATGTGCTTGACGTGCTGGAAGGCGCCATCACCCGCAAGGCAAAGGTCACCGAACCCTACAGCAAGGATGGCCATTGGCGCGATCCGCGTCCGCGTCTCGCCGTTGCCGACGGGCAGGTCGCAATTTCCGATCCACGCCATTCGCTGGTGCGCGTGGTGGATGCGCAAAGCCTGAAGGAAACCCGCACGCTTGCGGTGGAAGGCCAGCCTTACTCCATCGTTGCCGTTGGCGGCTCCGGCGCTTCGCACTGATATCGAACAAAAGAAACCCCGTGCGCTCGAAGAACGCACGGGGTTTCCTGATTTTGATGGGCCGTTTTATCAGGCCGACTGCACAGCCTGTATCTTCTCGATGCCGCCAACAATGCCGGAGAAATCCTGCCAGACGCCCTGCGCGCCCTTGCGCCATTCGTCCAGCGCTTCCGGCTGCAGCACCTTGCCGCCCTTCGAAAGCGCAAGCTCGACGGACTTTACTTCGTCCTCGACGATCAGCTGGTTGAAATATTGCGCGCCTTCGCTCGATGCTTCCAGGAGAACCTTCTTCTCTTCGTCATCCAGCTGGTTCCAGAAGGTCGCACCGTAATAGACGACGCCTGAAGCCCAGATGTGGCCGGTTTCCGTCAGATAGGGCACGACCTCGTAAAGCTTGAAGCCGGCATAAGCGGATTTGGTGAGATCCATGGCATCAGCCACGCCGGTTGCCAGCGCATTATAGGTCTCGGTGATCGGAATACCGACCGGGGTGGTGCCGAAGGCGCTCCACAGCTTGGTGTGCAGCGGACTCTGGATCACGCGGATCTTCTTGCCTTCCAGCTGCTCCGGCCGGGTGACCGGCTCCTTGGTCAGAAGATGGCGAGCGCCGTAGTTGATGAAATCGGCGGCGACGAATTGCTGCGCACCGAGCTTCGTTTTCAGGTCGTTGCCCGTCTCGCCCGTCACCACCTTGCGCACATGCTCGGCATCGCGGAACAGGAAGGGCAGATCGAGGATCTGCAATTCCGGCACCCAGCCGGAAAGCGAAGAGACGGTGGAAAGGCTCGCCTGAACCGATCCCAGACGGATGTTTTCCGCCACTTCCTTTTCGCCACCGAGCGCACCGCTCTTGACAATGTTGAAATGGAAACGGCCGGGCAGCTTCGCTTCCACCAGCTCGCTGATCTTCACCCAGATTTTCGTCTCCGGCTTGTCGTCGGCGAAAAGCGACGCGACGGTGAGGTTCCGGGTTCTGGCATGTGCCGTCCGCACGAAAGCGGGTGCAGCAAGCGTTACCGCGCCAATGGCGGAAAGTTTGAGGAGATTGCGACGGTCGATAATAGTCATGATTGAAACCCCAAATTTAGAAGAAAATGGCCCAGGCGCACAAAATGGCGAGGGAAACGAGAAGCGAGACGAGATAGGGAACGACGGCCCGGAACAGTGCTGTCGCCGGAATGCGGGTGACGCCGCTGACCACGAAGATCAGCATGCCGAGCGGTGGTGTCAGGCCATGGATCATCAGATTGACCACGAGAATGACGCCGAAATGGATGGGATCGATACCGGCTGCCACGGCAGCGGGCAGCAGGATCGGCCCGAACAGCAGGATGGCAGCACCAATATCCAGTACCAGACCGACCGCGAGCAGGATGAGGTTGGAGAGCAGGAGCACCGCAATCTTGCTGCCACCCAGAAGCGTCACAAAATCGGTGACGAGGCCGGAGACATTGTCCACCGCCAGCAGGAAGGCGAAAGGCCCCGCCGTGCCAATCAGAAGACCGATGGCCGCCGCCTCACCCGCCGACTGGCGGAAGGTCGCAAAAATGCGGCCCGCGCCCAGCCGGTAACCGAAACCGAGAAACAGCGTGTAGAGAGCGGCAAGGGCCGCAGCTTCAGTGGTGGTGACAACGCCGATGCGGATACCGACCACCACGATGACGCCAAGCCCGAAGGCAGGTATCGCGGCCACGGCCGAACGCCAGCGTTCACTGCCTGTCGCCCGCGGCAGGGTATCGACGCTGCGCACGCTGAGATGGATCGCCACCGCAAGGCAGATTGCCATAAGCCCACCCGCGAAGAAGCCGCCAACCAGCAACGAGCCGACCGACAGGTTGGTGGCCGTTGCGAGGATGAGAAAGGCGATGGAAGGCGGAATGACATTGTCCAGCACCGAGGTAGCGGCAATGATCGCGCCCGCCTGCGCCGGCGGATAGCCGTGCTTCACCAGTTCCGGCTGGAAGGTGGAAGCCCCGAAGGCGGCATTGGCGACCGAGGAGCCGGATGCGCCGGAAAACAGCACGCTGGTCAGAAGCGTCGTCTGCGCCAGCCCTGCCCGCCGGTGGCCGACCATGGAGGCGGCAAAACGAACCAGCTGGTTGGCGACGCCCGATTCCGTCAGCAGGCTTCCGGCCAGCAGGAAGAAGGGAATGGCAAGCAGCAGGAATTTCGACATGCCCGTCACCGTCGAGGACACGATGGCCGGTTCCGGCAAGGTGCTGCCGAAGGCGATCGCCACATAGGCGGCGGCAAGGAAGGCATGGGCAAGCGGTGCGGCCAGAACCAGCCCCACGGCCGCCGTCAGCGCCAGAAACAGGCTCGGCGGCAGGTTCGTATCGATAAACAGTTCCGGCAGGCCGACATAAGAAACGACCGCGATGGCGACGGAGAGCAGAACGGCAAGCGCCTTGCCTTCACCGACCCGTTGCAGCGCCAGATAGACAAAGATCAGCGCGCCGCCTGCACCGAGAAAACCGAAGCGCACCCATTCCGGCAGACCAAGCGTTGGCGATGTGCCACCCAGCATGGCCGCAATCTCCACCCCACCGAAGGCGAGGATGAGAGCTGCGACGAAGGAAAACGCATCGGCCAGAACTTCGGTTGCGGCATGAAAGCGTTCGGGCAGGAAGCGCACGAACACATCCAGCCGCATGGCCAGAGCGCTCTTGAGGCTGAGCGGCGCGCCGACCGCAATCATCGCCACATTGAGCCAGATGCCCAGATCTTCCGCGCCGATGAAACCGGTATGGAACAGATATCGCAGGGTGACATTGACCAGCACCACCACAAGAAGCGTCGCAAGGATGGCGGCGGCAACCGCACCCAGCGCCTTGTCCAGAACGGCAAGCGCCCGTTCGGCCACGCGTTGTGGACCGAAGCGCCGTTGCGCGATTGTTGTTGCCGGACTTGCCGTCATGTTGTTCTTCTCCACTCCCGCACCATGCTCAGGAGGCCTTGGCCGAGAGGTCGCGGTCGAACAGGGTCGACCAGGTGAATTGTTTTGCCGCTGACACTTCCCGCGATACATCGAGGCGTGGCAGAACCTTTTCGCCGAAGCGGAAGGCTTCCTCCAGCAATGGCATGCCCGAGAGGATAAAGGTGTTCACGCCCGCCTTCTTATAGGCCTCCAGCGTGCGGATGACAGTATCCGGCGAACCGACAATCGCGGTTCCCGGGCCCGGACGGACAAGCCCGATGCCGGCCCAGAGATTGGGGGCGATTTCCAGATCGCGCAGGTTTTCCGGTTTCTGCCCGCCATGCATCGCCGTCATGCGCTGCTGGCCGACGGAATCGGTCTTGCCGACAAAACGCTGGTTGGCGGCAATCGCGCGCTCATCCATGCGCCCGTAAAGGTCGGCGGCGGCGGCCCAGGCCTCTTCATCGGTATCACGCACGATGACATAGAGCCGAATGCCATATTCCAGTTCGCGGCCAAGCTGTTCCGCCCGCGCCTTGACGAGGTCGACCTTCGCGCCGATCTGATCGGGCGTTTCACCCCAGGAGAGGTAGGTCTCGACATGTTTGGCCGCAACGTCGATGGCCTTGTCCGAAGAACCGCCGAACCACAGGGGCGGCGGCTCGATGCCCTGCCCCACCGGCAGTGCGAGTTTCGCGCCCTCGGTCTGGAAATGCCGCCCCTTGAAATCCACCGTCTCGCCGGCGAAAAGCCGGTGCCAGATCTGCAGATATTCATCCGCCATATCGTACCGCTCGTCATGCGGCATGGTCATGCCGTAAGCGCCGAGCATTTTCGCATCGCCAGAGACGACATTGATCAGCAGGCGGCCGCGCGAAAACTCCTGAAGCGTCGCCGCCATCTTGGCAAGCAGCGTCGGCGCGATCAGGCCCGGATGGATGGCGACCAGCAGTTTCAGCCGCTCGGTATGGGACAGCAGTGCGCCCGCCAGAACCCAGACATCATGCGCGCCAGTGGCAAACAGCGCGCCGGTATAACCCAGCTGATCGTAAGCCAGCGCCAGCTGCCTGTAGTAACCGAGATCAACCTTGCGGGAGCCTTCCGGCTGCCAGGGATAGGCACCGTCGGGCGCGCACATGTACCAGAAAACATTCATCTGTCGCCTCCGACGCTGGCTGATTGCGGGGCCGGGCTTTGCCCGGTCTGAACCGGTAAAGAGAAATGGCCGTGCCTGTAAAGCGTATCGGCCTCCTCCTGCTGTTCGGCAAGGATATTTTCAGCGGCGGGCACCACGGAAAGATCGCGTGAGCGCAGCACCTTCGCCCAGGATGCCGCATCACCCTCGCTGCCCGGTTCGGCGGCGAGCAGCGCCGCCGCCTTGTCGATATCCGCCATGACGGCGCGGCCGACGCGGTCCAGTTCAGCCGCAATCGCCTGTCTTGTCTCCTGCGCTATATTGTGACGCGCTAGCGTCCAGAACAGCGATCGGTTGGGAATGGTTGAACCGCAGCGGACCAGAAGGCTGATCTCCTCATGGGTCAGGGCCTTTTCCAGCCGTGGCGACATCGTTACCCAGGCATCGACACGGCCTTCCACGAGGTCGAGCAGGCTGTCGCTGTTACCGCTTTCAATCCGCGTCACATCGACAAGACCAAGGCCCGCCCCTTCCAGGCTGCGGGCCAGAAGATAGGTGTGAAACGATCCGTCAATCAGCGATATGCGTTTTCCCGCAAGATCCGCTGCGGAACGGATCGGGCTGTCGCGCCGCACGAGGATCGCGCCATTGGCGGGCCTCGGTGCGGACGCGGCGATATAGACCGCTGAAAGTCCGCGTGCATCCGCCTCGATGGGCGGCGTCGAACCCGTACCGCCGAAATGGATGTCGCCCTTTTCCAGAAGCGCTGCCGTATCGCGGCCTTCACGATAGGCCACGAATTCCGGATCGAATTCTTCAAAAGCGCCAGGCCAGAGCCGGGCGAGCCGTAAATGCAGATTGTTGGGATGAACCCCGATTTTCATGTCGACACCTCATTTCGCAATCAATCTACTTTTTTATAGAATGTCTTCGAGGAACGTTTTGGCGATCCTTGGCCGGAAAGCGAAAGAGAAATCTACTAATCCTGTAGATTTTAAAAATTCTGCAGCCGACTAAAAACGACCTGCATCAAGCCATTGAAATTTATCAGCATACAATTTACTTTTTTATAGTCTGAAACAGGGACCAGTAGTTGTGACGAAACCGGTTTCCAATCTCATCTGCCGCAGCGTGGTGGAAGCGAGCGAGCTTCTGAAGCTTGTCGCCAACGCCAACCGTCTGGCCATCGTCTTTTATCTCATGGAAACGGAAGCGTCCGTTTCCGCACTGGAATATGAACTTGGTATCCAGCAGCCAACGCTTTCGCAGCAGCTCGCCGAATTGCGCGACGCCGGTATCATTGAAGGCACACGGGAAGGCAAGGCGGTGATCTATCGTGTCACCGACCCGCGCATTATCCAGCTGGTTCTGACCCTGCGCGGTCTTTACAAGGATCTTTCCGATGTGACGGGCAAGAAAGGCCGTCGCGCCTTGCCGCTGGATGAGGCGATGTTCGACTGACATGATCGACCTTTACACCTGGATCACGCCCAACGGCCTCAAAATCTCGATTGCGCTGGAAGAGTTTGGACTGCCCTATACCAGCCACGCCATCGACATCGAAAAAGGCGAGCAATTTGCCGCCGATTACGTCCGCATCAATCCCGGCTCGAAAATCCCTGCGATCGTCGACCTTGAAAACGGCACCGTCCTGACGGAATCGAACGCGATTCTGATCTATCTTGCCGAAAAGGCAGGCCGGCTTCTGCCCGCCGCCGCGACCGAGCGACTGGTCGTCACCGAATGGCTGATGTGGCAGGCCGCCAATTTCGGCCCGACACTCGGTTATGGCCATTATTTCCTGACCTACCATGCCGGACAGGCCCCCCTTGCCGAGACGCGTTTTGCGACGGATGTGGCGCGGCTTTACCGGACATTGAACGACCGCTTGAGCGAACGGGAGTTCGTGGCCGGCGATTTTTCAATAGCCGATATTGCCATCTGGCCATGGGTCTCACGTTTCGCCCGCCACCGGATCAACCTCGACGACTTTCCAGCCGTGCAGACATGGTATCGCCATCTCGGACAGCGGGAAAGTTTTCGGCGCGGCTACCGTATACCTTTCGCGACATCGGACGTGCCGGGTCTGTAACCAGCTTCAGCAGGCAACGAGGTGGCCGGGCGAAACCTCGCGATATTCACGCCGCTTGACGACATAATCGACGGCGCGGATCGGGCTTTTCAGCTCGTCATTCGCAGCACCTCGCCGTGTGTTGCGGCGATCCGGGTCCGGCACCGGCACGGCCGCCATCAGCTTGCGGGTATAGTCATGCTGCGGATTGTCGAAGACAGCGGCGCGTGGGCCGATTTCGACGATCTCGCCGAGATACATCACCGCCACCCGGTGGCTGACACGCTCCACCACCGCCATGTCATGGGATATGAACAGGAAGGCAAGATCGAGGCTTTGCTGCAGATCCAGCATCAGGTTGATGACCTGCGCCTTGATGGAAACATCGAGCGCCGACACGCTTTCGTCGGCAACGATCACCTTGGGCTGGAGGGCGAGCGCGCGGGCAATGCAGATGCGCTGGCGCTGACCGCCGGAAAATTCATGCGGGTAACGCGAAGCCATGTCCGGTGAGAGGCCGACCTTCGCCAGCATGTCGGCCACCACATCCTTCGCCTCGCGGGCGCTTCCCATGCGGTGCTCCAGAAAAGGTTCGGCAATCGCCGCACCCACCGTCATACGCGGATTGAGCGAGGCGAAGGGGTCCTGAAAGATCATCTGAACCGTCTTGCGCATGTCCCGCATGCCCGTCTTGTCGAGGGCGAGAATGTTTTCGCCGTTGACCACGACCGAACCGGCATCCGGCTCGATCAGCCGCATGATGGCGCGTCCCGTAGTGGACTTGCCGCAGCCGCTTTCGCCCACCAATGACAATGTTTCACCGGCCCTGAGATCGAAGGACACGTTTTCCACCGCGTGCACGCGGCCACTGAGCCGTCCCAGAAGACCGGAGTGAATGTCGAAACGCTTGGTCAGTCCCTCCACCTTGAGCACGGGCTGTGCAGCGGCGTCGACGGTATCGGCCGGACGCGCCGGCTCCTGCGTTTCCCCCGTGGTGGTGTTGACGATGGAAAAACGGAGCGGCCTTTCCTCGCCCTTCATCGATCCCAGAACCGGAACGGCGGACAAAAGTGCGCGCGTATAGGGATGTCTGCCGCGATGGAAAATATCGGCCGTCGCGCCGACTTCCACCTGCTCGCCGCGATACATGACGACCGTGCGGTCGGCGATTTCGGCCACCACGCCCATGTCATGGGTGATGAACAGGACGGAGGTGCCTTCCTCTTCCTGAAGCGTCTTGATGAGGTCGAGAATCTGGCCCTGGATGGTCACATCAAGCGCCGTCGTCGGCTCGTCGGCGATCAGGAGCTTCGGCCGGGAAGCGAGCGCCATGGCGATCATCACGCGCTGGCGCATGCCGCCGGAAAAGCGGTGCGGATATTCATCGAAACGTGAAGCGGCCGAGGGGATGCGGACCTTTTCCAGCAGGCGGATCGTTTCGGCTCGTGCATCAGCTTTCGACATCGGCTGATGACACAACAGGGCTTCGGAAATCTGGTCGCCGATGGTGAAGAGCGGATTGAGGCTGGTCATCGGCTCCTGAAAGATCATCGCCACCTCATTGCCCCGCACCCGCCGCATGGCGTCTTCGGAAAGCGAGAGCAGGTTGCGACCTCCGAGCAGGATTTCACCCTGCATCCTGCTGCTTTCGCGGTCCAGCAGCCGCATGATGGAAAGCGATGTCACGCTTTTGCCCGACCCGCTTTCACCGACGATCGCAACCGTCTCGCCCGGCCCGACATCGAAGGAAATATCACGCACCACGGGTTTCCAGCCGCCATCCACGTGAAAGGACGTGGTGAGATTGCGGACGGAAAGCACGGCATCTTCGGCACTAAGCGGTGCTGCCTGCGGCATGGTCATGATCGTTCCCTTTTCTTTATTCTGGTTGCAATGCTTGGGCCGGCAGTTGCCGCGAGTTTCTTCTCCCCAAGGGGGAGAAGGTGGCCCGAAGGGTCGGATGAGGGGGCTAAGTTTGAGATAGACCGCACCCTTGCCCCCTCATCCCGCTGCCGCGGACTTCTCCCCTCGGGGAGAAGAAAAACTGCCGTACCCGCTCGTTCCACTCAGTCCGGCCAGCGCAGCATGCCGTCGAAGCGGTGGCGGCTGCGGTCTTCGAACGGTGTGGCGATCACCTCGTTGGAGGCGCGCGCCTTATCCAGTTCTTCCGCCAGACGGGAAGCCACGATGGTCTCCTGGCCGGGATGCAGGTTGCAGGGGTCAAGATAGAAATAGCGGTGCTCCACCTCGTGGTCGCGGACAATGATCGGCGGGCTGCCTTTGGCGAGCGCCGTCGTCAGGTCCCATGCCGTGATATGGGCTTCTTCGGCATCGATGATGACGCGCAGCCGGTCGAGCGGGTTATTGGTCGGATCGGGCTCGATCAGCGCCGTCACGCCGGGGCGCCCGTCCAGCGTCTTTTTCCAGAGGTTGAGATAGCCGGTTTCGCGCTCGCGAATGCCGTCATGGTCACGTTTTTCCCAAGCTTCCAGCGCCGCCATGACACCATAGATGCTTTCCTTGCCAACCTTCATGCCGCGGCCGATGCCCATATTCTGGAGGAAGGCATTGCGCACCAGTTCCTTACTTCCCGCGACGATGCCGGAAGTCGGGCCGCCGAGGAACTTGTGGCCGGAATAGAGGACAACATCCGCGCCCGTCGCCAGAAACAGCTTCAGATCATATTCGGACGCCGCATCGACGATAACAGGCACGCCCTTGGCGTGGGCAATCTCGACGAATTCGGAAAGATGCAGCAGGCCGTAATCGACCGCATGGTGCGAGACGACATAGACCGCCGCCGCCGTCTTTTCGGTGATGGCGTTTTCCATGTGGAAACGATGGGTCGATGTCGCCTGCCCGATCAGCACCACCTTGCCGCCGCCGAGGCGGATTGCCTGATCCACCGGCGCGCCATAGCTCACCACATGACCCATCTGCACCAGCACTTCGTTCTTCTCAGGCGCGACATCGGGCAGCTTTTCGATGGCCAGCAGATTATTGCCGGTAATGGCGCCCGCCACCGCAAGGCTGATGCCGGAGGAGCAGGACGCCGTGACGAAACCGGCCTCGCCGCCCGTCAGCCTTGCAATGATCGCGCTTGCCTTGCGTTGCAGATCATTGATCTCGACGAATTGCGGCAGGATGGCCGCCATGGCCTGAACAGCCTCGGGAACGACAATCGACGCGCCAAGCGAGGTCATGGTGCCCGAGACGTTGATGACCGGGCGAAGGCCGATCCTGCTTCTGATATCCTCGGTCATGTCTTTCTCCTGTCTTTGCGATGCGATAGGCATCGACATATATGCCATAATAATGTAATAGCTTCTCAAAACCCATGAGGAGCCAAAATTGGACGCCCATAGACTGGACGAAATGCCTTCAACCGCCGTGTCTCCCACGGAGGAAAATCCGGACGCGAAGGCGGCCAAGCGCTCGCGCGTCAGCGGTATCGACCGCGCGCTTCAGGTTATTGATTATCTTTACGAAACCGGATCGCCAGCCGGCGCGTACGCGATTGCCAAGGCCATCAAGGCGCCGCTTTCCACCGTCTATGTGATCATCGACGATCTCGTCGAAAAGAACATGCTGGCGCGCAATGCCGATGGCAATATCTGGCTCGGCGCGCGGCTTTACCATTATGGCCTTGCCTATGCCCGCTCGCTGGATTTCATGGGTGTCGCCACCCACGAAATGCACGATCTGTGCCGCCATGCGGGCGAGACCGTGCAGCTTTGCGGCCGCGATGGGGACCATATGCTGGTCTTGGCCATGGCCGATGGTCCGAGCCATTTTCAGGTCGCATCCCGCGTCGGTACCCGCGTTCCCTTGAACTGGACGGCGTCCGGCCGCCTGCTCGTCGGTCATCTGCCGGAGGTAGAGCGTCTCGAACTTTTCCGACGCTGCGCCCGCTCCTCGCCCACCGGCCGTGCGGAAATCAATCCCGAGACCCTGTCGCAATCGGCGGCAGCCGCTTTCCATGACCGACTGTCGATACAGGTCGCCGAATCCGATTACGCCGTCGCCTGCATCGCCTCGCCGATCTGCGACAACAGGGGCGAATGCGTTGCGACGATTTCCATCGTGCTGCCGGAACAGAAGGTGCTGGCGGACGAAAACCATTACACCGAACAGGTCAGGGTTTCGGCGGAACGGATCGAAAAGCTGATGGGCTGGCGCAACCATTAAACGGCCTCACCCTTTGAGCGCGACGATTGCTTCAATCTCAACGGTGATGTTGCCCGGGAGCGAGCCGAAACCCACGGCGGAACGGGCGTGTTGCCCCGCATCGCCGAACACATCGATGAAGAGATCGGAGCAGCCATTGATAACGCTCGGGTGATCGCGGAAATCGCTGACGGCATTGACCATGCCAAGCAGCTTCACCACCTTCTTCACCCGCGACAGATCGCCCAGCGCCTCGTGCATGACGGCAAGCAGGTTGATGCCGGTGAGACGCGCATGGTTATAGGCCTCTTCCAGCCCGATTTCCGCGCCCACCTTGCCGGCATAGAGGTGGCCATTTTCTTCCCGCGGCCCTTGGCCCGAAAGATAAAGCATGTTGCCTTCCACCACATGGGTGACGAAATTGGCAATTGGCGGCGGCGGCGGCGGCAGGGAGATGCCGAGCGCAGCGAGCCGGTCATAGGGCGAAAGGTGCCCTTCTGCATCAAGCGAAGACTGTTTCACGCGAATTCCTCATACTGCCGGGACATCTATCCCGTAATGTCTGCGGAAGGCGGAGGGCATGCCCCCGCCATTCCAGTCGGGTTCAGCGCCAGGAATAACCATGGCTGTGACGCACCAGCTTGCGCGCCCTTGGAATGTAACGGCTGGCGGCAATCGCTTCCGCCCCGATGACCGCGTAACGCGGCTCGAACAGGCGCGTCAGACGCGCCACATCGCCATTGGAATCGGTCGCTTCCAGATCGGAATCCACGAGATCGAAAATGGTGAAATCGGCGCGCTGGCCGACATCGAGACGGTTTTCCATATCGAGGCGGATGACGGAGGCCGGATTGCGGGTGACGGCCTCGACGACATTTTCGAAGGGCATATCGACCGACAGCAGCTTCGACATGGTGGTCGCCAGATCCCACACCGGGAAATTCATCGAATGGCCATGCAAATCCGTGGAAATCGAGAAGGGCAATAGGCCGCGCGCAATCGCCGCTTCCGCCACCTTGAAGGAGAAGGAGGCGCCACCATGGCCGATATCCAGCCGGATGCCTTCACCGGCGCAGCGTTCGGCAAGGTTGAACAGGTCCTCGTCTTCCATGATGCTGGAGCCCGACTTGCCGTTGAAGCAATGGGTCACGACATCACCGGGGCCGAGGATTTCCAGCACCTCGTCATAGAGTGCCGGCGGTTCGCCCACATGCACCATCATCGGCACTTTCAGGATCTTGGCGATCTTCTTGCCGAGCTTGACCGGCGTCACACCCCAGGAACCGGTGATGACATGGCTCGCCCGCACCTTCAGGCCGACAATATGCTCGCTGTTTTCGGCGTAACATTCGAGGATACGATCAAGGTCGATATCCTTGATGTCGCGCAGTTCCGGCACGCGGTTGCAGGCCACCAATCCGATGGAGCCGAGATTGAGGAAGGCCTTGATGCGCTCCCTCGAAGGCTCGATGATATATTCCCGGAAACCGTGGAAATTCGCCTCGCCCGCCGAACCGGCATCCACCAGCGTCGTGACGCCGCGTTCCGCCCCGCATTCGGAGGGGCGGATGGAGATATCGGTGCCGCCGTGCCAGATATGCACGTGCAAATCCACCCAGCCGGGCGAGATGAAGGCGCCCTTGGCATCGATACGATGTGCATCCGCAGGCGCCTGCAGGGCAGAGCCTACCGCGGCGATCTTGCCGTCGCCGCCGATCAGAATATCGGTCGAGGCCTGGGACGCCCCCTTTCCGAAACCGACAGGTTTGACATTGGTGAGAAGAATAGGAGCTTGAAGAGGCGCTTTCGCCTGTTCGCCGGACGACATATTACAAATCCCTTCGCAGTCTTGGGTCGAGCATGTCCCGCAGCCCGTCGCCGACCATTTGCAGCGACAGCACGGAAAGAATGATGGCAAAGCCGGGGAAATAGGTCATCCAGTCAGCCTGACCGATATATTGGCGGCCAGCGGAGATCATGGTTCCCCAGGTAGGTATCTCGGGGCTGACACCAAGCCCCAGAAACGAAAGGCCGGCCTCGGCCAGCATGGCGCTGGCAAAAAGGAAGGTGCATTGCACGAGGATGGGCGAGACCAGATTGCGTAGCACATGCCGCGTCATGATGTGGAAGGTGGAAATACCAAGCGCCCTTGCCGCCTCCACATAGGGCAACTCACGGATGACTAGCGTCGAGGCGCGCACGATGCGGGCGAGGCGCGGCGAATAAACGACCGCGAGCGCGATGATGACAGTCGTCAGCGACGGGCCGAGTGCCGCCACCAGAGCAATCGCCAGCAGAATATCCGGAAATGCCATCATCGCATCGATCAGGCGCGCAATCGGCGTATCCAGCTTCTGGAAGAAGCCGGCAAGCAGGCCGAGTGTGATGCCGATCAGCGCCGAAAGCGCCACCACGGCGGCCCCGACCAGAAGCGACAGCCTTCCGGCATAGATGGTGCGCGAAAACACGTCGCGGCCGAACTCATCGGTGCCGAACCAGTAAATTTCACTCGGCGGCTTCAGACGGTTCACAATCGACAGTTTCGACGGCGAATAAGGCGCTATCATCGGCGCGAAGACGGCAAGCAGGACGAAGATGAGCAGCACGATAAGACCGGCAGCGACCGTCTTGCGCTTCAAGAGCCGCCGAATGAACAGGATGCTCGGGTTGCGCGCCGGCGGGGTGGTGGAAACGATATCGGCCATCAGTAACGAACCCTCGGATCAACGAGCAGATAGAGCATGTCGATTGCAAAATTGATGAGCACGTAAAGCCCGGCGATGATGAGAAGCGCGCCCTGAATGACCGGATAATCCCGCCGCAGCACAGCTGAGACGACAAGATTGCCGACACCCGGCAGGCCGAAGACCGTTTCCGTCACCACAGCACCGGAAATCAGCACGGCGGCGGTGAGACCAAGTACGGTGAGGATGGGGATGAGCGCATTCTTCAGCGCATGTTTCATCACCACCCGGCGCTCCTTTACGCCTTTGGCTCTGGCGGTTCGGACATAATCGTCGCCGAGAACATCCAGCATCGAGGCGCGTGTGAAGCGCAGGATAAGGGCGGAGGAGACAAGGCCGAGCGCAATCGCCGGCAAGGTCAGGTGATACATGCGCTCAAGGAAGCTCGCGCCCGGCCCTCCGTAACCCGACACCGGAAACATATCGAGCCGCACGGCAAAGACCTGCATGAGAATGAGGCCGAGCCAGAAGCTTGGAATGCTCGCCGCAAGCATTGCAATGGTGGTCGCGGCCTGATCCACGAAGGAACCGCGCCGGTAAGCGGCGTAGATGCCGATGGGCAGCGCGATGACGCTGGCAATCAGCAGCGAAAAGATCGTCAGGAAGAAAGTCGGCTCCGCCCGGTCCAGCAGTGCCGATCCAACCGGCATGTTGAGGAAGATCGACTGGCCGAGATCGCCCTTCAGCAACTGGCCGATATAATAGAGATATTGCACGCCAAGCGACTGATCGAGACCAAGCCGGCTGCGCAGCTCCGCAATGTCTTGCGCCGAGGCATCCGGCCCCAGCATCACGGCGGCCGGGTCTCCGGGAGTGACGCGCAGGATGACGAAGACGATGGTGACGACGAGGAACATCACCACGATCATTCCTGCAAGTCTTTGGAAAATATACCGTATCACGTATCAAGGCTCCGAAGCGTGTGATAGGCCGCGACCAGGCGACGGTTGAGTTGGCTTACGTAAATGCCGACCGCATTTTTCCGTCATGCCGGACTTGATCCGGCATTCAGCCACCACGCGTCCGCGTGGTGAGAGAGTCTCTTGCGATCAAGGACTTGACCGCGCTGGACCCCGGCTCAAGGCCGGGGTGACGGCGAGCGGTGCCGGCCTTATTTCGTAACCGAAGCGTTCCAGAAATACGGCCATGGTGCCGGGTCGACGCCATCAAGCTTGTTGGACCTGGCCGCCACGGCATTGAAGTCGCCGATCTTGATGAGCGGCAGCTCGGCATAGATCGTCTTCTGCACATTGGCCCAGAGCGCGATACGCTTGTCCGGATCGGCTTCCGAGGTGAAGGCGTCAACCGCCACCTTGCGGGCCGGCGTATCCCACCAGCCCGGCGAGCCGGTGGAGAGCGCGCCGATCAGCGCCGGCTCCGGCAGGAAGGGGCTGTGGGTGATGTAGATATCCCAGAGCTTGGGGTCGGCGCGGCGCTGCGTCAGCGTCGCCCAGTCCACCACCTGCATATCCACCTTGAAACCGGCAAGCTTCAGATATTCCGCCGCGACCTGCGCCATCTTGTAGTGGAACTCATACTGGCGGCTGGTGAGGATGCGCAGCGGCTCGCCGTTGTAACCGGCCGCCTTCAGCTTTTCGGCGGCGGCTTCCGGATTGCCGAGATTATAATTGCCCTCGACGCCCTCTTCCGAATGCCAGGAGAAATTATCGGGATAATAGGCGCCATCGAGCGCATAGAAATCCGTGCTGCCGAAAGCGGCCGCCAGCATGTCTTCCATGTTCAGCGCTTCGGTCACCGCCTTGCGGACCTCCAGCTTGGATGAAAGCCCCTCCTTCGTGTTGAACACGAAGACCGGATAACCGAAAGGCTTCAGCATCAAAGGCTGCGAGGCAGACGACGACTTCACCTTGTCGAAGGATTCCACCGGAATGGAATCGACATAATCATACTGGCCGGAAACGGCGGCTTCGACGCGGGTATTCGGATCGGGCACCGGAACGAAGCGGATTTCATCGAGATATTGATGGCGTGCGCCGCCATAACCGTCGCTTTCGCCATCACGGGACTTGTAGCCATCGAAACGGACGAGCTGGATATATTGGTCGGCCTTGCGTTCCTTCAGCATATAGGGGCCCGTGCCGATGAATTCGGCCATCGGCTCCGCCTGCTTTTCGGCCGGCAGGATGATGGCGGCGGAATTGTTGAAGGCGAGCAGCGAGGCGAGCGGCGCATAGGGCTGCTTGAGGGCGATCGTTACCGTTCCGGCATCCGGCGCGGAGATATTGTCGATAAAGCCAGCTGCCTGCTTGCCGCGCGAGGCGATCTTCATCCAGCGGCCGAGCGAGGCGACGACATCTTCAGACGTCATGTCGCTGCCGTCATGGAACTTGATGCCCTGTCTGAGCTTGATCGTATAGGTTTTGCCGTCCGCACTGATCTCGGGCAGGCTTTCCGCCAGAAGCGGCGTCACCTTCCAGCCCTTGTCGAAAGTATAGAGCGTTTCGAAAATATGCTGCGTAACGATGCCGACGAGATCGGCGGTAGACGCCATGGGATCGAGCGTCGGCGGCTCGCCGATCGTGGCGACATTGATGACGCCGCCCTTCTCCGCAGCCATCATTACACCAGGCGCCAACATCAAAGCGGCGGTGGCGAGAAATGCAAGTTTACGTCTCATGGTCAAGCTCCCAGCTTTCATGTGTTCCATTATTATGTTATATGCATCTTTATAACAGAATATATCGATAAGACGCCTTGTCAATGACTATGCGGCACGATGATGGGTTTCCATGATCGGGGAAACGCAAGACAGGTCTTTGCGAAAGAAGGCGGCATCGTTTAAAGCAATGAAAAAACGGGAGTTTCGCCAAAAAAGTGGTGTGCCGTGATATCCATCTTTTCCGGCTGGGAGAGAGGGAATGACGACCGGCGCTTGACCGTAAAGGAAGAAAGGGAATTAAGAAGGTTGGATATTTCGCATTTGCGAACAAAGTGCTATTAAAGAGCGGACTAACGCTAGGCCACAACAGACATACCCGCACATTCTTATTAATCGTTACGTTATTTGACGCCGCCAGCCGTGTTTTCAAGGGCTGCAGACAGACCTGATATTCTACACCGCCAAACTTTATTCCACGGCGGAACATTAATTTTTATTACGTTGAAATTATTGAGGAAATTATGAAGACGGCAATCGTGCATGACTGGCTCACCGACAGAGGCGGGGCCGAAAAAGTGCTTCACAACCTTCTTGAGATTTATCCTCACGCGGATCTGTACTGCCTTGTCGATTTCATGAGCGAGCGCGACCGGGGTTTTCTCGGCGGCCGTCCCGTCAACACCTCCTTCATCCAGAAGCTGCCTTTCGCCCGGAAAAAATACCGCTCCTATCTGCCGCTAATGCCGCTCGCCATCGAACAGTTCGATCTGAGCGGCTACGACCTCGTTATTTCCTCGAGCTATGCGGTCGCCAAGGGCGTCATCACCGGCCCGGGCCAGTTTCACGTCTCCTATATCCATAGCCCCATCCGCTACGCCTGGGACCTCCAGCACCAGTATCTTAAGGAAACCAGACTGACGCGCGGCTTCACCTCATGGATCGCACGCGCCATTCTTCACTATATCCGCATGTGGGACATCCGCACCGCCAACGGCGTCGACCTGATGACGGTCAACTCCAAATTCATCCGTAACCGCGTGCGCAAGTGTTATGGCCGCGATTCCACCGTGATCTATCCGCCAGTGGACACCTCCCATCTTTCCCCGTCCGAGCTTAAGGGTGACTATTTCGTCACGGCGTCGCGGCTGGTGCCCTACAAGAAGGTGCACCTGATCGTGGAGGCCTTTGCAAAGATGCCCGACAAACGACTGGTCGTCATCGGCGACGGGCCGGACATGAAACGCATCCGCGAAATCGCCACGCCGAATGTCGAAATCCTCGGTTTCGTCGGCAATGACGAGCTTCACAAATACATGGCCGAGGCCAAGGCCTTCGTCTTTGCGGCAGAAGACGATTTCGGCATCGTGCCGGTCGAATCCCAGGCGCTTGGCACACCGGTCATCGCCTATGGCAAGGGCGGCGTGCTGGAGACCGTTGTTCCGCTCGGCGCCTCCAACCATCCGACCGGCCTTTATTTCGGTGAGCAGACACCGGAGGCGATCTGCGCCGCCGTGCAGGAATTCGTCGACAACTCCGACCGCTTCGACAAGAACGCCTGCATCAACAATGCCGCTCGCTTCTCACGCGAGCGTTTCGTGCGGGAATTTGCGGATACCGTGAATTTCGCACTGGCTGAGCGGGCATAACGGGCACATAAAAACATTTACAAAACAATTGATTAGTCTTCGCGTCAGTTAACGATAAAAGAAACCGCGCAAGCGTGACAAAACTGCACTAGCGCAATGCAGCAATCAAAGAGATTATGGCATCCAACTGAATATTGAAGCGCAACAATACTGACACCATCAGGGGATTCAAACATCGTGCCTCGCCCGGAATTTTTCGGCGCAGTTGAGCGATGATGAACTTGAAGCATCGTCTGAAATTGGGCATATGCCTGATAGGGGACGTAAACATCCCGGGATGCGATTCCGCTGAACGGATGTAATGCCGGTTTGGATTTCCTTTACCGGTGTAATTTATGAAGTGCTTATTTTTAAAAACTTATACGATGTCCGGATTATTTCTGCTTTTCGGACGGCATTCATTTCGAGGACCAAATGCGTTTATTGAATGTTTCGATTCTGCTTGCCTCTGCAGCACTGGCGGGTTGCACGGTCACTGCGGCCTCCGGCCCCGATGCAGCCTCGATCGAATCTAACGCTTCCGTGAAATTCGCCTCCAAGGACAAGCAGAAAACCGCCGGTGTCGACTACGCGCTGCTCGACATCAACAGTTCCGTCCTCAATTACGTCGGCGACACCACAACCACGACCCTACTCGGCAGTTTCGGCGGCGGCAAGGGCGGCGTTCCGGCGCTGCCGATGGGCGTCGGCGACGTGGTGCAGGTCGCGATCTTTGAAAGCCAGGCCGGCGGCCTGTTCATTCCGAACGACGCGGGCAGCCGTCCCGGCAACTTCATCAGCCTGCCGAACCAGACCGTGGACCGGGAAGGCAATATCAGCGTTCCCTATGCGGGCAAGATTCGCGCCACCGGCCGCAACGTCGAGGATGTGCAGAGCGAAATCGAGGAACGGCTCGCCAACCGCGCCATCGAACCGCAGGTTCTCATCACCAAGATTTCCAGCCGCTCCGCACAGGCCTCCGTGCTGGGCGATGTCAAGGAGCCGACGAAGGTTCAGCTTTCGGAAGCAGGCGATCGGGTTCTCGACGTCATCTCCTATGCAAAGGGCCTCAGCGCCCCGAATATCGAGTCCTATGTCACGCTGATCCGCCGCGGCAAGACCGCCCGCGTCAACTATAACCACCTCGTCAGCACGCCGTCCGAAAACATCTATGTGGTTCCGGGCGACACGATCATGGTGGAGCGTGAACGCCGCACCTACCTTGCTTTCGGCGCTTCGGGCCTCAACGGGCGTTTCGAGTTCGAGGATGCCGATCTCAAGCTTTCGGATGCACTCGGCAAAGCGGGTGGACTGCTCGATTCCCGTGCCGACCCGGCTCAGGTCTATGTCTATCGTATCGTCAAGCGCGATCTTCTCGTGAAGCTCGGCATCAATACGTCGAAGTTCCCCGGACAGGACGTTCCGGTCATTTTCCGCGCCAATCTGCGCGATCCGTCGACCTTCTTCGCCGCCACGAAGTTCCCGATGCAGGATCGCGACATCATCTATGTCACCAACTCGCAGGCCACCGAACTTTACAAGTTCCTGGATCTCGTCGGCTCCGTACCGGCAACGACGGGCAATGTCGCCGAGGACGTGCTTGCGACCCGCAACGCCATCCGGGCCTTCTAATCGGAAGCTTTTCGCCGTTCATCCCAAAGCCGCCCCGGAAACGAGGCGGCTTTTTCCTTGGCCGGAACCAGCGGCGAAACGGGAACATGGTCAAGCATTGCCTGGGGCATAAACCGAAACCGTCTGCCTCCTGAAAGGCAAGGGATATAGTGACGGTCATTGTCGCCGCCATTACAAAAGTTTAAGGTGATTTCGCAGCGCATTGGGTGTCTTGTGGGGGAAAGCTGCTCCCAAGGCTTACCGCACATGTTCGGGAAACATGTATCGCTCTCATTACGCGGAATCGTCAGATGAAACGTTTCTGGACCGCCCTCAGCGTTCTTGCCATCGCAGCCGCCGGTGCCTGGTATTTCAAGGATCGCCTGCCGCTCGATCAAGTCCCCTATCTCAAGCAATTTGCCAGCATATCTCCCAGGGCCGACGCCGAAACGGCGGCGCAGTCCTCCCAAGGCGGTCAACCAGCCCGGCAGCAGGGACAAAGACAGGGCGGAGGGCGGCGCAATGGCGGGCCACCCACCGTCAGCACCATCGCCGTCGGCAAGGCGACGCTGCCGATGGATGCAACGGCGACGGGCTGGGCGGTTGCGGCCGACATCACCAATATCGCGCCGCTTCAGGCCGGCCTCGTCATGGAAATCGAGGCGAAGGACGGTCAGCATATCAAGGCGGGCGACCTTATCCTCAAGATGGATGACCGCATCGCCCGCGCCGCTGTCGACAAGGACAAGGCCAATATCGCCGCCGATCAGGCAACGCGGGAGCAGACGGAGGCCGCCTTCCAGCGCGCCGCCAACCTCGTCAAGCAGAGCGCGGAATCCCAGCAGGTGCTGGATCAGGCAAGGGCGGCGCGGGATAGCGCCAGCGCCAAGATCGATGCCGACAAGGCAACGCTTGCCTCCGACCAGGTGACGCTTGAGCACATGGAAATCCGTGCCCCCTTCGATGGGCGGCTCGGCGATATCAGCGTCAGTCCCGGCGCCTATCTCAGCGCCGGCGTCAATATCGTGACGATCACCAAATACGATCCGATTTCGGTCAGTTTCCGGCTTTCACAGCGCTATCTGCCGCAATTGCGCGAAGGCGTGGCGAAGGATACCGCAGTCGATGTCGACCCCGCGGCGACGGGGGGCGAACCGATGAGCGGCGTGCTGCGGTTCTACGACAATACGGTGGACCAGACCTCCGGCACGGTGCTGGCCAAGGCGGAATTCAAGAACGATCGTGGTCTTTTATGGCCCGGCCAGTCCGTCAATGTCACCGCGCACTTCGTTTCGGACGATGAAATGATCGTCGTGCCGACGGTCGCCGTGCGGCCGGGGCCGAAGGGCAATTTCGTCTATACCGTTGATAGCGAGCATCATGCCCATATGACGCCGGTGGAAGTCGCCCGCTCGAATGGCGATCTTACCGCCATCGCAGGCGGCCTGAATGGTGGCGAGCACGTGATTATCGAGGGTCAATCCGAACTTGCCGACGGCCAGTTCGTGGTCGAGCAATTTTCCGACAAGGGCGGCGCGGCCGGCAATCTGGCCGCCAATATTCCGCAGGAAAAGGTTGGCGACCAATGATCCCGAATTTCTGCATCAACCGGCCTGTCGCCACCACGCTTCTCGCCATCGGCCTGGTGCTGGCCGGGCTTGCCGGCTTCCGCCTGCTGCCCGTCGCCGCCCTGCCGAAGGTGGATTTCCCGACGATCAACGTTTCCTCGTCGCTTTCCGGCGCTTCGCCGCAAACCATGGCCACATCGGTCACCACACCGCTGGTCAAGCAGTTCGAGACCATTCCCGGCGTCAGCGAAATCAGCGCCACCAATACGCTCGGCAACAGCTCGATTGTGCTGCAGTTCGATCTCAACCGCGATATCGATGCAGCGGCGGCCGATGTGCAGGCCGCGATTTCGCGCGCGCAGCGGCAATTGCCAAGCAACATGACGACAACGCCAAGCTATCGCAAGACCAACCCGGCCGATGCGCCGGTGCTGCTGCTGGCCGTCAACAGCAAGGAAATGCCGACCAGCAAGGTCGATGAAATCGCAGAGAACATCATTTCTCCGCTTCTTTCCACCATATCGGGCGTCGCGCAGGTGAGCATCTATGGCGCGCAGACCTATGCCGTTCGTATCGGCCTCGATCCGGCCCAGCTTCAGGCAAGAGGGCTCGGCGTCGACACCGTCACCACGGCCATCGCCCAAGCGAATAATCAGGTGCCCGTCGGGGCTTTGCAGAACGACAATCAGCGCCTGACGATCGAGGCCGATACCCAGCGCACCAATGCGGCCGCCTTCCGCTCGCTGGTCGTCTCGACGAATAATGGCGCGCCGATCCATCTCGGCGATATCGCCAATGTCACCGACAGCATCGACAACACCAATGCCGGCAGCTGGTTCGACGGTGAACAGGCCATCGTTCTCGCCGTGCAGCGCCAGCCGGACGCCAATACGGTCGACGTGGTGGACGCCATCAAGGCCAAGCTGCCGGCGCTTCACCAGCAATTGCCGCCTTCGGTCAACATCAACGTCATGAATGACGCCTCGACCGCCATCAAGGACGCGATTTCGGACGTTCAGTTCACGCTGTTTCTCACCATCGGGCTGGTGGTTGCGGTCATCTATCTCTTCACCGGACACCTGACGGCGACCGTCATTCCGGGCCTTGCCGTGCCTCTGTCTCTCGTCACCGCCTTCGGCATGATGTATGTTCTGGGCTACAGCATCGACAATATCTCGCTGCTCGGCCTCACACTTTCGGTGGGGCTGGTGGTGGACGACGCCATCGTCATGCTGGAAAACATTCTGCGCCTGCATGAAAAAGGCCTGCCCATGCGCGAAGCGGCCCTTCAGGGCGCGGCGGAAGTCAGCGGCACCATCCTGTCCATGTCCATCTCGCTGGTTGCCGTCTTCATTCCCATCCTGTTGATGGGCGGCGTCATCGGCAGGCTCTTCAACGAGTTCGGCATGGTTGTCACACTCGCGATCATGGCCTCGGCACTGGTCTCGTTGACGGTGACGCCGATGCTCGCTTCGCGTCTCTCCGGCCACTCCTCCAGACCGCCGGCGATCATCCGCTGGTTCGATGCGGGTTTCGAGCGCACGCTTCGTGGTTATGGCCGCGCCGTCGGCTGGTGCCTTTCCCATCGCCGCATCGTTTTGGCATCGTTTCTCGCCTCGGTCGCGGCGTCGCTCTATCTCTTCGAAACCCTGCCCTCCAGCTTTTTTCCCCAAGAAGATATTGGCCGTCTTTCGGTCTCCACACAGGCGCGTGAGGATATTTCCTATACGGCGATGCGCGATCTCCAGGCTCAGGTCGCCGATCAGATCCGCAAGAATCCGGCCGTGGTGCATGTCACCTCCATTGTCGGCGGCAATTCACGCAATCCGCTGAACAACGGCTCGATGTTCGTTGAGCTGAAACCCAAGGAAGAGCGGGCGCCGCTGAGCCAGGTGCTGGCGGAACTGGGGCAGGCCACATCGAAAGTGGCGGGCATCCGCACCTATATCAATCCGCAGCAGAGCCTGCGTTTCGGCGGGCGCAGCTCCGCCAGCCAATACCAGCTCGTCGTTCAGGGCCTGAATGCCGACACGACCAATGAATGGTCGAACAAGCTGATGGAGGCGATGCGCCGCGACCACACCTTCACCTCCGTCACCTCAGATGCCCAGAACGGCGCGATCGCCGCGACGATTTCCGTCGATCCGGAAAAAGCCGCCGCCTTCGGCATCACCAATGACCAGTTGCGCAAGACGCTGGAAATGTCCTTTGGCGGTTATACGGCGGCACAGATCCAGTCCACCGGCGACAGCTACGACGTGATTGTGGAATTCGACGGCTCGAAACCGTGGAATGATGATTTCCTCAGCGATATCAACATTCTTTCGGCGAAATCGGGCGTTCTGGTTCCGCTTTCAAACTTCGCCACGCTCACACGCACACAGGCGCCTGTCACCATCAACCAGACGGGCCAGCTCGTCTCCACCACCATCTCCTTCAACCTGCCTGACGGCGTGGCGCTTTCCGATGCCACAAGCCGGATCGATCAGATCAAGAGCACGATAGGCCTGCCGCAGGATGTATTCACCAGCTATGGCGGCACGGCGGCGATCTTCCAGCAGAGCCAGGGCAATACCGGCATCCTCATTCTGGCGGCGGTGCTGACCATCTATGTGGTTCTCGGCGTGCTTTACGAGAGCTTCATCCACCCGCTGACCATCCTCTCCGGCCTGCCGGCGGCGGCCTTCGGCGCGCTGGTGGCGCTGAAGGTGATGGGCATGGATTTCTCGATCATCGCGCTGATCGGCCTGCTGATGCTGATCGGCATCGTCAAGAAAAACGCGATCATGATGATCGATGTCGCGGTGGAACTGATGCGCGAAAAGGCCGAGCCGCCCGCAACCGCCATTCACGAGGCCTGTCTGCGCCGGTTCCGGCCGATCATGATGACGACCTTCTGTGCGCTGCTTGGGGCGCTTCCCATCGCGCTCGGCTCGGGCGCGAGTTCGGAACTGCGCCAGCCGCTCGGCATCGCCGTGGTCGGCGGCCTCATCGTCTCGCAATTGCTGACGCTGTTCATCACGCCTGTCATCTTCGTGGAAATGGACCGGTTCGGCCATTTCCTCACCGGGCTGTTTTCACGCCGGAAAAAGGCGGAAAAACACGCCGAGCCGCAAAAGCCGGAAGGGACCGGCGAACCGGACTCCGTTGCCGCTTAACGCAGATTTTCGAGGCGCTTCAGCGCCTCGAAACCCGCTGCGGCACTACGGCTGCAATAACAGAGCCTCTGTCAGAGAATATGAAAATCCAGCCAGGCCCTTTTATTGCCGCGAAAACCGGCCAAAGGCTCCGCCCGAAAAGCACAGCGGATCCCCGTCGCGATGGGCGGCGCGCAGCACCTCGCCGACGATGATGGTGTGGTCGCCCGCATCGTGGGACGCCGCCCGCCGGCATTCGAACCGGGCAAGCGTGCCGGGAATGACGGGAACGCCCTCGTCATTCATTTCCCAGTCGAGGTCGTCGAAAGCACGGCCGTTGCGGGTGAAGCGGGCGCTCAGCACATCCTGATCGGCGCTCAGCACGTGGATGGCGAAATGGGTTGCACCACTGAAGGCCTGATAACGCGACGAGCTTTTGGCCGGGGACCAGAGTACCAGCGGCGGATCGAGCGACACGGATGCAAAGCTGTTGACCGTCATGCCGATCGGCCCTTCCGGCGTCGTGGCGGTCACCACCGTCACGCCGGTGGTGAAAGCGCCGAGCGCATTGCGGAAGCTGCGGCTGTTTTCGCCGCCGGGAACGAATACATGCTCATTGGGCATTTTGATCGCCTCTGCCACTGTCATCACGGCACCTCTTTTCCAAGCGCAAGGGTGTAGAGTTCGAACCACGTCTGGCGGTCCATCGTCACGTTGAGGGCATCGGCCGCCGTTCTGATACGCTCGATATTGTTGGTGCCGAGCACAGGCACGATTTTGGCCGGATGCCGCAAAAGCCAGGCGATCGCCACTGCCGTGGCATCCACGCCCTGCTCCTTGCCGATGCGCTGCAGGGCGGCCATGGTGCCGCCATGAGCACCGGAGAACAGCGAGCCGCCACCAAGCGGCGACCATGCCATCGGAGAAACGCGCTTTTCCTGCAAGAAGGCCAGATCGCCATTGGTAAAACTATCCGTCGCGAGAAGGCTCATTTCGATCTGGTTGGTCACGAGCCGGTTGCTCATCGCCGATTGCAGCAGGGAGAAATCCCACGGGCGGAAGTTGGAGACGCCGACGGTCTTGACCTTGCCGGATGCCACCAGCGCATCGAGCGCCTTGCCGGTTTCTTCCGCATCGATCAACGGATCGGGACGGTGAATGAGCAGCAGGTCGACGTGATCCGTCCCCATCTCGCGAAGCGACGCCTCGACCGAGGCGTTGATGTGGCCGGCCGTCGTGTCGTAATGTTTGACGCGGGCGGCGGCGTGACGTCCGGCGGGTGCAACGATGCCGCATTTGGTGACGATTTCTATTCTGTCACGCAGCCCCGGAGCGGCTTTCAGGCCGGCCCCCAGAATGGCTTCCGCCGTGTATCCGCCGTAAATATCGGCCTGATCCATGGTCGTGATGCCCTGAGCGAGGCAAGCCTCGATCTTGGCCTGCACATGGGCGGGCGAGGTATCGGCATCGTCGCCGATGCGCCACATGCCGTAGACGATGCGGCTGAGTTCGAGTTTGTCGGAAAGAGCGATACGTTCCATCAGTGGCGTTCCCCGTTGCCGAGCGGTGTGGCCGGCGTTTCAGAAGGCACCCGGCCATAGGCATGCGGCAGGGAGCAGGTTTTCATCTGCGGCAGAACCTTGGTGCCGAAGTGCTCCGCCTCATCGAGATGCGGATAACCGGAAAGGATGAAGGCGCGAATGCCCATCTTCTGGTATTCCTCCAGCGCCGAAAGCACCTTGTCGGTGGAACCGACCAGCGCCGCACCGCAGCCCGAACGCGCCCGGCCGATGCCGGTCCACAGGTTGGGTTCGACATAACCGAACTTGTCGGCGAGTTCGCGGGCACGCGCCTGATGCGACACGCCGAGCGAGCCGCTGTCATGCGCGCGGTTGCGGATCAGTTGCCCATATTCGTCATCGAGCTTCGAGACAAGATGCTCGGCATATTCGCGGGCTTCCTGTTCGGTATCGCGCACCACCATATGGACACGCAGGCCGTAATCCAGCGTGCGGCCATGGGCGGCGGCGCGCTCATTTGCGGCACGCATGCGGTCTGCAAGCTGGTCCTTCGTTTCCGGCCACATCAGATAGACGTCGCATTGCGCGCCGCAGAGTTCCAGCGCATCCGGCGAGTAGCCACCGAAATAAAGGAGCGGTCCGCCATTCTGCTGGTACGGCCGTGCCGGCTCGGTGGAGACGCCCTTGAACTGGTAGATTTCCCCGTCATGGTCGATGGTGTCGCGCGTCCAGGCCTGGCGCAGAATCTCAACGACCTCATGGCTGCGCTTGTAGCGAAACGCGCTATCGGCCACTTCGCCGGGGAAATCGGAGCTGATGACGTTGAGCGTCAGGCGACCCTTCAGCATGTGGTCGAGCGTCGCCACCGTGCGCGCCAGCATGATCGGCTGCATTTCGCCGCAGCGGATAGCAGCGAGAAAATTGATGCGGTCGCTGATTGGCGCACAGCCGGCGACGAAGCTCAGCGTATCCTGCCCGACCTGATAGGATGAAGGGCAGAGAATGTTGCGGAAGCCGAGTTCTTCGGCCTTTTTGACGATGTCGGAACAATGCTCGAAACTGGAACGCAGGCTGCCGTCCGGCACACCAAGATAGGCGTAGTCATCGGAACACAAAGCGGAAAACCAGGAGACCTCGGCAGCATCGAGATCAGCGGATGTAACGGGTACGACGGTCATGCAATTCCTCCTCAGGGCCGCTCTCGTTTTTCTTGCATAACATCAAGAAATATGTAAATCAATGATGTATCAATTTTTGTTTCGGGGGAGGAAACGGCACATGAAACACACTGGCGGCAGCCTGCCAATGTATATGCAGATCGCGGAAATGCTGGTGCGCGAAGTGGCGGCGGGCCGGCTGATCGATGGAGAGAAGCTCGCGCCGGAGCGCGATATGGCGGCTGATCTCGGCATCGCCGTCGGCACGCTCCGCAAGTCACTCGCCGAATTGCAGGAACGCGGCCTGCTGGAGCGCGTGCAGGGTTCGGGCAATTACATTCGCGCCGTCAGCGATCCGCAAAGCGTTTACGCGTTCTTCCGGCTTGAACTGATCGAGGGCGGCGGCCTGCCGACGGCGGAGGTTCTGGATGTGGCGCGCCTTGCCAAGCCCGCCGACCTGCCCGCTTTCGGCACATCGACCGAAGGACACAGGATTCGTCGCCTGCGGCGCATTGCCGGCAAACCGGCGGCCATCGAAGAAATCTGGCTGGACGGTTCTTACGTCGACACCATCGCCATCGAGAACATGTCGGAATCCCTTTATCTCTATTACCGCACCCGCCTCAACCTCTGGATATCGAAGGCGGAGGATCGCATTGATCTCGGCGAAGTACCCGAATGGACACCCGAGGTCTTCGGTCAGAAATCAGGCGCGCTGGTGCCGCGGGTGCTGCGTCTCAGCCAGGCGCAGGATGGTGCGGTGGCCGAAGTTTCATGGACCTGGTTCGATCATACCGTTGCCCGATACGTTTCTCGCATACGTTGAGACTGCACAAAATTCGCGTGATCCAGATGAACGGAGAAATTTGACGGGAGGCAAGCAAGCAGCGGCCTGTCCTGCGAGCAGTTTTGCGACTATATTTCTTTAAATCAATGACTTAATAGTTTTTGATTTCTGTCAGAAATAAAATTGATACACTATTGATTTCCTTTTTATGAAAGGTAATATCACGTCCTCAGGGAGACAGGCGTTTCGCCATCCCACGATATCGCCGGACAATTGGGATTGATTTTCGAAGATGCGATGCGTGGAACTTGAAGGTTGATACCGGCAATGGCGTCCATCCGAATTCTGGACGCGCCGGTCGTGAGGAGGAAAATATGGCTTCGGTCAGCCTGCGCAAGCTGGACAAGAGTTACGGTGCGCTTCGCATCGTCAAGGGCATAGACCTTGAAATCAACGATGGCGAATTCGTCGTGTTCGTCGGCCCTTCCGGCTGCGGCAAATCGACGACGCTGCGCATGGTCGCGGGGCTGGAAAGCATTACCGGCGGCGAGGTGAAGATCGGCGACAGGGTCGTCAACCGGCTGCCACCGCGCGAGCGCGACATCGCCATGGTGTTTCAGGACTATGCGCTTTATCCGCACAAGACCGTGCGCGAAAACATGGGTTTCAGCCTGAAGGTGCGCGGCGTGAGCGCTTCGCAGGCCAATGCCAGCATCGATGAGGCGGCAAAGATGCTGGGCATCGAGCACCTGCTTGATCGTCGGCCCGGACAGCTTTCCGGCGGCCAGCGCCAGCGTGTGGCCATGGGGCGCGCCATCGTTCGCCGCCCGCAGGTCTTCCTGTTCGATGAGCCCCTTTCCAACCTCGACGCTAAACTGCGCGGACAGGTGCGCACGGAAATCAAGCGGCTGCACCAGCAGCTCGGCACGACCATCATCTACGTTACCCATGATCAGGTGGAGGCCATGACGCTGGCAGACCGCATCGTTATCCTGCGCGGCGGCGATATCGAGCAGGTCGGCACGCCGGACGAGGTCTATAACCGTCCGGAAAGCGTCTTCGTCGGTGGTTTCGTCGGCGCTCCGGCGATGAATTTCGCCCGCGCAAAGGTGAGCGGCGACCGGCTGGTATTTTCCGACGGCAACGTCCTGCCGATGGCAGCCATCCGGCCATCCCGCGAAACGGGGCTCGACGGGCGCGAAGTCATCGTCGGCATTCGTCCGGAACATTTCGGCCCTGTGGAGGGCTTCGACACGCAGCTTGCGGTCAAGGTGCAGGTAGTGGAACCGCTGGGCTCGGACACGCTCGTCCATTTCAGCCTCGGCGATGCGGCGCTGACCGCACGCATGCCGCCGCATCTGCGGCCTGCGCCGAATGAGGAACTGAAGATCGGCGTCGATCCGTCCAAGGTCCATCTTTTCGACGCCGCGACGGAGCGCTCTATCCACTGATTGCCGGGTGAAGAAACGCTGCGGCCAACAGGTTTAATAACGGGAGGAACACATGACATTTAAAACCATCAAGGGCAAAGCCCTCATGGGTGCCGCGCTCTGCGCAACCATGCTCGCGTTTTCGGGACAGGCCTTTGCCGATGCCGAACTGAAAATCTTCGTTTCCAGCCAGCATCAGCCGGATGTCTGGCGCAAGGCGCTGGATCAATATGAGGCGAAGACGCCGGGTGTGAAGGTGGTCATCGAGACCGGCGGCAACACCTCGGAAATGCAGGCGCAATATCTCAATACCGTCATGTCGGCGAAGGATTCGAGCCTCGACGTGCTGATGCTCGACGTCATCCGCCCTGCGCAATTCGCCACGGCCGGCTGGACCAGCGATTTCTCCGGCAAGGACATGTCCGCCTATCTGCCGACCTATGCCGAAGCCAACACCGTGGACGGCAAGATCGTGGCGCTGCCCGCCTTCGCCGATTCCATGTTCCTTTATTACCGCAAGGATCTGCTCGACAAATACGGCATCAAGCCGCCGACCACCTGGGACGAGCTGAAGGAAGCCTCCAAGAAGGTGATGGAAGGTGAAAAGAACCCTGAGCTTCAGGGCCTGTCCTTCCAGGGCAAGGCGATCGAGGGTGCGGTCTGCACCTTCCTCCTGCCCTATTGGAGCGAGGGCAAGTCGCTGGTTGAGAACGGCAAGCTGAATTTCGACAACAAGGCTGCCGTGGATTCGCTGAAGCTGTGGAAGAGCTTTGTCGACGAAGGCATTTCCAAGAAGAATATTTCGGAAGTGGCGACCGACGACACCCGCAAGGAATTCCAGGCCGGAAAGGTGCTCTTCGCCGTCAACTGGTCCTATGCCTGGACCCATTTCCAGGGCAAGGAATCGCAGGTGAACGACAAGGTCGGCGTCGCCCGCCTGCCGGCCGTCAAGGGCGGCGAGCAGACGACCTGCCTAGGCGGCTGGGAATTCGGCGTTTCCGCCTATTCCAAGCAGCAGGAGGAAGCCAAGAAGCTGGTGGAATATCTCTCCGGTCAGGATGTTTCGAAGTTCATGGCCATCAACGCCGCGCTTCTGCCCACCTATGCCGCTCTCTACAAGGATGCGGATGTGACCAAGACGATCCCTTGGTTCGCGGATGCCCTGCCTGTCGTCGAGACCGCAAAGGCCCGCCCCGTGACACCGCGTTACAACGAGGTCAGCGAGACGATCCGCACCACCGTCAACGGTGTGCTCGCCGGCGTGATGACGCCGGAGGATGGCGCAAAGCAGATGGAAAGCCGTCTGCGGCGCGTTCTGCGCTAAGCTTTGGGCCGGAAAGCGGCATGCCTGCCGTGCCCTTTCCGGCCGCTTCGACTGACAGGAATAAAGCCGCCTGAAGGGCGCGATAAACGGGCCGGATAAGAACCGGTCCGATCGGGAGACGACGACGTGAATCCAGTTGCGGGAGTGGCAGACGTGACAATGCCGGAAAGAACCATGGTTCGGGTGGACGAGAAACCGCAGCCGCGCTGGACGCGGTGGCTCGATCTCGGCGACCGGCCGCTGGCCGTGCTTCTCTTGGCACCGGCGGCGATCCTGCTGTCGCTCATCATCGTCTATCCGGTGGCGCGGCTCGTCTACACCTCGTTTTTCAGCCTTTCGCTGACATCGGGCCTGCCGGCGGAATTCATCGGCTTTGAAAACTACACGGCGATGTTCGACGACCCGATCTTCTGGGAAACGACCTGGAACACGGTGCTGATCACGCTGATCACCGTTCCCGGCGCACTCATCATGGGCCTTGGCCTCGCACTGCTCGCCAACCTGCCTTTTTCCATGCAGTGGCCGATGCGGCTTTCGCTGCTGATCCCCTGGGCGCTGCCGCTATCCTTCGCCGGCCTCATCTTCGCATGGTTCTTCCATTACGAATATGGCGTCGTCAACGATGTGCTGAACCGTTTCGGCTTCGAAGGCATCATCTGGTTCAATTCGCCGAACTGGGCCTTTGCGGCCATCTGCCTGACCATCATCTGGAAGACATCCTCCTTCATGGCGCTGATGATCCTTGCCGGCCTGCAGACCATTCCACGTTCGCTCTATGAGGCGGCGGATGTGGATGGTGCCGGTAAAATCCGGCAGTTTTTCGAGATCACCCTGCCGCTTTTGAAGCCCTCGATTGTCGTCGCGCTCATCTTCCGCACGATCACGGCGCTGCAGACCTTTGATATTCCTTACATGATGACCGGCGGCGGTCCCGGCACATCCACAACGACGCTCGCCATGTATATCCACCAGAACACCGTTTCTTTTCTCGATCTCGGTTACGGCTCGGCTTTGGCGGTCATGATGTTTGCGCTCTCCATGTGCGTTACCGCCGTTTATCTCCGCATCATCAGGACGAAGGACTGATCCCATGAGCACCGTTGCGAATTCCGGTCTGTCCTTGTTCTTTTCCGGCAAGCCGCTGCGCTTCATCGCGGCCTCCATTCTTCTGGTCAACGGCCTGTTTCCGGCAATCTGGATCCTCTTCACCTCGCTGAAGACCGAAGCGGAACTGACGGTCAAGCCGATCACCTGGTTTCCGCATGCACCCACGCTGGCCAATTACATGCAGGCCTTTTCCGACCAGCCGCTGCATCTCTTCCTGTTCAACAGCTTCATGGTCGCGCTGCTTTCGACCGCACTCACCATCCTGATTTCGGTGCTGGCGGCTTACGCGCTGGCGCGGCTGAACCTCAAATATCGGGCGCTGATCCTCTCGCTCATCATCGCCGTCTCCACCTTCCCGCTGGTGACGCTGCTGGTGCCACTGTTCGAAATCATGCGTGCCTTGAACCTGCTCAACAGCTGGACGGCGCTGATCCTGCCCTACACCGTGCTTTCGCTGCCGGTCTGCACGCTGATGCTGGTCTCCTTCTTCGAAAGCATTCCGCGCGATCTCGAAAACGCCGCCATGATCGATGGCTGCACCCGCATCGGCGCGCTGTTCAAGGTCGTCGTGCCGCTCTGCGCGCCGGGCGTCTTCACCGCCGGCATCCTTGCCTTCGTGAATGCCTGGGATGAATTCCTGCTGGCGCTGTCCTTCAATTCCAATCCGGCGCTCCGCACGCTTCCTGTCGGCATCCAGCTTTATCAGGGTGAATTCGCCTTCCCCTGGCCGGTCATTTCGGCGGCGCTGGTAGTAGGTATCGTGCCGGTCGCCATCCTGATCGTCATCTTTCAGGAACGGGTTGTCTCCGGCCTCACCGCCGGCGGTCTCAAGGGCTAAACAGGTACAGTCATGCATTTCGAAAAGACCAAAGACGGCTTCGCGCTCACGATCGGCAACCGCACCATACTTTCCCATTCCCCCGAAAATCCGGCCTTCTTCGCCGGTTTCGGCAAGGAGAGGATGGATATGTATCGCGGCAATTTCGATATCGAGGACTACCTTATCGAACGAACCGCCCTGCGCCACGCCGAGGTCAGCGGCGAGAGCATCACGCTCGCATCCGCGCCGGGACAGGCACCGCGCCTTCGCCTGACGCTCGATGGCAGCGCGATGCGGCTAACGGCGCTGGATGACACCATCAACCGCCTCTGGCTGCGCGTCGTTGCGGAAACGGATGAGCACGTCTGGGGCGGCGGCGAGCAGATGTCCTATTTCGACATGCGCGGTCGCCGCTTTCCGCTGTGGACCTCCGAGCCGGGGGTTGGCCGCGACAAGACCACCGAGATCACCTTCAAGTCCGATGTCAGCGGCAAGGCGGGCGGTGATTATTACAACACCAACTACCCGCAGCCGACTTACCTGTCGTCGCGCAGATACGCCCTCCATGTGGAGACAAGCGCCTATTCGGTCTTCGATTTCCGCAACGGCGATTTCCACGAGATCGAAATCTGGGCCATCCCTGAAAAGATCGAATTCTTAGCCGGCGACAGTTTCACCGATATCGTTTCCGCCCTGTCGCTGCGGTTCGGACGCCAGCCGAAACTGCCGGAATGGATCTATAATGGTGCGATCATCGGGTTAAAGGACGGCGTCAACTCCTTTGCGCGACTGGAGAAAATCCGCGCGGCCGGAACGAAGGTGTCCGGCCTCTGGTGCGAAGACTGGGTGGGTCTTCGCCAGACATCCTTCGGCGCGCGCCTGTTCTGGGACTGGCAGGCGAATGACACGCGTTATCCGCATCTGCGCCAGAAGATCACCGAGCTTGCCGATCAGGGCATCCGCTTTCTGGGTTATGTGAACCCCTATCTCTGCGTCGATGGCCCGCTGTTCCCGGTGGCCGAAAAAGCCGGTTATTTCGCCACTGACGCCGAGGGCAAGACGGCGCTGGTGGATTTCGGCGAGTTCGATTGCGGCGTGGTCGATTTCACCAATCCGGCCGCCGCCGACTGGTTCGCCGAGGAGATCATCGGCAGGAACATGCTCGATTTCGGCCTCTCCGGCTGGATGGCCGATTTCGGCGAATATCTACCGATCGACATCACGCTTTCCAATGGTGTCGACGCCAAGCTGATGCACAATGCCTGGCCAACGCTCTGGGCCGAGGTGAACGCCAAAGCCGTCGAAAGCCGCGGCAAGACCGGCGAAGCGCTGTTCTTCATGCGGGCCGGCTTCACCGGTGTGCAGGCCCATTGCCCACTCATCTGGGGCGGCGACCAGTCGGTCGACTTCTCCCGTCACGACGGCCTGGTCACCGTCATCTGCGGGGCGCTCTCCTCCGGCCTCATGGGCAATGCCTATCACCATTCCGATATCGGCGGTTACACCAGCCTTTTCGGCAATGTCAGAACCGCAGAACTCATCATGCGCTGGACGGAAATGGCCGCCTTCACGCCGGTCATGCGTACCCATGAGGGCAACCGGCCGCGCGACAATCTCCAGATCGATCAGGATGAGGCGGTTCTTGCCCATTTTGCCCGTATGACATCCGTCTATGTCGCGCTGGCCCCCTATCTGAAATCGCTCTCGGCGGAAGCGGCCAGAACAGGCCTGCCGGTGCAGCGTCCGCTCTTCCTGCACTACGAGAATGACCGGCAGACCTATACCATTCAGGACTGCTATCTCTACGGGACGGACATGCTTGTCGCACCCGTCTGGAAAGCGGGTGAAACGCAACGCTCGCTCTATCTTCCAGGCGACGGTGAATGGGTGCACCTGTGGAGCGGCACGCATTATCCCGGCGGACAGGACGTCACCGTCGAAGCGTCGCTCGGCGAGCCGGCGGTGTTCTATCGTGCAGATAGCAGTCATCGGCCGCTGTTTGAACAGCTTCTCACCATCGGCTGAACGATAGCCGAGTTCGTCCCTGCCATCACCCCGTCAGGCGGGGTGATGTGATGGCCTTTTTGAAAAGGGCGGTCATCGCATCGCTGATACCTTGCGAAGGGCTGACCTCGAAGAACAGGCCCGGCGAAGCGCATTGCTGCATACGCGCGCCGATTTCCGGCTGAAAGGGCTCGATCCACGTATTGTACCAGTCATTGGTCGGCAGCGGCAGATAGGTGGTATAAAGCACGGCGATACGAAAACCCTTTTCCTTCAGCTTCGTGCAATATTTGATATCGATCGGCTCCTGACAGCGGCCGCTGGTGGTTTTTTTGGTGCAGGCGGATGGCTTGTAGCTATCGCCGACGCCGTCCGAAACGAAGAAGACGATCTTTTCGGGGCTGGCCGAACTTGCACCGGTGCCCGAACTGCCGATCCTGTCGCCAATCTGGGTCAGTGCCCGGTCAAAATCGGTCTGCTGGTCGTTGTTGAACCCCTGCTTGGGGATCGACATCAGGTCGACTTCAGCGGCTTTTTTCTTCGCGATCGCCAGATCAGATGTCAACGACACCACTTCGAGCAGCTTCGTATCTTCCGCTTTCTCTCCGAAGGAGTAAACCGCCATACGATATTGATTGCTGCTTTTGCGCATGGACTTTGCCGTATCCATCAGGCTTGCCGTGGCCTGCGCCACCACATTGATGCGCGTTGTGACCCCGAGGCTTTTGGCCTTGTAGTAATAACTGTTCTTATCCACCACCCCGTCTTTCACGATGTGACAGGCGAAAGCACATTTGTCGCTCGTATTCGCAACCATGGTGGCAACGTCGGTTGGCGTCGCGCCAACGCCCATCGAGGGGGTGTTATCCAGAAGAACATAAAAGTCGCTGAATGTTTCCGTCTCGTATTTGGCGGTCGCCTTGCCCGAAACGGTGATGAGATCCTCTCCGAGTATCCGTGAAAGCGTCGTGCCGACGGATGCCGTGAAATTGACCGAGGATTCGATGGCATTACCTTGCTTGATCACCGACACGTCAAGAGAAAGGAGCTTGTAGTCGGGATTGGCCCGCTCGTTGCTTTCAAAGAATGCGGAGGCTTCATCAGTGCCAAGCGAAATGACACCGTCACCCGACATTTCCTTTGCCTTGTGAACGCTCGACGACGTATCGGCGACCACCGCAAGCGCCGCGGCATCCGCCGCCATCTGGAGGTCCGATTTGACGGCCATGCCACGCGTTATATCAAGGGCCACGCCAGCCGCCCCAATCAACGGCACCATCAACAGGGCGCTGAGAATGCCGAAATTTCCCGATTTATCCTGCCAGATGTTCTTCAAATTCGCCCCCGGAACTTTCCCCGGAGCGAAAGTTAGCCGAACAATATTGAAAGGCAGTTTCAAGAGATAACTAATTTTCGATAAATCTAATTTCCTCAATAACTAATACGCCAATGGGAGATGCGCAGCGGCGCGAGGCCGTTCGGCATTCAAGATCACGCCTGACGACGGATCGCTGGTCGGACGTTGACATTTATGAAACTTGACCTACAAAACAAACTCTTCCGAGGGGAGCACCGAACGGTGCTGAGATGGCGATGAGCCGGACCCTTGAACCTGATCCGGGTCATGCCGGCGTAGGAACGGAACTGCCGCGCCAAGAGGCGTTGCCCTTTCTCTTCTCCGCTTTGCCTGATCTCCGAGATTGTCATATCTGGAGACGAATGATGATGCTGAAACCTTCCGTCCTTCGCACACGGTGCGTCTGCGTCTGAGGTCCAGCTCATGCGTGCCACCCATGCGCTGAACGGTGTCGGTCTTCTGCTGGTTTTCTGGCAGGCAGGAACATGGCTGTTTTCGCCGCCCCGCTACATCCTGCCGTCGCCCGCCGATGTTGCCGGCGCTTTCTGGCGTCAGCCAGGCTTCCTGTTCGGGCAGGCACTGGTGACGCTCGGTGAAATGGCGCTCGGGCTCGCGGCGGGCATCGCCGCCGGTATTCTCGTCGCTTTCACGATTGCCGCCATCCCGCGCCTCGGCCGCCTCGTCTGGCCCATGGTTCTGGTGTTGCAGGCCTTTCCGGTCTTCGTGCTCGCCCCCATCCTCGTCCTCTGGTTCGGTTTCGGCATGGCTTCGAAAGTGGTCATGACGGCAATCATCATCTTCTTCCCCGTTGCGTCCGCTTTCACGGATGGCCTCAACCGCACAGATCGCGCCATCCTCGACGCCGCCTCGCTGACTGAGGCGAGCCACTGGCAGATCCTCACCCGGTTGCGCGTGCCGCTGGCGTTGCCCTCGCTCATTTCCGGCCTGAGGGTGGCCGCACCGCTTGCCCCACTCGGCGCCGTCATCGGCGAATGGGTTGGCGCATCGGCGGGGCTTGGGTTCGTCATGATCCAGTCCAATGCCCGCATGCAGACCGACACCATGTTTGCCGCCATGGCCATTCTCGCCATCATGGCTGTGCTGCTGCGGCTCATTGTCGACCGGGCGACCGCCAATCTGGCCCCCTGGGCCAAGGAAACAGAACACACCATTCTTTTCAGATCTTTACGGAGACTTTCGGCACCATGAAACGAACTCTTCTTTCCCTCATCGTCGCGGCAGCAAGCGTGCTTTCCCCCATGCAATCGCACGCGGCAGACAAGCTGACCGTGTTGTTAGAATGGTTCGTGAACCCCGATCATGCGCCGATGGTGATCGCCAAGGAACGCGGCCTGTTCGCCGATGCGGGGCTCGAGGTGGAACTGGTTCCGCCCGCAGACCCCTCCGCCGTGCCGCGTCTCGTCTCGGCCAAACAGGCCGATATCGGCGTACATTACCAGCCGAACCTCTACCTCGATCACGATGCCGGCCTGCCGCTCGTGCGTTTCGGCACGCTGGTCGAAACCCCGCTCAACACCGTCACGGTTCTGGCCGATGGGCCGATCAAGAGCCTGAAAGACCTGAAGAGCAAGAAGGTCGGCTTTTCCGTTTCCGGCTTTGAAGATGCGATGCTGAAACGCATGCTGGAAAAGGACGGTCTGACGAAGGACGATGTCGAACTCATCAACGTCAACTTCTCGCTCTCGCCGTCCCTGATCGCCGGCAAGGTGGATGCCACGCTTGGCGGCTTCCGCAATTTCGAGCTAACGCAGATGAAGCTCGAGGGACATGAAGGCCGCTCTTTCTTCCCGGAGGAACACGGCGTACCGGCCTATGACGAGCTGATCTTCGTCACGCATCGCGATCTCGCAACAGACAACCGCCTGCCGCGTTTCCTCTCAGCCGTGGAACAGGCCGCGATCTTCATCACCAACCATCCGCAGGAATCCTGGCAGCTTTTCATCAAGGCCTATCCGAACCTTGACGACGCGCTGAACAAACAGGCCTTCTTCGACACGCTGCCGCGCTTCGCCAAACGCCCGGCCGCACTCGACCGCGCGCGCTACGCCCGTTTCGGCGCTTTCATGCAGGAAATGCAGCTGATCAAGCAGGCGCCGGCGGCGGACGACATCGCCGTGGAGCTGCAGCAGCAATGACCACGACTTTTCCGACAGCGGCAAGGGCCGCCGAGATTCTGGAGCGGGTGCGGCAGACGCGCCCGCGCGTGCATTGCCTGATGAACACCGTGGTGCAGAAATTCACCGCAGACGGCATCACCGTCGTCGGCGGCATCCCCTCCATGACCACCTCGCTCGAGGAAATCGAGAGCTTCGTCACCAAGGCGGATGCGCTGACCGTCAATCTTGGCACGCTGGATGCCGAGCGGCGAAAGGTCATCCGGCTGGCGATCGAAATCGCCAATGCATCCGGCAAGCCATGGATCGTCGACCCCGTGCATTGCGATTATTCGCCGTCACGGCTGGAATTCACGCGCGAACTCATCGCCCTTTCCCCCACCATCGTGCGCGGCAATCGCGCCGAAATGAGCATGATCGGCGATGTGCCGGATGCTGTCCGGATTGAGACCGGGCCGGTCGATCATCTGCGCGATGCCGCCCGCAGCATCAGGATCGTCAACGGTCATCCGTGGATGGCGAAGGTGACAGGAACGGGGTGCCTTTCGGGCGGCGTCATCGCCGCCTTCATGGCAGTGGAAAAGGACGCCCTGACTGCGGCGGCCTCCGCCCTTGCCGTCACTGGTGTTTCCGCCGAGCTTGCGGCCAAGCACGCCAGAGGCCCCGGCACCTTCGAACCGGCGTTTCTGGATGCGCTTTCCGAAATTTCCGTCAAGGACATTACAAATCACGCGAGGATAGAGCATGAACAAGGTTGATTACCGCCTCAACGCGCTGGTCGATGCGAGCCTTGGCGATGTCGCGCCGCTGCCGGAGCTTGCTCTCGCCGCCGCGCTGAACGGCGCGACCATTCTGCAATATCGCGACAAGCACGGCTCGACGCGTGAGATGATCGAAAACGCCCGCGCCATTCACGAGGCTATCGCCGGCACAGGCGTGCCGCTTGTCATCAACGACCGGGTGGATGTAGCCCTCGCCTCGGGCGCGGACGGGGTGCATCTCGGCGCCGACGACATGGACGCCAAAACCGCAAGGCGTATTCTCGGCGAAAAGGCGATCATCGGCCTCACCGTCAAGAACCGGTCCGATGCCGAACGGGCGGCCTCCATGCCCGCCGACTATGCCTGCATCGGCGGCGTGTTCGAAACCGTTTCCAAGATCAATCCGGACAAGCCGGTCGGTATCGACGGTTTTACCACGCTGCGCGCCCTGCTGAAGGAGTGGAAACCGGATATGCCGGTCGGCGCTATCGCCGGCATCGATCTTGTCCGCGTGCCACCCGTCATTGCCGCCGGCGCGGATGGTGTGGCGGTCATTTCCGCCATTTTCCGCGCGGGCGATATTGCCAGCGCAACCAAGGACTTCCGCTCCAGGATTGACGCGGCGCTGAAAGCGCGACAGCCATGACATCAATTGCATTGACCATTGCCGGCTCCGACAGCGGCGGCGGCGCGGGTATTCAGGCGGATATCAAGACCTTCTCCGCGCTCGGCGCCTATGCCGCCAGCGTCATCACCGCCATCACCGCCCAGAACACCAAGGGCGTGACGGCGGTGGAGGATATTTCGGTCGCCACCATCGTCGCGCAGATGGATGCGGTATTCTCCGATCTCGCCGTCAATGCGGTGAAAATCGGCATGGTCTCGCGGATCGAAACCATCGCCGCCATCGCGGAACGGCTTCGGCGGCAATCGCAGCCTGTGGTGCTGGACCCGGTCATGGTGGCTACATCAGGCGACCGTTTGCTGCATGAAGACGCCATCGAGACATTGCGGCGCGATTTGCTGCCGCTCGCCGCCATCGTTACGCCGAACCTGCCGGAAGCGGCGCTGCTGACCGGGTCTTCGATGGCGAAAACGGAGACGGATATCGCCCGCCAGGCCGAGGCGATCCTGAAGGCGGGCGCAAAAGCCGTGCTCATCAAGGGCGGCCATGGCGATGGGCCGGAGAGCACAGATTATCTGTTTGCGGACGGCGGTATGCAGGCGCTTTCCGCGCCGAGGGTCGAGACGAAAAACGACCACGGTACCGGCTGCACATTGGCGGCGGCGATTACGGCTCATCTGGCGAGCGGTAGTGAGTTGCGGGAGGCGGTTGGGCTTGCGAAGGAGTATCTGAATGGGGCGCTCGATGCCGGGCGGGGCCTTGTCGTCGGGCATGGCCGGGGGCCAGTGCATCATTTTTATCGATGGTGGGGTTAGCGATGAGAGGGCGGAGTTTGGGGTTTACCCCCCCTCTGTCCTGCCGGACATCTCCCCCTCAAGGGGGGAGATCGACAAGTGGCCCGCTCACCTCATTCCAGTAAGCCACGCTATTGATAGTGAGACGGTTGCGAGGGAACGAGCGGTCGCCCCATCCGATCTCCCCCTTGAGGGGGAGATGTCCGGCAGGACAGAGGGGGTAGCCGCGAACTCCGACGCTACCGCGCCTTCGGCGTCGCCAACACATTCCGGATCGCAAAACTCGAATGAATGCGCGAAACCCCCGGCAGCTTCGACAGAATCTCCTTATGAATTCGCTCGAAATCCCCAGCACTTTCCGCCTCGCAGCGCAGGAAATAATCCGAACCGCCCGTCATCAGATAACATTCGCGGATTTCCGGATATCGCCGCACCGCATTTTCGAAACGGTTGAGAAAATCCTCCGTCTGGCGGTCGAGCGTGATCTGCACGATGACCGAAATCACCTCGCCGCCGGCAAGGCCGCTGGTCAGCGCCGTATATCCGCGGATAATCCCTTCCCGCTCGAGAATGTCGACCCGGCGCAGACAGGCGGATGCGGAAAGCCCGACTTCTGCTGCGAGTTTCGCATTGCTGATGCGGGCATTGAGCCGAAGCAGGCGGATGATGTGGCGGTCGGTCGCATCGAGTGACGACATAGAAGATTCCAATCAATAAAAGAAAATTGCGCCATTGTGAATTCTATCGCATTTTCTTCGAACAATCGCCAAGAAATTCGACAATCGTTGCAATACCCTCATAGGATAAAAATGAGGGTGAACCACCATGGACATGCAGATCAGCCGCCAGCAGGCCGCCGGTGGTGCAAGCGGTCATCTGACCATCGATCTCGGCGCATTGCGCGACAATTATCTGACCCTTGCGGCCATGGCGCCTGCGTCGCAGACGGCAGCGGTCGTCAAGGCCGATGCATACGGTCTCGGCGCGGATATTGTCTCGCAGGTCCTGCTCGAGGCAGGTTGCCGCAATTTCTTCGTCGCCCATATCGATGAAGCGCTGGCGTTGCGACTGCGGCTTTCGGCAGAAGCGCGGATTCTTGTTCTCAACGGTCTTCAGCCCGGCAATGAGACCTCCTGCGCCGCCATGGCCATCACCCCGGTTCTGAATTCGCTGGAGCAGATCGCCCAATGGTCGACGCACGCCAAGAAGCTTGGCAAGACGCTCACCGCCGCCGTGCAGATCGATACCGGCATGTGCCGTCTCGGCCTCTCGCCCGAAGAACTCGAAATCCTCGCCTCCCGGCCGCAATTGCTGGATGGCATAGACATCGCCTTCGTCATGAGCCACCTCGCCTGCGCCGATGAACCGGAGCATGCCTCCAATGCCGCGCAGCTTGCAGTGATGCGTAAGGCCGCCATTGCCTTTCCTGAAGCGCCGGTCTGCTTTTCGAATTCCGGCGGCATCTTTCTGGGCAATGATTATCACAACGACCTGCTGCGCCCTGGCATCGCGCTTTATGGCGGCGCGCCGTCCGTTACACGCCCCAACCCGATGAAGCCGGTCGTTCGCCTCGATCTGGCCGTCATCCAGACCCGCACCGTTCCCGTCGGTTCGCTGGTCGGTTACGGCGGCTCCTTCGAAGCGGCCGGGCCCACGCGTCTGGCAACCATCGCCGCCGGTTACGCTGACGGCCTGCCGCGTTCGCTCAGCAATCGCGGCGCAGCGTGGTATAACGGCGTGCGCCTGCCGATTGCGGGACGCGTTTCGATGGACAGCATCATTCTCGACATATCCGCCCTGCCCGAGGGAACATTGACCCAGGGCAGCCTTGTGCAGATGATTGGGCCTGACCAGACGCTGGAAGACATCGCCGGGGATGCGGGCACGATCGCCTATGAAATCCTGACCGGCCTCGGACGCCGCTATCGACGCAATTACATTCAGCCGGGAGAAACCCCGGCAGCCGCTTCAACATCAGTCAATCACAAGTGAGACGATCATGAACGTCACTATCCTCGGAGCCGGCGTCGTCGGCGTGACATCCGCCTGGTATCTGGCCAAAGCCGGACACAAGGTGATGGTGATCGACCGCCAGCCGGCCGCGGCACTGGAAACCAGCTTCGCCAATGCCGGCGAGGTTTCGCCCGGCTATTCCTCGCCTTGGGCTGCGCCCGGCATTCCGGTCAAGGCGATGAAATGGCTGTTCATGAAACACGCGCCTCTCATCATCCGCCCGACCGCCGATCCGGCCGCATGGCGCTGGATAAGCCAGATGCTGCGCAACTGCACCTCGGCGCGTTACGCCATCAACAAAAGCCGCATGGTGCGCGTTGCCGAGTATAGCCGCAATTGCCTGATGGCGCTGCGCGAAGAGACCGGCATCGAATATGACCAGCGCATGCAGGGCACGCTGGAGGTGTTCCGCACCCAGAAGCAGTTCGACGCCATCGGCAAGGATGTCGACGTGCTGACGGCGGGCGGCGTGCCTTTCGAGATTCTCGACCGCGACGGCTGCGCCGCCATAGAACCCGGTCTTTCTCCTTCGAAGGAAAAGATCGTCGGTGGCCTGCGCCTGCCGGGCGACGAGACCGGCGACTGCTTCATGTTCACCACCGAACTTGCCCGCATGGCCGAAGAGGCGGGCGTTACCTTCCTTTACGACACCGGCATCATGCGCCCCATCGTCGAGGCAGGGCGCGTCAAGGCTGTGGAGACCACCCGCGGGCTGGTGGAGGCCGATATTTTCGTGGCGGCACTGGGCAGCTATTCGCCGCAGTTCGTGCGCCAGCTTGGCCTTACCCTGCCGGTTTACCCGGTCAAGGGTTACTCCATCACAGTTCCGATCGTAAACGAGGAGCGCGCGCCCGTTTCCACGGTCATGGACGAGACGTTCAAGGTGGCGATTACCCGCCTCGGCTCACGCATCCGCGCCGGCGGCATGGCGGAAATCGCCGGTTTCAGCAAGGATTTGCCAGCGGCCCGGCAGGAAACGCTGGCCCACTCGGTGGAAGACCTGTTCGGCGGCGCGGGCGACCAGACCCAGGCGAAATTCTGGTGCGGCCTGCGCCCGATGACGCCGGACGGCACGCCTGTCATCGGCGCCACCCGCTACAGCAATCTATATCTCAACACCGGCCACGGCACGCTTGGCTGGACCATGTCCTGCGGCTCCGCCCGGGTGCTCGCCGATCTCATCAGCGGCAATAAGCCGGAGATCGACACGCACGATCTGGCGATCAGCCGTTACGCCGCCTGACACGTAACCCGCCATCCCCGTCCCACAAGACGGGGATGGCGGTTGATCAAAGCGCCAGAGCATCCTTCAGCGCCAGACCTTCCATCATGCGCAGGTCAAGATCGGCCTCGATGTGGTCGAGATGCTGCAACATCAGCGCACGCGCCTTTGCCGTATCTTTCGCCTCAAGCGCGTCCAGGAGATCGGCATGATCATTGTGCCCGCAGCTTGAAACACCCGAGCGCCCGTAAAGCGCAATGACCAGCGACGAGCGGGCGACCAGCTCGTCCATGAATTTTTCCAGAATGGCATTGCCGGCAAGCGAGGCCAGCATCAGGTGGAAATCGCCCGATGCCTTGATTTCCGCGCGCCTGGCGCTCGGGCCGCGTTCGTGCTGGTGGCGGCTTTCCTGCACCAGATGCTCACGCAGCCGTTTCACCGCCGCAGGCGTTATTTTTTCGATTGCGGCATCCACGACGCCGGGTTCGATCAACCGGCGCGAAGCGAACACCTGCCGCGCTTCATCCGGCGTGGGATTGGAGACGAAGGCGCCTCGGTTGCGCTCGGCCTTCACCAGCCCCTCATAGGCCAGCATCTGAAGTGCGGCGCGCACCACCGTACGGCTGACATCGAACAGCGTTCCCACTTCCGATTCCGACAGTTTGGTTCCCGGCGCCAGCCGCCGGTCGACAATGGCGTCACGCAGCGTATCGCGAATGGCCTGGGCACGGTCTTCATGCGAGGTGTCGGAATTGACGGTTATCTGGGAAAGGCTCATCGGTGCGTCCTGTTTGTTCTTGAGTTCTAGCGCGAAGTGCGTCGCGCGCAAACAGGAATTGCGGGCCGCCGCCGGTCTGCCACAATTCATTCAGCGCCCGTTCAGCAGCCGGGCTGTATTTCCTTAACCATCGAATTTGCAACTGGCAGCGCCCTGCCACCTGTATGGAAGAACACACCATGTCGTCCTTTGCAGCTAAAACAGTTCTGACAATCGCTGTCGCCGCCGCCACCATTGTTCCCTTGAGCAGCGCATCCGCCGGCGACTGGGACCGCCGCGACCGTCGCGATGCTGCCATTCTGGGTGGCGTGCTCGGCCTTGCCGCCGGTGTCGCCGTCGGCTCCGCAATGTCGCGCCCGGCGCCAGCCTACGATGAGCGCGTCTATGTCGACGAGCCGAGCTATGTCGATGAAGAGCCGGATTACCGTTATTACCGCGCAGCACCGCAGCCGGTTTACCGCCCGGCACCGGTCTATCGCGCCCAGCCGGTTTACGATAGCCGCCCGGTCTACAACCAGCGCCGTACCTATCGCACCATCGAGCCCTGGACCAACGCCTGGTACGATTATTGCTCGCAGCGTTACCGCAGCTTCAACACCCGCACCGGCACCTATACGGATTATGACGGCCAGCGTCATTTCTGCGTCGCGGGTTGATCGGGAAGACCTTCAACACGGTTATTACCGTTATTGTCAGGCCGCGGACGGAAACGTCCGCGGCTTTTCCATGCGCGCTCCGCGCCAACTTACGCCGTGCCGCTCTTCACATAATCCGCCCGGTTGATGCCGTGGCGCTGCAGCTTGTCGTAAAAGGTCTTGCGGGCGATGCCGAGCGTGGCGATGGTTTCCGCCACGTCGCCATTCGATTGTTCCAGCGTTTCGCGAATGATACGCGCCTCGATCTCGTCCATGCGCTCCGGCAAGGTGCCGGACGCGGGGATTGTGGATTGTAAAGCAGGCGCGGTCGCCGCCTCCGTCTCCAGCCCCAGCACCACCCTTTCGGCGAAATGCCCGAGTTCGCGCACATTGCCCGGCCAGTCGTGGTCATTGAGGCGGCGGGAAATGCCGGCGCTGATCTGCGGGACCGGCATGTTGAAACGGTTGGCGGCCTTGGTGACGAAGTGGGAAAACAAGAGCGGAATATCCGCCTTGCGTTCGCGTAATGGCGGAATGGACAGCGTCACCACATTCAGCCGGTAATAGAGGTCCTCGCGAAACGTGCCGCGTTCGGCCGGATCGCCAAGATCGACCTTGGCCGCCGCGACCACGCGAATATCGACAGGCCGTTCCTCATTCGACCCGAGCGGAGAAACCTCGCGCATTTCCAGCACACGCAGCATCTTCACCTGCACCGCAAGCGGCATGCTTTCGATTTCGTCCAGAAACAGCGTGCCGCCGCTCGAATGTTCGATGCGGCCAACGCGTTTTTTCTGTGCGCCGGTGAAAGCCCCCGGCTCATGGCCGAAAAGCTCGCTTTCAATCACCGTTTCCGGCAACGCCCCGCAATTCAAAGCCACGAAATTGCCCTTTGAGCGCTTCTTGCTCCAGCGGTGAAGGGCCGTCGCCACCACCTCCTTGCCGCTGCCCGTCTCGCCCGCCACCAGCACATCCACATCCGTATCGGCAATGTGCCGCAGCGTAGTGCGCAGGCGTTCCATGGCAGGCGTCTGGCCGATCAGCGGCAGATCGTCCTCCGCCTGCCCCGCCGCCCGGCGAAGGGCGCGGTTTTCCAGCACGAGGCGGCGCTTTTCCAGCGCCCGGCGGGCGCTTTCCACCATGCGTTCGGCCGGAAATGGCTTGGCGATGAAATCATAAGCGCCGTTGTGAAGCGCATCGACGGCCATCGGCACATCGCCATGGCCGGTGATGAGGATGACCGGCAGATCGGCATCGATCTTGCGGACATGGTCGAAAAATTCCAGCCCGGTCATGCCGGGCATACGTACGTCGGTGATGACGACGCCGTCGAAATCCTCGCTCAAAGCCGCAAGCGCCTGTTCTGCGCGGGAAAACGACGTGACCGGCAATCCATCGAGTTCCAGCGTCTGCACCATCGCCTTGCGCAGCTGGGAGTCGTCATCCACCAGGAATATGGTTCCATCCGCCGTCATGTCATGCTCGCTTCAGAAATACGGAAAAACATGTGCCCGCCTTGCTGCTCGCCACCTCGATACGCCCGCCATAATCCGAAGCAATATCGTTGGAGATGACGAGACCGAGGCCGAGGCCGCTCTCCTTGGAGGTATTGAAGGGCGAAAAAAGCTGGGCGCGGATGGCTTCGGGAATGCCCGTACCATTGTCGCTGACGGAAAGCACGACCATGTCGCCTTCCTCGCGCACACGCACTTCGACACGGGCCGCCCCAGTCTCTTCAGTGGCTTCCAGCGCGTTTTGCAGAAGGTTGATGAGAATTTGCTCCAGCCGGATACGGCTGCCGAGCACTTTCAGGTCCTGATCCGGCAACACGATATCCAGCGCATCCATCTGCCCGGAGAAGCGGCTGCGCAACAGCATGACCGCACCTTCGATAACCAGTCGAACACTGACAGGCTCGGCGGCGGTGCGGCCCTTGCGCGCCAATATCTTCAGGTCGCCGGTAATGTTGCCGATACGCTCGGTCAGTGCCGCGATGTTTTCTAGATTTTCGTTGGCCTCGGACATGCGGTCGCGTTTCAGCAGGGTGCGGGCATTGTCGGCAAAGGCGCGGATGGTCGCGACCGGCTGATTGATCTCATGCGCCACACCCGCCGCCACCTGCCCCAGAATGGAAAGGCGGTTGGCCTGCACCAGTTCGTGCTGCACATTGCGCAACTCGCCCGAGGTCTTTTCATGCAGGGCGATTTCGGCCTGCAGATGATCGCGGGTCTTGGTCAGGTCGCGGGTCCGCTCCTGCACCTTCATTTCCAGCTCCGTGCGGGCGCGCTGCTCCTCTTCCTTTTCCTTAAGCGCCTTGTGCCTGCGCCACAGCCACAGGGCCGAAAGCGCCATCAGCGGCATCAGCGTCGCCAGCGCCACCACCCTGCCCTCGCGGATGGCGGCGTTCAGCGCCGGTGCGACCGGTTGGAGATAATGCAGCGTCCATGAAGTGGTCGGCACCGGCACTTCCAGCCGCAGATAATCGCCGCGCTCCCTCCCCGGCTCATCGACATGAATGAGCGCAGCACCCTCACTCGCGCGCCGCGCCGCCCGAAACGGCAGCGTTGAAAGCGCCTCATTGCCGAATTGCAGGCTTTCGGAAATGATTTTCCGCCGCGCCTCATCGATCGGCGCAACGGTCTTGAAGCGCCATTCCGGCACGCTGGTCATCAGCACGACGCCGTTTCTGTCGACCACATAGACCGGCTTGCCGCCGATGTTCCAGTCTGTCTCCAGCCGGTTGAACTCGACCTTGGCAATGACGACGCCAAGCGGCCGCCCATCGGCGGCGTCGATGCGGCGGGAGATATAAAGACCCGGCCGACGGCTGACATTGCCGAGAGCATAATGTTCGGACATGCCGGTCTTCATCGCCGCCTGGAAATATTCGCGGAAAGCATAATTGGAGCCGACAAAGCTGTCGTCCTGCCGCCAGTTGCTCGACGCGATGGTCAATCCGGTCGGCCCGGTCACATAAATCACCGAGGATTGTGTGCCTTCAATCAGCCCCTCCAGCTTGCGGTTCAACCGGTCGAGGGCAGGAGCACCGCCGCCATCCAGCGCGGCGGCAAGATCGGGATCTCCGGAGAGGACAAGCGGAATGGCGCGCGGCCGCTCCAGCGCGACATTCAGGAGCGCGATCTTCAGTTCGGCATCCGTGGCGGCCTCGGAACCGGCCATGCGCATCGCCTGATTGCGGGCGAACTCATCGGCCACCAGCAGAACGCCAAGACTGACGAGCAGCCACAGGCCCGCCAGCGCCAGCCATTGCGCCCGTCGCTTCGCATGGGAATGAGATGCCTGATCCTGATAAGTCATGCGACAATTGTGCGGATTTACACACAGACCGCAAGATATTTTGTCCGGAATTCCGCACAAATGCAGGTGGGCGGATGACGCGCCAATAAAAACTGCTTTTGAAATCAGCCAATTACACCAAATAAGCAAGTCTGGCATGCGTATTGCACATGACTCCGCAATCGGCGCGAAGCCGTCAACGTCACGGCGATCCCGGGAGGCCAATAAAGGCAGGGTGAGGCCGAGGAGGAAAAAACATGATCGATACGACAGCCGTGGCCGCGGGCCACGCCAAGCAGCCATTCTACAAGCACCTGTATTTCCAGGTTCTGGTGGCCATCATCGCCGGTATCGCGCTCGGCCATTTCTATCCGGCCTTAGGCGAACAGCTGAAGCCGCTCGGCGACGGCTTCATCCGCCTCGTCAAGATGATCATCGCTCCCGTCATCTTCCTCACCGTCGCAACCGGCATCGCCGGCATGAACGACATGAAAAAGGTGGGTCGCGTGGCCGGTAAGGCCATGATCTACTTCCTCGTATTCTCCACGCTCGCGCTCATCGTTGGCCTCATCGTCGCTAACACCGTGCAGCCGGGCGCGGGCATGAATATCGATCCCGCCACGCTGGATGCAAAGGCAGTCGCGACCTACGCCGACAAGGCCCATGAGCAGACCATCACCGGCTTCCTGATGAACATCATCCCGACCACCATCGTCGGCGCTTTCGCCAGCGGTGACATTCTGCAGGTGCTGTTCTTCTCGGTTCTGTTCGGTATCGCGCTCGGCATCGTCGGCGAAAAGGGCAAGCCCGTCACCGATTTCATGCACGCCCTGATGTATCCGATCTTCAAGCTGGTCGCGATCCTGATGAAGGCCGCCCCCATCGGCGCTTTCGGCGCCATGGCCTTCACTATCGGCAAATACGGCATCTCTTCCGTCACCAACCTTGCGATGCTGATCGGCACCTTCTACGTCACGTCCTTCCTGTTCGTGTTCGTGGTTCTCGGTGCGGTATGCCGCTATAACGGCTTCTCCATCGTCGCGCTCATCCGCTATATCAAGGAAGAACTGCTTCTGGTTCTCGGCACGTCGTCTTCCGAAGCCGCCCTGCCGGGCCTGATGAGCAAGATGGAAAAGGCGGGCTGCAAGCGCTCCGTCGTCGGTCTCGTCATCCCCACCGGTTATTCCTTCAACCTTGACGGCACCAACATCTACATGACGCTGGCGGCCCTCTTCATCGCCCAGGCGACCGGTATCCACCTCTCCTTCGGCGAACAGATCCTGCTGCTGCTGGTGGCCATGCTCTCCTCCAAGGGTGCAGCCGGCATCACCGGCGCGGGCTTCATCACGCTCGCGGCCACCCTCTCCGTTGTGCCTTCGGTTCCCGTCGCCGGCATGGCGCTGATCCTCGGCATCGACCGCTTCATGTCGGAATGCCGTGCACTCACCAACTTCGTCGGCAACGCAGTCGCCACCATCGTCGTCGCCCGCTGGGAAGGCGAACTGGATCAGGATCAGCTTGCCCGCGTGCTGAGCGGCCAGGAAGAGTTCACCGGCATCGCCGATGTGGATCAGCTTCCGGCCTCAGTGCAGCCCGCCGAATAATAAGACCTCCCAAGGTCCGGCCTGTCCCGGTTTCTCCGGGCAGGCGCATATGGAAAGCCCGGCGCATCGACTGGATGCGCCGGGCTTTCATCGTTCAGGCTCGCACCCACCAAACGGGGTTTTTATCGGCCGGAAGATGCGGTAGAGCCGAAGCGTAACCAATGCGATAAGCGGAGTGGCGGCATGAAGAACCTGTTTCTAGCCTGGCAATTCTGGGCGCTGCTATCGGCAGCCTTTGCGGCGCTCACCGCCATCTTTGCGAAGATCGGCGTCGAAAATATCAATTCCGATTTCGCCACTCTCATCCGCACCGTCGTCATTCTCGCCGCCGCCGGCCTGATGGTTTACATCACCGGCAACTGGCAGCAGCCTTCCACCATCTCGGGAAAAACCTGGGTGTTCCTCGTGCTCTCCGGTCTGGCGACCGGCGCATCGTGGATATGTTATTTCCGGGCGCTGAAACTCGGCGACGCCGCCCGCGTCGCGCCCATCGACAAGTTGAGCGTCGTGTTTGTCGCCGTCTTTGCGGTGCTGTTTCTGGGGGAAAGGCTGTCTTTGCCCAACTGGCTCGGCGTGGTGCTGATCGCCTGCGGCGCGGTGCTTGTGGCCTATCGGGGATAGGCCGGCCGGATAAACCGGCCGGCACAATTGCGAGGGTCTTCAGCCTCGAGCGGCGGTAACCTTGTCGAGACCACGCTTAACACCGGCAAACAGCTCGTCCAGCTGTTCGGCCGTAATGATGAGCGGCGGGCAGAAGCAGATGGATTCGCCGATGGGCCGGGTGATGACACCCTCCTCTTCGATGGCCGCGGCAAGGGCGAGCGTCGTATCGCCCGGCTTCATACCCTCCCACGGTTTCACCTCCAGCGCGCCGATCAGGCCGATACCGCGCGAGGAATGAATGAGCGGGTGATCGGCCAGCGCCTTCAGATGATCGAGAAACTTGCCCTCCAGCCGGGCGACATTACCGACCAGATCGCGCTCCTGAATGATCTTCAGGTTTTCCAGCCCCACCGCCGTTGCGACGGGATGGCCGGAGGCGGTGTAACCATGGCCGAAGGAGCCGATACGGTCGGATTCATCGGCAATCGGCTGGTAAAAATTGTCATTCATGATGATCGCCGAAAGCGGCATATAGGACGACGAAATCTGCTTGGAGACGACAAGCACATCCGGCGTGATGCCATAGGTCTCGCAGGCGAACATCTTGCCTGTTCGACCGAAACCGCAGATCACCTCATCCACCACAAGCAGAATATCGTATTTCTTCAGGATCGCCTGTACGCCTTCCCAATAACCTTCCGGCGGCAGGAGAACGCCGCCGGCGCCCATTACCGGCTCGCCCCAGAAAGCGGCGATGGTTTCCGGGCCTTCGCGGAGGATCAGATCCTCCAGCTCCTTCAGGATGCGCGCGGTGAAATCCGCCTCGCTCTCCCCTTCCTTTCCAAAATGCACATAGGAGGGGCAGGCCGTATGCAACATGCGGTCCAGCGGCAGGTCGAAGCTTTCATGATTGCGCGGCAGGCCGGTGATCGAGGCCGAAGCAATCGTCACGCCATGATACCCCTTGATGCGGCCGATGATCTTCTTCTTGTCTCGTCTGCCCAGCGCATTGGAGCGATACCAGACCATCTTGGCGACAAGATCGTTGGCCTCCGAGCCGGAGGAGGTGAAATGCACCTTGGACATCGGCACCGGTGAAAGCTCGATCAGCAGCTCGGCGAGATCGACCGACGGGCCGTGGGTCTTGTAGGAAAAGGTGTGGTAATAGGGCAGCTTCTGCATCTGCTTCGTCGCCGCTTCCACCAGCCGCTGTTCACCGAAGCCGAGCGCCACCGACCACAGCCCCGCCATCGCCTCGATATAGCGCTTGCCGCTGCTGTCGGTGACATAGATGCCCTCGCCGCTCTCGATCACCAGACCGCCGGTCTTTTCGAATTTGCGCAGATTGACATTCGGATGCATCTGATAGGCGATATCGCGTGCCTCGACGGAATTCGGCAGGATGGTCATCGATGAAGGCTCCATTTTCGGTTGATGCTCGGCGTGTCAGACGTGCTGGCCGCCATTGATGTGAATTTCCGCGCCGTTGATGTAGCTCGATTGCTCCGAGCAGAGGAAATAGATGGTCTGCGCCACCTCGGCCGTGGTGCCGAGCCGCCCGAGCGGCACCTGGGCTTCCACCAGCTCCGCCGTTCCGGGGGAGAGGATGGCGGTGTTGATCTCGCCCGGCGCAATCGCATTGGCGCGCACGCCGCGCGGGCCGAACTCATGCGCCAACTCCCGCGTCAGCGCCGCGAGCGCCGCCTTCGATGTGGCATACGCTACGCCGGCAAAAGGATGCACCCGTGAGCCGACAATCGATGTGACGTTCACGATGGAGCCTTTTGCCGCTTCCAGTTCCGGCAAAAGCGTGCGGGCAAGCAGCGCCGTCGAAACGAGATTGACGTTCAGCACCCGCGTCCAGATTTCCGCCGTCGTATCCATGACACCGAGACGGCTACCGCCCTCGCCCTTCGGTGAAATTCCGGCATTGTTGACAAGCGCCGCAAGCTTTCCCTCCGGCAGGCGTGAACGCACCTCGTCCGCCAGATCGTCAATGCGGGACAGGTCCTCCAGATCGGCCTGAATATGGCTCTCCCGCGCTGACGGCCAACGGCATTCCTCGGAGAAAGGTTGCCGCGATACGGTGAGAATTCTCCAGCCCTTTTCCTGAAACAGCTTGACGGTGGCGTGCCCTATTCCGCGGCTTGCGCCGGTCAGAAGCATATAAGGAACAGCCATATGAGAACTCCTGTGCCATGCGGACCGTTGAGCCGGCCGCGCATTCAGCCCCGCATGTTAGAGCGCTGCCACCGGCTGACAAGGTCTTTTTTGTCGCGGCGCAGCGATGGCGGATCGGCGACGGGCTAATCCCATTTGATGCACGGCTTTCACCCGAAGGGAATATTTGAAGCCGACCGTTTACCCATAAAATGAAGCCTCCCGAATGTGTGATTAGTATTGGGAGGGGGACGAATGCGCATCGATATCATCGACACGGACGCCGGCTTCGAGGCGATCCGCGAAAACTGGGATGCGGTGTTCATGGCCGATCCCCATGCCCGGCATTTCCTCTCCTGGGGGTGGCTGAGGGACTATATGCCGCGCCGCAGGCGCTGGTTCATTCTTGCGCTGCGCGAACGGGCGGAAGGCTCGCCCTATGTGGCGTTTTTCCCGCTGCGCATCGTCACCGAACCGGACAAGAAAACCGGACGCTTCCACGACAGCATCGTCATGGCCGGCAATGCGGCGGCCGATTACACCGGTTTCATCACCCTGCCGGACTATGAAAATCACGCCGTCGCCGGTTTCTGTTCCTATATCCGCCAGCAGAACTGGACCGAGCTGAAGCTCGATTATCTTTCCGGCCCGCCGGAGCGCCGCGACGCGATGATCCGCGCACTTCAGGGCCCGCTCGTCATGTTTCGCGACAACATGCCGACCAATCCCTATAATATCAACAATTGCATCTGCCCGGTGGTGGCCCTGCCGGACACGTTCGACGGCTATCTCGACAGCCATATGAGCAGCCAGACCCGACAGAAGCTCAGGCGTTTCCTGAGAAAAGTGGAAGGCGGCGACGAATATCGCATCACCTTTGCAACGAGGGACACAATCAAGCGGGATATGGACATTCTGTTCGATTTCTGGCGCATCCGCTGGGCGCCGCACAAGGGCAAGGAACGCACGGAACTCCTGATCGGTGCGACACGGCAGATGCTGATGGACGTCTATATCCGTGGCGATCTGGAAGTGCCGGTGCTCTGGTTCGGCGACCAGCCGCTCGGCGCGCTCGCCAATATCATCGACCGCCAGAAGAAATCGGTGCTGTTCTACATTACCGGCCGCGACGAGAACTGGAAGACCCCTTCCCCCGGCCTCGTGCTGCATGGCCATTGTATTCGCAGGGCAATCGAGCAGGGTTTCAAAACCTATGATTTCCTGCGCGGCAACGAGCCCTACAAATATTTCTTCGGGCCAGAGGAGCAGAAGCTGAGCTGCACGCTGTTCCGCACCCGCTCGGGCGACAATCTCGGCGGCACGCTTCACCCGCGCAGCATCCGTTTTGTCTACGAACAGGCCCTCAAACTCTATAAGACCGGCCAGAAGGCGGCCGCCAATATTGCCTTCGCCCAGGTGCTGACTGCGGCACCGGACCATCTCGGCGCGCAATTCGGGCTCGCCAATCTGTTGTTCGACCGAGGTGAATTCCGGGAGGCCGAAATCGCCTTTCTCAGCCTTCTGGCCGCCGGGCAGGAACCCGTCGTCCTGTGGCTGCGTATCGGCGAGGCGCGGCTGGCGCAGCAGCATTACCACGAGGCATCCGAGGCCTTCCGCCAGGTGACCAATCGCGCGCCCTTCCACCGGGAGGCGCTTTACAAATGCGCCGTGGCGCTGATTGCCGCCGAAAGAACGATGGAGGGTGCGGAAATCCTCGACAGGCTGCAGCACTATCATTCGGACGATGCGGCACATCTGGAATATGCGGAAAAGGCCCGTGCAGCCCTTGCCCGGCTGGAACTGGCAAAAGCCAAGGTTCCGCTGCCAGCCGATGTCGTCACGCTCGCCATCAAGCCGAAAGCGGCGGGCAAACGCTGGCACCCACCAAAGGTTTTGCATTAAAGGCAACGCCCTGTAAGTTGCGGCAGGAAAAACCGGCCGGACGACTTGCAAGGATTTTTGATGTTTCTGACCAACAAGGACATGCTCGATCTCATTGAGCTTCGCCATGATCTTCACCGTCATCCGGAAATCTCCGGCGAGGAGAAGGAAACGGCGCGGCGCATCCGCGCTTTCCTCGAGCAGGCGCAGCCCGACCGGCTTTTCGCCGATCTCGGCGGCCACGGCGTGGCTGCGGTCTATGAGAGCGGCAAAAGCGGCCCGGCGATCCTGATCCGTTCAGAACTTGATGCCCTGCCCATTCACGAAAAGAGTGACGTCGAATACCGCTCCGGCACCGACGGCAAGGGCCATCTTTGCGGCCATGATGGCCACTCCACCATTCTGACGGCGCTGGCGCTTGGCCTTTCACGGCAGCGGCCCGCGACAGGTCGCGTCATCCTTCTGTACCAGCCGGCGGAAGAAACCGGCGCGGGCGCCGCCGCCGTCCTCGCCGACCCGCGCTTTGGGCAGATAAAGCCGGACTATTCCTTTTCGCTCCATAACCTGCCCGGCCTGCCTTTCGGCCATGTCAGCGTCATGGAAGGACCGGTCAACTGCGCGTCGCGCGGGGTCAAAATCCACCTTTCCGGCAAGACGGCGCATGCGTCTTCGCCCGAACATGGCATTTCCCCGATGCGGGCAATATCCCGGCTGATGCCGGCCTTGGCCGAACTCGGCTCCGGTTTCCCGCCCGAACCCGATTTTTCGATGGTGACGATCACCCATGCCGTGATGGGCGAAGCCGCTTTCGGCATTTCCCCGGCCGATGCAGAAATCTGGGCGACGCTGCGGACACTGACCGACGACCGGATGGAAAAACTCTGCGAGGCTGCGGAAACTCTGGCTAAAAAGGTGGCGGACGAACAGAAGCTGACGCTCGACATCTCCTATGACGATATTTTCCTGCATTGCGAAAATGCACCCGACGCTGTGGAATATATCCGGCGCGCGCTGGACGAGGAGAAAATCTCCCACGGTTCGGAGGGTCTGCCCATGCGGGCTTCCGAGGATTTCGGCCGCTTTCGCGCCGTCTCTGCATCGGCGATGTTCTTTCTTGGCGCAGGCCGGGACTATCCCAACCTGCATAATCCGGATTACGACTTCCCGGACGCGCTGATCGGCACCGGCGCGCGCATCTTCATGCGCATCATCCGCAACCTCACCGACGCGAAATAGCGGCGGCCGGCTTTATCCAGCCGCGATCAGCCGCCCGTCAGCCGCCCTGCGGACCGTTGCTCGGCCGGGCGGCGCGCACCGCAGCCAGCCCCCGGATGCCATCCTTGTTTCCGATAGCCGTCAGGCTTTCGAAAATCTGGGCCGCCTCACCATAACGGCGCATGGCGAGGTAGGAATAACCGCGCAGCACCATCAGGTCCGTGCGCTCATCCGCCAGCCGCGCCCGCTGGTCGAGCAGGAGAAGCGTTTCGGCATATCGCTTCGCCCCGAATGCGGAAACCGCTCGATCGGCAAGGATCGACACCTGCAGCTCCGTCGCGCGTGGGCGATCCATACGCGATTTCGTCGCCGAGACGGCTGCGTGGTCCGTCAAGCCCATGCGCAGATAGGCAAGGCTCTGGCCGTAGGCTGCGTCGCTTTTGACATTGGACTGACCGCTTTCAATCGCGGATTCGAAAGCTTTGAGAGCCTCCGCCGGCCGGTTCGTCTCCATCAGGCACCAGCCGAGATCGAGCGCCTGCTGTGGCGGCAGACGTTGCGGATCGGGATAGGCCGCGCAGGAACGCGGGCGCGATGCGGCGCCGGCTTCCCTTTGCACCTGCGCGGGGCGGCGCGCCTGCTTGCGCGAAGGCTCAGGCTGCTGGACGACAGGCGGGTTATAGACCACCTCCGTCTCACCCTGCGGTGCATTGGTCTGCACGGGCGGCGACGTCACCTGTGCGACAACCGGCGGTGCGGTTATGGGAGCCACCGCCTGCCCGGACTGGTCCACCATGCGCGCCGTTCCCACATCGGCGATACGTTGCGAACGGCCTCCCCATTGCTGCTGGATGCCACGCAGGCCGGCGAGATTGCGAAGGTCGTGATAGCTGACCGCAATGCCATAGGCCGATGGCTCATCATCGGGTTTCCAGCCAAGGGCCGTGCTGAACCATTGCAAAGCAAGCGGCGTCTGCCGGAAGGCAAGCGAGTACCAGCCGAATTGCTGCGCCGTCGCCGCATCCTTGCGCGCCACCGTTTCGGCGGCGATACGCTGCAACACCTCCGGCGGCAGGACGACCGGCGGCTCCAGCGCGAGAAGATTGGCCGTTGCGGCGAGATAGGTCGCAAGCGCATCGTCGGATGCCTTGCGCCATTTATACATGACGTCCTCGGCCTCACGCGGCTCGTTACGGTCGATCAGCGCCAGCGCCAGCCCCTGCGAGGCAGATGCGCTGTCTTCCTCTTCCCACGCCTTGCGGAACCACTTCTCCGCTTCCGTCATGTTCTTCTGCCGAATATTGTACCAGCCGAGCAGCAGGGCGTCGCTTGCAAGCTTGTCGGCCTCGGCGAGCCGCTGAAGCCGCATGACATAGGCCGAAGGAACGGCAACGCCCTCCTTCTCCCCTGCCTTGGCCACGAACTGACGAGCGAGATCGTTCTTGACCGGCTCGAATTCCAGCTGACCGTCCGCGCCGGGTTTTTCCCTGGCCAGCAGCTCATCCATCATTTCCGCCGGCAAAAGCGCGGATGCCTTCTGCACGGTGGCAAGCCTGTCGCTGGCGACCGTGCAATTGTTGAGGATGTAGAGATAGGCGTCGCGCGCCCGTCCCATCCGGTCGGTATTGGCGAAAGCATCGGCAACCCGCCACAGCACATCGACCTCGCCGCAGGTCAGCAGGCCGGGATTGTTGGCGGCCGTATCCACCACTGTCGCATATTGCTTGAGATCGGAAGCATTGACGAGCCGCTGGCGCGCTTCGGCAAGGGAAAGCATACCCGTCAGATTGTCGGGCGGCTGCCAGCCGGGCTCCGCCTGCTGGCGGTCGGCAATCGCCTTCCTCACTTCGGCATAACGGCCGTCGGTATAAAGCTGCCACATGGCGTCGAGCCGTGGATCGCCGTTTTCGGGAATGGCAAGAGGATCGGCAGGCGGCGTCCAGTTGGGATAAAGCGTGCGCAGACGCGCGATTTCGGCCTGAAGACGCTGCGTATCGCCCCTCGCCGCGAAATAGCGCAACGCACTCAGATCGACCTCGGGCATATCGGCCGATGCAGGCTGGTTGGCGCGAGGGGCGGGCGCCTGCGCCGTCTGCGGCGCCTGACTGCCAGCCTGTGTCACCGGCAAGGGATCGGTCGCCGGCACCGTGACCGGCGGTGTCGCGGGCTGTGTTACCTGCGCCATTTCACGGTTCTTGACGAAAGCGTTGATCTGCGCCGGATTGGCCGCCGTCGGCAAAACACGCTGTGTCGCCCGGTTGTCGCCGACCGCCGAGGTATGCACGTCCGACACCCGTCCGAGAATGCTGTCGCGCCAGTGGAAGGCGGCGAGCGCTATCAGAAGCAGAATGAGAGCCGAGGTGGACAGTGGCTTGTTCATCGGCATTCCCCGTTATTCCTTGCCAGAAACGACAATGCCAGAAGATGCAATGTGGAAGGATAATAAAGTGTTGGCTGGAAGTTTTTGAGTTCGGCGGAAACGGCCGGCCCGCCGCCGACACAGGCCGCAAGCGCCGGAATGATGCGATAGCCGGGATCGGACAGGACATCCTTGACCGCTCCGCTTTTCAGATCGAAGGTTCCGGCGGCGCCGCTTTCCAGCGTCATGCCGCCTTTCAGCCGGGCGAGCAACTCCGGCGACCCCGTATTCGCCCTTGCGAGATAAAGCGGTATGCGCACCGCATTATAGCCGAATTCCGGCGGGAAGCCCGATGCCGGCTGCGGCTTCGTCTTCACCGACACCCAGTCGGCCGGCAGTTTTCGATCGCTGAAAGCGAATATGCCGATCTGCGCCACACCGTCATCGGCAAGCGCTTTCCAAAGCGGCGACGGCGCAACAAGATTGAGCACCGGAAACGCCTCGAAAATCAGATAGGAAGGATTGACCACCGGCCCATCCTCCCGGTCATCCTCGTCGAAACCGCTGGCCGCCGGCAGAAGAAGCGTTCGCCCGCCGCGTTGCACCACCGTCTTCTTGAGAATGGCGGATGCGATGGCCGCGGATGCTTCGGCATAATCCTGCCGGTTCCATTGCCCTGCCGCCAGCGCCAGCGCATAGGCGATCAGGATATCGCCATCCGTGGCGTTGTTGATATCGGTTACATGCGGTCTGGTGCGCGGATCCCATTTCCAGGCGGAAAGCCCGTCGTCGCGCACCAACAGCTCGGTGCGCGTGAAACTCCAGATCAGCTCGAAGTCGGACAGGTTGTCGGCAAGCACGGCAAGCCACATGCCGTAGCCCTGGCCTTCGCTATGGCTGATATTGCCGTTGCCGGTATCGATGACCCGGCCGCCGGGATCGAGAAACGCGCCTTTATAGGCAGACCACGCCTCCGGCGAAACCGAAGCGGCGCGGCTGACGGAAATACCTGCAATCACCGTCATCATGGTCAGGAAGAGAATGCCGGCCAGTTTCGAGATTCCGTTCTTCATCGATGCCGTCCCATCATGCGCAGCATCGTGAAAGTGGCGAGGCCGAGGAGAGATACGAAGCCGATGAACGCCAACGAATAGGAAAGAACGTTGGAAGACAGCCAGTTGGCCGCGACCAGCCTCCAGTTGGAAAAGGAAAACGCCCGCGTGACGTAAAAATACGGCCGTTCCACCTCCACCGTTTCAAGTTTTTCGGCAGCGGCATCGTAAGCGGCAACACGTCCAGTGACACCGCGCCAGCGGTTTTCCCGCGTCATCGCCGCCATCCCGTCAAGAAGTTCCGCGGACGTTGGCGCAGTGGCAAGCGTCCACACCCCTTCGCCGGAGGGGCTCAGTCCCTGGGCCAGCATGAAGGAAACATTGCCGGGCGGCGCATAGAGCTGTTCGGCTGCCGGCAGGAAGCGCAGCGTATCCGAGCTCAGGTCGAAATTCCGCTTCATCCATTCCTCGAGAGAAGACACCTGCCCCTCCCAGACACCGCCGTCCACCCGCTCGCGCCAGTCGTTGAAAAGGGTCTCGCTGCTCTGCGCGGGCGGCTGAACGCCGGTTCCCATTTTCCAGGATATCTGGCTGGAAGGAACGAGATTGAACTGGCCGATCAATGCCTGCGGGAATTGCGAAATCGTGCCGACGAACAGCGCGTCGCGATCGCCGATCACCAGCGGCGAGGCGACAGTCTCGATGTCGATGGGATGCCCCGCCACGCTTGCCAGCCGGCTGATCAGCGTGGCTGCCGCAGACATGGTATCGGTGTCGAAACGGTCGAGCGACAGGGCAACAGGCGCTCCGCCGGTGCGATAGGGTTGTCCGGCCCCGGCCATCGCGGCAAGATCCGGCTTGCGGCCGATCTGCGCATAGTCCGGAATATGAAGTTCCGATGTGTCGAACAATGCAAAACGCGGCGTCGTGCTGGCGGGCGCGCCCGGCGCGCAGGCCTTATCCTGCGCCGTCATCAACACTGCCTCGATGGTCACCTTGTTCGGCCCGGGCTTGAAATGACGCATCGTCACATTGATCGGCAGATGCCGGAAAATGCCGCCGCCATTGTTGGAAATCGGTACGGTCGAGGCGATCTGGTCATTGACGTAGATATCGACATGGCTGCCCGGCAATACCTGCGACGAATAGGCGGCATCGAGAAGAAGCGACGCCTCACCATAGGCGGACGCATAAAAATCGGCTGGCATGCCGACGTAAAATTCGTTGCGGAAACGCCGGCCGCCAAATTCGGTGCTTTCGAAACCAAGTTCGGAAAGCGCGATACGGCGATCCGACATGACGAGCGGCACATCCGGCGCGTGCCAGCTGCGGGTCGAAAAAGTCGTTCTCTGGGCACCGGGTGTGCGCGATATTGACGAAAACAGCGTCTCAATTGCCGCCTGCACCGCCTGCGGGGTGGGGCCGCTGACGAAAAGCGGCGAAAGACCGCCCGGCGCGGCGACGCCAAAGCCGGCGAAAGCGCCCGCCGAAGCCTCGGGTGGCAGCGTTCCGGCAATTCCGGCAATCTCGCGGGCCGTTCCGACGAAGACCGTCAGCGTGCCCGCCTTGGGTTCAGCGGAAGGAGCGGCCACGAAACGGATCGTCTGGTTCGGCATCTGGGTTCTGAGCGCCAGCGCCTGTGAAAGACGCAGAAGAGAATCCGCAAATGCGGGATTGCCGAGCGCCGGTGCGACAATCTCGATAGACGTCATGGCCTTGCCATCCGGACCGGTTGCCTGAATATCGTCGATATTGGCAAAGCTTCCGGCGACATCCGCATTAAAGCCGATATAGGTATTGGCTGGGTCTATATCGGTCCACAGATCGTAGGTGGATTGGATCGTGCAATCGGTTCTGTGGCGCTGCTGCACACCCAGTCTCACGACATTTGAGCCGACCTGCAAGACGCCTGGCGGTATCTTCAAGGAGACATTGCCTTCGCTGTCGGGTGCTTCGATACGCGCCGGATCCAGCACGACATTGTTCAGGCTGACCTGAAAATTCGAGCTTTCCGGTGCGACCACGATGGCGTTCTGATAACCGATATTGAGCGAAACGGCGGCATTCACCTGCTCCGGCGTCAGATAGATGCTCCATTGCCGCCGGTCCATCTCCCCGGAAAGGCTGAGCTTTTCATAGGGCAGGATGTATCGGCGGCGGCTGTCGGCATTGAGCGACGGGGCCGTTGCGGGAACGGGTCTTGCGCCTTCCTGACGCGGAGGGACCGCAACCGGCGGCGGCAACGGAACGGCTGGGCGCTGTTGCGACTGCGGCGCGGGCTGAACCGCAAATGGCGGCGGAGCGGATGGCTGAGACGGCGTCTGGACCGGACTTTGCGCCGGCATCTGGGCAGGTGGCTGTTGACGGGGCGCGGCAGGCGCAACGGCGGACGGCGGCACGGGTGTCGGAGCCATCTGGGCGGGCCGTTCCGGCGACATGTCGAAGGGGGAGGACTGCGCCATAGCGCCCGTGGCGACGGCCCCCCATACCAACATTGCCAGAGAATCCCGGATGGGTTTACGGCCGGTCATTTTACCGCTCCGACAGGTTTGGCGTCTCTGGGAGCAGGCCGAAGCGTTCGGACCAGATAATAAAGGCCGCGCTGCGTCTGGAAGAGCGATATGGCCAGGAAGATGGCCGTACCACGGATAAGGCCGGGGTTCTTGCGGCGCACCCGCTGGAATTCGCTCCACTGTTCCGAATTGGCGAAAATCAGGTCGGCAATCAGGCGGTGATCGACGGCGCGTTGCGGCGAGAAGGTACAGCCGATCGAGACGAAACCCTCGCCCTTCACCGTTCGCACCACGTTGACAGGCATGGTTTCCGGCACGCCCTCGCTATGCGGCTTGACCTTCACGATGGCCGTCGCGCCTTTTTCGATGGTTGTCGCGCTGTCGAAGAGATTGATCAGCAGGCCATGCACCGAGACGTTATCGATGGAAGCGGGCACCCAGGCGTCGCTACCCTCGAGCTTGACTTCGCAACGCCGTTTGACCGTGATGCGCCGCGACGCCGACTTGTCGCCGCGCTCGGAAACGACACCGAGCGCACAGCCCGCAAAGATGAGATTGAGCAGGTTCCAGCCGCCGACCACAAGCGTGACATCCGCCTTGTAAGGCTCGCTGTAGATGCGCCAGGCGGCAAAGGCCATCGCCACCAGCAGCAGCGCGAAAATGACGAAGAACGGCCGGCTGATTTCCGAAAGCCGTGCCTCGGCAATGGATTCATCCTTCGCCGTCACCTTGAAGGTGGGCTTGCCGGGATTGAAAATCACCGAAACGACGGCGGGCAGGAGGTGAACCGTCTGCACATATTCGTAAAGTTCCGAAATCCACGGCCAGCGGAAGCTGCCATAGAGATAGTTCTGCATCATCAGGTTCACGAGCATATAGGCCGCCGTATAGGCCAAAAACTCGCCGCCCGAGGCGACGAAAATCTGCAGGTCGAAGAACAGGTAGAACAGTGGTGCGAACAGGAAGATGGTGCGCGGAAACGGAAACAGCCAGAACAGCGTCGACGACATGTAGCAGAGACGCTGCGTAAACGAGAGACCGCGCCGAAAAAGGGGCTGGCGGAAGATTAGGATCTGCATCATGCCCTGCGCCCAGCGGCTGCGCTGGCCGATGAAGCTTGCGAAGGTGGCCGGCTGCAACCCGGCGATCAGCGGCTTGTCGACATAGATACTGTTCCAGCCGCGCGAATGCAGCGCCAGCGCCGTTTCGCAATCTTCCGTGATGCTGACGCCACTGAAACCTTCGGTATCCTGCAATGCCTCACGCCGCAGCACGGCGGCCGAACCGCAGAAGAATGCACCGTTCCACTTGTCGAGGCCGCGCTGGATGATGCCGTAAAACATCTCGTTTTCGCTCGGCATCGTCTCGAAGGTCCGCAGATTGCGCTCGATGGGATCGGGATTGACGAAGAAATGCGGTGTCTGCACCAGAAAGAGCCGCGGATCCTCTTCGAAATAACCAACCGTTTCCAGAAGGAAGTCGCGGGCAGGCGCGTGGTCGGCGTCGAACACGGTCACGAGCTCGCCGGTCGAATGGGCAAGACCGTTATTGAGATTTCCAGCCTTGGCGTGGACATTGCGCTCGCGCGTCAGATAACGGACGTCGAGGTCCTCGCAGAGCTTCTTCAACTCCTCGTGGCGGCGCTGCGCCGCCTGCGCCTCGACGATATTGCTGGCGTTGCGCTTCTGCACCGAGCCGCCATCGTCCAGCAGCCAGACGGTGAACCGGTCGGCCGGATAATCCATGTTCTTGGCCGCTGCGAGCGTATTGGCGAGAAGCTCCGCATCCTCGTTATAGCTCGGCACGAAGACATCGACCGTCGGCCGGTAATCGGGTGAACCGGGCCTCGTCTTGCGCGACGGCAGCGGCATCGACACGATGACGAGGCTGAGCGCCAGCATCACGACGCTGTACATTTCCGCCAGATAGAGCAGAAAGCCGGGAATGAAGTTCTCGAGCTGGTTGACAGGCGGCAACGTGCTGGTGGTGCGCCAGTAGACATAGCGCAGCACGATGGCCGTGCCGAAACCGAGCGCCACCAGACGCCAGGCCCCCTGCCCATTGAAGCTCTTGATCGTCGCCAGCAGGATGAGCGAAATCGCCGTGGCGACCAGATGCGTCTGCAGGCTGACCGGCATCGTGACGATGGCCAGAACGCAAAGCGACACAAGTAACCAGACAATGATTGTGATGGCCTTGCTCATCCAGAAACTTTCCGTTGTCTTCCCCACCCGGAATTTCGGCCCGGAATTTTTGCGATCTGCGCCTTGGCGTGCTCTTTCCCGCTGGTTCCGGCGATCACCTGCATCCTGACGCCACCCCCGAACCGGACAGACATGCGGGCGACGGAATGGATACCTGCGTGACCTGCGACGGTTGCCGGCCGCTATCCGCCGGCACACCGTCCAGGCGCCTGCCCGCCACCGTGGGCCTTGCAGGCTGGAGGGGTGCGCCAGCCGATGCGGGCGACGGGATACTGACTGCAGCAACGGGTGGAAGCGGCTGCGGTTCCGGCTGGGCGGGCAGCGCAACGGCAGCCGTGCGGCGAACGGGCCTGGGCGGCACGCTGGCGGTCACCTCGCCGCCGGGCCGCATCGGCACCTCATCCGTCTTTATGGGATAGACCGGATGGCCCGGACGCCCGAGATTTTTATCCACCGCCTGTGGCGTGCCGTAAGGGTTCCAGCTGGGCGAGGCATAGGTACCGGTAATCGTGTAATTATACATGACCGCCAGCAGCCGCTCGACGCTTGCGCCCGACTGGCAAAGGCGCAGCCGCACCTTGATGCGCCCGAGATTGCGGAAATCCTGCCGCATGCTTTCCGGCGAGCGTATGTCCTGCCAGCCATAAAGGCAGGTATCGTCGCCCCGGCCGCTGCCGGCGGCATAGGAGAACGCGCCATAACCGTTCTGCAGGTAATTTGCCGACATGGCGATGTTTTCGCCCGGAAACTCGGCGCGGATTTCCCGCGCGACGGAAGATGCCCTGAAACCGGAAAAAGCCAGGGCGTCCCCCCCCGTATCGCCGGCCTGTTGCGGACCGAAAAACTCCGCCTTGATGTAGTTCTGCCCGGGCGTAGCAGCCTCGGAGCGCAAGATGACCTGCTGCGCCACGGCGTTGGAATAGGTGCGGTTGACCACGGTCACGATTTCGGGACCGCCGGGCGGCGGGAAAACCAGCGCCTCGGAAGGAGACAGCATCTGGGGTCCCCCGAAGGACCGAACGCCCGCGGGAGTATTGCAGCCCGACAGAACCGCAATGGAGAACAGCAATGAAGTATAGGCAGAAAAATTCACTGCCTTACGCCCCTTTATTTCCCCAACGCCGCCCAAGTTAAAAGGAAACCGAATCACTAATGACCAGACCATCGTTACGAAATACGTGAGGACTACGAATAAGCAATCTCAAATTTGCGTTGTAATTTCCGACACTTTATGGCTGACGAATCGTCGTTGTCGCCCCATGTTCGCCGCGGAAGAAGGCGGAACCAATCGCGCTGCCGGGGGTTGGCTTCCTGCCGGGTCGATAATTTTACGGTTGCAGCGCAATATGTCCCATGGTCTACTTGCCTCCATAATGACGTATTTTTATTGGTCCGCTTTTTATTCAACTGTAAAAACAGAGAGTTGACGCATGACATTGCAATTTCCGAGCATCGCGCAGACGCTTGCCGAAGAGATCGGAAGATTACGCAAATGGCTGGATGAGGACGCCCTGCCCCTGTGGTGGGAGGCGGGTTCGGCTCGCCCGGATGGCGGCTTTTACGAACGTCTCGGTCAGGATGCGAAACCGGTTTTTTCCGATGACCGCCGCGCCCGTGTGCAGCCGCGTCAGGCCTATTGTTTCGCCGCCGCCGGCCAGCATGGCTGGCAGGGGCCGTGGAAAGACGCGCTCCTGCACGGGCTTTCCTGGTTCGAGAAGGTCTACCGCCTTGAAAACGGCCTTTACGGCAACCTTGCCGACCAGACCGGCCGGCTGATTGATCCCTCCTTCGATCTCTACAATCAGGCCTTTGCGCTGTTTGCCACCGCACAGGCGGCTGCAAGCCTTCCCGAGCGCCGTGACGAGATGCGCGGCCGGGCGCTCGATATCCTTGCCATCCTCGAACGTGACTACAGACATCCGGTCGCCGGCTTCGAGGAAGCGAACCCGCCGCGCACGCCGCTCTGCTCCAATCCGCACATGCATCTCTTCGAGGCGATGCTGGCCTGGGAGGCGCAGGACCCGGACGGCCCATGGTCGGCGCTGGCCGACGAGATCGCCGATCTTGCGCTTGACCGCTTCATCGATGGCGGCAATGGCGGCTTGCGCGAATTCTTCGCCCATGACTGGACACCGCATGACAGCGACAAAGGCCGGATCATGGAACCCGGCCACCAGTTCGAATGGGCCTGGCTTCTGGTGCGCTGGGGCAGCCTGCGCGGCAATGGCGAGGCGATCGGCAAGGCAAAACGGCTGTTCGAGATCGGTGAAGAGCACGGCATCTGCCCGCGCCGCAAGGTGGCGGTGATGAGCCTCTATGACGATTTTTCGGTGCATGACGGGCTGGCGCGGTTATGGCCGCAGACGGAATGGCTGAAGGCTTCGGTGCGGCTTGCGAGCGTCACGGGCGGTGAGGAGCGTCAGCGTTACCTCGCCTCCGGTCTCAGCGCCATCGGCGCGCTGCAGCCTTTTCTCGACACGCCGGTCAAGGGCCTGTGGTTCGACAAATGGCCGGCCGACAGGCCGATGCTCGACGAGCCGGCGCCGGCAAGCACGTTTTATCACATTGTCTGCGCCATATATGAGGCAGAGGCTGTGCTGGTGACGGCCAACTAGTATCGGACCACCGGACGAGCGGCATCGCCGCTCGCCGGTTTTGGGCGTCGATCAGACCTTGGCCGGGCGCACGACGCGCCAGTCCGGTCTGCCGAGATTGTGCGGCCAGGGGTGAACATCCTTGTCGTTAAAATAGACGACCTCTTCCAGCTTCGGAAAATCCGCCTGTTTCAGCGTCACGTCATTCATCCACGGACGAACATAGGAATCGCCGCCTTCATAACCGAGTTCGGCAACCCAGACCGGCTTGTTGAAGGTTTCGACAAGTCCATAGCCCTTGCGCAGCAGATCGGTGAAGGTCTTCGGTCCGCCATATTCGATCTTGTCGTACTCCTCGAGACCGAAGACCGAGAGGCCGACCAGATCGGCGTAGCTGTCACCTGGGTAGTAGGCCTGCAGACCGTCCAGACCTTTCGGTGACCACATCACCTTGACGCTGGGAACAGCCTTGCGGGTCATGTCCACCATGCGTTTATACGCCGTGATGTAATCACGCGGGTTCCAGCCCGACCACGAGAAGCGGCCGGACGTGTCTTCCATTTCCTGTCCCCAGCGCAGGATCAGCGGACTTTTCATCGCCGACATGCGCGCGGCGATCGCCTGCATGTTCTGGTCATAGTCGCCTCTCATCACCTTGCGGCGCAACTCGTCGGAGGTGAGCCGCCAGTTAACGTCCCAGGACCAGGGTTCGACCGTGATCAGCACGTTGCGCTTGCGCTCCAGAGCGTAGGCATCCGCAAGTGCAAGACTGTCGAGATCCACGTCTTCCCAGGGCAGGAACAGATGTTCCGACGCCACCCCGGCCTGGGCCGTGAAATCGCCGTGCGGATCGTAGGCACCGAAACGGATGCCGTCCGCATGCAATGTCGGTCTTTTGTCGGCAAGTGTCTTCATGCCCGTCGACGTCATGGGGGCGACACCCTGTGCGTCGAGTTTGAGCACCGGATACATGCCGGCGGTAAAGGCTGCGGCGGCACCACCTGCGAACAGAAGTTTTCTTCTTGTTATCTGCATGACACCTTACTCCCTACCTTGTTGCCGTCATCGCCTTGTCGTAAGCGGCGATCTGCGGCGTGACATCGTCCTTGCGGACGAGTTTGAGGAACTCATCGCCAGGGCGTGGCGGGTTGTGCCGGAACACATACCATGGCCCGCCCTGCTTGCGCTGGTAGAGCACCTTGCCAATGCGGCCATGGTCGAAGCAGGTATCGGCCTTGCCGTTTCCTGCTGCGCTTTTCCAGGTGGCGCGCATGCACAGGGTGCCGTTGGCATCGACGGTCCAGCGGCCTTCACCGATGGACTTCTTGCCCTTTTCTTCCGTTGCGGCGATGAATTTGCGGTCTTGGGCGATGAAGCGTCCACCGCCCGTTTCCCATTTCCAGGTCTTGTCGAAGTACATGTCCACGACTTCGCTGGTTCTGAGCGGTTTCGGCGTCTTCGTGCCGCCTGCAGCGTGGACCGCGCTTGGCACGACCACCGCAAGACAGAGTACGAAAGCGGAGAATCCGCATTTGCTTATTGTTGTTTTCATCACAGCCTCCTCCTTCATTGTCCGACCCTATTGTCGGCCAGCATGATCTCTCCGGTTGCCATCGCCGGCGGCGGCGTCACGATGGGTTCCGCCTGCATTTCCTGCGGTCCGCGCAGTCCCGGTACGGCAATGCGCAGTTTCAGACGCACCGATCTCGCACCTTCCACACCCGCACCGGCGACCGTGAACCGCGTTTCGGTAAAACTGACATAGGGCTGCCCGTGCGACAGGGCCTCCAGCCCGCCGATCGCATGGGAACTGAGCTGTACGGCACTGCCCGCCACCAGCAGCAACGAACAGGCGGCGGCGGTCGCTCCCCCGCGCAATGCCGGCAGCCTTGGCAAGCCGTTTTCCATCGCATGGCGGATGAGCAGAAACACCGAAAGGCCCGCATAGATTGCCACATTGATGGCGGCGAAGACGAAGAAGCCCTCCGCCCCGTTTTCCCGCGGCGCCAGAACCATGGCCACAAGGCTGAGCGCCGCCAGAAGAATATAGGGTGCCACGACCCTCAGCGGCAGCGGCGGCTTTGCCTGCGTGCCCTTGGGGGTGATGCGGAAATCGACGAAATCGCCACGGATCGTGTCGCGTATCGCCGCCAGCACGCCCATCAGCGACCAGGGCCAGCGCAGGAACAGAAATACCATGGCCTCCCAGCTGAAGAGCTTCGCATCATGCGGGCGGAATGCGCCCGTGGCCCGCCAGAAGAAGGCAAACACGATCATAATCAGCGAAACCGGCAGGAAATGCGCCAGAAACGCCGGATAGGATGCGTTGACCAGCACATCGCCGCGTATCAGCGCAACGGCGGGAAGCACGAACATCAGCGCCATGAAGCCGGAAAACAGCGGATACCAGAGCTGCGAAAACAGGAACTGGAACTTCAGCCGCGGCGGCAGCTTCGGCACGTAGTGCCTTGAATATTGCAGCAGAATGGTCATCAGGCTGCGCGACCACTGGAATTCCTGTACGATGAGATCGGCAAAGGTCACCGGCCCGTCGCCATGGGCAATGGCGTTGACGGCGTGAACGCCGCGCCAGCCGCCGGCATTCATCAGAAGCGTGGTGGAATGATCCTCGGCAAGCTCCGGCCCAAGGCCGCCGACTTCCCGCAGGGCTTTCGTGCGCACGGCATAATGCGAGCCGATGCAGAGAGGCGCCCAGCCATTATTGTAACCCAGTTGCAGCGCGCCATGCAGGCTCGCCTCGGCATAAAGCCTGCCGCGCGCGGCCCAGCTTTCACCGGCATTGGCGTCGCAGATGCTCGGGGCCGAAACATATCCAACCTTCGGATCGGCAAAGGGACGGATGATCTCGCGCAGATAATCCGGTTCCGGCACGTGATCCGCATCGAACTGGGCGACGAAATCATAACGCTCGTAACCGTAGTGATCGTAGAAATAAGCGAGATTGCCTTCCTTGCAGCGTGTGCGCCGCGGCCAGGTCTTGCGATGATACTCCGCAACGCCCTGTCGGGTGGAAACGAAAACGCCGTGCGCGCCACACCATTTCAGCGTCTCCGCATCCGGAGCCTCATCCGCGAGCCAGACATCGAATTCCAGGCCCTTCTGTTCGAGCATGGCCAGTAGTGTCTTCTGCACCACCGCGAAAGGTTCCGACGGCGCCTTGGTGACGACCATCGCCACCCTGCCCCGTGGCAGAGGGGAGCGCCGGTCGACAACCTTCGCGTTCAGAAAGATGAAGATGAAATAGGATGGCAGAAGCGTGATCCACGCGAGCGTTATCGTCACGACGGTATAATAGGGCCAGTCGATGACACGATCGCGATCGAGCCACCAGATCCAGAAATAGGCGAGCGTCACCAGCCAGCCGCCAATGCCGAGAAGATAGGCCGTGCGGTTCCAGCCGGCAAAGACCGGCAGCATCCGCAAATCACTGGCGACTGCAACCGCACGGGCCGATGGAACGGAATGGGCTTTCATGACCGCACCTCCAGTCCGAAACCGGGACCTGCCGTCCGGATGATGGTGTCGATATCCGAACGCTTCGGGGTAAAACCGAGCGTTTCTTCCGCACGTTTGATATCCGCAAACAGGGCTGGCGGATCGCCGGTGCGTCTTGCGCCGAAATGGACCGGAACTTCCTGCCCCGTCACGCGGTGGATCGCCCGGATGATATCGCCGACCGATGTACCGTGACCGGAACCGAGATTGACACGCAGCGTCTCTCCGCCCTCGGCAAGATAATTGACGGCAGCCACATGGGCATCGGCCAGATCGCTGACATGGATGTAATCGCGAATGCAGGTGCCGTCGCTGGTGTCGTAATCCGCCCCGAAGACATCCAGTTGCGGCAGCCTGGCAGCCGCAGCCATCAGTGCCCGCGGGATCAGATGGGTTTCAGGTTCATGGCGCTCGTAAAGCTCACCGTCCGGGTCGGCCCCGGCGGCATTGAAATAACGCAGCGCCACGAAACGCAAACCGTAGGCAGCGGCATAATCCTCCAGCGCCATTTCGAAGATCAGCTTCGTGCGCCCGTAAGGATTGACCGGCATTTGAGCCGTTTCCTCACGGATGGGCAATTGCGGCGGCACGCCATAGGTGGCGCAGCTGGAAGAAAACACCAGCCCGCCGATATTCTGGTCGAGACAGGCATCCAGCAGCGCAAGACTGCCGCCGACATTGTTGCGGTAATATTTGCGTGGATCCTCGACGGACTCACCGACATAGGCATTGGCGGCGCAATGGATGACGAAGGCCGGCGAGAACTCCTTGAGCGTGGCTTTCAAAAGGCCACGATCCAGAATGTCGCCCTCGATGAAGGGACCCCAGCGAACCGAATCCGCGTGACCCGTCAAGAGATTGTCGTAAGCGATGGGCTTGAAGCCGGATTGGGCCAGCGCCTTGCAGATGTGGCTGCCTATGAATCCGGCCCCGCCCGTGACGAGGATTGTGCGGGGCATCTCATACGGCCTCCGCCACAGTCTTGCCGGCCAGCAATGCATCGAAATAGACGATGGTTTTTTCCAGGCCGATTTCGAGCGGCACGCGCGGCTGCCATCTCAACAGCTCCTTTGCCCGCGAAATATCGGGGCGGCGCTGCTGCGGATCATCGATCGCGGCGGGCAGATGCACGATGCGTGAACGGGAGCCCGTCATGCGGATGACGATATCGGCGAGCTGCCGCACCGGAATTTCGCTCGGGTTGCCGATATTGATCGGCCCGGTGCAATCCTTCGGCTTGGCCGAGAAGCGCAGGAAACCGTCGATCAAGTCATCGACATAGCAGAAGGAACGGGTCTGGCTGCCATCGCCGTAAATGGTGATGTCGGCACCCTTCAGAGCCTGGACGATGAAGTTCGAGACCACACGTCCGTCATCGGGTCGCATGCGCGGCCCATAGGTGTTGAAGATGCGTCCCACCTTGATATCGACACCGAAGCTTCGGTGATAATCGAAAAACAGCGTTTCGGCGCTGCGTTTCCCTTCATCGTAACAAGCTCGCGGCCCGATTGTATTTACATTGCCGAAATAGGTTTCCGGCTGCGGATTAACGTGCGGATCGCCGTAGACTTCCGATGTCGACGACTGCACGACGGTTGCACCGCATCTGCGCGCCACTTCCAGCACATTGACCGCACCCAGGACATTGGTGAGCAGCGTGCCGACCGGATCGCGCTGGTAATCGGGCGGTGAAGCCGGCGACGCGAAGTTGAAGATCAGCGAGACATCAATGTCATAGGGTTTGCGCACATCGTGCTCGACCAGCAAAAACCGCTTATTGTCCCGCAAATGCGCCACATTCGCGGTGCGCCCGGTCGAAAGATCGTCGAGACAGATCACCTCGTGACCGCAGCTCAACAGGCGCTCGCAAAGATGGGAACCGAGAAAACCGGCGCCGCCATTAACGAGAACGCGTTGGCCAGGTCTCCATTCGGAGTAGATGGTGACGCCGTTGTCGTGTTCGTTGGGAACGAAATTACGCATTACACACTCCTCCCCATGAGGAATCAGCGCAGCTGATTCACCTAAACTGGATCAAACTCCCGATTGTACGATATCTTGAATATCATCCTCCGGTTTTTACTTCTTCTGGAGGTTTAATATTTCAATCGGATAAATTTCAACTTTCATGATAGGCGCAGAAGAAAACAGGTCAACTTCATTTTATCAAAATATTACAATTGATTACCCAAAATTACTCAAAATAGCCCCTTTATTTAATACTTTTTAATTATGCCTCTATTATGCCTTTCTTATTGAGCATTAGCGCAAGCTTCGCTCAACCAGTCGGGACTATCCTGGTTTTGTAAGGCTCGGTCCACCGGGAACAAAACCGCCCGGCGAGATGCGACAGACAGTCGATTTCAGGGGACACACATGACGAATGAAATGCCTTATTCCCATAGCGGCAAAGCAGCCCGCCATTGTCGCTTCGCGCTTGTTGCCGCAGCACTTGTAACTTTCACCTTCACGACGGCTTCATGCTCCGTGGTCGAAGACGCCGTTCTCATCAAGACCGCGTCGGCCAATACCGCCACGACCAAGAGCCGGGTCGTTCCGGCGAAGGCGTCCTACGGTTATCAAAAAACCGGCAACGCAGCCGTTACGCTTGTTGCCGATGCCTCGGGCACACCCGCGGCATCGCGGCAGTCCTACTCGGGCTCCTCTCCCTATATCTGCTCGCCGAGCGGATTCGGGCAGAAATCCCGCTGCTTCCTGAGGCCCTGAGCCTCCTGGAGAAATACCGGAGGGAACTGGCGTCCGGACGGCTCTAGCCGCCCTGACGCTCAGTTCTTCCAGCCGCCGGAGAACGTCGTGTCTTCATCTTTGTTGAAGAAGCGCGACGCCGCCTCCGTGCGGTTGCGCACGTTCATTTTCTTATAGATATTGCGAACGTGAACCTTGACGGTGTTCTCGGACAGATGCAGCCGATCAGCGATGATCTTGTTTTGCGTTCCCTTGCAAAGCAGGTCGAGGATTTGCACCTCGCGTGTCGTCAGCGCCGCCACGTCGCTCCTGCTTGCGGCAAGGGCATCGGCGCGGTTGGCGATCACGGCATTGCTTTGAACGCTCTTGCTGTTGACCGAAGGCGAATAGGGCGTCAGCTTGCCGAGAAGAGCAGCAGGAAAATGTTCCCCGCCCTTCATGAGCAGATCGACGGCCGCCATGAAGACATCGAGCCTGAGATTGAGCGGCAGCACGCCATCGATGACGCGCATTCCCACCAGCCTTTTCAGCGGCTCCTCGAATTTATCGATGGTTTCGACGACGAGCGCGATCGGCGCATCGGGATGTTTTTCCCGAACCTCCGAAAGAACGGCATGAAGACGATCCCCCGACATCCGGTAAGGCAAAACCAGCCGTACATTGTTTCCGTAGTCGTCCTCGATGCCCGCCGACGACCTTACGCTCACCACCGCGAATGTGGGGAACTTTTTGCCCAGCGCCTCCATGAGGCACTCGGAAAACAGGTCCGGATCCGCTATCACCAATAAAGTTCCATTTATAGGAGCAACGGCGTTTTTTTGTTTTGCCGCATAATCTGACGTTCCCATGAACATTGACGCCTCCCTCAAGCGCTTACGCATTACTTTCTTTTGGTTGTGCAGTCTGTTGTCCGCCGGCTATCTTTCCCCTGAATACTTGGGGGCGATTCTCCGCTTTAGGCCATGTCAACTATCATTAATTACCCGTTAATTAACACACGCTAATACGAAAAGCTGTGTAAATAAATGGCCCAAACGGGTTATTTTTTACAATTGACATACAAAATAGGTTACGCCGAGATAGAATCATTCATTCTGTAACCGCTGCAAAAACAAACACATCGGAAAAGTTTTCGCTGTGGTTTTGCCTTCCGGGAAAATATAACTTTTAGTTGATATCCCTTTACATAGCTCGCCGGCGAAGCACGCTGCAGCATGTTCCTTTTCGGGATAGAGGCCTTTTCCCACCGAAATAAACCATGTTTCTCGAAAAAGCCGCTTTGCTCTGGCGAAGCGCCGTTTTTTTGGGCCAAACCGGCGAAACGAGCCGCCGGACAACCGCCTGCGACATATATATTCGGGTAAAGCGCCGATGGGTTTAACCCGAATTGATATCTAGGAAGCGCAATTTTTCTACGGCACAGTCTGACCGTCGCTGAACGGCGGCCGATGGAAAGACACCTCCGGCCTTGACGTGTGTTTGAAAAACGCCGGTCCCTTTTCAAGAAAACATGCAAGCGAAAAGACGAAGCCACCGCGCTCTCCTTATGGAGCGAGGAACGGATTTGTGCGCCGTTTTACCGAGTAGCGCACAAGGGCTGAACGAAAAGAGCCCGATCACGGGCCACTACCGAACCGCAGATGATGCGTACCGAGTGCATCTGCAAAACATCAATCTTCATGCTACCCGGGGCAAGCGCGAAAAAATCCCGTTTGAGATGAGAGGGATTTCGAAAGCTGCTCCGAGCTTTTTCGGAGGAAATCGAAATGGGTTATGATCATAAGTCTGCCGGCAGCGACGACGATATCACCAAGATCGGCGCGCTTTCCGAGGGTTTCGCCAACACCTCGACCAATGACGCCAAGGTGGAAGACAGCAACGTCGGCACCGCAAACGGTGAAAACCGCAACAACGACAACAGCGACAACAGCACCAATGTGGATGTTGACGCCAAGATCGATGTTGACGCCAATAACGGTGACAATCGCGACAACGACTATGACTGGAGCTATGACAGCAAGTCCTATAGCGACAACGACACGACCACCAAGACCAGCACCGAAACCAACACCGATATCAAGGTCGACTACGACTGGAGCTATGAAAGCAAGTCGTACAGCGACAACGACACCAATGTGAAAACGATCACGGATACGGACACCAAAACGTCCAACTATTCCGACAACGACACCTCCACCAAGACCACGACGACCTCCGACAGCTTCAACTCCGCAGACAGTTTCTACAAGTCGGATGACGACTTCGGCAACATCACGGGCGTCAAGGATGTCGGCAATCTGGGCATCGCCGGCGGAGACCTCACCTTCAATCTGGGTGATGACTTCTCGTTCACTCTCGATGTCGACAATATCCTCAACGGCTCGCTCAACGGCGATGGTAACGACACCGGCTTCAGCATGGTGCAGGCCAACCACCTGGCAGACCAGGATGAGGCCTACGACATCAAGATGCAGAATGGCGGTGCGGAAAACCACCTGAGCGCCAATGCCGGTGACGCCTTCGGCGCCGAAGGCATCGACGGCAAGGGATGGGACCTCAAGGCCGGCGACGACGCAGCAGGCACCAGCACTGCGGATGCATCGGCAATCCTTGCAAATTCCGGCTTCCATCTGGAACTGGTACAGGGCGCCAACATGCTCTCCAACGCAGTTGATGCCACGATCACAGGCGGTAACTCGCATGTGTCTGATGTCGGTGAGGATCACTCCTGATAACCACCTCTTGACGAAAAGAGCTGCACCGGCACCCGCCGGTGCAGTTCGCGGTTAAAGGACCGGGGTTGCGTAAAACGAAGCACCGCCTCCAGGACGTGTGCCCCCCGCAGCCTTAAGGCTCTGCCGCGATGATCAGGGAGGGACCTCCAATGCATATCGACAAGATTTCGGACATGATTGCGCATTTCATCGGCCTGTTCGACACGGTGATCGAGGAAGCGCGTCTGAGAGCCAACTATACCGAAGGCCCGGCGCATTCCGATCCGGACCATTTGTCGGACGATGATGCAGCGAAGCTGCTCGACAAGAACTATGACGTTGCGCTCAAGGACTACGATCCCGGTGTCAACTACCGCGCCGGCTATTATGATTTCGATTATCTGCAGCCGCATTTCGCGCGCATGGTCGAGCACGACATGCAGCGGCTCGCAGATGCCATCCCTGTCGATATTTCCGGCGTCAATTTCCGTTTTCCCGGCCGACTTTCCTTTGAGGAGGAATATGAACTGGTGGTTCACACCGGTCCCGGTTCGGTCATCGCGCATGTGGCGCAGGTCAATATTCTTCAGGACGACGACTATCTGAACATGACGGACGGCCCCTATGCGTGGCGCGACACCAGCTTCGTGACAGAACGCACCGTCGAGTTCTATAATGAAGCGTCCGTCTTCACGCCTTTCGCCGGTTTCCAGCGCACAGACAGTTACGACGCCCTGCAGGCGCTCGCCAAATCCGCGCACGACTATATCGACCATGCCCGCGAAAACGACGTGACGTCGCTCGGCACCGGTGCGGATCAGGATTTCGTTCTGGCCGGCAATGACATCGACGGGCTTTACATCAACGGCTCGATAGCCAGCGAAAAGCCGATGCTCGACGACTACATGCCCGATCGTGGTATCGCCAAGCCGGCGGAAGAGCCGGAAAAGAGCGATGTTTCGCTGCATGAGGACAGCCCTGCCGGCAACAGCCTCGATGTAGCCGCAGGCGTCAATGTCGTCGCCAACATCGCTACGCTGGTCAATACCGGCGTCATGACGTCGGTAACCGCCGTCATGGGCGACTATCATCAGATCGACGCGATCACCCAGGCCTATATCTATAGCGACCGGGACGAGATCGACTCCGTTTTCACACGGTCGGAAGATCAGGCGGCGACGGCGGCCTTCAATATCGCCAGCTTCGAGCGCAGCGTCTATCCGAGTGCCGAAAACACGGAGAGCAGCAGCCAGGAAAACGGCGAACCGCCGATATTTCCGACCGCCTGGCGCGTCAGCGTGCTGGAAGGAGACGTTTCCTTCGTTCACTGGATCGAGCAATACCAGTTCGTCAGCGACAACGACACGATGACGATAACGACCTCGGGCGCCACCGTCAGCCTGCTGACCGGCGGCAACGCCGCCCTCAACATTGCGAATTTCCTCGGCATCGGCATGCAATACGACCTGATCATCGTCGGCGGCAATGTGCTTGACATGAACATCATCAGCCAGATCGCCGTGCTTTACGACAATGACTGGGCGCGCGCCAATCCCGATGCGCCGGAAGGCGCCACCATCCAGTCCGGCAACAACCTGCTGTGGAACGACGCCGCCATTCACAATGTCGGCAGTAACGACCGTTTCGAAACCATGCCGGACTATATGAACCAGACGGTGAACGCCATCAACGAGCGCGATCCCAACATGCCGGATGCGCTTGCCCATGACGTCAATTTCGCCGGCTACGAGGGTCTGAACGTCCTCTATATCACCGGCAATCTCTACGATGTCAGCATCATCAAACAGGTAAGCGTGCTCGGCGATTCCGACGATGTGACGCAGGCCGCCGCCAAGGTTCTCGAAAATAACGAGGACGCCACCATTCATATCGATACCGGCAGCAACGCCGTGGTCAATCTGGCGCAGATCGTCGACTACGACAGCTTTGGCTCCACCACCTATGTCGCCGGCGGCGTTTATTCCGATGCCATATTGATACAGGGCGGCATCATCGAAAACGACACGTCGCAACCCCAGCAAGGCCAACTCGCGAACGAGGTCATCGCCTTTCTTCACGACGATCCCGCCACCATTGAAAACGAATCCAATGGCGTCATCAATGCCGGTCACGACCTGTCATGGTCGAATGCCCATCCGGCCGACGTCATGCAGGCGGTCACCGCGTAGATTTGGCTGGCGGGGCGATAACCGCGTCCCGTCACGGCCGAACCGCAAACACCGTGAGATCACCGAGGGGACAGATATAAAATGGATCATATTTCTAGAAAAACCATTGCCGACGGACGCTCGCTGGACTTGCCGCTGGATCAGGACGCGGAAGACAGCAAACTGACGGACGCCTGTATTTCAGCAATCAATGAAGCCGTCGAAAACCTGCGCCAATTATCCGGCGCGGAACAGACGGCAAAAGAAGTTTCCACCCCTGCACAGACCGCCTCCCCACAAGTTCTCTCCCAACCGCATGCAAAAACGGAGCAGGCGGAACAGTTGCGAGATATTCCCGCAGAAAGGCCGGCACCGCAACGGGACCGGCAACCCGCCTCCCCGCCGGAACCGCAGGCCAAGATCGACAATGCCGACCTGCCTTTCGTCAAGACCATCGACAATAATGACGGACCGATCCGTGAAAACGAACGCCGGCCGGTGACGGGCGGCGGCGGCAAGGAGCCGACGGACAATGGTGGCGGCGGCGGTGGTGGCGGCGGCGGTGGAAGCCAGAACGGTTTTCACAAACGCAGCGAGCCGATCAATTTCGCCGCCAGCCTTGCCAAGGGCATCGCCGCCGTGCGGCGCAACATGGTGGTGGTGATGCTGTTCACGGTCGCCATCAACGTCCTGCTGCTCGCCATTCCGCTTTACCTGTTCCAGATTTCCGACCGAGTGCTGACCAGCCGCTCGATGGATACGCTGGTGATGCTGACGGTCGCCGTCCTTGGCGCGGTTCTGCTGCAGGCCTTCATGGACGCCATCCGCCGCTTCATCCTGATGCGCACCGCCGTCGAACTCGAGGTGCAGCTTGGCGCGCCGATCCTGTCCGCCGCCGCCCGCGCTTCCCTGCATGGCAGCGGCAAGGACTACCAGACCTTGCAGGATCTGCAGCAATTGCGCTCCTTCCTCACCTCCGGCACGCTCATCGCCTTTCTCGATGCGCCGCTGATGCCGCTCTTCATCGTGGTGGTCTATCTCGTCCATCCACATCTCGGCATCATCATCATGGTCTGCTGCGCCGTGCTGTTCGGCATCGCCTGGCTGAACCAGCGCTTCACCGCAAGACAGTTCTCCGAGGCTTCCGGTTATTTGAGCCGCGCCAATTTCCACCTCGATTCCATGTCGCGCAATTCGCAGATCATCAATGCGCTCGCCATGATCCCCGAAGCGGTGAAGATGTGGGGCCGCGAAACCGCCGGCTCGCTGAAATCGCATGTGGCGGCGCAGGATCGCAACATCATGTTCTCCGGCGTTTCCAAGGCGGCGCGCATGATTACCCAGGTGGCGCTGCTCGGCTGGGGCGCGCATCTGTCGCTATCCGGCGAACTGACCGGCGGCATGGTGATTGCAGCCTCCATCATTTCCGGCCGGGCGCTGGCGCCCATCGAAGGCGCGATAGAAGGCTGGCACCAGTTCAACAAATCTGCCGCCTCCTATGGCCGCATCAAGCAGCTTCTTATCAATTCGCCACTCAATTTCCCGCGTCTGCGCCTGCCCAATCCGGAAGGGCGTCTCGACGTGGAGCGTATCCTCTTCGTGCCGCCGCCGCAGAAGAAGGTGATTTTGAACGGCATTTCCTTTTCGCTGAAAAAGGGGGAGTCGCTCGCCATCATCGGCAATTCCGGCTCCGGCAAGACAACACTCGGCAAGATGCTGGTCGGCTCCATTCTACCGACGTCAGGCAATGTGCGCCTCGATCTCATGGATCTGCGCAACTGGGACCAGCGGCAATTCGGTGAAAGTATCGGTTATCTGCCGCAGGACGTGCAGCTTTTCCCCGGCACCATCAAGGCCAATATCTGCCGCATGCGCGACGATATCGAGGACCGGCAGATTTATGAGGCGGCGGTGCTGGCCGATGTGCACGAGCTGATCGCCGGTTTCCCGCAGGGTTATGAAACCGTGGTCGCCGCCGATGGCGCCCCGCTTTCCGGCGGCCAGAAACAGCGCATCGCGCTTGCCCGCGCCTTTTTCGGCGATCCCAAATTCGTGGTGCTGGATGAGCCGAACTCCAATCTGGATACGCAGGGCGAACAGGCGCTGGCCAAGGCGCTGCTGCACGCCAAAAGACAGGGCATCACCACCGTCACCATCACCCAGCGGCCGGCACTGCTTCAATGCGTCGACAAGATCATGGTGCTGAAGGACGGATCGGTCGCCATGTTCGGCGAAAGAATGGACGTGCTGAAGGCGCTTTCCGGCAATGGCCGCCAGGCCAACCAGTCCCCGCAGATCGAGGGTTGAGAACCGTCATGTTCAAAAAGAAAAACGCCATTGCCGAAGTCAAACCCCAGGGCCAGCTCGAATGGTACAGCGAGGTGCCGCGTTCGATCCGCCTGCACAGCTCGATCGGCCTTGCCGTGCTGCTCGCCTCCTTCGGCGGGTTCGGATTCTGGGCCGGCACCGCGCCGCTCTCTTCCGCCATCATCGCCCAGGGCAGTTTCGTCGCCACCGGCAACAACAAGGTGGTCCAGCATCTGGAGGGCGGCATCATCAAGGAAATGATGGTCAGCGAAGGCGACACGGTCAAGGAAGGCGACGTTCTTCTGACGCTGGACAAAACGACGGCGCTTGCCAACGAGCGCATGTTGCAGCTGCGGCGGCTTCGCCTGGAAACCATCGTCGTGCGCCTGCGCGCCGAGGCGCAGGGCGCAAAAAGCTTCAAGGTGCCCGATATCGTCATGAAGGAAGCCGGCGATCCGGATATCAATTCCATTATCCAGAGCCAGAACATCGTGTTCCACAGCAAACTCATCAAGCTTGAGGAACAGATGAATCTGATCGACAAGAATATCCGGTCTCTGGAGTTCCGCTATGCGGGCTATGACGGCCAGAAACAGTCCTTCGACCGGCAATTGGCGCTTTTGACACAGGAGCGCGATTCCAAGGAGCGGCTCGCCAAGGACGGCGTCATCCGCAAGACCGACATGCTGGCGCTGGAGCGCGCCATCGCCGACGCCATGGGCGATATCGCCCGGCTGAGCGGCGAAATGAACCAGAGCGAGGCGGAAATCGCCAAGTTCCGGCAGGAAGCGGTCATTGCCGTCAACGCCAACAAGCAGGCGGCGCTCGATGCGCTGGAAACCGCCGAATCCGATCTCGACAGCGTGCGCGAACAGGTGCGTGGTGCCGCCGAAGTGCTGGAGCGCACCGTCATCCGCTCCCCCGTCAACGGAACCGTGGTACGCGCCTATTACCACACGCCGGGCGGCGTTATCACCACCGGCAAGCCGATCATGGAAATCCTGCCCGCTCATGTGCCCCTTATTCTGGAGGCGCAGGTGCTGAGAACCTCCATCGACCAGCTGCATGAGGGCCAGACGGCCGCGATCCGCCTGTCGGCGCTCAACCGCCGCACCACACCGGTTCTGAACGGCAAGGTCTTTTACGTTTCAGCCGACAGCATCGAGGAAAATGCCGGCCTTCAGGTCAAGGACGTCTATATCGTGCGAGTGCAGATACCCGACGAGGAGATCGCCAAGGTTCACAATTTCCACCCCGTGCCCGGCATGCCGGCCGACGTGCTGATCCAGACTTCGGAGCGTACTTTCTTCGAATATCTGACCAAGCCGATCTCCGACAGCATGTCCCGTGCTTTCAAGGAAAGATGAAGAAATATCAGTAACCTACACTGTCTTTTCCGCAGCGGTCGGCATATAATATCCAAATATGTTTCGTCGGGGCGGGAGAAGCGGCATGGCGGCGATGTCGGATGTATTGCTGCTGGTCGGCAGGCTGAATTACGTGTGGACCAACACGGAAAGCCTGATGATCTATCTGATCGTCCATCTCCTGAAAGTGGAAAAGGAAGCGGCCATCGTCGTCTTCCTGACGCTCAACACCACGCGGGCGCGCATGGATCTGATCGAGCGCCTGGCGAAGCTTCCCTCCACCGATGCGAAGGATCGCAAGACCATCCTCTCCATCATGGCGCGGCTGAAGAAGGAAGCGAAGACGCGCAACAAATACAATCACTGCATCTATTCCTTCGACGAAAAGGGCGAAATCGCCAGCACGCAGCTCATGCGGCTGGTGGAGGATGACAGTCAGGTGCGCTACGGCAAGGTGGAGCGCATGGACGAGAAGGAAATCGGGCAGCTCGAAAAATCTATCGCCGACATCGTGGAGGTCAGCAAGGACATGTGGAGTTTCATCCATGCCAGTCCGCATGTCTCTGCGGATTATCTCTAGGCTCTCGTTTGTAACCGCATGCCGATTGCCGGGTGAGGTTCGCTCCCCTCCGCAGCCCTTGCCGGGAGGCACAGTTTACCGGCTGCGAAATAGAGCATGAACGAGCCGATCTGGTAGGGGAAGATGATGTCGATCTCCACGAAGGAACGCACGACAAACAGGGCGCAGATCGCAAACAGGATGACGCCCTGCGGATCGCTCTTGCGCATCAGCACCGAGCGCAGATGCCCGAGCAGCGTTCCGTAAAGCACCATGGCAAGCAGCAGCATGCCGACGAAGCCGTTTTCCACCACGGTTTCGATATAGGTATTATGGAAATGGAAGCCGCTGCGGCCGGTAATGAAGAAATCGTTCCACAGCCGTTCGGCATCGGGAAAACCCGCGACCCAGAACCCCTGATAACCGACACCGAGGATCGGCGTCTGTTTCGCAGCCTCGATGCCCTGCTGCCAGAGATAAGTTCGGCCGGTCAGCGTCGAATCCTTGCCGAAAATGCCGAGAATGGCGTCTAGCAGGCCGAATTGCAGGGAAGCGACCGCCAGCAATGCGCCGAGACCACCGAGCACAAAAAACGTCATCTTGCGGTTTGCCGGCGAAAGCATGCCGATGGGAATGAAGCCGATGATGAGCGCGACCACCGCCGCCGTGGTAATAGTGGATGTGGCCGATTGGGACGCAAGGAGGCTATAGGCCGACAGGAGCCCGGTGACGCCGGCAATCGGCAACCAGATGCCCCTTTGCTTGAGCACCAGCACCGATGCGGCGGCGAAAATGACGCCGAGCGAGGCATAAAAGCCGAGCTGGTTCTTGGAAGAGAAAGCGCCGACGAAACTATAGGTGCCATCCAGCGCATCGAAGAGATAAATACCGAATAGCAGCGAATAGAGCAGAACGACGGCTATGCCGATCAGCGCGCCCCGCGTCAGCGTCCGGATGGAGATCACCCGCATGGCGATCAGCGCGCAGACGATATGCGTCATATACTGAATGGAGGCGCGCATGGTCACCGACGCCGCTTCCGACCAGAAGCTGGACAGAACCGTCAAGATGCCGAAGGCGAATATCCAGAGATAGCGCGGATAATTGCCGAGCACGCGCCGGTAATCGACCACCACCAGCGGCAGCCACATGCCATAATAGGCCAGAACCGAGATTTGCCCGAAACGCGACGAGTAAGCGAAGACGAAGAATGACAGCGCAACCGCCGCCATTCCGTAAATCTCATTGCGTTGGGGATCGATCAGCGCCGATTTGGCGATCCGCATTGAAACCTCACTGCATCAGGATTTCTGACGAGACCTTGATGACATCGCCGGGCTGGAGCATGGCATTTTCATCCACCTTCAGCTCCTTCGGCTTGCCGTTTTCCTCACGCACCACGACATAGCTGATCGTCGCTGATTTGCCCGAGGGATCGAAACGGATCGCTTCGGCCGATTGCGCCAGCGCTTCCGACATCAATTCGCGGCTGGTGGTCAGCTGCAGATTGAGCTTGTCCAGTTCCGCTTCCGTGTCCTGCAATTCCTTGGAGCGCTGCGCCACCCAGTCGTTACGCAGGTTGATCTCGTCCTGGGTCGCCTTGTTGATATCCTGTTTGGCGCGCAACGATTGCGTATCGATATCGAGCAGGTTGGATTCCACTTCTGCGGCGCGTTCTTCCGCGGAAATGCGCCGTTGCGACAGCGCAAGCCCCTGCTCGTTCAGCCGGTTGACGCGGTCGCGGTCCTCATTGGCAAGCTGGAGCTGACGATTCTGCGTCTCTGATTTCTTCTTCAGGGATTCGACTTCGCTCTGCAGAAGGGCGTGCAGGTCCGTCAGCGCCTTGAGCTGCAGGGTGTAACGTTCGGTGCGCGATTTCATCAGCGCGCTTTCGCTGGCCAGCAGCACGTCGATCTCGCCGATCTTTTCCATTTCAGGCGTCTTGGCGATGGTCGCGTCACCCTTGACCTCGGCGACCAGCCGCGCCTGACGGGCGAGCAGCCTTGCACGCTGATTGTCGTAGACGGCGGCGTCACCGCGGGCATTGATGAAGTCGCGGGCAAAACGCTGCCCGGCATCCGAGCGCCGCAGGCCGCCGGCAAGGCTGACGGCCTTCAGCACCGTGAGATTGGCGGCATAGGGATATTCACCCGGCGTCTGCACGTCGCCGCTCAAGAAGATCGGTCGGAACTGCGCGATCTCGACGGAGGCCGAAGGCAGGTTGCGAAGGGCGAACTTGCTCTGAAGCTGGGCTCCAATCTCTTCGCTGACCTCCGATGGGGTCTTGCCCGCAACATCCAGCTGACCGATGAAAGGCAGCGACAGCGCCCCAGACGGACCGACGGAATAATCGCCGTTGATCACATCCCAGTTGCGGATGCTGCCATCCGCCGGCTGCCATTCGGCAACACGGATACGCAGCTTGTCAGCGGTACCGAGCTTATATTGAGCGCCATCCGCAGCCATGGCGGAGAGCGGCGCGGCAAGGGCGACGGAAGCGGCAAATACGAAGGCCACAAACGGGCGGCGGGCGGCAGACAAGCCGTTCATCGGGAAACTCCCTGTTAGCGGATCGCCACACGGGCGATCCGGCCGTCGCGCAACTGGGCAGGGCCGGCTGCACAGTGCCGCGAAAAGCGGCCGGTATGATTAGCACCAATGACGCACCCAAAGACCGGACTTGGGATCCCGGTCGGGGTGCGTGTCGAAACGAAGATCGATAAAGCCGAACTCAATATCGGTTTTCAGTAGCTTCCGCGTGAAAGGCACACGGCGGGAATGGTCTTGACGATGATGAAGACATCCTGCCGCATCGACCAGTTCTGCACATAGTGCGTGTCGAAAGCGACGCGGGTCTTGTAGGATACGTCGTTGCGGCCGCTGATCTGCCACAGGCCAGTCAGGCCAGGGCGGGTGCTGAGATAATAAGCGGCAGCGCTTTCATAATAGCTCAGCTCCTCATCGACGACCGGGCGTGGGCCAACCACGCTCATTTCGCCGCGGATGATGTTGAGCAGCTGCGGCAGTTCGTCGAGCGAGAGCTTGCGCAGCACGGCGCCGACAGCCGTAACGCGCGGGTCGTTCTTGAGCTTGCGGGTGGCGCGCCATTCTTCGGCGGCTTCCGGATTGGCGGCAAGATATTGCCGCAGAATCTCATCGCCGTTCATCGCCATCGTCCTGAATTTCAGGCAATGGAAATAGCGGCCATTATGTCCCACACGCCGGTGGCCATAAAAGATCGGGCCGGGATCAGACAATTTCACCAGCGCGGCGATCAACAGGAATATCGGGCTGAAGATGAGCAGCGCAAGCGCAGCCGATGTCATATCGAAGCTGCGTTTTGCGATGCCCCCGATAGGGAAACTGACATCGAAATCTTCGGAGCTGCTGAGTGTCTGTTCAGCCGATTGGGTCGCGGACTTCATAGAGAGAACTCCATTTATGTTTTGCGATTGGTCGGTGCCCGGAGGCGCGTCTTTCCGTCTAAAAGAGATAACAAGTCTGTGTTCGGAATTTGATGCTAATGGATTTTTTGTAAGGCACATTGGCCATAACCGTCTATGCGATTTCTTGCGCGAGCGGCCGATCAACGTCCGGGCAATATTAACGGTTGCATAAAAAAGCAACAAATGTGCCGACGGCCATGTGTTGAGAGCATGGGTACCGCCCCGGCATGTATTGGGTTTTGTGCCGGCGACAGTCTTTTCTTATGTGTTTCTTATGACTTGGCGAGATGAGACAGGAACGTTAAGAACAGGCACGTCTGTAACGGAATATAAAAATTTTTTGCATCGCAGCAAGATTGTGGCAATGCATATAAAATTTGACATACCGTCCGGGATTTTTTTGCCTGACATTGCCAGGCCACCAAGAAAAAGCGATGGAAAAATCGCTAAAGGGGCGCAAACACGGCAAAAGAGTGGCGAGAAACTGCGTTATAGTCATGGCAGCCACGCAAAATTGCCGTAGCTGCTGGCCATTTTTTACCGACTCGACCCGCCTTGGCCGCTCTAAGAGCGTTACGAAGCTCCAAAACCGCTGGAATCAGAAGGTTGGCGGTGTGCAGGCGCTGATGACCTCACAGGGCACGGGACCGACGCAACGGAAACGATGCGGCCTGCGGCTTTCGAAATAATAGGCATCCCCCGGCCCGAGCACCCGCCTCTCCTCATCGACCGTCACTTCCAGCCGTCCGGAAAGGATGATTCCTCCTTCCTCGCCATCGTGAACCAGCGGCACCTTGCCGGTATCGGCGCCCGGCTGGTAACATTCCTTGAGGATTTGCAGGCTGCGGCCGAAGACATTCTCACCCACCTGCCGGAAGGATATCGACCCCTTGCCGATTTCAACCAGCTCATCCGCCCGGTAAAAAGCCTTGCGGCTCGTCTCCGGCTCGAAAGCGAAAAACTCGGCAAGGCCTATCGGTATGCCGTCAAGAATGCGTTTCAGCGCGCCGACGGAAGGGTTCGAGGTGTTGGATTCGATTAGAGAAATCGTCGAATTGGTGACACCGGCGCGCCTCGCCAGTTCCCGCTGGGAAATATTGTGGCGCAGCCGCAAATGGCGCAAACGCCCGCCTATATCCACCGACATGCCTGAGCCCCCGTTACCCTTGTTCGAAATATCGAAAATTTGCGTTCAGGCCTATAGCATTTTCAATGGCTTGGCCACAGAGAGAAAAGGGCTTGTTCAGTCGCGAAAATAGCATTCAATCACCGGCAACGAACAGGAGACCACCATGGACAACCCGAGCCGATCCAATTCCACCTCGCTTGACAGCTACTGGATGCCGTTTACCGCCAACCGGCAGTTCAAAGCCAATCCCCGCCTGCTGACGAGCGCCGAAGGCATGTATTACACCAGCAATGACGGCCGCCAGGTTCTCGACGGCACGGCTGGCCTTTGGTGCGTCAACGCCGGTCACGGCCGCCAGCAGATCGCGTCTGCCGTCAAGCACCAGCTTTCGACCATGGATTACGCCCCCTCCTTCCAGATGGGCCACCCGGTTGCCTTTGAATTCGCCGAGCGGCTGGCGGAAATTGCGCCCGGCCCGGAAGGTGCGAAACTGGACCGTGTCTTCTATACGGGCTCGGGGTCGGAATCGGTCGATACGGCGCTGAAGATCGCCATCGCCTATCAGCGCGCCATCGGCCAGGGCACCCGCAGCCGGTTGATCGGTCGTGAGCGCGGTTATCATGGCGTCGGTTTCGGCGGCATTTCCGTGGGCGGCCTCGTCAACAACCGTCGCGTTTTCCCGCAAATTCCCGCAGACCACCTGCGTCACACCCACGATCCGGCGAAGAACAGCTTCGTGAAAGGCCAGCCCGAGCACGGTGCCGAGCTTGCGGACGATCTGGAACGGCTGGTCGCCCTGCATGGCGCGGAAACCATCGCCGCCTGCATCGTCGAACCGGTCGCCGGCTCCACCGGTGTGCTGGTGCCGCCGAAGGGTTATCTGGAGCGCCTGCGCGCCATCTGCGACAAGCACGGCATCCTCTTGATCTTCGATGAGGTCATCACCGGTTTCGGCCGCATGGGCTCCACTTTCGCCACCAACTATTTCGGCGTTACGCCAGATATCGTCACCACCGCCAAGGGACTGACCAACGGCGCGATCCCGATGGGTGCGGTCTTCACCAGCCGCAAGGTGCACGATGCGCTGATGCATGGGCCGGAAAACCAGATCGAACTGTTCCACGGCTATACCTATTCCGGCCACCCTGTCGCCTGCGCCGCCGGTATCGCGACGCTCGACATCTATCGCGATGAGGGCCTTTTCACCCGCGCGGCCGAATTGCAGGATGTCTGGCACGACGCCATCCATTCCCTGAAGGGCCTGCCGAATGTCATCGACATCCGCACCATCGGCTTCATCGCCGGTATAGAGCTGCAATCGCGCGACGGTGCTGCCGGCGCACGCGCCTATGATGTCTTCGTGAATTGCTTCGAGCGCGGCCTGCTCATTCGCGTCACCGGCGACATCATCGCCCTCTCGCCGCCGCTGATCGCCGAAAAATCCCATTTCGACGATATCGTCTCGATCCTCGGCGATGCGCTGAAGCGCGCGCAGTAAAGACCATGCAAACAAAAAGGCCGCGCCTGGAAGCGCGGCCTTTTTGTGCCCTGTCAGTAGGCCTGCATCGGTTGCGAGAGGCCGTCGCCGATCACACCGTTGCCATATTGCGCCACCGGCACACCTTCCTGGCCGATCGGCACGCCCTGCTGTGCGGGGCCGAGCGCTGTCACCACGATCGGCGTGCCATCGGGCACACGGTTGTAAAGGTCGATGATATCCTGGTTCAGCAGGCGCACGCAGCCGGAGGATACCGACTTGCCGATGGTCCACCATTCCGGCGAGCCATGCAGGCGGTAGATCGTGTCCTTGCCATCCTTGAATATATAGAGCGCACGCGCACCGAGCGGGTTCTTGAGGCCTGGCTCCATGCCGCCGTTGCGGCTGCTATAGGGTTCCAGTTCCGGCTGGCGCGCGATCATCTCATCGGGCGGCGTCCAGCGCGGCCATTGCCGCTTGTACTGAATGACACCGCGGCCGGCCCATTCAAAGCCCGCGCGGCCGAGACCGACGCCATAACGCATGGCCTGATTGTTCTCATAGGTGAGATAGAGAAAATGATTGGCGGTATCGACGACGATGACGCCGGGGCGTTCACCCGTCGGGTTCGCCACCATCTGCCGCAGGAACTGACGCGGAATCCGCTTGTAGGGGATTTCCGGCAGCGGGAACTGCTCGTCCGGCTTGGGACCGTACATCAGGGCATACATCGGGTCGTCCGCGGGCGCTGCAGGCCGGGCGGCCTCACGCGCGGTTGTGTTGCAGCCCGCAAGGCCGGCCAGCGCCAGTCCACCTGCTCCAAGCAGGAAACCCCGCCGGGTCGTCGTCGTCTCGTTCAATTGAAAAACCTCATTTACGTCATCTCACGCCGGCAAAGGGATCTGCCAGCGCCGCCTCTGGGCGGCTGATAGGGTACTTCGTGCCGGAAACCTGCGATGCCATGGCCTTGGCGCCGTTCGATTTCAAAATAGCCCGGAAGCTCGGATGCATGCCGCCGTCTACATACGCGCTGAGCGGGCTGGAAGTTCCCTCACTCATGGCGGCGGCAAATTTTTGTTGCTCTTCGGCCAGTTTCGAAGCCACCAGCGGATCCTGCTGGTTGATGGCCGGCGGGCAGGCCGCCAGCGGATCGGCAGGTTCGCCTTCGGCAAATTCACTGTTGAAGACATAACGACGGCCGCAGACGGAAACCTTCGGCTGCCGGCGCGTCACCTCGAAATAGTCGTAACCTTCCTTCAGCGTCTTCCAGAACGGCATGTTGGGGTCGTCCCGATGTGCCACCATGTTCCTTGCGCTCATGCGGAAGGGATAGGCCTGCACCTGAAAGCGGTCCTGCCCGCTCTGAAGCGCACGCGCGACGATGGCGTAAATCTCGCCCACCTGGGCATCCGTCACGGCGTAGCAGCCGGAAGAGGAGCAGGCGCCATGCACCATCAGCGCCTCACCGGTGTAACCGAGCGCCGATTCCAGCCGGTTGGGATAACCGAGATTGAAGGAGACGTAATATTGTGAGTTCGGGTTCAGCATGCCGGCCGAGACATGATAAAACCCTTCCGGCGCCTGCCGGTCACCCGTCTTCATCTTGGGGCCGAGCTTTCCGGACCAGCGGCACATGGGATAAGTCTTGAGCAAGGCATAATTTCCGGTCTTGTCGACCTTCCAGACCTCAAGCTCGCTTTCCTGCTTGAAAATGCGAACGAGGACAGGGCTTTCCAGGCGCATGCCCTTGGCCGACATCTGCGCCATCATCTTGGACGACAGTTTCGGCGGATCTTTCTTGACGCTGTCGAGCCCCATGGAAGTGCACGCGGCAAGGCCGCCACCGATCGCAACGATCGCGGCCATTCTTGCCCCTGCCCTTACCTTTTGCCGCAACCCCGCAACCGCGAAATCCAGCAATGCCTGCATGCCCATGGATCGTTCTGCCCGCCTGATTTGCCCGCCTTTCCGGCAGACGCTTAACTATCGAAGGTGGCCACAACACGGCAACCTCGCTTATGGACAAAGTCTCGTGAACAGACGTTACCCATTCGTTAATCATAAGGACACAAGCCCGTGATGGGGTGGGCAGTGAAAGTGCCGGCCGCGATTATCGAAGCAGCCCCTGGCCGCCATCGATCCATACCGGCGTGCCGGTAATGTGGCGGGACGCATCCGACGCCAGAAAACCGATCAGCGCGGCGACGTCATCGCTGGTGCCGGCCACGCCGCCGGTTACCGGAATATCCCCAGCCGGAAAACGGACTGGAACCTCCGTTTTTTCCCGCCCGCGTATATCGGTATTTTCATCGATTGCCGTTTCGATTTCGCCCGGACACACCGCATTGACGCGAATACGATGACGCCCCAGCTCCAGCGCCAGTTGTTGTGCCATGGCGAATTGCCCGGCCTTCGTCACGGAATAGGCCGTAGCACCGGGCGAGGTGAAGGTGCGGGTGCCATTGATCGACGAAATGATGACGATAGACCCGCCGCCGGCCGCTTTCAGATGCGGCACGGTGGTATGGACGGTGAGATAGGTGCCGCGCAGGTTGATGCGGATTGTATCGTCCCATTCGGACGGTTTCAGCTCATCGATGGGCGCCCAGACGCCGTTGACGCCGGCATTGGCCACCACGACGTCAAGCCGGCCGAAGTCCTCGACCAGCGCTGCGACCGCGTGACGCATCGCCGCTTCATCCGCCACATCAGCTACAAGCACCTTCGAAGAACCGGATGCGGCGCCTATTTCCCGGGCGACATCGTCCAATTCCGATTCGGTGCGGCCCAACAGACCGACCGCGAAACCCTGCGCCGACAGATGAAGGGCGGCGGCGCGCCCAATGCCGGAGCCGGCGCCGGTTACCAGAGCGACTTTACGAACGGTCAATGTCATTGCCCTCCTTTTCGGGAAGCAATGGACGTGACCGTCGCCGAGACGGGATCACTCGCCGGAAAGCTGTCCTCCAGCCCCTCCTCAAGCTCTTCCTCCAGAATCTCGCGGTCCCGCGCGGTGCGTGCGCTCGCCTGCCCGTGCAGCATTCCCTGAGACGCATCGTCCTGCGCGGTGCCGAGAGCGGAAAATTGCGAAGGCGCATCCGCACCATGGCGCGTTCCGAAGGCGGTCAGTTGCACCATCACCGCGCTCGCCCGCTTGATGGCCTCGGCATCATCGATCCCTTCGAGACCATCGGCGAGGCGAACAGAGACCTGATCGCCGTCGTTGCCGACGAACTCGACGGAGATAACCCCGTTATTGCGTTTTACATAGGTCGTCGAAAGTTGCATGACATGCCCTCCGGCTTGGAAAGCACCGGTACGAATCCGATGCTGGAAAACGGTTAGAACCTGAATTCACAACGATGGCAGAGCGGAAGGGTTCCAGATGGATCAGGCCTTTGGCCCGGAAATGCAGGAGAGTTTCTTCCTGCGCGATGCGCTGGATGTGGCCCGCGCCCTCATCGGCGCGGAGTTCCGCATCGGCAATACCGGCGGCCTCATCGTGGAGACCGAAGCCTATCATCCGGACGACCCCGCATCCCACAGTTTCAACGGGCAGACCCCGCGCAACAGGGCAATGTTCGGCCCGGCCGGCCGTCTTTATGTTTACCGGTCCTATGGTATTCACTGGTGCGCCAACTTTGTCTGCGCCCCGGGTTCCGCCGTGCTTCTGCGCGCCATCGAACCCCTGACCGGCATAGACATGATGAAACTGCGACGGGGAACTGACAAGCCGAAACTTCTCTGCTCAGGTCCGGGCAGGCTCTGTCAGGCGCTGGCGATTACGGGGGAGATGGACGGCGCGCCACTGAACGCAGCGCCGTTTTTCCTGCGGTTGCCGAAGGAAACCGCCGCCGTCACCAGCGGCAGACGAATCGGCATCAGCCGCGCGACGGAATATCCGTGGCGCTTCGGGCTCAAGGGCTCGGCTTTCGTCAGCAAGAAATTCGAGAACGGAGAGGCCTGACAGGCGCGAGCACCTTCGGCGGCCCGTCATTTTCGTCGGGGTTGGGTGTCGGCACCTCGTCCGGCAACCGGTCGGGTTCCGGCTCTTCCACCGGCGGAATATCCGGCTGCGGCGGCACGGGCATCGGCGGTTCGGGATAGGGCTCAACGGGAACGGCTGGCATCGCGGCCTCCTGATAAACACGCTTTGCCACAATGGGCACAAGCTGCGTTTTTATCTCGTGGGACAGCGCGTTTGCGCTGTCGCCAATCAGGCGGCGCAACACCCAATTCGCCTATCGGTCAAATGCCGGTCAGGTCCCTTCGGTCCGGTTGCGCCGCCCTGTGGGTCGTACAGGGAAAACGCGGGCACGGCCTGTCCGTTCCGTTTTTTAGGAAGGTTTTTGCGATGGCTCAGGCGAAACCGAGCGCGCTGCGGGAAATATCGCGATTTTCGCAATAGTCCCGGGAATGGGCTTCATGACCATGCTCGCGAGCGGTCGAACGGTTAAGTTCCGGGCTCGGAACGTTGAGCAGCGCATCGGCATAGGTGCCGGTCGCCTCGACATCATCGATCACAGTCTGCTGTTGCGGTTTTAAAAATTCAAACATCCGTCCACCTCCTTCGACACGTCCCCTCAACGCGCCGGCCCGGGTCCTGTTCCATAACGCCCGTGACTGTTCCGATTATACATGAGACGGGGCGGACGTATAGATGACGAAAGGCGAACGTTATCAACTGACGTTCACAAAATGGAGTGGAATCAGTGAGCTATGCCGAGAAGTTCAGGCTGGACCGACCGATTCCCGCAAGATCAGCTCGACCGGCCACAATTCCTGAACCTCGCGGACGGGACGGCCGCCGATGATCTGCAAAAGCAGGTCCGTCACCCGCATGCCCGCCATCCGCATGGGCGAGCGGGTGGTGGAAAGCGGCGGCATCATGCTTTCCGGCGTGAGATAAGGAAACACGTCGTCATGGGCGATGACGGAGACATCCTTGCCGATCGTCAGCCCCATCTGCGTCGCGGCGCGATAGACACCCTGCGCCGTCATCATCGCACCCGCCACAAAGGCGGTTGGGCGCGGCGTCTGTTCCAGCAGCGAGCGGGCGAAGCGAAAGGCCGTTTCTTCGCTGAAGTGCTCATTCATCATGAAACGCGGATCCGGCGTAATGCCGTGCGTGGCCAGCGCCTCGCGAAAACCCTGCTCGCGGTCCTGCACGAAGGTGCGGCCAACCGGACCATTGATAAGGGCGATGCGCCTGTGTCCGCGCTCCAGAAAATGGATCGTCGGACGATAGGTCACATCGTGGTTGTCGATATCGAGCCAGGCATGTTCGAAAGGCGTCTTTGAGCGGCCATGCACGATGAAGGGCACACCCAACCGGTTGAGCAGCGCGATGCGTTCATCTTCCGGGCGGGGGGAATGCACGATGATGCCATCCACCCGGCCGCTCGCCGCCAGCCGGCTGAAAATCGCCAGTTCCTCATCGAGATTATTGTCGACGGTGACGCTGACGAGAATGTCGGTCTCTTCCCGTTCCAGCCGGGTCGCCATGCCACCCATGAATTCGGAAAAGAAATGCCCACCGCCCGAACGGCCCATGACGACGCCTATGGCGCCTGCCCTGCCCGTCGCCAGCCTGACAGCGTTTGCATTCGGCCGGTAGCCGTATTTCAGCGCAGCCTCCATCACCCGCTGACGCGTTTCCTCGCGCACCTCGGGGTAGCCGCCCAGCGCCCGGCTGACGGTGGTGGGCGAGAGCCCGACTTTCTCTGCGAATTCCTTAAGCTTCATAATTTTTTGCCAATTTGCTCCTGCATGCGTCGCCGCCGCGGATTTTTCAAGCCGACAAAAATTGAAAACGATTTCAATTTTCTCCCACCTGAAACCTTACAGTTGATCATTCCCAAAGGCAAACGCCGAAAAATTGCAGGCGGAAACAGCCGATTTCCGGGGGATTAGAAAGAGTATTGACAGATTGCTCGGCTTTTGAGAGCCTCGCGTCGGTCAAAAGCGCTTTCAATTTTGAGGATAATCGGAAGCGTCAAAGGAGGAGTTTGACAATGAATATTTCCATGAAGACTTTGTTCCTGTGCGGAGCGGCGTTTTCCGCCGCCGTTTCGGCTGAGGCGGCCGAGCTTTCCATCGCCGCCAATTCGACCGGCAAGAACGTAGCGTTCTTCCGCGAACGGATCGCTGCTTTCGAGAAAGAGACCGGTCACAAGGTCAATCTCGTCACCATGCCGTCATCGTCCAGCGAACAGTTCAGCCAGTACCGGCTGTGGCTTGCCGCCGGCAACAAGGATGTCGACGTCTACCAGACGGACGTGATCTGGGCGCCGCAGCTGGCCGACCAATTCGTGGATTTGACCGCAGCGACGAAGGATGTCATCGGCGATCATTTCCCTTCCATCGTCGCCTCGCAGACGGTTGACGGCAAGCTCGTTGCCATGCCGATGTTCACCGACGCGCCGGCGCTTTTCTATCGCAAGGACCTTCTGGAGAAATACGGCAAGCAGCCGCCGAAGACCTGGAAAGAACTGAGCGAGACCGCCAAAGAAATCCAGGACAAGGAGCGCGAGGCTGGCCAGAAGGATCTCTGGGGCTTCGTTTTCCAGGGCAGCGCCTATGAAGGCCTGACCTGCAACGCGCTGGAATGGATCGCTTCCGCCGGCGGCGGCCATATTGTCGAGACCAACGGCGATATCTCCGTCAACAATGAGAAGGCCGCAGCGGCCATCGAAACCGCCAAGGGCTGGGTCGGCACCATCGCGCCGCAGGGCGTGCTCGCTTATAAGGAAGAGGAAGCGCGCGGCGTCTGGCAGACCGGCAATTCCGTCTTCATGCGCAACTGGCCCTATGCCTATGCACTGGGTAATGGCGATGACAGCGCCATCAAGGGCAAGTTCGGCGTCACCCCGCTGCCGGCTGGCGCGGAAGGCGAAGCCCCTGCCTCGACACTCGGCGGCTGGAACCTCGCCGTTTCGAAATATTCCGACGATCAGGAAGCGGCCATTCAGCTCGTGAAATTCCTGGCATCGAAAGACACCCAGAAGATGCGCGCGATCCAGCTCTCCAACATGCCGACGATCGCATCCCTTTACGACGACAAGGATGTCGCTGCCGCGCAGCCCTTCATGCCGACATGGAAGCCGATCTTCCAGACCGCCGTTCCGCGTCCTTCCGCCTCGGCCAAGGTGAAATATAACGAGGTTTCCGCCAAGTTCTGGGGCGCCGTGCACAACACGCTCTCCGGCAACGGCACAGCAGCGGAAAATCTCGAACTTCTCGAGGTTGAACTGACCGATCTCAAAGGCAACGGCTGGTAATCCGGCCCGCGCGGGAGATGGTCTAGCCTGATCGTTTCCCGCGCCCCAACCGCGAGATATCCCCATGAACGACATCGCCCTTCAAAGACCGGTCGCGGCAGCCGGCACCGGCTCCGATCTGCAGTCGGAACGTCTGAAATCCGCCTGGCTGTTTCTTGCCCCCACATTTCTGGTGCTGGCGCTGGTGGCGGGCTGGCCGCTGGTGCGCACCGTCTGGTTCAGCCTCACCGACGCCTCGCTCACCAATCTCGAGGGTGCGCAGTTCGTCGGCCTCAAGAACTACCTCACCTGGATCACGCTCAGCAGCGGCCGCACCATCTATCGCGGCCTGCTTGCCGATCCCGCATGGTGGGGCGCGGTTCTCAACACGCTCAAATTCACCATTCTTTCCGTCAGCTTCGAAACCGTGCTCGGCCTCATCGTCGCGCTGGTGCTGAATGCCGAATTCAAGGGACGCGGCCTCGTGCGCGCCGCCATTCTCGTGCCGTGGGCCATTCCGACCATCGTCTCGGCGCAGATGTGGGCGTGGATGCTGAACGACCAGTTCGGCATCTTGAACGACCTGTTCCTCAATCTCGGGCTGATCTCCAACAAGATCGCCTGGACCGCCAATCCCGAAACCGCAATGGTCGCCGTCTTGATCGTCGACATCTGGAAGACGACGCCCTTCATGGCGCTGCTCATCCTTGCCGGCCTGCAAATGGTGCCGAAGGACATGTATGAGGCGGCCAAGGTGGATGGCATTCATCCGGTCAAGGTGTTCTTCCGCGTCACCCTGCCGATGATCCGACCCGCACTCATGGTCGCCGTCATCTTCCGCATGCTGGATGCGATGCGCGTCTTCGACCTCATCTACATCCTGACGCCGAATAATGCCCAGACCCGCACCATGTCGGTGCTGGCACGCGAGAACCTGTTCGATTTCGACAAGTTCTCCTATGGCGCCGCCGCCTCCACCATGCTGTTCCTCATCATCGCCTCGATCACGGTCATCTACATGTGGCTCGGGCGCGTCAACACCGATGGAGCCGCGCGATGACCCTGCCAAGCATCCTGAAAACCACCGCCTTCTATGCGCTGGTCGCCATCATCATGGTGATTTCGGTATTCCCGTTTTATTACGCGATCCTGACGAGCCTGAAATCCGGATCGGCGCTGTTCCAGGTCAATTATTGGCCGCGCGACTTCTCGCTGACCAATTACAGCTTTGTCATCGGCAACGGCACTTTTCTGCGTAATCTCGGCAATTCGCTGTTCGTTGCATCTTCAGTCGTCATATTGTCGCTGTTCCTTGCGGTAACGGCGTCCTATGCTCTCGCCCGCGTCCGCTTCCGGGGTCGCGCGCTGCTTCTGCTCACCATCCTGTCGGTTTCGATGTTCCCGCAGATCGCCGTTCTCGCCGGCCTGTTCGAACTGATCCGCTGGGCGGGCATCTTCAACACGCCGCTGGCGCTGATCTTTTCCTACATGATCTTCACCCTGCCCTTCACGGTCTGGGTGCTGACAACCTTCATGCGCGACCTGCCGGTCGAAATCGAGGAAGCGGCCATCGTCGATGGCGCGACGCCGTGGGTCATCATCACCCAGGTGTTCATGCCCTTGATGTGGCCGGCGCTCGTCACGACGGGCCTCCTCGCCTTCATCGCCGCGTGGAACGAATTCCTCTTCGCGCTCACCTTCACCTCATCGAACGAGCAGCGCACGGTGCCGGTCGCGATCGCGCTCCTGTCGGGCGGCTCGCAGTTCGAAATCCCGTGGGGAACGATCATGGCGGCCTCCGTCATCGTCACAGCTCCCCTTGTCGTCCTCGTTCTGATCTTCCAGCGACGCATCATTTCCGGCCTCACCGCCGGCGGCGTCAAAGGCTAGGAGAAACATCATGACCACCATTCAACTGCGCGATCTTCGCAAATCCTTCGGCGCCTTCGATGTCATCAAGGGCATCGACATGGACGTCCGCTCCGGCGAGTTCATGGTCTTCGTCGGCCCCTCCGGCTGCGGCAAGTCCACGCTGCTGCGCCTCATCTGCGGGTTGGAGGAAATTTCCGGCGGCACGCTTTCCTTCGATGGCGAGACGGTGAACCGCCTGCCGCCCGCCAAGCGCGGCGTCGCCATGGTCTTCCAGTCCTATGCGCTTTATCCGCATATGACTGTGTTCGAAAACATGGCCTTCGGCATGAAGCTATCAGGCGCGGACAAGGAACAGCGCAAGAAGCGCGTCGAAGCGGCAGCCGAGATGCTGCAGCTCACACCCTATCTGGAGCGCCTGCCAAAGCAGCTTTCCGGCGGTCAACGCCAGCGTGTCGCCATCGGCCGCGCCATCGTGCGCGATCCGAAGGTATTCCTGTTCGACGAGCCGCTTTCCAACCTCGATGCGGCATTGCGCGTTGCCACGCGTCTGGAAATCGCCAAACTGCACCGCTCGATGCATGACACGACGATGATCTACGTCACCCACGACCAGGTGGAGGCAATGACGCTTGCCGACCGCATCTGCGTGCTGCGTGACGGTCGGGTCGAGCAGATCGGCACACCGCTGGAGCTTTACGAAAGCCCAGTCAACACCTTCGTCGCCGGCTTCATCGGCTCGCCGAAGATGAACTTCCTGTCAGGCAAATATGCCGAGACGGAAGGCGCGAAAACCATTGGCATCCGCCCGGAGCACATCACCATCACCACCGACGGCAGCGGCTGGAGCGGCGAGATCGTGCATTCGGAAATGCTCGGGTCGGACAGCTACATCTATGTCGAGATCGGCGCCGGTGAACCCGTCGTCGTTCGCGAAGAAGGCGTGACCGACCGCAAAGCGGGCGAGCGTATCGCCCTCGTGGCGGATGCCGCGCAGATCCATCGTTTTGACGCCGAAGGCCGGGCACTTGCCCGCAACCCCGCCCGGGGCGCTGCCTGAAATTTCAACTTTCACCGGGATCACCCAAGGTCTCGGCTTTCACCGAGGAGCATGACAATGACCATCAACACCGTTGTATGGGGCGAAAATATCCACGAACACATCAATGAGACGGTGCGTTCTATCTATCCAAACGGCATGCACAACACCATCGCCGATGCACTGAACCAGAACCCCGAGATCAACGCCACCACCGCCACGCTGCAGGAGCCGGAACACGGGCTTTCGCAGGAGCGCCTCGACAAGACCGACGTGCTGGTCTGGTGGGGCCACAAGGACCATGGCGCGGTGCAGGACGAGATCGTCGAGCGTGTTGCCAAACGCGTCTGGGAAGGCATGGGCCTCATCGTTCTGCATTCCGGCCACTTCTCCAAGCCGTTCAAGCGGCTGATGGGCACGCCCTGCGCGCTGAAATGGCGTGAGGCGGGTGAACGCGAGCGTCTGTGGACGATCAATCCGCGCCACCCGATTGCCGCCGGTCTGCCTGAGCATTTCGAGCTGGAAAACGAGGAAATGTACGGCGAGCAGTTCTCCGTGCCGGAGCCGCTGGAAACCGTGTTCATCTCCTGGTTCCAGGGCGGCGAAGTCTTCCGTTCCGGCCTCACCTGGCGTCGCGGCGCCGGCAATATCTTCTATTTCCGCCCCGGCCACGAGACCTACCCCACCTATCACGATGCCAATGTCCAGAAGGTCATCAGCAACTCGGTGAAATGGGCCTATAATCCGGTTGGCGCACTGAAGAGCATTCACGATGCCCCCAATGTTCCCGTCGACAAGGCGTTGGAGCCGATCGAAGAACGCGGCCCCAAGCTGCACAAGGCAGGCGAAGCAGGTTACAGGTAAAAAGCCATGAGACTTCTCATTCTCGGAACCGGCGGCATGGCCAACAACCATGCCACCTATTTCTCGCAAATCCCCGGCGTCGAACTGGTCGCGGCGGTGGATGTGGACGATGTGGTGGTGCGCGGCTTTGCGCTCCGCCACAACATCCCGCTCTCCTTCACCTCGCTGGATGACGCCATTGCCTGGGGTGAATTCGATGCGGCGGCGAATGTCACGCCGGACGCCATCCACCACCCCACCAGCCTGAAACTGCTGGCGGCCGGCAAGCATGTCTTCTGCGAAAAGCCGCTGGCGGAAAACTACGCCAAGGCCGCCGAAATGGCCGATGCCGCCGAAAAAGCCGGCCTCGTCGCCATGGTCAACCTAACCTATCGCAACGTCGCCCCCTTGCAGGCGGCACGTGAGATGGTGCTGGCAGGCAAGATCGGCAAGGTGCGGCATCTGGAAGCCTCCTATCTCCAGAGCTGGCTGGTTTCCAAGGCCTGGGGCGACTGGATGACGGAGAGCAAGTGGCTGTGGCGGCTTTCCACCAAGCATGGCTCGAACGGCGTGCTGGGCGATGTCGGTATCCACATTCTCGACTTCGCCTCCTATGGCGCGGGCAGCGATGTGGAACGCATCTTCACGCGGCTGAAGACCTTCGACAAATATGAAGGCAATAAAATTGGCGTCTACGACCTCGACGCCAATGACAGCTTCACCATGACCGCCGAACTGGAAAACGGCGCCATGGGCGTCATCCATGCCAGCCGCTGGGCGACGGGGCACTTGAACGAGCTCCGCCTGCGCATCCATGGCGACAAGGGTGCGCTGGAAGTCATCCACACGCCCGACTATTCCAGCCTGCGTGCCTGCATCGGTGAAGATGTGGAAAAGGCGACCTGGAAGACGATCGATGTGGACCCCGTGCCGACGAATTACGAAAAATTCGCCAGGGCCGTCATGGAAGGTGGCGTCGCCGACCCGGACTTCCGTCATGCGGCCAATCTGCAGAAGGTGCTAGATCTGTCGATCATCGCGGATCGGGAGAGGCGCGAGGTGGCTGTTTCGGCTTGATTTGCGAAAGTGCGGCGGCACAAGCCGCCGCATGGATTGCTGCAAAAGGCGCTCCTCGCTCTCCGTCAGCGAGGACTTGATCCGGGGTCCAGCGCGATCAAGTCGTTGATCGCAAAAAACTCTTTTCACGGCGCAGACGCGCCTTGGCTGGATGCCGGATCAGGTTCGGCATGACGGAGGGACCTTATAACTCCCTCAAACCCCGCGCTTGTTCCCCCACAACAGCACATGCAGCTGCGGCAGCACCCGCGCCGTAAACCAGCGGTCTTCGCTGACCTTGTCCACCAGCCACAACATCCGGTCCATCACCCCGTCGATATCCACACGCGCATCGTCGTCATCCGGCGGCGGCGGGGTGTGGTTGCCGGGCTGGAGATAGACGGGCAAATGCGGGAAACGCGCGGATGCCGCCTTGGCGTAGGCATAATCCACATCGTCGAACACCACGATCTTCAGCGCCACCTGCGGTCCGTCGCCGGCGGCGGCAAGACAGTCTTCGAAGGCTTGCCAGTCCGTTTCCATGCCGCTCGATGGCGGCTTGGGGCTCAGCACCAGATGGTCGAGATCGGCAAACCAGTCTTTCGCGATGCTGCCCTGCGTTTCCAGCGCGAAACGATACCCCTCGCCCTGCCCCTTCGCGATCAAGGCTCCGAACGGTTGAATGGCCGGATTGCCGCCTGAAAGCGAGACCGTCAGCGGCACGCCGCCGGAAAGCCGCCGCACCTCCTGCCAGATCGCCTCGACCGGCATCGGCTTCCATGTATCGCGATACTCGCTGTCAACGGCATGCAGCGTATCGCACCAGGAACAACGATAGTCGCAGCCGCCGGTACGCACGAAGACGGTCGGCAGACCGATCAACACGCCTTCGCCCTGAATGGTCGGACCGAAGATTTCGCTGATGCGGATCGTGGTTTCCTTCGCTGCAATCTTTTGTGCAGCCGCCGTCATGGCCGGTATTCCGCCCAGGTCTTGGCGGTTTCGCTCACCCGCACGGCGCTGGTTTCCGGCAGGCGATCCCTGCACCAGTCGTAAAAATGCTTCGCCAGACATTCCGCCGTCACCCGGTCATGGCCGAGAACGTCGTTCAGGTGGCGATGGTCGAAATGATCGTCGATATAACGCTTCAGCGGCGCAAGCTCATGATAGTCGCGCACGAAACCGTGCTCGTTCAGCGCTTCGCCTGCCAACTCGATCTCGACAATGTAATTATGCCCGTGCAGGCGATTGCACTGGTGATCGGACGGCAGGCTTTTCAGCTGGTGCGAGGCGGAGAAGTGAAATTCCTTGGTGATGCGGAACATCAGCGCACCTCCTGCGCCGCATAGGCATGGGTGGCCGCCACCCAGAAATCCGGGTCCTCATAGTCGGTCGGATCGGTGACACCGGCCAGATGAAAGGCCTCGCGCCGTTCCACGCAGGTGCCGCAGCGGCCGCAGTGGCGCAGGCCGCCCTTGTAACAGGACCATGTTTCGCCAAAGGGCGTGCCGTATTTCGCACCATCGGTCACAATCGCCGCCTTGGAAACGGTGACATAGGGGGCAAAGAGCTTGACGTTGGCATAACCTTCAAGCGCATGCGCCTGCATGGCGTTGAAACTGTCGATAAAGCCCGGCCGGCAATCGGGGTAGATGAAGTGATCGCCGCCATGCACGGCAATCGCCACAGCATCCGCCTGCTGCGCGGCGGCCAGCCCGAAAGCGATGGTGAGCATGATGGCATTGCGGTTCGGCACCACGGTGGAACGCATGGTCTCTTCCGCATAGTGCCCGTCCGGCACCTCCACGTCGTCAGTCAGCGCCGAACCGGTGAGATGGGCGCCAATGGTTCTGATATCGATGACATGATGCGGCACGCCGAGACGCCTTGCGCAATCGGCGGCGTATTCCAGCTCCTTCCTGTGGCGCTGGCCATAATCGAAGGAGACGAGAGCGAGAAGGTCGTGTTCCGCCGCGATTTTATGCGCAAGCGAAACGGAGTCCAATCCGCCGGAGCAGATGACGATGGTTTTCATAATTTGGGATCCCTTGTTTTGACCGGGTGGGCTGCGACCGGATTACGGGGAGCGGCTTTAAACCAAACCGACGGGCTTGTGAAGGGCCTTGCGGAAATCGCGCAAAGCCACGCGATCACGAAAATGCCCCGCAGCAGCAACAAGACGAAACAATCGGGACATATGCGGGAAACCGGCACGATCTAGAACGATGCGAAATCTGCTGTTCTTGAAGGGTCTTGCCAATGGTGGCGGCTGATACATTTCTGTTTTCGCTGAGCAACCTCAGCTCTCTCGGCACCGGCCTGCTGATGGCGATGGCGGGCATGCTTTATGTCACGCTCACCATTCGCGGGCTGGTTGCCGCCATTCGCCATGGATAAGGCTCTCGACACCAAACGGCATCGGTTCAGGCGCAATCTCACCACGGCGCTCGTTGTCGCCTCGGTGGCGCTCGTCGCGGCTGTTGGCATAGCCCCTTTCGTGTTCCTGATCTGGATGGTCAGGACCGTTGCGCGCTGGCTGGGTCTTTTTGTCGGCCTATGAAAATCTGATGAACACGCGACGCTCGCCACAACATGGCGGAGCGGAAAAGGCCCGGCGAACTGGCAGTGCGCCGGGCCTTTTTTTTAACGCGACAGGTTCAGCGCAATAACGCCTGCGCCTCCTCGATGCCGAGTGCCGCCGGCTGGGTGCAGGTCGTCCTCATCTCGATGAAGCGCCCCTCTTCGCCTGACTTCAGGATCGAGGTCATCACATCGATGCCGTGCAATGAACGGTCGAGCGAGCAGCGGGCATCGCGGCCTTCCAAAAGCGCAATCGCCATATCGGCAAGGCCCGCCGTGCGGTAATTGGCGCGCGGGCCATTGGGGCTTTCCTGATTGGCGATGCCGAAAGGATGCGCCCAGTCTTCCAGCGGCTGGATATTCTTGTCGCGACCGCTCACCTCCACCACGCCGCCGAAGAAGTTCGGATCCGGCACGTAGATCGAGCCTTCCGTGCCGTAAAGCTCCATATTGGCATGGCGATGCGACCAGACATCCCAGCTCGCCGAAAGCGTGATCGTCGCGCCGTTCACGAATTCCAGCAGGGCATGGATATTGGTCGGCGTTTCGACCGGGATGATTTCGCCGTTCAACGGCTGGCTGGTCACCGTACGAGTGGGGTTCGCCATCGAGGTCAGCGCACCGACGCGCTTCACCGGGCCGATGAGGTTGATGAGATTGGCGACGTAATAGGGACCGAGATCGAGGATCGGCCCGCCGCCCTTCAGGAAGAAGAAGCCCGGATTGGGGTGCCACATCTCCATGCCGGGGCTCATCACATGGCAGGTGCCTGACGTGATGCGCCCGACCTTGCCGTCATCGATATATTGCCGGGCAAGCTGATGCGCGCCGCCGAGGAAAGTATCCGGCGCGCAGCCGACGGACAGCTTCTTTTCGCGGGCGATGCGCCGCAGCTCCTCGCCTTCCTCCAGCGAAAGCACCAGCGGCTTTTCCGAATAGACGTGCTTGCCCGCCTCGAGGGCGGCTTTCGACACCGGAAAATGTGCGGCGGGAATGGTGAGGTTCACCACCACGTCGATATCCTTGTTGGCGAGCAGTTCCTCGATGGACTGCGCGACAACACCGAATTCTTCCGCCCTCAACTCCGCAGCATTGCGGTTGAGGTCGGCGCAGGCAAGCACCTTGATGCCCTTGAAGAGCGGTGCCAGCGAGAAATAAGCAGACGAGATATTGCCGCATCCGATGATGCCGACGCCAAGATCCCTGGCCATGATGGAAACTCCGAAAATTGAAACTTAGTAGGTTTTGAAAGATGCGATCGAACGGGTGATCAGCCGGTCAATATCCTTCGGATTGTCGTGCTCGACCACGAGATGTTTGGTGGCCGATTTCGCCTTCAGCGCCGCGATAAGGCCCTTCCAGTCCACTGTACCATGGCCGACATCGGCCCAGCCATCCTCATCCGCATTCTCGCCTGCTGGTGCGATATCCTTCACATGTACCGCAGTAATGCGCTTGCCGTAGCTCTCGATCCAGGCGAGCGGATCGGCATTGCCGCGAATGATCCAGGCGATATCCGCCTCCCATTTCAAATCCGGGCCACCGGCAAAAATCTGCTCCTGCGGCGTCGAGCCATCGGCAAGTGTCTTGAACTCGAAATCATGGTTATGCCAACCGAAAACCAGCCCGGCATCCACGAAGGGCTTGCCGGCTTCCTGCAGACGCTTGCCGAAAGCGAACCAGCCTGCGGCATCTGTCGGGCGCTGGTCAGGCATCAGATAAGGGCAATAGATCGCCTCCACGCCCAGAACCTTCGCAATATTGAGCGCCTTTTTCGGATCGCCTTCCAGAAGGTCGAGGCCGAAATGGCCGGTCGGCATGGCAAGGCCATTGGCGTCGAGTTCGGCGCGCAGGCCCTTCAAACCGGCGTCATCCAGCGAAGCGTACATCGCGCCATAACCTTCGACATGTTTATAACCCGCCGCCGAAAGCTTCTTCAGAATGTTGGAAAAAGGCTGGAAATTACGGGCGCTGTAAAGCTGGAAACCGAGTTCTGTCATTGTCTCCTCCATAGAGATCTGGGTCTTGGGATTGTGTGGGGGGGTAAATCGAAGCTGTTCTAGAGCCGGTCCTCGCTTTGCGCGTCGAACAGTGAGGCCATCGTCATGTCGAGGCCGAGGCGCACCTTGGTGCCCGGCGAAAACCGTCTGTGGCCGCCCACGCGCACGGACATGGTATGCCCGGCATGTTTCAGCCAGATCAGATTGTCCGCACCCATCGGCTCCTCGATATCGACAATCGCCTCGTGCACTTCACCGCCGACGATATCGGCATCGACGCGCACATGTTCGGGGCGAACGCCCAGAACCACGGCGCGGCCGGCGGCGAGCGGCGTCTCCGAATGATAACCATCCAGCGCGAAAGTCACGCCATTGGTGGTGAAGACCACCTTGCCGTCCTTTTCGATCAGCTCGCCGCGCAGGAAATTCATCGAGGGCGAGCCGATGAAACCGGCGACGAAGAGGTTTCGCGGCTTGTTGTAGATGGTGACGGGATCGGCAAGTTGCTGGATGACGCCGCTTTTCATAATGGCGATGCGGTCCGCCAGCGTCAGCGCCTCGATCTGGTCATGCGTCACATAGATCATGGTGTTCTTCAGCGACTGGTGCAGCCGCTTGATTTCGACGCGCAGTTCCGAGCGCAGCTTGGCGTCGAGGTTGGAGAGCGGCTCGTCGAACAGGAAAACATCCACATCCCGCACCAGCGCCCGACCGATGGCCACACGCTGGCGCTGGCCGCCGGAAAGCTCGGCGGGCTTGCGTTTCAGCAGCGGCTCGATCTGGAGGATGCCGGCCGCCCTTTTGACACGGCGGTCGATTTCCTCTTTCGGCACCTTGGCGACCTGCAGGCCGAAGGACAGGTTCTTCTCCACCGTCATCTGCGGATAAAGCGCATAGGACTGGAACACCATGCCAATGCCGCGATCCTTCGGCTCTTCCCAGGTGACGTTGCGGTCCTTGATGAAGATCTGTCCGTCGGTCGGCTCCAGAAGGCCGGCGATACAATTGAGAAGGGTCGACTTTCCGCAGCCGGAAGAACCGAGCAGCACGAGGAATTCGCCGTCATAAATATCGAGATTGAGGTCTTTCAGCACGGTGACGGCGCCGAAGGACAGGGAAAGATCGCGGATGGAAACGCTTTTGTTCATATAGCTCAACCTTTTACTGCGCCTGCGGCAATGCCGCGGACGAAAAGCCTGCCGGAGACGAAATAGACGATCAGCGGCACCGCACCCGTCAGAAGGGTTGCGGCCATATTGACGTTATATTCCTTCACGCCCTGCACGGAGTTGACGATATTATTGAGCTGCACCGTCATCGGGTAATATTCCGGCCGCGTGAACACCACGCCGAACAGGAAGTCGTTCCAGATGCCGGTCACCTGCAGGATCATCGCCACGACGAAGATCGGCAGCGACATGGGCAGCATGATGCGGAAATAGATCTGCCAGAAATTGGCGCCATCAATGCGGGCCGCCTTGAACAGTTCTTCAGGCAGCGAGGCAAAGTAGTTGCGGAACAGCAGCGTCAGGATCGGCATGCCGAAGATGGTATGCACAATGACGAGACCGGTTAACGTACCGTATATGCCAAGTTCGCGCAGCACGATGACAATCGGATAGATCATCACCTGATAGGGAATGAAGGCGCCGATGATGAGGATCGAGAAGAACAGTTCCGATCCCTTGAACTTCCAGTTCGCCATGGCATAGCCGCTGACAGAGGCGACGATGATCGAGATCACCACCGAAGGCACGAGGATGCGCACCGAATTCCAGAAGCCGCGTGAAAGCCCGTCGCAGTTCAGGCCCGTGCAGGCATTGGCCCAGGCCTTCACCCAAGGCTCGAAAGTGATTTCCACCGGCGGCGCAAAGATGTTGCCGAGCCGGATTTCCGGCATTCCTTTCAGAGAGGTGACGACCATCACGTAAAGCGGAAGCAGGTAATAGGCCGCAGCCACGATGAGCGTGCCGTAAAGAATGATGTTGCGGCGGGAAAAGGTTTTCCTCGGCCTCTTGCCGCGCGGGCCGGAAAGGTCCGGGGCAACCGCATCGCTGGCGGCGACAACCGTGTTCAATGTGCTGATATTAGCCACGCTTCTTGCCTCCGAATTCGAGGTAGGCCCATGGAATGATGATGATCGCGACCGTCAGGAGCATCATTGTCGAGGCGGCGAAGCCCTGCCCCAGATTCTGCGCCTGGAACATGTAGTCATAGACATATTTCGCCGGCACTTCGGACGCGATGCCCGGCCCGCCGCTCGTCTGCGCCACCACCAGATCGTAAACCTTGACGATGCCGCTGGCGATGATGACCAGCGTGGTGATGAAGACCGGCCGCATCATGGGAATGATGATGAGAATATAGGTCTTCCACATCGGAATGCCGTCGACGCGCGCCGCCTTCCAGATGTCCTCATCGATACCGCGAAGGCCCGCCAGCATCAGGCACATGACGAGCCCCGTGCCCTGCCAGAGTGCCGCGATCAGGATGCCGTAGATGACAATCTGGGAATTATAGAGCGGATCGAAGGTGAAACTTTCCCAGCCCATCGAGCGAACCACGGACTGGATGCCGAATTCCGGGTTCAGCAGCCATTGCCAGACAAGGCCGGTGACGATGAAGGACAGGGCGAAAGGATAGAGGAAAATGGTGCGGAAGGTGTTTTCGAAACGAATTTTCTGATCCATCAGCGCCGCCAGCACGAAGCCTATGACGAGGCTGAAGATCAGCGACAGCAAACCGTAGATCGCCAGATTCTGAATGGACACGATCCAGCGTGGTGCTGCCCACAAACGCTCATATTGATCGAAACCGATGAAGCTCGCCCGCGGCAGAAGCTTGGAATTGGTGAAGGAATAAACCACCGTCCAGATCGTTCCGCCGAGGAAGATCACCATGGCGGTCAGTATCATGGGAATGGAGGCAATCTTGGAATTGAGATTGCGGAAAAGCTGGTGGGGGCGCCCCGAGCGCGCTTGACCTGCCATGTTACCTCCTCCTGTAACGTTACAGTCAACGATCAGGCAAAAGCCTCACCGCATGAAACCCCTGCCCGTGCTGGTGATTGTTGCACAGGCAGGACGCTGGAAAGGAAAGCGGCGAACCGCTTTCCCACCCGGAGAGATCACAATCAGTCCGCCGAACCGATAATGTCCGCGAAGCGCTTCTGCCCGTCTTCCGCCGACATCGAGCCCGCGAAGAATTCCGCCATCAGGTCTTCCTTCTGTTTCTGCGTATCGGCGGAAATCAGCTGGTCGGTGCTGGTCAGCGCGTTGCCCTTGGCCAGAATTGCCAGACCCTTTTTCATGCAGTCATTGGCCGCATTCAGATCGACGTCGCCGCGGATCGGCAGCGAGCCTTTCTTCAGGTTAAAGGCCACCTGTGTTTTTGGATCGACGATGGTTGCGGCGAGAACGTCCTGCGCCTTGGTTTTCGCCTCGTCCTTCAAAACAGGGAAATAAAAGGCGTCGCCACCCGTGGTGAGATATTCACTGAGGCCAAGTCCGGGGAGGCAGGAATAATCCGTGCCGGCTTTCTGGTTGGCCAGTTGGAATTCACCCTGCGCCCAGTCACCCATGATCTGGCCGCCGGCCTTGCCGGTGATGACCATGTTGGTGGCCTGGTTCCAGTCCTGAACATTGGTGCCCTTGGCCATGTCGCGCGCCTCGACGGCAGCCGCGAAAATCTTCGCCATCTCGGGCCCGGCTGCCGCCTCGGCATCCTTGTCGCCATAGACCTTCTGATAAAGGTCCTTGCCGCCGATCGAAAGCGTCAGCGTGTCGAACAGGCCGTTGGCCTGCCATGCCTGACCGCCAAGTGCGAGCGGCTGGATGCCGGCCTTTTTCAGCGCCGGCGCGGCGGCGACAAATTCCGTCCAGTTCTTCGGAACTTCGACGCCCGCCTTCTTGAAGGCTTCATTGGAAAGCCACAGCCATTGCCAGGAATGGATGTTGACCGGCGCGCAGTAAATCTTGCCGTCGATGGTGCAGCTGTCGAGCAGGCTTGCCGGCTTGATGACGTCCTTCCAGTTGCCCTTTGCGGCAACATCGGACAGGTCGCGCATCAGGCCCGCCTGCACCAGCTCTTCCGCCTGACGGCCGTGGTTGAACTGGGTCGCGCCCATCGGGTCGCCGCCGGTGATACGGCTGATCATGATCGGACGGGCCGTGCCGCCCGAACCGGCAATCGCGCCATCCACCCATTTGTTGCCGGTTGCGTCGAAAGCCTTGGCCAGTTCGGCGACCGCTGCGGCTTCGCCGCCCGATGTCCACCAATGGGTCACCTCAAGATCGGTGGCCCCGGCGATACCCGCCGGAATCATGACGCTGGCCAGAAAAGCCGCAGAAATAACACGCATTCGCATGAGTCTCCTCCCTCACTGAAACGTTGCAGTTGGAACGTATGCGAAGATTTTTGATTAGGCAACCGCCTAAAATACGAATCTCACAGCGCCCTCAGGAGGCATTTCGAACGATTGGAAAATGCGCCGGATAGGTATGCGGCACAGGGGATTGCGCTGCGTAATGCACACGCAATGCCAGTCGCTTACAAAACTTCGTGGTGAGTAAAACAGGCGAAGAGACCATGAAGCGCTGGCATATTCTTTTGGTCATCGGATTAACCGGCGTCGCATCGCTTTTATTGGCGACATTTGAGCAGCTTGTACCGGGACAGCAAGTTTCATTCGGAATGCGCCTGCTGATCCTCATCGAGCCGGCAATACTGACCATTGCGGCGGTAGCAACCGGTCAGGCTCTGGCCGCAAAATTCGGGCTTGGCGCGCCCTTGGTCGATAGCTGGCTGACGGGCGACAACCAGCGCGCGGTGCTGCGAACACAGGTGCCGCCCGCGCTGGCGGTGGGCATTGCCGTCGGCCTGCTGATGATCGCCTATTCATCGGTGATCCTGCCATCGGTCGCGGATGCGGCCACCGTGGCAAGAATGACCGCTTTTAACGTCCCGCTGGCGACCCGGATTCTCTATGGCGGGACCACGGAAGAGCTATTGACCCGATGGGGCCTGATGTCGTTTTTCGCTTGGGCGCTCTGGCGCATGACCGGAAGGGGACAGATTCGACCGGTGATTTTGTGGGCCGCCATCCTTATGGCGGCGGCACTCTTCGCCGCCGGTCATCTGCCGTTTCTGTTTGCGGTTGTCGCTCGGCCGCAAGCGGCGCTGACCCTTGCAGTCCTGCTCACCAATTTCATTCCCGGCCTGCCGTTCGGATGGCTGTTCTGGCGTCGTGGGCTGGAGGCGGCGATGCTTTCCCATGCCCTTGCCCATTGCGTGAACGCGCTGACCGCCTGAGCCGAAAAGGCGAGCCGGACAACTATCCGCCTCACCTTCCCTACACCTTCGGCGCTGGCGGCAATTCTATTGCCTTTTATAATCGTCCTCGATGCGGATGACATCATCCTCGCCGATATAGGCTCCGGTCTGGATTTCGACCAGTTCGAGCGGGATCTGCCCCTCATTGGCAAGCCGGTGCGGCTGGCCGATCGGGATATAAACCGACTGGTTCTCCGTCAGCAACTTCGTTTCTTCGCCGATCGTCACCGTCGCCGTGCCCTTGACGACGATCCAGTGCTCCGAGCGGTGATAATGTTTCTGGAACGAGATGCGGTGGCCGGGATCGACAGTGATATGGCCCACCCGGTAACGCTCGTCCACATACATGTGCTCGATATAACCCCAGGGGCGATAGACGCGCTTGTGGGTCTGCGTCTGCGGCGCATGTTCGCCGTCCTTCAGCGTCTCCACCAGACCCTTCACATCCTGCACCCGGTTTTTCGGCACCACCAGAACCGCATCCTTGGTGGCCACCACCACCATGTCTTTGGCGCCAACCACCGTCGTCAGCAATTGCGTCGAATGGATGAGGCAACCTTCGGAATCGATGAAGACGCCGTTGCCTTCCAGCGCATTGTCGTTGCCGCGCTTGTCGGCAATTTCCCAGATCGCATCCCAACTGCCGATATCCGACCAGCGGAAATGACCGTGCACCACCGCCATGCGTTTGGTCTTCTCGATCACGGCATAGTCGATGGAGTTCTTCGGCGAGGCCTCGAAGCTGGCTTGGTGCAGGCGCACGAAGCCGAGGTCGCTTTCATATTGCTCGACCGCCTGCGTCACCGCTGCAAGAATCTCCGGGGCGAAGGCCTTCAGTTCGGCGATCATCACATCGGAGCGGAACAGGAAGTTGCCGGAATTCCAGAGATAACCTTTTTCCAGATAGGAGATCGCCGTCTTCATATCCGGCTTTTCCACGAAGGCATCGACGGTGCTGAGGTCTTTTTCGCCATCGATCGCCTCACCCGGCTTGATATAACCGTAGGAGGTGCGCGGTTCGGTCGGCACCAGGCCGAAGACGACGATATTGCCCTGATCGGCAGCTTTTGCGCCGAGTTTCACGGCCTCTGAAAACTTGTCGGCATCGAGCACCACATGGTCGGCGGCAAGCGCCAGCACCAGGCATCCGGGCTCGCGGCGCTCGGCCAGCACGGCGGCGGCGGCCATGGCGGCGGCGCTGTCGCGGCGGGCGGGCTCCAGCACCACCGTTGCCGGCAGATCGATCTCTTCGGCCTGACGGCGGGCGAAGAAACGGAAATCCTCATTGGTGATCACCAGCGGCTCGGCATAAAGGCTCTTGTCACCCACCCGCTGCAGCGTCTGCTGATAGGTCGAAAGATTGCCGACCAGCGGCTGAAACTGCTTGGGCAACTGATCGCGCGATACCGGCCAAAGCCGCGAACCAGCACCGCCGGCCAGAAGAACCGGCGTGATCTTTCGAGAGTGTTCCTTCACAACAAAACCTTTCCAACTCTAAAAATTTCCCGGCGCGCCGGACAATATACATATTTCGAAATACCGCCATCATCGGTTCACGGGCGGATAAGCGCAAGCTCATAAATTCGCCTTGTGAAAGCTTGGTGAACGGCGGGGCATTTGCCGGCAGGCCCGTTTTCCTAACGCAAGGGGAAGTGCGAGGTTCCGTACGGAATGGCCGCTCAAAGTGACCGAGAGCAAAGACCCCCCCCCGGGACAAAGCCCTGCGCTTCATTTTTCGGAGTGATAAGCCGGGCCCGCCAATCCTATCGGCAAAGCCTTTGACACGAACAACGGGAATTAATCGATTAAATCGGCCGCAAATTTCATCACGCTTAAATTTGCTGCACTGAACAACATTCAAGGCTTGGCAGGCGCGCGAAAAATACAATAACAACGGCGGATATTTTTACACTGTTATCGACACGAAAGCACGCTCAGCCCATGTCCGACACGACGAAACCCGCCAGCACCAGAACATCGGTTACGGATCAGGAAGCTCTGGATTTCCACGCGGAGGGCCGACCGGGGAAACTGGAAATCACCCCGACCAAACCGATGGCAACGCAGCGGGACCTGTCGCTCGCCTATTCGCCTGGCGTGGCCGTGCCGGTGAAAGCCATCGCCGAAAATCCGGCGACCGCTTACGACTATACCACGCGCGGCAACATGGTTGCGGTCATCTCCAACGGCACGGCCATCCTCGGTCTCGGCAATCTCGGCGCGCTCGCCTCCAAGCCGGTCATGGAGGGTAAGTCCGTTCTCTTCAAGCGGTTCGCCGATGTCGACTCCATCGATCTCGAGGTCGATACCGAAGACGCCGATGAGTTCATCAACTGCGTGCGTCACCTCGGCCCCTCTTTCGGCGGCATCAATCTGGAAGACATCAAGGCGCCGGAATGTTTCATCATCGAAAGCCGCCTGCGCGAGCTGATGGACATTCCCGTCTTCCATGACGACCAGCACGGCACCGCCATCATCGCCGCCGCCGGTCTCATCAACGCCATCGAACTGACGGGCCGCGACTTCAAGACCACGAAGCTCGTCTGCAACGGCGCGGGTGCTGCGGCAATCGCCTGCATGGACCTCATCAAGGCCATGGGGTTCAACCCTGAAAACATCACGCTATGCGATACCAAGGGCGTGATCTATCAGGGCCGTACCGAAGGCATGAACCAGTGGAAATCCGCGCACGCGGTGAAAACCAACAACCGCACGCTGGCGGAAGCCATGAAGGGCGCTGACGTGGTATTCGGCCTGTCGCAGAAGGGCGCTTTCAGCGAAGAGATGATCCGCTCCATGGCGCCGAAGCCGATCATCTTCGCCATGGCCAATCCGGACCCGGAAATTACGCCGGAAGAAGTGTCGCGCATCCGCGACGACGCCATCATGGCGACCGGGCGTTCGGACTACCCGAACCAGGTCAACAACGTCCTCGGTTTCCCCTATATCTTCCGCGGCGCGCTCGATGTCCGCGCCAGCCAGATCAACGACGCGATGAAGATCGCGGCGGCACAGGCGCTCGCCGATCTTGCCCGCGAAGACGTGCCTGATGATGTAGCCGCCGCCTATCAGGGCAACCGCCCGCGCTTCGGATCGCAATATATCATTCCGGTTCCCTTCGATCCGCGCCTGATCTCGGCCATTCCGGTGGCCGTGGCGAAAGCTGCCATCGGAACCGGCGTCGCCCGCCGGGAGCTGCCCGATCTCGACGCTTACGCCCGCGAGCTTTCCGCCCGCCGCGACCCGATGGCTTCCACCACGCAGCGCCTTTACGAGCGGGTGCGCCGCTCGCCGAAGCGAGTCGTTTTTGCGGAAGCCGAAGAAGAACAGGTCATGCGTGCGGCGATTTCCTTCACCGCGCAGGGCCTCGGCACCGCCATCCTGCTCGGCCGTGACGATATCATCAAGGCCAATGCGGAACGCGCCGGCATCGATCTCGACCGTGCCAATATCGAGATCACCAACGCCCGCCTTTCCAGCCGCGTCGATGCCTATGTCGATTATCTCTATGCGCGTCTGCAGCGCGGCGGTTTCCTGCTGCGCGACGTGCAGCGTCTGGTCCACAACGACCGCAACCATTTCGCCGCCTGCATGGTGGCTATGGGCGATGCGGACGCCGTGGTCACCGGCGTTACCCGCAACTATTCGACGGCGCTGGAGGATATCCGCCGCTGCATCAACACCAAGCCTGGCCATCGCGTCATCGGCGTTTCGCTGGTCGTCTCGCGCAACCGCACCGTCTTCGTTGCCGATACCGCCGTGCATGATATGCCGAATGCGGAGGATCTTGCCGATATCGCCGAAGAAGCAGCCGGCCTCGCCCGCCGTTTCGGTTATGAACCCCGCGTCGCGATGCTCGCCTACTCTACTTTCGGCCAGCCGACCGGCGAACGCTCCGACAAGGTGCGGGAGGCGGTGAAAATTCTCGACAGGCGCAACGTCAATTTCGAGGTGGACGGCGAAATGTCGGCGGATGTGGCGCTGAACCATCACCGAATGCAGAGCCAGTATCCCTTCGCGCGCCTTTCCGGCCCCGCTAATGTGCTGGTCATGCCCGCCATCCATTCTGCCTCCATCTCCACCAAGATGCTGCAGGAACTGGGCGGTGCGACCGTCATCGGCCCGCTTCTTGTCGGTCTCGATAAATCGGTACAGATCACCTCGATGGGCGCGAAGGACAGCGATATCGTCAACATGGCGGCAATCGCGGCCTATAATGCCGGACGATAAGAACAGGGCGTGCGGCTTTTTTCTTCTCCCCGCCGGGGAGAAGAGACAAGCCGGATGCGCTCGCTCCGCATGTGGCCATCCGGTCCTCAGCGACATCCGGACAACTCTCCCGCTCCTGACAGACCGGCACACAGCAACGGAGGAAAAGAACAAGATTCTACAATTCAAAATTATTAGGATAATTTTTCCCTCCAAAAGATTTATTGGAACCGGATTTTATTCATACTATTTTTCACGCAATGCCAATTCTCGCTCTTGGCGGGTGCCTCATGTAGTTTCCACCTACAATCAAAAGGAAATACCCATGGCCCTCTCTTTCTCCAAATTTGCCGCAAAACTCATTGCCGGAACCGTCGTCATCGCTTCGATGGCCACCGCCGCTCACGCGGATGCAACGCTTGACCGGATCAAGGGTCGCGGCAAGCTCACTGTCGGTGTTATCCTTTCCGGCGCGCCTTTCGGCTTTATCGATCCGAAGACGCAGGAGCAGAAGGGTCTCAACATCGACGTCGCCAAGGCGCTGGCCGCCGGCCTCGGTGTCGAGCTGGTCACCGAAACCGTGACCCCGCCGAACCGCGTGCAGTTCCTGCAGCAGGGCAAGGTCGATATTCTCATCGCCAACATGCAGTATACGGAAGAGCGCGCCAAAACGCTCGATTACGTCCCGACCCCCTATGACCGCCAGGGCGGCGCTGCCATCGGCCGCAAGGACAGTGGCATCAAGGACTGGTCGGACCTGAAGGGCAAGATCGCCTGCGTTTCGCAAGGCTCCAACTACACCCAGCCGCTGATCGAGCAATATGGCGCGCAGGTAAAGGCGCTGCCAAGCCAGCCGGAATCGCTGCTCGCGCTCAAGGGCGGCAATTGCGACGTCTCCGTTCACGTCAACGGCACGCTGAGCCTGATGCTTCAGGACCGCGCCGATGAGTGGAAGGATTACGGCATCCTCATCCCCACCGACCTCATCCCGTCGGATTCCGTGATCTGGCTGCGCAAGGGCGAAAGCGGCACGCAGGCCGCTCTCGACAAGATCGTCAAGGAACTGCACGCCTCCGGCAAGATGCTCGAATTCGCCAAGGCCAACCGTCTGCCGAGCATCGGCTATATGGAAGAGCAGCAGAAGAAGCTTTCGGCGCAATAAGGGACCGGGCAACTCGCTCACTCCGTCACCCCGGACAGGATCCGGGGTCCAGCGCGGTCAAGTCCTTGTTCACAAGAGACACCTTCACGGCGCAGACGCACCGTGGCTGGATGCCGGATCATCCCTTGGCTTGTTCCGGGGATCGGCATGACGCAAGGGCGGCTGCTATCATGGCGATTTCCCCTGACTATCAGGAACGGTCGGTTTCGCCCGCCGTTCTTTTCTGCTTTAAAGCAAGACAGGTCATTCTGGGGCCGCCTGCAGGGCGGCGCACCCGCGACAACAGCATGGATTTCCGATGCAGGATGGATTTACAGCGCGCTTCATAGAACTGGCCGCGTATCTCGGCCTCAACTATGACTTTCTGAACAGCGGTTACGAGGTTCAGATCTGGCTCGACGGCATGAAGATGACGTTGATCCTCGTCGCCGTCACTTTGCCGCTCAGCCTCGTCTTCGGCTTCATTTTCGCGGCCATGCTGACATCGGGCAAGGTCTGGCTTGCCGGCCCCGTGCGCGCCTATGTGGAACTGACGCGCAACACGCCGACGCTGGTGCAGCTGATGTGTGGCTTCCTCGTGCTCAACATGCTGATTTCCAACGCTCTCGGCGGCGCGCAGAACAATCCGCTGACACCCTTTTTCTGGGTCGTCGCCATCACCGGCCTGCACATTGCCGCTTTCCATGCGGAAGCGTTGCGCGGCGGCATCGAGGCGGTGCCGGCCACCACCATCGAGGCGGCGCGTGCGATCGGTTTCAGCTCCTTCGAGATTTTACGCTATGTGGAGTTCCCGCTGGCGATCCGCACGGCGCTGCCCTCCATCATCAACAACCTCGTCAATCTGGTGAAGCTCACCACGGTCGGCTCGGCAATTGCGGTGGGTGAAATCACCTATGCTTCGATCCTGATCTGGACGCAGCGCGACAATGTGGTCGAGTTGATGATCGTCATCCTGATCTTCTTCAGCGTCATCAATTTTATCGTCGCAAGGGCCGGTCTGTGGCTTGAACGGCGTCTCGCGGTTCCGGGGTTCGGTCAATGAGCGCGGTGGTTTCTCCAACACAGGCGGTAAAGAAGCCGCCCTTCGGCACCATTCTGCTGCTCGGCGTGCTGATTGCCGTCGTGCTGTGGCTGATCCTCGATCCGTCGCTCGGTCAGGTGCTGCTGCAATGGCTGCCCTATCTGGCCAAGGGTTTTGCCATGAATGTGCTGATCAGTATCCTTGCGATCGCCATCGGCACCTTCATCGGCGTCCTGCTCGGCATCATGGAGCTCGCACCCTATAGCCTCGTGCGTGCGCCGGCGCTCACCTATGTGCAGATCTTCCGCAACGCCCCGCATCTGGTGCTGATCTTTGCCGCGACCTACATCTTCCCCTTCGAGATCGTCGCCTTCGGAAACTACATTCCCTTCCCGGACTGGATCAAGGCCGTCGTCGGTCTCGCCATTCCGGCCAGCGCCCATATCGCCGAAATCACCCGCGGCGCCATCCAGTCCATTCCGACGGCGCAATGGGAAGCGGCGCAGGGGCTGGGTTTTTCGCGCAACCAGACACTGCGCTGGATCATCCTGCCGCAATGCGTGAAGCGCTCGCTGCCGCCATGGATGAACCTCTATGCGTCGATCACCATGGGTACGGCGCTCGCCTCACTGGTCGGCGTGCATGAACTTCTGCACGCCGCGACAGACGCCAGCACCGCCGTACAGCGCAACGATTTCACCGTTGTGGTCTACCTCACCGTTCTGATGGCGTTCTTCCTGTTCTGCTATCCCGTCTCCCGTTTCACGCAGCGCCTCGAGCGGCGCTTCGCTTCCCGCTGATTGGAACAAGCCATGTCCGCACCCGCACCACAAACCGCCGCAAAAGCTCTGGTCGAACTGGAAGGCATACACCTGTCCTTCGGTGACAATCAGGTCCTGAAGGGCATCGATCTTACGGTGAACAAGGGCGACGCCGTCTCCATCATCGGCCCTTCCGGCTCCGGCAAGTCCACCATCCTGCGCTGCATCAACGGCCTGCTCATTCCGCAATCGGGCAAAATCACCGTCGGCGGCACGCGAGTGGACCTGCTGAAAACCGAGGCCGAACGCATCGCGCTGCGCAAGCGCATCGGCATCGTGTTCCAGCAGTTCAACCTCTTTCCGCATCTGACGGTGATGGAAAACATCACCATCGCGCCCGTCAAAATCCTCGGCACGCCGAAGGCTGAAGCCGAGCGCCATGCCCGCGAATTGCTGGAAAAAGTGCGTCTTTCCCAGAAGGTCGATGCCTATCCCGGCCAGCTTTCCGGCGGCCAGCAGCAGCGCGTGGCGATTGCCCGCGCGCTCGCCATGCGGCCGGAACTGGTGTTGTTCGATGAGGTCACCTCCGCGCTCGACCCCGAAACCGTGGGCGAAGTGCTCGCGGTCATCCGCGATCTCGTCAATGACGGCATGACCAGCATTCTCGTCACGCACGAAATGCGTTTTGCCGAAGAAATCAGCGACAATATCGTCTTCACCGAAAACGGCCTGATCGTCGATCAGGGCACGCCGGAACACATCTTCTACAAGTCGACCAATCCGCGCATCAACGCCTTCGTCAAGGGTCTCGGCGGACAGGTGGCGCGGGTCAATGACGGCGAAGGGATTTGATGCTATGACCGCCGACGAAAAACTCACCCTTCATCTCGCCGAAGCGATTGCCGCCTCCGATCCCCTGCGTGATGAGGATGCGGTGGCCATCGCCCGCACGGCGCTGATCGATTTTTTCGCCTGCGTGCTGGGCGGCGCTGCCGACAGAAGCACGAAAATCCTGATCGACAGCTTTACACCCGGCACCTCAGGCGCGGCGGGCATTATCGGCCACGATCTGCGCACGGATGCCTTCACCGCCGCCCTCATCAACGGTCACGCCGGGCATGTGCTTGATTATGACGATGTCCACGGCAGCGTGCGCGGCCACCCGACCGTCGCCATCGTTCCCGCTTTGCTGGCTGTCGCGGTTGAGGAAGGCTCCACGGCCGATGCCTTTATCGCCGCCCATATCGTTGGGCTGGAGACCATGGCGCGTCTCGGCCTCTCGCTCGGCACCAAGCATTACGAAAACGGCTTCCACGCCACCGCCACGCTCGGCCCGATCGGTGCCGCGGCAGCGATTGCCCATCTCCTGAAATTCGATCCGCAGACTACGGCCGTGGCGCTCGGCCTCGCCGCCACGCAATCGGCAGGGCTTCGCCTGCAATTCGGCTATGACGCCAAGCCGCTGCATGCCGGGCTCGCCACGCGCGCCGGCCTTACCGCCGCGCGGCTGGCGCGATCGGGCTTTCAGGGCGCGCCGGATTTTCTGGAAAACCCCATCGGTTTTTATTCCGCTTTCGCCTTCGGCGCCGAGCAGCCGAAACGTGTTCTCTCCGGCTGGGGCGCACCCTGGCAGATCGTCTCGCCCGGCCTCACCCTCAAGGCCTTTCCCTGCTGCACCGCCAGCCACCCCGTTGCCGTCGGCGCGCTGGCGCTGCGCAATAGCAGTGGTCTGACACCGGATGAGGTCGAGGCGGTCACCATCACCTTCCCGCCCGGCGGCGATGCCGCCCTCGTTGGACCGGCCACGCCCACGACCGGCATCGATGCGCGCTTCAGCGCCGAATATGTCTTTGCCGCAGCGCTTGCGGATGGGGCGCTCGGCATCGGCCATTTCGATGAGCGCCAGACGCGCGCCGACCTGCTTGCCCTTTCCGCCAAAGTCTCGCGCCGGCATGACGAGACCGCCCGCCGCCTCTCGCCCGATCCGACCACCCGGTTCGTGGTCATCGATGTGACGAAGAAGGACGATACGATGCTGTCGCGCCGTGTCGACGGCCTTCCTGGCATCGATGACCCGACCGAAAAATTTGCCGACGCGACCGGCGGCAATGAGAAGTTCGCCGGCATTCCGGCACTGGTGCGGTCCATGAAAACCGCAGCCGACCTCAGGAAGCTCGAAACGCTTCTGGTATCGCAAATATAACTCGACCGACATGAAGGCATGATCCCCATGACCACCACGACACGCAAAAGACAGATGCATCTCGGCCTTTTCCTGCAGGGCGCCGGGCACCACGTTTCCGGCTGGCGTCACCCCGATGCGGAGGCCGGCAGCGAAAATTTCGATCTGCTTACCCGCGTGACGAAAATGGCCGAAGCGGCGAAGTTCGACATGGTATTCCTCGCCGATGGCTTGACCAGCGGCGTCGATGCCCACCCCTCGATGATCGCCCGTTTCGAACCGCTGACCCTGCTGGCAGCCCTTGCCATGGTCACCGACAAGATCGGGCTGGCCGCCACCGCCTCCACCACCTATGGCGAGCCCTACCACACCGCCCGCGCCTTCGCTTCCATTGATCATCTGAGCCACGGCCGCGCGGCGTGGAACATCGTCACCACATCCTATGCCCGCACGGCGGCGAATTTCTCCAAGGATCATCCCGAGCATGACGAACGTTATGCGGTGGCGGAAGAATATGTGAATGTCGTTCGCGGCCTTTGGGACAGCTGGGATGACGATGCCTTCGTCAAGGACAAGCAGGCGGGCCGCTATGTCGATCCGGAAAAGGTCCATATCCTCAACCACGAGGGCAAATATTTCACGGTCAAGGGACCGCTTAATATTCCGCGTTCGCCGCAGGGCCACCCGGTTCTCATCCAGGCCGGCTCTTCCGGTCCGGGGCAGGATCTCGCCGCCCGCACCGCCGATATCGTCTTCACCGCCCAGCAGGCGATTTCCGAAGCGCAGGCCTTCTATACGAGCCTTAAAGCCCGCGTGGAAAAATTCGGCCGCGACCCGGCCAGCGTCGCCGTGATGCCCGGCTTCATGCCGATCATCGGCAGGAGCTTCGAAGAGGCCGGCGAAAAGCTGAAGGAACTGAATCGCTGGACCGATATTAAGAGTGCAATGCCGCTGCTTGAAGAACGCATCGGCCACAGCCTCGCTGATTACGATCTCGACGGCCCGCTGCCGGACCTGCCGATTTCCGACCAGCTGCGCAGCCGCGCCGAACTTCTGACCGAACTGGCGCGCCGCGAAAAGCTGACGATCCGGGAGCTGGCGCTGCGCGTCGCCGCCGGCCGCGGCCACCACATCGTCATGGGCACGGCCAAGGATGTGGCGGACCGGATGCAGGAATGGTTCGAAAACGGCGCGGCCGATGGCTTCAACGTCATGCCGCCCTTCTTTCCCGGCGGGCTGGAGGAATTCAACCGGGAGGTCGTTCCGCTCCTGCAGGAGCGCGGCCTGTTCCGCAAGGACTACGAAGGCTCAACGCTGCGCGACCACCTCGGTATCGAACGACCGGCGCTGCGGTAAAAAAGCAATGCGGATGCCCGTTCAGAGGCATCCGCATCCACCGAATCTCATTCTCAAGCTGAAGCGGGCCTGAGCCCGCTCCTTTACGCGGCCGCCCGTGCCGACGTCTGGTCGCGCCGGGCCGTATTCGGAGTATCCGAGCGGGTGGACGATCCGTCTTCCCGCTGCACCGTACGGCGGTTCAGCTTGAACAGGCTGACAAGCTGCGCCAGCGCATCCGCACCCTGCGCCAGCGTCGTGCTGATCACCGTGGTACGGGCGCTCATCGCCGCATTCTCCTGCGTCATCCGGTCGAGCCGGTTGACCGCCTTGTTGATCTCGCTGATGCCGACGGCCTGCTCGTCCGCCGCTTTGGCGATCATGTCGACATTGCCGTCAATGTGCCTGACCAGCGCGTCGATCTGCTTCAGCGCTTCGCCGGTTTCGCCCACCAGCCTGACGCCTTCCAGAACCTCCGTCCCGGAATTGTTGATCAGCGCCTTGATTTCCTTCGCGGCATTGGCGGAACGCTGCGCCAGCTCCCGCACTTCCTGCGCCACGACGGCAAAACCCTTGCCCGCTTCGCCCGCACGCGCGGCTTCCACGCCGGCATTCAGCGCCAGCAGGTTCGTCTGGAAGGCGATTTCGTCGATCACACCGATGATCTGGCTGATTTCCCGCGAGGCGGTCTCGATACGCTGCATGGCATCGACTGTCCGCTCCACGACCTCGGTGGAGGCCACGGTGGATGTCCGCGCGCTCTGAACGAGCTTGCGCGTCTCTTTCATGTTTTCTGTCGACGAACGGACCGTCGCGGTGATTTCTTCGAGTGCTGCCGAAGTCTCCTCGAGCGCCACCGCCTGCTCACGCGAACGTTCGGCGAGATTGACGGAGGCTTCGCTGACTTCCTGGCTGCTACGGGTCAGGTCTCCGGTCTGGCCGAGAACGTTTTCCAGCGTCTTCTGGAATTCAGCAATGGATTTATTGAAATCGCAACGCAGCCGCTCGAACTCGCCGACGAAGGGTTTGTCCAGCGTAATACGGATGTTGCATTGAGAAAGCCGCTCGAGCGCAGCACCAAGTTCCTCGACCGCATGCATCCGGTCCGTCACATCGAAAGCGAATTTCACCACCTTGAAGACGCGGCCCCGGTCATCGATGATCGGATTGTAGGAGGCCTGAATGAAGACGCGTTTGCCATCCTTGCCAAGGCGCATGAACTGCCCCGTCGAGAAGTGGCCCTTTCCGAGTTCCTTCCAGAAATCCCGATAGTCCTCAGACTGGGCATAGGCCGGCTCGCAGAACATCGAATGATGTTTGCCGATGATATCTTCCGCCGTGTAACCGAGCGTCGCGAGGAAATTTTCGTTGGCGCTGAGGATTTTCCCCTCGGGCGTAAATTCGATCATGGCCTGCGCGCGGGAGAGCGCCGCCAGTTTCCCGCCATCCTCGGCGCTCTTGCGCTTGATCGAGGTGATGTCGGTTGCAATCTTGACCACCTTGTAGGGCTTACCGAAACGGAACACCGGATTGTAGGAAGCTTCGATCCAGATTTCGTCGCCATTCTTGGCCCGACGTCGATACTGGCCCTGATCGTATTCGCCACGCGACAGCTTCGTCCAGAAGCTCTTGTATTCGGGCGAGGCCGCATCTTCGGGAGACAGGAACATGCTGTGGGTACGCCCAACGATTTCGGATTGCTGATAGCCGACGGCCTTGCAGAAATTATCGTTCGCTTTCAAAATCTTGCCGGTCAGATCGAACTCGATGATGGCCTGTGAGCGGCTCAGCGCATCAAGCACGGCGGAAGCGTCCAGACCGAATTTGGAAAAGTGAGACATCTTTTTGAACCCCCAAACAGTAATCCATATGCAGAGCTGTTCCACCCTAGAAATATAGAGATGAAAAACGGTTGGCCCGCCTGCACGCGAAACTAGCCGGACACCGTTAAATAGCGATTAATAATGAATTATAACTATTGATCCGGAGCCTCAATCGACTGCCGGTATGCTTCATCGCGAATATATTCGCCTTGTCTATTTCGGACCGCTTATTTGCCACAGTGCTGATATTTCTGCGCCGGCAACACGATACGGCCTTTCATCGGGGCGGCATTCATTGTTATGCGGGGTTGAAAGATTTGTGTTGCAGGAGCGCCGATGACCAAAACCCTGAAATGCGATGTGCTGGTGATCGGCACCGGCATTATCGGTTCCATGGCGGCGCTTTATCTGCAGAATGCCGGACGCGAGGTGGTGCTGTTGGAGCGCGGCGAGGTTGCCCGGGGCGCGAGTTCCGGCAATGCCGGCATTCTGGCCTTCGCTGAAATCATCCCCATTCCGGCTCCCGGCATCATGAAAAAAGCGCCGCGCTGGCTGTTCGATCCGCTCGGCCCGCTCAGTGTGCCGCCCACCTATGCGGCAAAGATCGCACCCTGGCTGTGGCGTTTCTGGCGCGCGAGCGCCGAGCGTAATTTTCGCCATGGGCTGAAGTCACTCACCGACATCAACCGGCTGGCTGCCATGGAAATGGCCCATGTCGCTGCGATGCCGGAACTTTCGCATCTCGTTTCGAAAACCGGCACGCTCGATCTTTATGACAGCGAGGCAAGTCTCAATGCTGCCCGCAGGGACTGGGACGAAAAGGAAAGCGCCGGTTTCACCTTTCAGCGCGTCGGCCGCCCCGAAATCGAGGAACTGCAGCCGGGTCTTGCGCCGCAGTTCCGCCATGCCATGTTTTCGCCGGATGGCCTGCAGGTCTCCGACCCTTACGATTTCACCCGCGCCATTTTCGATCTGGTAATCGCCCGCGGCGCCAGCCTGCGCAAGGGCGAGGCCGAACGCATCGACGCCGTCGGCGAAAGTACGATCGTGACGCTGGAAAATGGCGACAAGATCGATGCCGACAAAGTGGTAATCGCCTGCGGCGCCTGGTCGAGAAAACTTGCCGCGACGCTTGGCAACATCGTACCGCTGGAAACCGAACGTGGTTACAACACCACGCTTTCCCCCGAGGCTTTCAACCTCACACGCCAGCTTTATTTCAACGACCATGGCTTCGTCGTCACCCCGCTATCGACGGGCATCCGCATTGGCGGCGCGGTCGAATTCGGCGGGCTGGAATTGAAGCCGAATTTCCGCCGTGCGGAAGCCATGCTGAAGAAAGCAGGACGTTTCCTGCCCGGGCTCAAACTGGAAGGTGGAAAACAATGGATGGGGTTCCGCCCGTCCATGCCGGACTGTCTTCCCGTCATCGGCACGGCACGCGCCACGCCGTCCGTCATCTATGCCTTCGGCCATGGCCATCTGGGGCTGACACAATCGGCAGCAACCGCCCGTCTGGTGACGCAACTGGCCAGCGGTGAGGAGACGGAAATCTCGGTCGATCCTTTCCGGCCGGGACGTTTTTCCTGAGTTCGGGAAGACGGCGCTATTTCACCGGCTGCATGGAATCGTCGGGAAACACCACCTCGGCGAAAGACGGATAGACCTTGCGCAGGATCGTGACCTGCTGCTGGTCGCTCACCCGCAGCAAATACCAGTCCGCACCGTCCATCAGCGCCAGCGTGTGGGATTTCGCCTCGATCGTCTGGCCGCCGGTTTCCATCACCGTCCTGGTCGGAATGAGCGCATAGGGCGTTCCATCAGCGGTTTGCGCAAGGCTGATCGCCTGCGTATCCATGGTGAACTCGGTTATCTTGACCGCCGCGAGCGCCATCTGCATCTGCGCGGTCAAAGCGCCGCGCAATTGCTCCACGGTAATACCCGCTTCGCCTGCGATGAATTCAAAGACTTTCGGCGGCACCGTCTTGCCGACGACATCGAAATCCTGCGCGCTCAAAGCTGTCTGAAATCGCTCTATCTGCGCGCGAAGGCTATCCTGCTCGGCAGGTGAGAGATCGCGTGGCAAAGCGGGATGCGCTATCGCCACCAGCAGAAACAGACAATATACCAGACGCTTCATGGCTTGGCCTTTCCGGTTATCCGGCATCGCCCGGTCCCCGCAACGGGAGCCGCTCATGAACGGGATCGTTCAGCGCAGCAAGAAGAAACCCGCAGCCGACAGCACGACGAAGACGACCAGACCACCAAGGAAGCCGGCGGTGGTGAAGAAACCCGCGACCATGGCCAGCATAAGCACGCACAGCATCATGGTGCCGTACTTCGTCAAGGCCAGAAAACCGTTATAGGTCTTCTCGTGCTCGGCATAGTTCATCTCGGCGCCGACTTCGACAGGACCCGTGTGGTGTTCGCTCATTCCGCTTCCCCTTGTGCTCCATCCGTCATGCCGTTGTGCGGGAAAATCTGCCCGTGGACGACCACGGGCCCATGCCGGATTCTCCGTAGCCAGAGGTAACATGAAGTCGTGGCGAAGTGCAATGGATTGTCACCTGCACGTTCTCTTCCGACAATGCGGGAAAAGTAAATTAATGGCCGCAAAAAAGAGCGCGCTGTAGCGCGCAACACAAAATAAGTGCACGATGAATAGTCGCAGGTGCCATCCGTACGGGATTCCCGGAGGAACGACGACCGTTCGGAGTTGCTTTTTTAAATGCTGTTCAATAAGCACCTGCAAACAAGAAAAAATTGGACTTGCCAGACAACAAGGCAAATAAAACGCCGATAAAAAGCTGGGGTCCGGACCTTGTATCTGGTCCTGAGGAGGGGAAAGTGAAGTTTTTATTGGGAATAAGCCGGGCCGTCGACACGGTCACCACGGTTATCGGTCAATCTGTGTCCTGGTTATTGCTAGGAGCGGTGCTGATCAGCGCCACTAATGCCGTGGTGCGCAAGATGTTCGACATATCGTCAAATGCATGGCTTGAAGTGCAATGGTATCTCTATGGCACTGTTTTCATGCTGGCGGCCGCTTACGCGCTCCTGAAGAACGAGCATGTCAGGATCGACATATTGTCGTCCACATGGTCCAAGCGCACACGTGACATCGTTGACTTCGTCCTTCACATTGTTTTCCTGGTGCCCTTCGCCGGCCTGATGTCCTATCTCGCCTGGCCTTGGTTCTGGAACTCCTTCAATTCCGGAGAAATGTCTTCCAATGCCGGCGGCCTGATCATCTGGCCTGCCAAGCTTGTCGTCCTTCTGGGCTTTTCCCTGCTTCTGGTTCAGGCATTTTCGGAGATCATCAAGCGTTATGCGGTGATTGCCGGATATATTGCCGATCCGCGTGAAACGGTGCTTTCGGAAATCGATACGGAAAACAACGGAACGGCAGGGAACTGACATGATAGATCTGATTGCGCATAACCTGCCGCTGGTGATGTTCAGCAGCGTGATGCTCCTGCTGCTTCTGGGCTATCCGGTCGCCTTCACGCTCGCCGCCGGCGGCCTCATCTATTTTGTGCTTGGCGTGGAACTTTCATGGATTTCCCCCGAAATTCGCCTCTTCTGGCCGTTGCTGCAATCTCATCCCGAACGGATCTACGGAATCATGTACAATGATACCCTGCTGTCGATCCCGTTTTTTACGTTCATGGGCATCATCCTTGAGCGATCCCGCATGGCGGAAGATCTTCTCGATACAATAGGACAATTATTCGGCCCGATCCGCGGTGGCCTGGCCTATGCGGTCATTCTCGTCGGCGCGCTGCTGGGGGCCACCACCGGCGTTGTTGCGGCATCCGTGATGGCCATGGGGCTCATCTCGCTGCCGATCATGATGCGATACGGTTATAATCGCCCCCTCGTCGCGGGTACAATTGCCGCCTCGGGCACTCTTGCACAGATTGTTCCGCCATCCCTCGTCTTGATCGTCATGGCGGACCAGCTCGGCCGTTCCGTCGGCGACATGTATGTCGGCGCTCTTTATCCCGCTCTTTTGATCATCGCGAGCTATTCCGCCTATATTTTCGCGATCTCCATTTTCAAACCGTCGCTCGTTCCTGCGCTTCCAAAAGAAGCACGCACGCTCGGCAACGGCGTGACCTCGCTTTTCGTGATGATCGCCATTTCGATAGCACTCTATTTCGTGGGCCTGTACGTCCTTTTCGCCGGCATGGCCAGTCCGGAATGGCAACTGGTGACCGCTCTCGCCTTCGCCGTCTTCACGGTATATCTGGTCGCGCTTTTTAACAGCGTCGCGAGCAGGAAGGTCATCTCCCGTCTCGCCGAACAGGTGATTATCGTTCTGGTGCCGCCGCTGGCGCTCATCTTCCTTGTGCTCGGCACCATCTTCCTCGGCATCGCAACGCCAACCGAAGGCGGCGCAATGGGTGCGACCGGTGCGCTGATCCTGGCACTTGCCAAAGGCAGGCTTTCGCTTGCGACGATCAAGAATGCGCTGGATGCGACGACAAAGCTTTCTGCCTTCGTCATGATGATCCTCATCGGCGCCCGCGTCTTCGGCCTTACCTTCTATGGTATCAACGGCAATGTCTGGATCGAGGAGTTACTGCTTGCCCTACCGGGGGGCGAATACGGCTTCCTGATCGTAGTCACGATCATCATTTTCATTCTGGGCTGTTTTCTCGATTTCTTCGAAATCGCCTTTATCATGGTGCCTTTGCTGGCGCCGGTGGCAGACAAACTCGGCATCGATCTCGTCTGGTTCGGCATCATTCTCGGCATCAACCTGCAAACCTCGTTCCTAACACCGCCCTTCGGTTTCTCCCTGTTCTTCCTGCGCTCCATCGCCCCGAACGCCGCTTGGGTGGACAAGGTCACGGGCAAAAGAATGCCGGGCGTAAAAACGACGGAAATCTACAAAGGCGTCTTCCCCTACATCGTCATCCAGTTCGTGATGATCCTTGTCGTGATCGCGTTCCCCGGCCTGGTGATGACTTACAAGAGCGGCCATACCAGCGTCGATCCCAACAGCGTCAAGATCGAAATACCCGGCGGCCCGGGAGGCAGCGGCCTGTCCCTGCCACCTCTCGGCGGGTCTCCGCAGCAGCCGTCAATGGGGCTGCCGCCGCTCAATCTCGGCGGCCCCGCGACGGCACCGTCGGGTCAGGAAAGTGGTGCGCCAGCATCACCGTCCTCCCTCGGCCTGCCGCCCCTCAACCTGGGTGGACCGCAACCCCAGCAACCTGCGCAAAACACCCAGCCCGATCTCAGCCAACCGCCGAAGATCGGACCGTAACGGCGCGGCGCGGCATCAATCGGGAGGTCATCCGAAGCCGCGCCCCTTGAAGCCATTACAGCTGAGACACAAAAAGCCCCGGAGACCGAAATCTCCGGGGCTTTTTGCCCGGTCCGCCTTTTACCGAAAAATCACAGCTTTCCGTTGCGCTGCTGAATCATCATGAACGTGTCGAATGTATATTCCGCAAGCTGCATCCAGAGATAACCCTCGCGCTTGAAGGCCACCTGATCCTCATAAATCTTCTTGAAATCAGGGTTGGTTGCCGAGATGCCGGCGTAAACCTCCAGCGCCGCCTTGTAGCACGCCTCAAGAATTTCCTGGCTGAACGGCCGCAGCACAGCTCCCTCGGCCACTAGCTGTCGCACGGCGGTCGGGTTCTTGGCATCGTATTTCGCCATCATGCTGGTGTTGGCGAAAGCGCAGGCATCCTGCAACGCCGCTTGATAATTCTTCGGCAGATTGTTCCATTTTTCCAGATTGACGAAGGAATGGATGACCGGACCGCCTTCCCAGAAGGCCGGGTAATAATAATATTTGGCCACCTTGTAGAAACCGAGCTTGTGGTCGTCATAAGGACCGACCCATTCCGCCGCGTCGATGGTGCCTTTTTCCAGCGCCGGATAGATATCGCCGCCGGCGATCTGCTGCGGCACCACGCCGAGCTTTTCCACCACCTTGCCGGCCAGACCGGCGATGCGCATCTTCACGCCCTTGAAATCGTCGACGGTGTTGATTTCCTTACGGAACCAGCCGCCCATCTGCGCACCGGTATTGCCCGAAATCATGCCGTAGAGATTGTGCTTGGCGTAAAACTCGTTGAGCAGCTTGTTGCCGTTGCCTTCATAGAACCATGAATTGGTCAGGCGGGCATTGAGGCCGAAAGGTATCGCCGTGCCGATGGCGAAGGTCGGGTCCTTGCCGACGTAATAATAGGAGCAGGTGTGGCACATTTCCACCGTGCCGGACGATACGGCATCGGCCGCCTGCAGGCCGGGCACGATTTCGCCGGCGGCGAAGGTTTGAATGGTGAAGTTGCCGTCGGTTGCGGCTGCAACATGCTTGGCAATATCTTCCGCGCCGCCGTAGATCGTGTCGAGCGATTTCGGAAACGACGACGTCAGGCGCCAGTTGATCTTGGTATTCTGCTGTGCAATGGCGGGCGCGGCCAGCGCTGCCGTGGCAGCTCCCGCAAGCGCACCTTTTTTCATAAAGGAACGGCGATCCATCTATATCCTCCCAGATATGAACGCTGCCCGCAGCTTTGAATTCCCCTCGTTGCTGTTCAGGCATCGCAGCAAAGTAAGCACGGTTACGGCCCGGCTGACAAGCACCCGCAACAAGAATTAATCGCGGAAAAACCGGCCTTTTCGGGAATTTTTGGAAACTCTGCTTCGTATTTTATTTTCAACTGAAATATCCCGGCATCGCCTTATACTTTAGGCGCATAAAGGATCCTCATAACGCAAAACGCGTGCTTGACTTGGTCAGCCGGCAGTCGCACAAATTTCGAAGATTCGTCCCGGAGCCACCATGCCAAAACCCATTATCGCCGTTCCCGCCGACATCCGGCATTTCACCGGTGCCGACTGGCACGCCGCGCAGAACCAGTATGTTTCCGCCGCGCTGAAGGTGGCTGGCGTCATGTCCTTCATTGTCCCGGCCTTCGAGGACGGAAACGAGGTCGACGCTATTCTCGACCGGGTGGACGGCCTGCTCGTGTCCGGCTCCGCCACCAATGTGCATCCTTCCCTTTACGGAAAAGAGGCGCAGGAAAGCGACGGCCCGTTCGATCAGGCCCGCGACGCCACCAGCCTGCCGCTCATCCGCCGCGCCATCGAACGTGGCATCCCGATGCTGGCCATCTGCCGCGGCATTCAGGAGCTGAACGTCGCGCTGGGCGGTACGCTTGCCTCCGAAATTCAGGAGCAGCCTGGCATATGGGACCACCGCAAGCCGGAACATGACGACCGCGACGTGGCCTTCGCCATCCGCCAGCCGGTGCATGTGCGCGAAGGCTCCTGCATCGCACAGCATCTTGGAATGTCGGGCGAAATCCAGATCAATTCGCTGCACCGGCAGGCAATCGCCGAGACCGCGCCACGCCTGCAGGTGGAGGCGACAGCCGCGGACGGCACCATCGAGGCCGTTTCAGTCATCGACGCCAAGGGATTTGCCGTCGGCGTGCAATGGCATCCGGAATATTGGGCTGAGACCGACGCGCCGTCGCGCGCTTTGTTCGAAGCCTTCGGCAAGGCCGTCCACAACTATCGGAACAGCAAGGCATGAACCTTAGCCGATCCCCCTCGGCTCACAGGAGCACAAAAAAGGGGCAAGCCTGAAGGCCTGCCCCAAGTCTGGGAGGAGGATTTAGCGCTTTGCGCGTTTCTTCTGTCGGTAGACGTCGGCAACGACCGCGGCCACGATGATCAGGCCCTTGACGATTTCCTGGTAATAGGCGTCCACCCGGAGGAAGGTGAAGCCCGACGTCATGACGCCGAGGATGATGGTGCCGATCACCGTTCCGGTGATGCGGCCGGCACCGCCGGCAAGCGACGTGCCGCCGATAACGGCTGCGGCGATGGCGTCGAGTTCATACATCACGCCCATGCCGGCCTGCGCCGTCTGGGCGCGGGCGGCGGTGACGACACCGGCGAGACCGGCGAGCAGGCCAGCAATGGCATAGACCTTGATCAGATGCGCCTCGATATTGATACCGGACACGCGTGCCGCCTGCTGGTTGGCGCCGATGGCATAGGTGAACTTGCCGTAGCGGGTGTAACGCAGCGCCACGTGGAAGATGACGGCGACGACGAGGAACACCACGACCGGCCAGATGCCCGTGCCGATGAAGTTGAAACCGTCCGTCAGACCGGAGATCGGCTGACCCTTCGTATACCACTTGGAAAGGCCACGCGCCGTCACCATCATGCCAAGCGTTGCGATGAAGGGCGGAATTTTGGTGCGGGCGATGAGTTGCCCGTTGATGAAGCCCGCAAGGGCGCCAGCCAATATGCCGACGGCGAGCGGTATGAAGAAGGGCAGATCGGTCAATCCCGGATAAAGCGCCCGCGGCCATGTGGACGATTGCGCCACGCTGGCGGACAGCATCGCCGTCAGGCCGACGACGGAACCGGAAGAGAGATCGATACCCCCGGTGATAATGACCTGCGTGACACCGACCGCGATGATGCCGATCACCGAAACCTGCAGGATCATGATCGTCAGGCGCTGCTGGTTCATCAGGAAGCTCTGGCCGATGAAAATCCAGCCGAGAATTTCATAAACCAGCGCGATGCCGATCAGCACGAAAAAGATATTGGCCTCCGGCGGGATGCGGCGGTGCGGCTTGCGTCCGGATTTTGCGTCCAACTCTGTGTTGGCGGCGGCGTTCGTATTCATAGTCATTCCTCCTCGAGAAATCCCGGCGCGCCTCACCGCGATGCGAGATCCATCACTTTAACCTGCGTGGCTTCACTTCTATCAAGGAAGCCCGTCACCCGACCTTCATGCATGACCATGACACGGTCGCTCATACCCAGAACCTCCGGCATTTCGGAGGAAATCATGATGACGGCGACGCCCTGGCGCGCCATCTCGCAAACAAGCTTGTGAATTTCCGCCTTGGCCCCGACATCGATGCCGCGTGTCGGCTCATCCAGAATGAGAATACGCGGCTTGGTCAGCATCCAGCGGCCGATCAGCACTTTTTGCTGGTTGCCGCCCGACAGGTTCTCGATGCGCTCGTAAAGATGCGGCGTCTTGACCCGGAGCTTGCGACACATCTCCTCGCAGGCATCCGACAGCGCATTTTCCTGCACGAAGCCGTTGGCGACATATTTGTCCTGCAGGACGGCGATCTGCATGTTCTCCAGAATATTAAGGATCAGCAGGCATCCCGTATCCTTGCGATCCTCCGTCAGAAACGCCATGCGGTGACTGATGGCCTTCGTCGGGCTGTCGATCGATACCGGCTTGCCGTCGATTGCAATCGTACCCGAGGATGCGGGCGTTACACCGAACACCGTTTCCGCCACATTGGAGCGGCCCGATCCGACAAGGCCGGCAACGCCAAGAATTTCACCGGCGCGCACCTCGAAGGAAACGTCGTGGAAAACGCCGTCGAGCGTGAGATTCTTGACCGAAAGCACCACGTCGCCGATCGGAACCTCTTCCTTCGGGAACATCTGGGTTATTTCACGGCCCACCATCATGCGGATGATGTCGTCACGCGTTACATCGGTCGAGGCGTGGGTGCCGATATATTTGCCGTCGCGGAAAACCGAAAATTCATCGGCGATCTCGAACAGCTCGTTCATCTTGTGGGTGATGTAGACGATACCGATACCGCGTTCCCGGAGATCGCGGATGATGCGGAAGAGATGCTCGACCTCGCGCTCCGTCAGTGCGGATGTCGGCTCGTCCATGATGAGAACGTCGGAATCATAGGAAACCGCCTTGGCGATCTCGACCATCTGGCGACTTGCCACCGAAAGCTCGCCGACGCGGGTTTCCGGATCAAGATCGATGCCGAGCCTTTCCAGCAGCGTTTCGGTACGGCGATACATTTCGCCATGGTCGATGAGGCCCAGCCGGTTTTTCGGCTCGCGGCGTATCCAGATGTTTTCCGCCACCGTCATATAGGCCATCAGGTTCAGTTCCTGATGGATCATGGCAATGCCGTTTTCCAGCGCATCGAGCGGGGAATCGAGACGTATGTCGGCGCCTTTCAGGCGAATTTCGCCACTGTCCGGCTGGTAGATGCCGGCCAGGATTTTCATCAGCGTCGATTTTCCGGCGCCATTCTCGCCCATCAGCGCATGCACGGTGCCGCGCTTCAGCTTGAACTGCACATCATCAAGCGCCACGACGCCGGGAAATTCCTTGCGTATGCCTTCCGCCGCGAGAAGATACTCCGCATTCGGCACGGCTCCGCTGGCGCGCACGGCGGCCATTGTCGATGGACTGACGACCATCTCATCCTCCACAATAGACAAAAATGACCGGAAACAGGCTTTGCCAGATGGCGCACCCTTGCCTCCGGGGAGGCTTGCAGCGCCATGTCGATCACGACATGAAAGGCGCTGCAACACTTTGAATTCACTGAAATTCAATCGTAATCCGCTCGCGCACCGAAGCTTGTTTTCGGCGCCGTCGGAAACCGGCATCTGCCTCCAATATCAATCTGAACGGGCGCAGATGCCGGAAGGCGGCCGTTAGTTCTTGGCCACGTAGTCCTTGACGTTTTCAGGCGTGACGAGCTGGAAAGGAATGTAGACCTTCTTCTCCACCTTGTCGCCCTTGACGAGCTTCAGCGCGGCATCGAGAGCGCCCTTGCCCTGCCCTGCCGCATCCTGGAACACCGTCACATCCAGATCGCCCGCCTGCATCGCGGCAAGGGCGTCCTGCGTGGCGTCAACGCCGGCGACGACATAGCTCTTCATGTCCTTGCCTGCGGCTTTCAGGGCCTGGATCGCGCCAATCGCCATCTCATCGTTGTTGGCGATGACTGCATTGAATTCGATACCGCTGGAAAGCCAGTTGGTGACGAGGTCGGAACCCTGCGTGCGCTGCCAGTTCGCGGTCTGCTCTTCAACAACCGAAATGCCCTTGCATTCGTCGGTCTTCAGAACGTCCTTGGCAGACTGCGTGCGCATGCGTGCCGCCTGGTTGGAAAGCTCACCCATCATGATGACCGCATTGCCCTTGCCACCGAGAAGGCGGCAAACTTCTTTCGCTTCAAGCGTGCCGGCCACCGTCTCGTCGGAGGCGACGAATGCCTGGCCGTCCGGCAGGCTATCGACGTTCACCGGCTGGCGGTTGACGTAAACCAGCGGAATCTTGGCGTCAGCGGCGAGCTTCGACATGGCCGCCGTCGCATCCGTATCAACCGGGTTGACGATGATCGCGTCGACCTTGGACGCGATGAAATTCTGAATCTGGCTCTGCTGCTTGGCAACGTCGTTCTGGGCGTCCTCGACCTGCAGGGTCACGCCCTTCAGTTCCTTGGAATAATCCTGCATGCCGTTGCGCAGCACGGTCAGGAAGTTGTCGTCGAACAGCGCCATCGAGACACCTACGGTCTCCGCATGCGCCGCCGTGCCCAGAAGCACAGACATGGCTGCGCCGATGATAAATTTCTTCATTGTTTTCTCCTCCTCGGTGTCCGGCGCCACCTCTCCCAGCCGGAGGCGAGCCCGAGAGCCCGCCGCTACCTCCTCACAACCAGAAAACGGAATAATGAAACCGATTTTCTGTCTGTTCGATATATTTATTCCATTTTTGATCCGAACGTCAATGCTTTCTTCACGGCAAGGCGGGGAAGCGGCACACAAGGCGGTGATGAGGCAGAATTTCAGGAGGAAGGAGTTCCGTGGCGGATTGCCGGGAACTGCGCCTAAGCTTTTTCAACGTTACTCCCACTCGTCGGGCGAGGATCGATAAGCCGTTGAAATCATGGATCCTCGGGGTCGAAACCGAGGATCACGAAGAATATGGCGGAAAGTCCGTTCTCAATGCCGGACCCGCAGACCCCGCCATTGGCAAAGCCACCGGCGGGTCTCATCTTTTCGCTTAACGCGCCCATGTGAGGCACCATTCCACCGGCGAAAATACGCGAGAAGGGAACGGGTTCAGCAGAATGGGCGTGTTGGTACACCACGTTCTATCGATGCGAACCAGGCATGACATCGGCGGGAATCGGGCAGACATATTTGCTGCCCTCGGTCTTTTCCTGCCATTCCCTTTTAGCATTGGCGAGCAGTTCCGGCGAGGTCATCAGCGCAAAGCCGGTCGATGCGAGTGTTTTGGCGGCATGGGCCATGGCCTTGTGAGCGGCAGGGCTTTTGCCCTGCGCAACCACCTGCCAGGTATGCGGATTGGTGCCGATTGCCCAGGCGGGCGTCCAGCATTGTGCGGTTGGCGTCACCCAGCTGACATCACCGACATCGGTGGAACCCGCCCGAAAATGCGACTGACCCTCGAAATCGCGCAGGCCGAGATGCAGGGGTGTCGAACCGTCGATCTTCCGGTTGGAAAAAACATCGCCCTTTATCTGGTAGAGCCGAATGCTGCTTTTGATCGCCTCGTCGGTGAAAGTATCCTGAATGCTCTTTGCGAAAACAATATCCGCTTCGTCGAAGGCGATGGGGCCGAGCGCCATCATGTTTTCATGCATCGCCGTTTCCAGCGTGATGTTGGGCAGAAGGTTGGTGGAGGCGGTATCGAAGACGATCTCAACCTCGGTCTCGGTCATCATCGCCGCGCCGCGCGCCACCTTGTCCACCCGTGCCGCAAGATCGAGCGCCTGGCGCATTTCCGGGGCGCGGATCAGGTAAAGCACTTCGGCCTTCGCCTGCACCACATTCGCCGCCTTGCCGCCGGTATCGGTGATCGCATAATGCACCCGGCAATCCTGCGGCATGTGTTCGCGCAGGAAATTGACGCCGACATTCATGAGTTCGACGGCATCAAGCGCCGAGCGGCCCAGATGGGCAGCGTTAGAGGCATGAGCCGCGACACCCTTGAAACGGTAAAAATATTCCAGCACGGCCAGATTGTTGGTGGAGCGCACGCCGTTGAAGGGCGCGGGGTGCCACGTCAATGCCGCATCGACATCGTCGAACAGGCCGGCGCGCACCATGAAGGTCTTGCCGGAACCGCCCTCCTCGCCGGGGCAACCGTAATAGCGTACGGTGCCGTGTAGATTATTGGCTTTCAGATGCCGGGCGAGCGCAATAGCGGCCATCAATGAGCCGACGCCAAGCAGGTTGTGGCCGCAGCCATGGCCGGTGGCGCCCACCTCATGCGGCTGCACCTCAGCCACATCGGCCACCTGGCTCATGCCGGCCAGCGCATCGAATTCGCCGAGGAAGGCAATGACCGGCTTGCCGCTGCCGAATTCGCCGATGAAGGCCGTTTCCATGCCTGCCACGCCGCGGCGAACCGCAAAGCCGTTTTCCTCAAGCGCGGCGGCGAGAACGGCAGCGGATTGCCGTTCTTCAAATTTAAGCTCGGCAAAATCCCAGATGCTGTCGCTCAAGGTGGTGAAGTCGGGCTTCATGGCCTCGACTTCGGCGGCAATCGACATCACGGCATCACGGTTCATGGCTTGTCCTCGCATTTTTCGCCCTTTACGGGCACGCGCAAGCGCTTCGGCGGATGCACCGCCAAATCCTTGCACCCTATAATGGAAAGCCCGCGCCGGGGTCCGCCTCCGGCGCGGGCAAGAGTGGATCAGTTGTCGACCGAGACTTCCCAGAGGCGGGCGTTCGACTGCCAGACCGGCTGGCCCTTGAGCTTCTTCGTGGCGCCCCAGACATCGACCATGTCGTAGAGGAAGATGCCCGGCATTTCCTTCAGCATCAGCTCATGGAACTCGTCGAAAATCTTCTGGCGCTTCGTCTGGTCGGCCTCGACATAGGCCGCCTTCATCAGCTCGATCGCCTTCGGATCATCCCACATCAGCGAGGCGTTCTTGTCCTTGTTGCCGACATAGAAGGCATACATCAGCGCCGGGTCGAGACGCGGGGCGACCGACTGCGAGATCACCTGATAATTGCCGGAGCGACGGCGATCGACCTGCGTGGCGTAATCCAGCACCTCGATCTGCACGTTGAGACCCGCCTGCTGCATCATGGCCTGCGCCATGACGGCGGCCGGGAAACTCGGCACGTTGCCACGCTTGTTGGCGATGATGGAGATCGGCTCGCCCTTGTAACCGGCGGCCTCCAGTCCCTTCTTCGCGGCCTCGATGTCATAGGCCGGACGCTTTTTCTGGGTCTCGTCGAAATAGACCGAGTCCTGCGAGACCATCGAGCCGTTGGCTTCACCCGTGCCATTCGATGCGGCGGCGACCAGCTCATCGAGATCGAGCGCCATCGCCATGGCCCGACGCACCCCGGGATTGCTCAGAACCTTGTCGCGGGTCTGGATGTAGAACAGGTTCTTGCCGTTGTTGCGGGCAACGATGAGCTGCATCTTGTCATTGGTCTTGAATTCCGGAATGAGATCAGGGGAAATCTCGGCCGTGTCGAGCACGCCGGCTTCGAGACCCGCCTTCACCGTCGAAGCATCCGGAATGACCATGAACTTGATGCCGTCGGCCAGCGGCCGCTTGGAGCCGACCATGCCATCAGGCTTGCCGTCATTTGCCGGCGAAACATAATCGGCAAATTTGGCGAGGCGGATATATTCTCCTTTCTTCCACTCGTCCCACTGGAACGGCCCGGTGCCGATCGGCTTGGCGAAGCTGCCATCGGCAGCAACCGATTCCGGCGAGATCATGCCAGTATAACCGCATTCCGGCCGCGACATCAGGCCGAGGAAAACGGCGGAGGGTTTTTCAAGCGTGATCTCGACAGTGGAAGCGTCCGTTGCCTTGACGCCGGTGACGTGCGCTGCCCCACCTTCCGCGAAATCGTTGAGGCACGTCCATTTCGTTTCCGGCTTCAGATAGCGCGTCCAGTTCCAGACAACATCCTCTGCGGTGAGCGGCTTGCCATTGTGGAACTTCACGTCCTTGCGCAGCTTGAACGTATAGGTCAGGCCGTCAGCCGCAACCTCGACAGTTTCGGCCAGAAGCGGCTTCACCTCTCCGGCATTGTTATAACCGACGAGGCCTTCGACGATGTGCAGGATAACCCCATCCGTATTGCCGTCGCGGTTCACGCCGGGATTGTTGCTGCGCAGATCCGAGCTTTGCGCGATGGTGATGTCGCGGGCCGCCGCGATGTTGGCCGTTACCAGCAGGGCAACGCCTGCGAGAAGAAGTTTTTTCACTGTTCTACCCTCTTTGTTGTCGTTGAGTGTGACTAGAGCACGTCCGTTTAAATTGAAGTTTTAGATGTGCTCTATCTCTTTGTTTTTACGCATTTTCCGGATGTAAAACCGCTACGCACTTTTACTGGAAGTGCTCGGTTAAAACCCGTCCCAGCAGGCCTGTGCCAGCCGGCCGATCGTCTCAAGCGCGATGGTGTATCCCGGCGTGCCGTCAGGCATGGTTTGCGGCACCTCATCGGTATAGGTGGTGATGATGAAGGACGGCGCGCCGTTTCTGTAGACGATGCCGGCATCCATGCGGCCGCGCTTGCCGCGGCCACTCTTGCTGGCCACGACGGCCTCGAAAGGCAGGCGGGAGCGAATTCCATACCGCAAAATCTGGTTTTTCAGCGTCTGCATCGCCCACTCGCACAATTGCGGGCTGCAACCGAGCTTTGCCTGCGCTTCGGGCGAGGACTGCGCATCGAGAATGGTCTGCAGCAGAAGCACCTGATCCGCCGCCGAGGTGGTCGTAACTGTCTTTAACGGATGGTCGGCCGCCAGCGCCAGCGGCGGGATGAGGAAACGGTGGTGGGTATTGGCCATGCCGAGCGACTTGCAATAGCCGTCGACCTCTTCCAGCGTCAGCCTCTCCAGCACCATCTTGGTGCAGACATTGTCGCTCAGCACCATCATGCCGGCGACGGCATCGCGTAGCGAAATGACGATACCCGGCGTCATATAACGGAACATGCCGCTCGCGACCTCTTCCACCAGCCGTTTTTCATAGGTGACGGGCTGGTCGAGATCGATCCGCCCTTCGCTGGCGGCCTTGAGCACGGCCATCATGATCGACGTCTTGCGAGTGCTGCCCGATGGCGTCTCCTCGTTTTCTCCCCGGCCGATCTCTTCACCGGTCAGGAGATTGCGCACCATGAAGCGCGTCACGAAAGGCTGTGCATCACAGATCGCATTTAATTGGGCAGCCACAGTCATTGTCATCTTCCTGTTAAATTTCATCTTCCAGACGCCATTTCAGTGTCACGCCGCCCTTTTCATTCTGGTCGAGGGCGGGAATGGCCGAGAGCAGCCGGCGCGTATAGGCCTCCCTCGGACTGTCGAAAATCGTGTCGCGGTCACCCTCTTCGATGATGCGACCGTCCTGCATGACGACGACACGGTCGGCCACCTGCTCCACCACGCCGAGATCGTGGCTGATGAACAGGCAGGAAAAACCGTAACGTTTCTGCAAACCGGAAAAGAGATCGAGCACCTGCGCCCGCACTGTCACGTCGAGCGCCGAGACCGGTTCGTCGGCGATCAGGAACCGCGGACGGCGGGCAATGGCGCGGGCAATCGCCACGCGCTGGCGCTGGCCGCCGGAAAGCTCATGCGGATAACGGGCGGCGTAGTCAGCGCCGAGCCCCACCTCCTCCAGCGTCTCCAGCGCCCGCTTGCGCTTGGCGGCCTGATCGAGGTCGGGCACGAGGCGCAATGCCTCCTCCACCAGCGCCTGAATGGTCATGCGCGGATCAAGCGAGGAATAGGGATCCTGAAACACCATCTGGCAATTCAGGCGATAGTCCTTCCAGTCCTCGTTGCGCTCGCGGCCCTGAAAGCGGATATGCCCTTCGCTTTCCTGCACAAGCCCGGCAATGGTGCGGCCAAGCGTCGTTTTGCCGGAACCGGAACCGCCGACGAGCGCCACGACCTCGCCCTCATGAATATCGATGCTGACACCATGCAGCGCCCGCTTCGGTTTGGCTTTTTTCAGCAGCGATTTGCGACCGGCATAATCCACAACGATATCGCGGGCCGAAACCATTGGCGCCCTGGAGGTGTCGATACTGCGCGGCTCGCCACGGAATGGCAGGGAGGAAAGCAGCTTTTTCGTATAGGGGTGCTGCGGCGCGTCCAGCAGGTCCTCGGTGCGGCCCTGTTCGACGATCGTGCCTTTTTCCATCACCACGATGCGGCTGGTATAACGTGCCACCATCGGCAGATCGTGACTGATGAGGAGAACGGCAGTGCCTTCCGCCCGCGTCAGTTCCACCATCAGTTCCATGACATCACGCTGGATGACCGCGTCAAGCGCCGTCGTCGGTTCGTCGGCGATCAGCAGGGCTGGTTTCAGCAGCATGACCGAGGCCAGCATGATGCGCTGGCGCATGCCGCCGGAAAACTCGTGCGGATAGGCCGTCAGCGCACCTTCGGGATCGCGGATGCCGACCCGGCGCAGCATGTCGAGAATTTTCTCGCGGCGCTCTTCGGGCGACAACTTCGTGTGAAGGATCAGCCCCTCTTCCAGCTGCCGGCCAATCGTCATCGATGGGTTGAGGGAGGTCATCGGCTCCTGAAACACCACGCCGATCTCCGCGCCGCGCAGACGCCGAAGATCCTTCACCGGCAGGGCCATGACATCCTGCCCCTTGTAGATGATCGACCCGCCGGTGACGGCGATGGCCGGCGGCAGAAGCGAGATGAGCGCGCGGGTGGCGAGCGTCTTGCCCGACCCGCTTTCGCCGACGATGCCGAAGATTTCGCCCGCGGCAATATCGAAGGAGACATCCTTGACCACCCGGTGGCCGGTTCTGGCGACTTCGAGCGAAAGGCCGCGAACGGTGAGAAGTGTATTAACAGTCATTTGAGACCTCTCATGCGCGGGTCAAGCCTGTCGCGAAGGGCATCGCCCAGAAGATTGATGCCAAGCAGCGTCAGCGCGATACAGAGACCGGGGAAAAGACCCAGCCACACGGCCTGCTGGATGAAGGGTCGGCCGGCGGCCAGCATGTTGCCCCAGGTGGGGGCCGGCGGCGGCACACCAAGGCCAAGGAAGGAGAGCGCGCTTTCCGACAGAATGGCCCAGCCAAACATGGAAGTGGCAAGAACCGTGATCGGCGCGATGCAATTGGGCAGGATGTGGCGGAACATGGTGTAGATTTCACCATTGCCCATCACCAGCGACGCCTCGATGAATTCACGCTCACGCAGAGAAAGCACGGCACCGCGCACCACGCGGGCCATGGATGGCGTATAGGCGATGCCGAGTGCGAAGATGATGCCATACTGGTTTGCGCCGAACACCGCGAGCAGGCCGAGCGCCAGCAGAATGCCCGGAAAGGCCAAGAGCGCATTGTTAATGGCCATGATGACGCCATCCACCCAGCCCCGCGCATAACCGCTGACAAGGCCGATCAGCGTACCGAAGATTGTCGCGAAGCTGACCGTCAGGAAACCGATCCAGACGCTGGCACGTGCGCCGACCATCAGGCGGCTCAAAACATCACGCCCGAATTCGTCGGTGCCGAGGAGATGGCTGGCGCTTGGACCGGCCAGACGCGAGGCAAAACCAAGCTTCATCGGGTCATAGGGCGTCCAGAACAGACCGGTTGCGGCGGTGATGAGCAGGAGGGCGATGAGAAAGCCGCCGATAAGCCCGTTAAGTGTGAACTTTTTCATTCGGCAACCACACGCGGATCGAAGAGGGGATAAAGAAGGTCGACGAACAGGTTGACCAGCACATAAGACAGCGAGACGAACAGCAGGCAGCCCTGTATGACCGGATAGTCACGGGCAAAAATACTGTCGACCATCAGCCGTCCGAGGCCGGGAATGGTGAACACCGTCTCGATGACGGCGATGCCGCCAAGGAGATTGCCGAGGATGAGGCCGATCATCGTCCAGGTCGGGCCGAAGGCGTTCTTGAAGGCATGCCGCCAAAGCACGGCGCTTTCCGAAAGGCCCTTGGCACGGGCATGGGTAATGTAATCCAGTCGCAAAACTTCCAGTGTCGAGGCGCGCGCCATGCGGATCAGAACGCCCATTTCGTGGATGACAAGCGTCATGACGGGCAGGACGAGATAAAGCATGCCACCAACAAGATTATCGCTGATCGACACATATCCCAGTACCGGCAGCCAGCCGAGCTTGAGGCCGAAGAACAGAAGAAGCAGCAGGCCCAGCCAGAATGTCGGGATGGAGAGGAGCAGGGTTGCCGTTCCCACCAGCGCAAGATCGGTCAGGCTGTTCTGTTTCCAGGCCGCGATCACACCTGCCGGAACCGCAATCAGGCTGGCGAGCAGCACCGCAACCACGACGATCTCGGCGCTGACGAGAAAGCGCGAGACGACCAGCGGCAGCACCGGCTCGTCATTGACGATGGAGCGACCGAAATCGCCCTGCACCACATTGCCGGCCCAGATGACGAACTGTTGCGGCATGGACTTGTCGAGGCCGAGTTCGGTCCTCATAGCTTCGATCTGTTCCGGTTGCGCCATGTCGCCCAGCATCAGGGCAGCCGGATCACCCGGAATGAAGCGGATAAGCGCAAAGACCGTGATCGACACGAATGCGATCGTCGGCAGCGCCATCAAAAGACGGCTCAGTATGAATCTTATCATCGGTTCCCCACGATTGATGGCAGGTAATGACAGCCCGCCTCTATCGGTTTCGTTGCTGTCAACTATGACGGATTGAGAAATATCACGCAATATTATGCATAAACGTCATACATCTATGCAGAATGACGCCGCGGTCATCCTGATGAGGATAAGGACATCTTCCGCCCAAAAATCCCGCTTCAGACGATCTTTTGCGAGAGCTGGATTTCCCGCTTCAAGGCATCGCTCAGCGCCTGCGCAGCGATGGAGAGCGGTGCCCCGGAGGCGCGGGCAAGACCGAACTCCTGCGTCGCCTGCGGGACGAACGGCCGCGCGACAACGGGCAGGTGCCGATAGAGGTTGGCATAAAAACTGCTGATGATCGTTACCCCCAATCCGTGCGCCACATAGGCGCAGGCGGAACTGTTGGTGTGAGTCTCGATCTTCACCATCGGTTTGACGCCAGCCTTTTTGAACACCTGATCGAGCGCCATGCGATTTGGCCGCTGGCGGCCGATCAGGATGAGCGGAATGTTGCGCAGGTCCTTCACGGTAATTTCGTCAAGCGCTGCCAGCGGATGATCCTCCCGGACCACGCACACACTCTTGCCGGTCGCGACACGCTCGACATCGATGCCCGGCCCGATCTCACCTTCCATCCGCAGGAAACCGAGATCAATCACCCGCTCGCCGACAAGCTTGTTGATGGCGGTCGTCGTCTCGAAAAAAGTCTCGATGCGAACGCCGGGAAAATCCCGGACGTAGTCGATCAGCATGGCGGGCGCGAAATTTTCCCACATACTGCTCGGCAGCCCGATGCGCACGATTTCCGGACCGGCCGCACCATTCCGCAAATCTTCCGCATGACCGGACATGCGGTCGACCGCAAGCAGCACGTTTTCCGCATCCCGCGCAAGCAGCACCGCCTCCGGTGTCGGAATGAGCCGCCCTTTGTCGCGGGCAAACAGCGTCAGAGACAGGTCGGCCTCAAGCTGCGCCAGAAGCCGGCTGATACCGGATTGGCTAAGCCCCATTGCCTTGGCCGTGGCGATGGTCGAGCCGGTGGAAAGAAGCGTGCGAAGAACTTCGAGCTGCTTGATGTTCATGAGGCCAGCACCATGGATGAAGAGACAAGCCGGTTTCGGTTCTGACGTTTTGCCGCCGATAACGCTTCATGTCACCGGTTTTTTATCCCGCACGCGGCAACTGCCTAAAGTTCTACCGAATACAGGGTGTCATGGGTGGCCACGCAAGCATCACCCGTGGGGGTAACCCAACCGCGGAACATGCCGGGGGTATTGTAGGGCGCTGCAATCCCCCCTTCGGCATCGATAGCCACAAGACCCGCGCCAATATCGTAGGGCGCCAGATCCTTATGGACGAGATTGCCAGCAGCAGTCTCCAGATCCTGCCCGAGATAGGCGACGCGGGATGCGATCTCGTGACCGACGACGTAGCGGATGAAAAATTCGCCCTTGCCGGTGCCGGAAACCGCGCAGGCCCCATCCCGTGCATAGGTGCCTGCCCCGATCACCGGGCTGTCACCCACCCGGCCATCGGGCTTGTTGGTGTAGCCACCTGTCGAGGTGGCCGCGGCAAGATGGCCCGCCGCATCGAGCGCCACCGCTCCCACGGTTCCGTGTTTCTCGTTTTCCGTCGCTTCCGTGCCTGTGGCGGCGTGGCGCTTCATCGCCGCCAGTGCCTCCACGCGCTTTTGCGTGGTGAAGTAGGATTGCGGCTCGGTCGCGAGCTCCTTTTCCCTGGCGAAGCGGTCCGCTGCCTCACCTGTCAGATAGACGGCACGTTCATCCGCCATCAGCGCGCGCGCCGCCTTCACCGGGTTGCGAATGGCGCGGGACGCGCTGATCGCGCCCGCCGCCAGTGTGGCACCGTCCATGATCGACGCATCGAGTTCGTGAATGCCGTTCTCGTTGAGTGCGGCACCATGCCCGGCATTAAAATGCGGGCTGTCCTCCATGACCACGACCGCCGCCTCGACCGCCTCAAGCGCGGTTCCGCCAGCCTTGAGCACGCCATAACCGGCGCGCAGTGCCGCCGCCAGATCGTCGCGCGCAGCAGCCCACTCCTCAGACGTCATGCTGTCTTCCGGCATCACGCCACAACCACCGTGGATGGCCAGTGCGATCTTCGTCATGTGCTCACTCCCTCGTCGCCCCACTCCGGCAGGGCCTCTTACCATCAATGAAAGGCGATATCGCCGATGACCCGTACGCGCACCCTGCGAGCGCCGCCCGGCAGATAGGCGATCGGGATATCCTCCACCTCAAGCGTCTTGAGGCTTTCGCGCTCCGCTCCGGAAGCAACCGCTGCGTTCTGCGCCTCGGTCTCGGCTTTCGCAAGGGCTTCGTCCCGACTCAGTCCGGAAAAGACCTGATCGACCTCGCCGGAAACCTGCGCCATCGCCGCGCCCAGCGCATTGGCAACGCCGGCATTTTCCACACGCAGCACTTCCGACGCACCCGGAACCGTCTCGGGAATCAAAAACGCCCCGCCGCCGACGGCAACCAGCGGCACGTCTTCGGCCGAGGTTTTCATCTGGTCGAAACTGTCGGCCACCATGTCGCGGATGCGTTGAAGCGAGGCCTGCACGAAAGCCGGATCGAGGTCTTTCACACGGTCGCGGTCACCCATCTCGATCAGGCCGGCGGCAACGGCGATATCCGATGTTGTCAGCGTCTCGCCGCCGAAAACCCGGGCTTCCGTCAGGATGCGGTAACCGACCGAGCGCGGACCGATCTTGCCTGTTTCAGGGTCAACGATGGTGCCGCCGCCGAGCGCAATCGGCAGAAGGTCGGGCATACGGAAGAGCGTGCGTACCCCGCCAATATGGACAATATTGTTCGCCTCGCGCGGAAAACCGCCGACAAGGCAGCCGATATCGGAGGTGGTGCCGCCGACATCCACCACCATCGCATCGGAAAGCCCGGTGAGGAAGGCCGCACCGCGCATCGAATTGGTCGGGCCGGAAGCGAAACTGTGCACGGGGTTGGCGGCGGCCACATCCGCGAGCGCCACGGTGCCGTCATTCTGGGTCAGATAGAACGGCGCCTTCACGCCCGCTTCGCGCAGCGCATCCGAAAATGCCTGAACCGTGGTCTTGCCGAGCGTTTGCAGCGCTGCATTCAGGAGAGCGACATTTTCTCGCTCGAGCAGCCCGATGCGGCCAAGCGTATGGGAGAGCGTGATGCGTGCATCAGGGATCACAGAACGGACGATTTCCGCCGCCCTTACCTCGCATTCCGTCGTCAGCGGTGAGAAGGTCGCGGAAATGGCGATGGAAGTGATACCCGCATCGCGGATTTTCATCGCCGCTTCGCGAATTTCATCGGGAACCATAGGCACCAGCGGACTGCCGTCATATTCATGGCCGCCGTGGACCATAAAGATCAGCGGATCAACGGCCTCGCGAAGATCCTTCGGCCAATCGCACATCGGCGGCAGCGAAGAACCGGTCGGCAGGGCGATGCGGATCGCCGCAACCCGCTCCAGCCGGGCGCGCTCCACCACCGCATTGGTGAAATGGGTGGTGCCGATCATCACCGCATCAATCGGCCGGTCCGCCGCGCCGACATGGCCAGACACATGGGCGAGCGCCGCCTTCACGCCGGACAGGACATCCTGCGTGGTCGGGACCTTGATGGAAGCGACGATGGTGTCACCATCGATCAGAACGGCATCCGTATTGGTGCCGCCAACGTCAATACCGATGCGTTTCATGGGAATACCGATCTGAAGTCAATGTCATAACCGAAGGCGCGCGGGCCGACGGCGGCGATGCCGGCAGGCGTCGTCAAAAGCTCTGGTGCCGGCAGGGCGACAACCGTCACGCGCTGGCCGTAACGCACCGATTCCGTACCGATGGCGCCACCGGAAACCGTATCGAGAAGGCAAAGCAGGTCCGGCGTCATGGCGATTGGCTGGCCATCGCGGAAGGCAACGGCCCACTCATTCTGGAATGCGAGCTCCATGCGCGAACCACGGTCGGCATCGATGCCTTCAATGGTCGTGCTGCCGCGCAGGAAACCACCCGTGGTCTCGCGAGCCACGTCCACCACCTTGCCGCGGAACAGCTGCTTGCCGCCCTCGTGGTCGAGAACCGCCTGAACGGGATCGTCATGGCGCGCACGGGCCTCCATCACCGCGCGCCCGAGTTCGGTCGCCTTGGTGACGGTGTAATGAATACCCCACTCCTTCACTTCCTTGCCGGTGCGCGGCGCCTTGCAGGTGGCGGCGGTGGAGCCCACTTCGGTGCAGACCTTGCGCGAGATGCGCTCCATCCATTTCCAGGAGGCCGCGCGGGTCACGATCACCTCATTGTCGCGCACATCGACCAGCGACAGCGGAAACATCGGCAGGTTGCCGATGGCGAAAGAAGTCATCTGTGCTTCGGGATAGGCCCGTCCCATGGCGTCGGCATTAACGACCGGCCGGTCGAGCACGGCGGCGGCGAGGAAAGACGAGAGCGCGTTGGAGCCGCCGATCTCCACACTCATGATCGCCCGGAATGGCTTGCCGAGATAATCCTCCATGACCTCGACAGCGCGGGCGAGATGTACGGGATCTCCCAGCCGTTCCTGACCGACAAGCGGCGCCCCCATCTTGGAGACGACGGCAACCATGTCATCATCGGCAAGCGCCATGGGATCCATGACCTTTACCCGCCGCCCCTCGGCATAGAGACGCCGCAGATTGAGCGTCGAGATATAGGGGTTGCCGCCGCCACCCGTTCCCAGAATCCAGGCGCCGGTGGCCAGAGGTTCGATATCGTCTTCGGAAAATTCCTGGATCATGCGTCATCCTCGGGCATGCCGCAGCCTTTCCGGCCGCAGGCGATGCTCCTTCCCTTTGAAGTTCCAAGTCTGCCAACCCCGCCATCTGGGCGGGGTCGGTTTTCATGAGGTAAAGATCACTCGGCCTTGCAGTCCCAATGGAAGTTGGAGAAGTTCAGGTCCCAGCTCTGCATGGGAATGAATTCGTAACCCTGAAGGCACTTGTTCGCCGCATAACGGCGGTTCGGCGCAACCGCCCAGACGTCAGGCTGAAGATCGACGATCTTCGTCTGCAGTTCCTTGTAGGTGGCGTTCTGCTCGTTCACATCAGTGGTGGAGCGAACCTTGTCGATCAAGCCGTCGATTTCCGCGTTCTGCAGCCATTCCATCGACATCCAGGTGCCGGATGCCTTGGAATGATACTGGTTGTAGAACATCGAATCCGGCGACGGATAGGTCGGCGAGATATTCACCTGGGTCGATGCCGGCGTTGTTTCGGGCTTGGAAGAAAGCTCGACGATACGGTTCCACGGCTCGGGCTTGATATCGAGCATGATGCCGATCTGCTCGAGGCTGGATTGCAACAGCAGCGCCACTTCCGCCTCGAAGGCGAGCGACGCGACGTAGCTGTTGACGAGCGTGATCTTCTGGCCGGCATATTTCGACTTCGCCAGCTCTTCCTTGGCTTTTTCCAGATCGTAGACACCGGGCTGGATATCGCCATCATGCGCGTCCTTGAACGCGTCGGAAAGCGGGCCTTTCATATCGAAGCCCGGATAGATTACTTCCTGGATCGTCTTGTAGTCGGTCGCATAAGCGATCGCGCGGCGGACGTGGACGTCGTCGGTCGGATAGACCTTGGTGTTGAGCTTGATGACGAAGCCGCCGGCGGTGCGGGTCTGGATCAGCTTGTAACCCTTCATCCGGCCGATAGATTCATAGGTGTCGTTGCCAAGCCCGTGCGAGGAAAGGCCGAGCTCGCCCTTTTCCGCCAGCGCCTTGACGGTGGCGTCGTCGCTGGTCTGCACGAAGCGCACCTCATCGATCGGCTTGCCCTTGTTCCAGCCGAGGAAATAATCGGCATTGCGGGCGATCACCATGTCGGCAGAACGGTTGTAGCTGACCAGCTTGTAGGGGCCGGAACCGGCGGAGTGTTCCCCGACATAAGCCTCACCCCATTTGTCTTCGGGCTTGGCATTGGCTTCGATCAGCGTTTTGTTCATCGCCATCATCAGCGGCGTTGCCGCCATGAAGGGCGAGAACTGGCGCTCGATCTTCATGACCAGCGTGGCATCGTCAGGCGCGGTAACGTTTTCGGGCTTCAGCACGCCGACGATGAGGTTCGACGGGCCCTTGTTGATGCCGAGCAGGCGCTGGATCGACCAGGCAAGATCGGCAGCCTTCACTGCCGTACCGTCCTGGAATTTCGCATCGTCGCGCAGGTGGAAAGTGTAGGTCAGGCCGTCTTCGGAAATCTCCCAGGATTTCGCGAGATGCGGCACGATTTCGCCCTTGGCGTTTACCGTGGTCAGACCGTCATACATGTTCACGATGGCCATGTAGCCGGTATAGTCAGTCACTTTCGCAGGGTCGAGCGAGCTGAATATCTGCATGGTGTTGACCGCGACCGACACCTTGTCTTCCGCAAGGACTGCAGAAGAAAAAATCGGCAACGCAAGCGCCGTGCCGAGTGCCAGCGCGGCGAGACGGGAAGAAACTACAGGCATTTTCATTATCGTTCTCCTCTTTATTGCGGGTCATCGGGCCCGCTTATGGTTAGGCAGCCTTGCTGACCGGAACGGGCAGCGGTGAGAAAGGAATGTCCGGATAGCCGAAGGCCGCCGGCCCGACGACCTCAAGCGCGCGGGCGCTGCGCAGCAGGTCGTGACAGGGAATGGCGATGACGGCCACGCGCTGGCCGTAGCGCAGCACTTCGGTGGTGATCGGATAACCCGTGTCGACATCGAGCAGAACGATCAGATCGGGCACCGTCACTTCCACCTTGCCGTCACGGGAAAACAGCAGAAATTCGTTCTGGATGGCGACGCCCGCCGTCTGGCCGGCGCAGTCGTCGAAACCGGACAGCGTGAGATCGCCGACCGCGAAACCGCCGCGCAGATGGCGCTTCAGATCGGTGATCTTGCCGTTGAAGATGCGCCGCCCGCCTTCGAGCGCGCAGACTGCAGCAATAGGGTCTTCCTGCTGCTTGCGGGCACGGATCACCGCCTCACCGATGGCAATGGCCTTGGTGTAGGTTTTCGGAATGCCATACTGGTGCACGTAGTGCGCCTGCATCGGCGCGGTCGCCAGCATCGCGCCACCGCCCTGCGAGACGACGCAAGCGCGTGCCATACGCTCGTGCCAGACCTCGGAAACGGCATGGCTGAAGATGACGGCATTACCGTGCAGATCGCACATCACCGAGGGCGTGGAACTATGGCCATAGATGGAGAAGGTGGTCATCTGCATTTCCGGGAAAGCCCGGCCCATGCCATCGCAATCGAGGATCGGCAGGCCGCCCAGCGCCGCCGTCACCAGCGGGTTCATGGAATTGGAACCGCCGATTTCCTCGCAGACGATGGCGTCAACTGGCGTGCGGATCAGCTCTTCCATCGCCCGCAGGCAACGCAGGCCTTCACGGCCTTCGCGAATGCGCTCGACGCCGACGACAGGCGCGCCGATACCGCCGATGGACATGCAGAGCGCGTCCGGCTCGATGGCGTCGGTTGCGAGAATCTTCATCTCGTAGCCGGCCTTCATGGCCTCCAGCGCCAGAAGCTTGCCGAGATACGGATTGCCGCCGCCGCCCGTGCCGAGAATGCCGGCGCCGATTTCCAATGCGTCCAGGTCCTCACGGGTCAGCGTCCGCAATGCCGCTTCGTCATATTTCAGCTTGCGTGTCTCAGCCATGATTGGCTCCCATTTCTCCAACAACTTTCACATGAATGCGGGTGGCGTTGCCGGGCAGGTAAGCCAGCGGCATATCCTCGCGCTCGATCACTTCGAGCGTCGCGGCAATCGCGCCGGCGGCAACCGCCTTTTCGCGGGCCTCCGCTTCTGCCTCAGCCAGTGCGCTCTCGCGCGTGCGTCCATCGACGAGTGAGAAGACCCGGTCGGTCTCACCGCTGATCTGCGCAATGGCCGCGCCAACGGCATTGGCCACCGCGAAATTCTCAGGCCGGATAACCTCAAGATCACCGATGCGATCCGGCATCAGGATGGAACCGCCGCCAACGGCGATAACCGGCACCGGTGACGATGAGATGCGGCTGCGCTCCACGCAGGCTTCAAGCATGTCGTTGATCTTGTTGACGGCAGCATCCACGAGCTTTTTATCAAGGCTGGAGACCAGCCTTTTCTCGCCAACATCGGCCTTGCCTGAGGCAACCGCGATATCGGTCGCCGTCAGGGTCGAGCCACCGAAGCAGAGCGCTTCGCGGCGAACGCGGTAACCGACGGATTTCGGCCCGACAGTCAGGCCATGGTCGCCATTGACCACGAGGGAACCGCCGCCGAGACCGATGGAAAAGACGTCGGGCATGCGGAAATTGGTCCGCACGCCGCCAATATCCACCGTGGTCGAGGCCTGTCGCGGGAAGCCGTGCGAAAGCGAGCCGACGTCCGACGTGGTGCCGCCCACATCCACGACGACGGCATCCTTGAGACCGGTGAGGAAGGCCGCACCGCGCATGGAGTTCGTCGGACCGGAAGCAAAGGTGAGCACGGGGAAACCGCGCACCACATCAGCGGCCATCAGTGTACCGTCGTTCTGGGTGATATAGAAAGGGCAGGTGATGCCCGCAGCCTTCAGCGCCTCGCCGAAAGCCGCAACCGTGCGGTCGGCAAGCGACAGCAGGCTGGCATTCATGATCGCCGCACTTTCCCGTGCAAGCAGACCGTGACGGCCAATATCCTTGGACATCACCACCGGCAGACCGGGGCAGCGTTCCTGCAGGATTTCCTTCGCCCGCAGCTCCATCGCTTCGTTGATGCCGCTGAAAACGCAGGTGACGGCAGCGGCCTTCAGGCCCTTGGCGCGGATATCGGCGGCGATGCGGACAATCTCGTCCTCATCGAGCGGCGAAATTTCGCGGCCGTCGAATTCATAACCGCCGCGCACCTGATAACCGTGATTGCCGACGATTTCCCGGAGGTCATCCGGCCAGTCGACCATGGGCGGCAGGCCGGCGCCGGACGGCAGGCCGAGCCGGATGGCTGCAACCTCGTCCATATGCCGACGCTCGATCACCGCATTGGTGAAATGTGTGGTGCCGATCATCACGGCACCGATGCGCGCCCTGTCTATGCCCGATGCCTCGATGACCTTTTCAAGGGCTTCGATGACGCCTGACGTCACATCCTCTGTCGTGGAGGCCTTCACCCCCGCCAGAACGGTTTTATCCTGCAACACAACGGCATCTGTATTCGTGCCGCCGACGTCAATTCCAACGCGATACACGTCAGGCTCCTCTTTCATAAATCGGTCGATTTAACGAGGAAGCGCATGCGCTCCTCCTCGGTCACCGTGGGTTTGAGACGTTCTTCCTCGTCAGTGACGACGGGGATGGCCGCGATCAGGGCGCGGGTATAGGGATGGGCCGGTTCGGCGAAGACCGCCGACGTCACGCCCTCTTCGACAATCTCGCCCCGCAGCATGATCGCGATGCGCGAACAGAAATTGCGCATCAGCGACAGGTCGTGCGAGATCATCAGATAGGTCAGCCCAAGCTCCTCACGCAGCTGCAGCAGAAGGTCGATAACCGTCTTCTGCACGGACACATCGAGTGCGGCCGTTGGCTCATCGAGGATGAGAATTTTCGGCTCGGCCGCCAACGCCCGGGCAATCGCCACACGCTGCTTCTGGCCGCCGGACAGCTCATGCGGATATTTGCCGAGATAGGATTGCGGCAGCCGCACCAGCCCCATCAGTTCCTGCATGCGGTTTTCACGCGCCTGCCCATCCATGCCGATGGATTTCAGCGGCAAGGCAAGCGTCTGTTTCACCGTGCGCTTCGGATTAAGCGAGGTGCCCGGGTTTTGATAGACGATCTGCGTCAATCGCTTGCCGCGCGCAGGCGCGGGAGCGTCAATGACAAGATTGCCGGAGGTCGGGCGTGAAAGGCCCATGATCATACGGGCGACGGAAGTTTTGCCGGAGCCGGATTCACCCGCCAGGCCGAATACCTCGCCTTCCTTCAGCGTCAGATTCACATCCCGCACGGCGTGATAACCGTTGCGCCGACCATAAATCTTGTTCAGCCCTTTGATGGTGACGATGGGCGAACGCGTGCTCTGCGCCAGATCGGTCACGCGCGGGCCATAAAGCGGCGGCACTGCATCCAGAAGCGAGCGCGTGTAATCCTCTGCGGGGCTATGGAGGATTTGCGCGCAGGGTCCGGTCTCGACGATATCGCCGTGGTGCATGACCACGACCCGATCCGCTACCTTGCGCACGACACCGAGATTGTGGGTGATCATCAAGAGCGCCATGTTTTCTTCGGCGACCAGCTGGTTGATGAGATTGAGGATTTCATCCTGCGTCGTCACATCAAGTGCCGTGCCCGGTTCGTCCGCGATCAGGAGCTTCGGCTGATGCAGCAGGGCAAGCCCGATCAACACGCGCTGGCGCATGCCGCCCGAAAGTTCGGACGGATAGGCGTTCATCACCCGCTCGGTGTCAGCAAGCTGCACCCGGCGCAAAACGGCTGCGATGCGGTTGCGGCGCTCCGCCTTGGACGAGTTGATACCATCGCGTTTGTCGGCAAAGCGCATGACATCATCGAGATGGGTGCCGATCTTGAAGACCGGATTGAAGGACGATAGCGGGTCCTGCATGATCAGCGAAAACGCCGTTCCCTTCAGCGCCTCACGTTCTCTGCGCGGCAGGGCAAGCACGTCGCGGCCATCGATGATAATGGCGCCGGAGGTGATCGCGGCATTCTTCGGCAGGGTGCCGATAATCGCCTTGGCCGTGACCGATTTGCCCGATCCGGTTTCGCCGATCAGCGCCACACGCTCACCGGCGGCAACCGTGAAGGCGACATCGCGCAGCACCTGCCGGGTGCGGCCGTAATTGGTGAAGGTGACGTTGAGATTTCCGACCTTGAGAAGCGGTTCAGTCATGGCCTTAGCTTTCCACGTCGAACATGTCGCGCAGGCCGTCGCCCAGCAGATTGAAACCCAGCGTCACGTAAAGCACGGCCGCGCCGGGGCAGAGCACTTCCCACCAGAAATCCGGCATGAACTGGCGCCCGTCGGCGACCATCGATCCAAGATCAGGGGTCGGCGGCTTGACGCCGAAACCGAGGAAGCTGAGCGTCGCGCCGAACAGAATGACGAAGGCGGCATCGAGCGTGGTCTTGACCGATATGACCGATACGCAATTGGGCAGGATTTCGCGAAAGAGGATGTGCAACGGCCCGGCGCCGGCAAGACGCGCCGCCTCGATGTAGTCTTCGGACGCAATGGACTTCGACACCGAATAGATCAGCCGTGCATGCCAGGTCCACCACAGAAGGGTGATCGCGATCATGGCGTTCATCAGCGTCGGCTCCAGAAGGTTGGAGACCGCCAGCGCCATGACGAGCGGCGGCATGGCCAGCATCACATTCGTCAGGCCGCTGATGAGTTTTTCGGTCCATCCGCCGAAATAACCGGCGATCAGGCCAAGCACCGTGCCGACGGGAACCGAAATACCGAGCACGCCGATGACGAGAAGCAGAGAGACGCGGAGCCCGAAGATGGTGCGGGAAAAGATATCGCGCCCGGCCTTGTCGGTGCCGAACCAGTGCTCCAGATCCGGCGGCATATGGCGGGCGCGGAAATCGACGACCGCGCCGATATGTTTGGGATAGGGCGTGAGCCATGGCGCGAAGACCGCCAGCACCAGCACCGACAGCAGGATCAGCGAGCCGATGACCGCCGCCGGATTGCGGCTGAAGCGATACCACATCATGTAACCGGCGCTTAAGCCCCGATCGGTGGGTTCGAGCATTTTCATATCAGCCATCAGCGAGCCTCCTTGCGGCGCAGGCGCGGGTCGATGATCGAGATCAGGACATCCACGATCAGGTTCGCAACGATGAAGAACAGGCCGGCCACCAGCACCACGGCGGTCACGGCATTGAGGTCTTTCTGCAGGATGGCGTTCAGCCCGTAAGAAGCGAACCCGCCCCAGGCGAAGACCATCTCGATCACGAAGGCATTGCCGATCAGCGACGCGAATTCGAGACCCATGATCGTCAGCGGCGCGATGGAAGAGAGCTTCAGCAGGTAACGGAAGATGATGACCCGCTCCGGCACGCCGAAGCTTTGCAGGGTGAGCACATGGTCCTTGCGCTGGTTCTCGATCATCGAGGAGCGCGTGATGCGGGTGATCTGGCCGATGCCGGCCATGGAAAGTGCGAAGGCGGGCAGCGCGAGATGCTTCAGCGCATCGAGCACGACGTCGAAACGTCCCGCCAGCATGCCGTCAATGAGGATGAAGCCCGTCGGACCGCCCTGCCAGCCAAGCCCGTGATCGAGCCTGCCGATGATCGGCCAGCCGGAGAGAAACCGGGCGGCCAGCAATTGCAGCGTGATGGCGAAAAGAAAGCTCGGGATCGTGACCCCGGTGAGCGAGAGGATGCGGCCGATATGGTCAAGCGGCCGGTCGCGGTAATGCGCCGTGATGACGCCGAGCGGGATGGCAACGGCAAACATGAAGATGACCGAGACAAGTACCAGCTCCACGGTAGCCGGAACGGTCTGCGCCAGATCGGTAGTCACCGGGCGTTGCGACACCAGCGAGAAACCAAGATCGCCGTGCAGGGCATTGCCGATATAGTCGAGATATTGGACGGCGAGCGGCTTATCGAGGCCCATCTCGCCGCGCAGCGCATCCACCTGCTCCTGCGTTGCCGCAGGGCCGAGCGCCATGCGGGCGGGATCGCCCGGCACCACGCGGGCCAGCACGAAAATCATGATGGACAGGGCGATCATGACCAGCACGAAGGTGCCGAGCCTGTTCAAAATCGCGACCAGCGGATGTTGCTGCATCGGTGGAACGTTCCTTGTGCTCGGTTGCGTGAGCACAAGTTTTCACCACATGTCCGTTTGAACAATCTGGAAAAGGTATAGTTTTTTAAAAGATGAGTATAGGTTTTTAAGATTAAATCCCCTATCCCTTTGCGAATGACGCTCCTTCCCCGCACCCACCTCTGCCGCCGCATTGCCAGCGAAACCGCCGGCGTGGTCTTTCTGCGCGCACCTGCGGGTGCGGGAAAAAGCGTGTTGCTGGAAATGCTCGCAAAAGAGCTAGGAAGCGAGGTGTGCCGCACGCACCAGCCGCGAAGTGACGAGGCCACGAATGGCTGTCTCCTGTGGGATGTGCCGGTTTTCGCGCGGGCAGCCCGCATGCCCGCCGCCATTCTGGAGGCGGTGCGTCTGGTGGTCATCGCCTGCCGGCCGGATCAGCGGATCAGCGGACTGGCCCGGCAAATCCTGCATCGCGGTTCGCTTACCATCGGACCGAATGAACTGCTTCTTGGTGAGGACGAGGTGAAAGACCTGCCACCTGAGCAGAAACGTCTCGCACTCCACGACTATGCGGGTTGGCCGGCTTTTCTCTCACTGGCGCGTTTTCCGAATGAAACGCTGTGTGTCGACTATCTGCGGGAAAACTACCTGCCGCATCTTTCTCCCGCCCAGACGGTTGAGCTTTCGTTCTGGCTGGAAAACCCTTCTGCGGAACCCGAGGCGGACTGGACCGAACTGCTGCCGCCTTTCCTCACTGGAAATCCCGACAGCCACCCCACCCTGATACGTCTTCTGGGCGTGGCTGCACGGGAACGTCTCGCCACCCTGCAGGCAGGCAGCGCCGTGGTGGAGGTCGCATCGGCTTTCGAAAAGGAAGGCCGGGCGCTTGCGGCCATGGCGATGCTGCTTGACCGTGGTTATGAGACCCATGCGGCGCAAATCCTGGAACGCGCCCATGGCCGTGAGCTGATCTATCGAAGCAGCGTCGACAGGTTTCGCGAGATCATCATGCGGTTTTCGCAGGATATGATCGCAACGAATGAAACCGTGCTCTTCGCCGTTACCCGCGCCCTGCTGAAACAGGGCGAATTGCAGCGCGTGCGCCATTTGCTCGGTAAGAGCCTCGGTTCGGACTATCTCGATCCACTGAAGGTGCTTGCCCGTGGCTCGCGGTTTTCCTTCGCGGCCCGCACCTTCCGGCTGAACCTGATGATTGCCGAAGACCTGACGCCCAATGACGCGGTGATAACCCGTCTCGCCGAGTTCATGGCCGACTACCCCATGGACGACCACGGCAAATGGGCGGCCTATTACAATGCGCTGCTGGAATTCGAAATCCGCCGCCGCAATTTCCGCGAGGCCGAGGCGGCCGCCGCACGCGCTCTGATCTATCTGCGCAAGATGGGCGGACAGCCCCTGCTGGAATTCTTTATCCATCTGCACCAGATCGTGCTGCGGTTGATGAGCGGCGATATGCTTCTGGCCCGCCGGGCGGCGCAGGAGGCGCGCGCACGGCTGGAACAGGTGCCGCATGATGCCGTACAGGAGTTCCGGATGTTGCGGCTGGCGGAAGCCTGCCTTGCCTATGAAGCGGGAAAACCGCGCGACCTGCTGCATTTCGTCGAGCACGAATTCGATCACTTCGCCGCTGCCGAAATCTGGCCGAGCCTGATGCAGTTTGCCCTGTTTTACGCCTCGCAGGTGCTGATCGACCATTTTCCGATGACCGTGCGTCCGGGCTTTCTCGACGGCCTGTGGATCCATCTTTCGGAAGGGCTGCAATTCCATGCGATGATGGAGATCAGGACGGCCATCGCCTATCAGAACGCCAACCGGTGGGCGGATGCGGCCGCAACGCTTTCGGCGATCCGCATGCCCATGGGCCGCAACTGGGTGGAGAGCGCGCATGAAGATCTTTCCCGGCTGACGCGGCGCGATGAGATCGCCTATGTCATGGCCTGGCTGCGCGATGCGGTGCATCTTTTCACACCGCGCGCCTATCTCTCCCGCCAGATCGACGCGATGATTGCCAATCCCAAGGTCACCAACCGCGAGAAGGTCGCGCTGAGAATCTGGCAGAGCTACGCCGCGCACCAGCGCCGCGACAACGCCGCCGCCCGCGCCCATATCCTCACCGCTCTTGAATCGGCAACCCGCCTTGGCTGCAATGGCGTCCTGTCGGAAGAACGCGTATTCCTGTCGCCGCTTCTGAACAATCGCCGCATCCGCAGTTTCATCGAAACCTCTTCCGATGTCCGCGCCGCGTTGTCGATTTTCGCCGCCTCGGTGAATTCACCGCAGGCGCGCGCCCTGCATGGCGGGCTTTCGCAGCGGGAGGCGCAGATGCTGCAACTGCTGGCCAGCGGCATGTCGAACAAGAAGATCGCCCAGACACTCAATATCTCAGAAGTGACGGTGAAGTTTCACCTCGGCAACCTGTTCCGCAAGCTGGATTGCAAACGCCGCGCGGAGGCGATCCGCGCGGCGAAAGCACTGGGTTGGCTATGAAAAGGCTCAGCGGTTGTTCTTCTTGCGCCATTCGGCAAAAGCCGTCTGGTGTTCTTCCTTGGTGCAGGGGTAAAGCCCGATGATCGTCTGGCCTGCCTTGACCTGCTCCACCACGAAATCTTCGTAAGCCGTCATTTCCACAGCCTCGGTCGCCACGTCGTCGGCAATGCCCGCCGGGATGACGATAACGCAATCGGCATCACCAACAATGATATCGCCCGGAAAGACCGGCGCATCGCCGCAGCCGATCGGACCGTTGATCTCGATTGCCTCGTGTTTGGTCAGGTTAGTGGGGCTCGAAGGGCGGGTGTGGTAGGCGGGAATATCCAGCTCGGCGATAGTGGCGGCGTCACGAAAACCGCCATCGGAAACGATGCCGGCGCCGCCGCGAACCATCAGGCGGGTTACCAGAATATCGCCGGCCGAGGCCGCGGTCGCATCCTTGCGGCTGTCCATGACAAGCACATGGCCCGGGGGGCAGGTTTCGATGGCGACGCGCTGCGGATGGGCGGGATTGCGGAATTCGACGAGCTGGTTGCGGTCTTCGCGTGCGGGCATGTAACGCAGCGTAAATGCCGGCCCGACCATGTTCTTGCCCTTGTAACCAAGCGGGCGCACGCCCTGAATGACCTGGTTGCGCAAACCCCGCTTGTAAAGCGCCGTCGCCAGCGTAGCGACGGAAATCGTCATCAGTTTTTCGCGCGTTTCATTGTTCATGTCTGTCTCCTCGCAATGGCGGATGGATGTGTTTCAAGTCTTGTGAATGGGTTCGTCTGTGAAGATGCCGCCCTGATATTTTGCGATCGCGGCCTCGGGATCGGGCCGTGGCAAATCGCGTTCGATTTCCGCACGGTAGCGCGCGGCATTGTCGCGGCGCTGCCAGCCGAGAAAATCGACATGGGAATTGTCCCACCAGCTGTCGTCATTGGCGGAAACGCCCCAGATAACCGGGCAGCCGAGTTTCTGCACGCGGAAGGTGGCCTCGATCAGCGAGACGAAGTCGCCGTAGCTGAGCCAGGTCGACAGCATCCGCCAGTTGGTGGGCTTTTCTTCGCACGACCCGATACGGACGATGGCCGTCTCCTGGCCAAATTTGGAGTGGTAGAGACTTGCCATCGCCTCACCGAAAATCTTCGAGACGCCATAAAGGCCATCCGGCAGGAAAGGCGTTTCCGGCTCGAGCTGTTGTCCCTGTGGGTAATAACCGATCGTGTGGTTGCTGGAGGCGAAGAGAATGCGCGGCAGGCCGTTTTGTCTCGCCGCTTCGTAAAGATTGTAGACGCCGCGAAGATTGGCGGCCTCGATGGGATCAAAAGCCTTTTCCACCGAAATACCGCCGAGATGGACGATGCCGTCGCAGCCCTTCACCAGTTCATGAACCGCCGCTTCGTCTTCGAGCCGGCAGCGAAAAAGCTCCTCATGGGGGGCTGCCTCACCGAGATCGACGACATCCGAAAGGCAGATGGTCTCGGCGACATGGCCAAGTCGTCCGCGCAACATGCTGCCCAGCTTGCCGCCGGCGCCTGTGATGAGCAATCGCTTCAACATGATGGCGTCCTCAGAAAATATCGGGCTCGCCGGCGGTGCGGCCGAAATCCGTCTGCAGGAAGTCGAAATCGCAGCCTTGATCGGCCTGGGTGACATGCTTGGAGAAGAGATAACCATAACCGCGTTCATAACGCGGTGCTGGCGCCTGCCAGGCGGCGCGGCGGCTGGCGATTTCCTCTTCGCTGACCAGCATGTCGAGACGACGCTGCGGCAGGTCGAGGCGGACGATATCGCCGGTCTTCAGAAGCGCGAGCGGCCCGCCGACGAAGCTTTCCGGCGCGACATGCAGTACGCAGGCGCCATAGGAGGTGCCGGACATGCGGGCATCGGAAATGCGCACCATGTCGCGGTGACCCTTCTTGATCAGCGCCTTGGGGATGGGAAGCATGCCCCATTCCGGAAAACCGGGGCCGCCGAGCGGACCGGCGTTGCGCAGCACCAACACATGGTCGGGCGTCACGTCGAGATTCTCATCATCGATGGCGGCCTTCATTTCGGGGTAGCTGTCAAACACCAGCGCCGGACCCTGATGCACATGCAGTTTGGGATCGCAGGCGGCAGGCTTTATGACGGCACCGTCAGGGCAGAGATTGCCACGCAGCACCGCAAGCGATCCTTCCGCATAGACGGGATTATCGAGCGAGCGGATGACGTCGTCGTTGTAGACCTTCGCACCCTCGAGGTTTTCGCCCATGCTGCGGCCGGTCACGGTCAGCACGGAACAGTCTAGACGACTTTCCAGCTGCTTCATCAGCGCCCTGAGACCGCCAGCGTAAAAGAAGTCCTGCATTAGATAGTCCTTGCCGGAAGGGCGGACATTGGCGATGAGCGGCGTGACGCGGCCAAGTTCGTCCAGCTCGTCCAGCGTCATCGGCACACCGGCACGGCGCGCCATGGCGATGAGGTGCACGACGGCATTGGTGGAACAACCCGTCGCCATGGCGACGATGGCGGCGTTGCGGAACGCTGCCGCTGTCAGTATCTGGTTTGGTGTCAGGTCTTCCGACACCATCTCGACAATGCGGCGGCCGCAGGCGGCGGACATGCGCTGATGTTCGGAATCGACCGCGGGAATGGAGGAGGCACCCGGCAGGGTGATGCCGAGCGCATCGGCAATGGCCGTCATGGTCGAGGCCGTGCCCATCGTCATACAGACACCGGCAGAACGGGCGATGCCGCCCTGCACGCCACGCCATTCCTCGTCCGTGACATTGCCTGCGCGGCGCTCATCCCAATATTTCCACGCGTCCGAACCCGAGCCTAGCACCTTGCCAGCATAATTTCCGCTCAACATCGGGCCGGCGGGCAGGTAGATCATCGGCACGCCGGCCGAGATTGCCCCCATGACGAGGCCCGGCGTCGTCTTGTCGCAACCGCCCATCAGCACCACGCCATCGAGCGGATGCGAGCGGATCATTTCTTCCGTCTCCATGGCCAGCATGTTGCGATAGAGCATCGATGTCGGCTTGGTGAAGCTCTCATCGACGGAAAGCGACGGCATTTCGACGGGGAAACCACCGGCCTGCAACACGCCGCGTTTCACATCCTGCACGCGCTCCGGAAAGTGCGAATGACAGGTGTTGAGCTCCGACCAGGTGTTTAGGATGCCGATGACGGGTTTGCCGATAAAATCCTCCTCCGCATAACCCAGCTGCATCATGCGCGAGCGGTGGCCGAAGCTGCGCAGGTCATCAGGTGCGAACCAGCGGTCGGAACGGAGTTTTTTATCGGTCATGTCATTGGTCCTGCGTTGCGGGTGGTGCCTGAGGCTGTCAGTCCTGCCGGAGCGTCAGCCCGCTCGTCGTGTCGAAAAGGTGGACGTGTTGAAGTGGCGCCGACAGGCGGATGACTTCGCCCGCCGATGTCGAGGTCTGGCCGGAAAGATGCAGTGTCACCGGGGTGCCGTCACCGAGATTACCGTAGAGATAGGACTCCCCGCCCAGCTGTTCCGCTGTGCGTACGGACATTGTCAACGCGCCGCCTTCGCCCGGCTCCACATGGTTCGGGCGTACGCCAAGCGTCACCTTCTGGCCGGGCTTATAGGCAAAGCCGGTCTGTGGCAGCGGGATAGTCTCGCCCGTCGCGATTTTAAGCGCAGGTGTCGCGTCCGAAGTCACTTCCCCTGCAAAGAAATTCATCTTCGGCGAGCCGATAAAGCCTGCAACGAAAATATTGGCCGGGCGATTATAGAGATCGAGCGGTACGCCGAACTGTTCAAGCTTGCCGGCGCGCAGAACGGCGATCTTGTCGGCCATGGTCATGGCTTCCACCTGATCATGCGTCACATAGATCATGGTATTGCCGAGACGCCGGTGCAGACTGGAAATCTCACCGCGCATATCGACGCGCAGTTCCGCATCGAGGTTGGAAAGCGGTTCGTCGAAAAGGAACACGCGGGGTTCACGCACCACGGCGCGGCCGATGGCGACGCGCTGGCGCTGCCCACCCGACAGATCCTTGGGGCGACGCTCCAGAAGCTGATCGATCTGCAGCATCTTGGCGACTTGGGCGATCTTTTCGGCGATTTCCTTCTTCGGCGTGCCGATATTCTCAAGACCGAAAGAGAGGTTTTCGCGGACCGTCATATGCGGGTAGAGGGCGTAGGACTGGAATACCATGGCAAGGCCGCGGTCCGCAGCCGGCACCGTGTTGACCACATCACCGCCGATGACGATGTCACCACCGCTCAACTCTTCGAGGCCCGAGATCATGCGCAGCAGCGTCGACTTGCCGCAGCCGGATGGGCCGACGAAAACGCAGAATTCGCCGTGCTTGATATCGAGATCGACGCCTTTGATCACATCGAGGGCGCCATATGTCTTTTTGACCTGACGAAGCTCTATACTTGCCATTGTCGTATTTCCTCCCTGAGGATTATTTGCCGCCCGTGGACGCAATGCCGGTGGCGATATATTTTTGCAGGAACATGAAGACCAGCGCGATCGGGGCGAGTGTCAGCACCGTCATGGCCAGAAGATTGCTCCATTCCGTCGTCATCTCGCCCTGGAAGGAGTTGAGCGCCAGCTGCAGGGTGAAGTTGTCGTTGCGGGTCAGCACGATCAGCGGCCAGAGGAAGTCGTTCCAGCGCCACATGATCGCAAGGATCGCGAGAACCGCGAGCGCGGGTGCCGAGAGCGGCAGGATAATGCGCCAGTAGATTTTCCACTCGCTGGCCTTGTCCATGCGCGCCGCATCGAGGATCTCGTCCGGTATCGTCAGCATGTATTGCCGCAGCAGGAAGACGCCTGTTGGTGTTGCCGCGCCGGGAATGATGACGCCCCAGAGACTGTTGATCAAACCGAGCTGGCTGGTGATGAGAAACAGCGGTACAAGCACAACTGTCTGAGGGATCATCAGCGTACCGACCACCAGCGCCAGCACGGCGCCCCTGCCCTTGAACTGATATTTCGAGAGCGCGAAGGCCGCCATGGAATTGACGATCAGCATGATGATGGTCGAGGTCACCGTGATGAAGGTCGAGTTCCAGAAATAGAGCGGGAAATTGAAGCGCTGGAAAAGCTCGGTGTAGTTTTCCGTCGCCAGCGCCACCTTTTCAGCCGGTTTCAGCTCGTTGAACGGCATCTTCAGGACTTCCGCCGGCTTGGCGGGATCAACCACCTGCGCCACGAGGCCGATACGCCTGATCATGCCGAGCTTGCGGCCATCCTTGTCGACATAGGCCGGCAGCGGATTTGGCTGCCCGTCCACCACCATGGTTTCCTGGCTATAGGGCAGCAGCCGTGGCGGAAAGCGCTGGAGATCGGCTTCCGTCTTGAACGAGGAGAGCACGAGCCAAACGACAGGACCGAACATCATCAGCACGGCCACGCCGAGATAGGCGTAGGACAGCCAGTCGGTCCAGTGCAGCTTGCCGTTACGGCCGCGGGTACGGGTCAGAAATGCGCCAATCCTAGCCATCGACCTTGCTCCTGTTTGCCCGGAATTGCAGGGCGGTCAGCACCACGAGCACCACGGCGAGCAGCAGCGAAGCGGCGGCCGCAAGACCGAAATTCCGGGGCGTCCCGGCAAAGCCGGTCTGATAGATGAATTGAATGATGAAGGTCGTCGCCGAACCGGGGCCACCGCCGGTAAAGGCAAAGACTTCATCGAAGGTCTGCACGCCCTTGATGACAGACAGGACGAGAACAACGAGCATGGTGGGCGCAAGCAGCGGCAGGGTAATGCGCCGGAAGATGCGCCATGGGCTTGCCTTGTCCAGCTGCGCCGCCTCATAGACATCGCGCGGGATCGCCTGAAGGCCGGCGAGGAGAATGAGCGTATAGAAGCCCATATGCGCCCAGACCGAAAGGAAAACGGACCAGCCGAAGGCAAGATTGGCCTCGAGCAGCCAGTCCACGGAGCCGAGGCCGAGGCCTTCCATCGCCGCATTAAGAACGCCGAAACGCTGGAGAATCCACTTCCAGATCAGGGCCACGACGACAGGCGACAGCAAAACAGGGAAGAAGAACACCGCACGGAAAAAGCCGCGCGCCCTGATATCGCGGTTCAGCACGATGGCCGTGATCAACGAAAAGCCGACCATGAAACCCACCTGCAGCACGACGAAGAACAGCGTGTTCCAGACGGAGCGCCAGAACAGGTCGCGCGCGCAGGAATTGGGATCAAGGTAATTCTGACAGGAAAGAAGGACCGAAAAGTTTTCGCCGCCCACCGAAGGGCGCTCCGAAAGTAATATGTGTTCGCTGCCGGTCACGGAGTAGGCCATGTTCAGCACGATGGGCAGAAAGGCAAAGACCGCAAAGAGGATCAGGTTGGGCGTCAGAAACACCCAGGCGATCCGACGGTGGCCGAGGACCTTCTGCAGGAAGGAAAAGGGCAGTTCGACAATACCCATGACGGGCGCAAGAAATTTATACATGAGGGTCCTCCTTCGATCCGGCGCGGCGCGGCATGCGCCGCGCCGGAAGGCGATGGATCACTTCGCCTGTTTCAACGCTTCCTCAAGGTCCGCCTTCGCACGGGCCATGGCCTCATCAACGGTGCTTTCACCGACGATGGCCTGCGTGATGCGCTGGACTGAGATGTTGAACATGGCGCGGTTGTTCTTGTAGCCCTGGTAGGCGTAGGCAATCGGGCTGAGACCGGGAATCTGGTCGAGCCAGGCATTCATGGCCTTCTGCGTCGCAGGCGTCGCACCGGTATAGGTCACGCCCTTGTCAGCCACGGACTTGTTGGCCGGAACGTTGCGGGTGCGCACGGTAAAGTCGAGATAGTTCTCGTCCTGAGCGAGGAAGTTCAGGATGTCGGCAACGATCTTCGGGTTTTTGGTCTGCTTGAAACCGACGATGCCGGTGCCGCCGGGCATGCCGGTGCAGGCTGCGCCACCGCAGGGCTGCGGCACGACTTCCCAGTCAAAGGCATCGCCCACCTGGCTGTCAAAACGCGCCGTCTGCCAGCTGCCGGAATAATAATAGACCAACTGGCCGTTGATGAATTCCTGCGCTGCGTCACGGTAGGTATTGCCGCCCTGTCCGGCCCAGACGTCACGCGCCATGGTTCCGTCCTTGTTCCACTCCACGAACTTCTTCACGAACGTCGTGAAGCCTTCATCGACGAGGATCGGCTTGCCGTCAGCATCGAAAATCTTCGCGCCATAGGAAATGGCCGGGCCGGCGATGCGGTGGCCGGAACGGTCAATGGCCATCGGGTAAGGCGTGCCCGTTGCCTTGGCAACAGCATTGGCGGCCTTCGCCCAGTCGTCCAGCGTCGCATCCTTGCCGGGAACGGCGACGTTCGCCTGATCGAACAGGGTGCGGTTGATGAAGGCGCCGGTGATGGTGAGCTGCGTGTGCATGCCGTAGATGCCCTTGTCGTCAGGGCCGCTGCGGTACCATTTCAGCACGTTGGAGAAGTTGTCTTCCCAATATTTCGCGTCCACATAGGGCGTCAGATCAAGATAATAACGGTTGAGGCCGCCAAGATCGGTCACGGTTGCGAAGTCAGGGCCGCTGCCGCCGGCGAGCTGCACAGGCAGGCCTTCCAGCAGTGCCTTGTAGGGCACGACATCGGTGACGATCTTCACATCAGGATGCTGCTTTTCGTAACGCGCAAGAATGTCTTTCAGGATCTCGCAGCCGTTACCGTCATAAGCGCAGGTGAAGCGTACTTCCTGGGCCGCCTGCGCGGCACCGGCAAAGGACGCCGCGCCTATGGCGAGCGCTAGCGCCATGCTGTATTTTCTGGTCATCTGGTTTCCTCCCTTTAGATGATTATGCGTTGGCAGATGCGCGCGGCGCCCAGCCCTTGATCCATTCGCCTTCGGCCGCGTCGGACAGGCGAACCGGCTTTCCTTCCCGGACTGAGCGGTAGATGGCCGTCACGAGTTCGATGGACTGCAAGCCGTCATGAACCGTCACTTCCTTGCCGCCGCGTCCTTCCATCGCGTCGGCAATGGCTTCGACAAACCCGGCAAAGCCGTTTTCGCCATCAGCCACCGTTGCCAGAACGGCGTCGATCTGATCCTGCGTCGTCGGGGCGCGGGCGATGAAACGCCAGGTGTCTTCCGCCGGACGATAGGGCAGCGTGCCGCTTTCCGCCGTGAAGCCCTCAAAGCAGAAGCGCAGGCGCGACGTGTCTTCGGCGGCACCAAGCGTCACCGAGCTGGTTGCCAGCGCACCGCTTTTCATGCGGAAGCTGAGTGCTGCGCAATCTTCGGTTTCGATCTTGTTGACGCGTGTATCGGCCATGGCGAAAACTTCATCGACCGGTCCGAGAACGTGGCAGAGAAGATCATGGGCATGGATGGCGTGACCAAGGATCGCGCCGCCGCATTCACCCTTCCAGGTGCCGCGCCAGGGAATGTCGTAGTAGCTGGCGCCACGGTTCCAATGGACTTCCGAGCTCGCGACAAAGGCCCTGCCGGCAAGACCGGCATCGATCAACGCGCGCAGCTGGCGCATGGCGTGTCCGAAGCGATACTGGAATACGGGAAATACACCGCGGCCGGTCTTCTTGACGGAATCGATCAGCGCATTGGCTTCTTCCAGAGAACGGACCAGCGGCTTTTCGCAGACCACATCCTTGCCCGCCGCGTGCGCCTTCAGCGTCACGGGGAAATGCAGGTGCGGCGGCAGGCAGACGTCGATCAGCTGGATGCTCTCATCGGCCAGAACCTCATCGAGATCGGTGGTGAGATGAATGGAGGTATCATCGCCGGCGACGGAACGGGCGCGCTCGAGATCGAGATCGCAGATCGCCTTGACCACGAAGCGCTTTGGCAGCGCCCGATAGCCGCTCAGATGCTGGGCGCCGATGCCGGCGCCAATAATGGCAACACCAATCATTTCGAGGCTCCCTCAGCCTTGGCCTGTGCCTGCAGCGACAGGTCGCAGACCTTGAAGACGTGTTCCTGCGTCATGGCCGTTTCGGTGCGGTTGCGGATGTCGTCGCAGATGCGGGCGAAATAGGGCAGACCGGCATCGGAGGCATCGATATATTCGCAACGGTCACCATTCACGAGAACTAGGCGGTCGGTGCCTTCGGTGTTGCCGACATCGACATATTTGCGCAGTTCGATGTAGCCCTCGGTGCCGAGAATGGTCAGGCGACCGTCACCCCAGGTCGGCAGCGCATCCGGCGTGTACCAGTCAACGCGAATATAGCCGTGGCCCTTGTCGCCGCGCAGCACCACTTCGCCGAAATCCTGCAGGCCCGGATCGTGCGGGTTGGCGTAATTGGCGACGGTGGCGGACACGATCTCAACCTCGGTCGAACCCGTGAAGAACATGAACTGGTCGATCTGGTGGCTGGCAATGTCGGTGATGATACCACCGTAGGCTTCGCGCTCGAAGAACCACTTCGGGCGAATCTGGCGGTTCAGGCGGTGCGGGCCGAGGCCGACAGTCTGGATGACGCGGCCGATGGCGCCCTGCGCAACGAGTTCGGCAGCCTTGGTCACGCTTGGCACTTCGAAGCGCTCGGAGAAATCCACGGTCCAGATGCGCTTTGTCTTTGCCACCGTCTGGCGCAGGCGGTCGAGCTGTTCGAATGTGGTGCAACCGGGCTTGTCGGACATGACATCCTTGCCGGCTTCCATGGCGGCAATCGCGAGATCAGCGCGCTTTGACGGGATGTCGGCGATCACAACCAGATCAATCGAGCCGTCAGCCAGCAGCGCCTCTTTCGATGCTGCGCGCGGCACATCCGGGAAGCGCTTGACGAAGCCTTCCACGACATCGGGCTCGCCTTCCGTCCACCAGCCGGCAAATTCGGCGCCGGCATCCAGCAGGTTCTGGGCCATGCCGAAAATGTGCCGGTGCTCAATACCGAGAGCGACGAACTTGATTGCTTTACTCATCCTGCAGTTCCACTTCCTTGCCGGTGTCGGCCGAGTTGATGATCGCGTCGATCAATCTGTGAGACAAAAGAGCCGCTTCACCGGTGACGACCGGCGGGCGTCCTGAAGAGATGGCGTCTGCGAAATCATCGAAGACGCCCTGATGCCATTCATGCGTGAAAGCCATGGGGTCGGCGCCGCCGCCCGTGCCAGCGGCAGCGCCGCCAAAAGTCTCCTGCCGGCCATCGCGCCAGTCGAGATGCAACAGACCCGAAGCGAGCCTCAGGCTGGCATTGTCGAAATGCAGGAGTATTGATTCCGCAGCGCCGGGGAAACTTGCGGTACTTGCAACGAGCGAGCCGACAGCGCCGTTCTTGAAACGCAGCCCGGCAGACACATAATCTTCGGTTTCCATACGGTGGAAACGCGTCGTCGCAGCCATGGCCTGCACACGGGCCACCGGCCCCGTCAGGCTCAATGCCAGATCGATCGTATGAATTGCCTGGGAGATCAGAACACCGCCGCCATCGCGCGCCAGCGTGCCTCGGCCGGGCTCATCATAATAGGATTGCGCGCGCCACCACGGCACGGAGATTTCGCAGAGGCCCAGCGCCCCGAGCGTGCCGCCATCAACGAGTTCACGGGCTTTTTGCGATGCAGCCCGCATGCGGTGCTGGAAGATAATGCCGAGAGTAACACCTGCCTCGCGACACAGGGCGACGAGACCCTCTGCTTCCTGCGTATTGCGAGCGACGGGCTTCTCCATCAGGATATGCTTGCCCGCTTTCGCCAGTTTCCCGACGATATCAGTACGGGCATTTGGCGGTGTTGCGATGATGGCGAAATCGACATCCGTATCGCGCGCCGCCTCCTCAACTGAGGAATAAACCGCAACTTCATATCCGGTATGTTTCGAGGCTTCGGCGGCCAGCGCCTTGGCGCGGCCGGAACCCCCATCGACTATGCCTTTCAGGCGAATTTTTTCAGGGCTTGCCGCACAGGCAAGCACATGCGTCTTCGCTACCATTCCGGCACCAACGATGACGCAGGTCTTGATATTTTGCATTTCGGGAGCCTCCTTCCCAATGCCCAATCATTTGCATACCGGTATGCCGGTTGTCAACAGACTTGTGTTCCGGTATACCGGTTATGAAAACGCTGGAGGGTATATGCCGAAAATTCCCGTAACAGGTGGCACCGTGCCGACAATGGAACGGCTGGATCTTAACCGTCCGGTCGTGGACCAGATCTATTCCGCGCTGAAATCGGCCATCCTTTCCCGGGAGCTTTTTCCCGGCCAGGCGGTTTCGGAGAACGAGATCGGACAGTTGTTCAATTCCAGCCGCACGCCGGTGCGCGAAGCGCTGAGCCGCCTGCGGGATGACGGCCTGATCGTTACCCTGCCAAGCCGCGGCACCTATGTCTCCAGATTATCGGAAAAGCACATTCGCAGCGCGCAATTCATCCGCGAGGCGCTGGAGGTCGCTGCGGTTTGCAGGCTGTGCCAGATCGGCATAACGGCGGAGGCCGAGCAGGAGATCGAACACGCCCTCACCGGCCAGCGCGCAGCCATGCACCGCGGAGACAGAAAGGCTTTCCGTGTGCATGACGACCAGTTCCACAGCGCGCTTGCCGCCGCGACGGGGCTTGAGAGGCTGGAGACGCTGTTGATCCGCGAGAAGGCGGGGCTGGACCGCCTGCGCGCGCTCGCCATCACCGACGAGGCGCATATGGCGCGGCTGCTCTCCGAACACGAGGCGGTTTACGATGCGATCAAGGCCGGGGACGAAGCCCGTGCGACCGAGGGTTTGCGCAAGCACCTGAGACGCGTCCTCGGCATTCTTTCGCAGGTTTTCGAGAACCACCAGGACTATTTCGAATAATTCTGCGCCATCATTTTCAACGGTTCGAGCATCATGAATACGGCAACTCCCGAAAAAGCGCTTGCCATGTCGCAGGCGAAACTTCTGTGCGACACGATGAGCACACTTGCGGAATCCCCCGTTTGGGACGAGCGGCGACAGGTGCTTTTCTGGTGCGATATACTCGGCAGGACGGTGCGGTCCGCAGCGCTCGAGCCCGGCCTTTATCGCGAATGGGCGTTTCCCCATACGGTGTCGAGTCTCGGTCTCTGTCGGAACGGCGACCTCGTCGTCGCCTGCGGCATGGATATTGTCATCCTCGATCCGGAGAGCGGCAAAACACGCCTTCTCCACTCCCTGCCGTCACCGGACGGCATTCCTTGCCGGCTGAACGACGGACGGATCGGCCCCGACGGCGCCTTCTGGGTGGGAACCATGCACAACGTGCCACTCGCGGACATGGAGCCCCATGGTGAACTTTGGCGGATCACCGAAAAAAGCGCCGAGCGCATGCAGACCGGCCTGACATGCCCGAACGGCCTCGCCTTTTCCCCGGACGGCTCCATCATGTGGCAGAGCGATTCCGTCCAGAAATGGATACGCCGGCGAAAATTCGACAGCAGGAACGGCACATTCGATGAGGGCGTGCTGGTGGCCCGGATGACGGAAGAGACGGGAAGACCGGATGGCGGCTGTCTCGACAGCAGCGGCACCTATTACAGCGCGGGCGTTTCCGCCGGCCTGTTGAACGTTTTCACGCCAGACGGCAGGCATGCGGAGGTGCTCGCAGCGCCCGTCCCGCACCCCACCATGCCGTGCTTCGGAGGACCTGATTTCAGCATCCTTTTCCTGACATCACACCGCCACAACATGTCCGAAGACCGGCTGGCGAAAGCACCGTTTTCAGGCGGCGTCTGGGCGATCCCGACACAGACGAAAGGCTTTGCCGCCTTCCGTTTTGGTGAAGGCGGATAAAGCCCGGAAACCGTACCCGGATTCCTACTCTTCCCGGAAGGCGCGGCTGATCTGGTCGGTCAGCGGCTTGGCGATATAGGACAGCGCCGTCCTTTCACTGGTCTGAATGAACGCCTCGGCCGGCATGCCCGGCACCAGCGGCGCATTGTTCAGCTTCTGCCGCTCGGAAACCGGCACGGAAATCCGCGCCAGATAATAGGAGAGACCGCTGCGCTGGTCGGTGGTGATATCCGCCGCAATGCGGCTGACATGGCCTTCCAGTTCCGGCGTGACACGCTGGTTGAAAGCGGTCATGCGCAGCATGGCCTTTTGCCCCACCTGAAGCTGATCGATATCCTTGGGCACGATCTGCACCTCCAGCGCCAGCTCGTCTCCGTCAGGCACGATGAGCATGATCGGATCCGCCGGCGTCACCACGCCGCCCACCGTGTGCACGGCCATTTCATGCACCATGCCAGATTGCGGCGCGACGATATCGATGCGCTTCAGCTCGTCTTCGGCGGCAACCTTGCGCTCGACGAATTCGCCCATCTGCGCCTGTATTTCCCGCAGTTCCCGCCCGACCTCGGTGCGCAATTCCTGGTCGATCTGCAGGATTTGCAGCCTGGTTTCGGTGATGCGCCCTGCCGTCTGCGCCTGATAGGCGATTTTTTCGCCGCGCTCGCCGCCGAATGTCGCGGCCTGCGTCTGCAGGCTGTTCAGCCTCTGCACCGAAACGATACCCTGTTCGCGCAGGGATTTCTGCGAGGTGATTTCAGCCTGCAGCACGGCAAGGCCGTTATCATAGGCGACTTCCTGCGCCTTCAGCCCTTCGATCTCATGTTCGAACTGGGTGATGCGCTCGGAAAGCTGTGCTTTGCGCCCTTCGCGGTAGGATTTGCGGAATTCGAAAAGCTTGGTCTCGCTGCGCATGGCGGAGGCGACATCGGCATCGTCTTTTCGCGCCATCAGGGCCTGCGGAAAAACGAGTTCCGGCAGATCGTCGCGCTCGGCCTCCAGCCTTGCCATGCGTGCATTCAGCTCATCCAGACGCTTGGTGACGATGGCGAGATTGGCGCGGGTCTGGGTCGCATCAAGGCGCATGACCACATCGCCGGCCTTCACCCTGTCGCCCTCATTCACCAGAATTTCGCCGACGACACCGCCGCTCGGGTGCTGCACCTTTTTGCTGTAGGAATCCACCACCAGATGGCCGGAGGCGACAACCGCGCCGGCAAGATTGGTCGTCGCAGCCCATCCGCCGACGCCGGCCAGCAGCGCTACACCCGCAGCAAGGCCGGCAACAAGATGTTTTCGGATGGAGCGGGACACATGGCTGCGCTGGTCAATGTTTGACATCCGCATCTCCTTCCTGGCTGTTCTCTTCACGGACGTCTTCCAGCACCAACGCCTGCGGCTGGGTATTGGCGACGACGCGCAGGGGCGAGATCGTCTGGGCGGATGCGGTAAATCCCTTGGCCGTCTGCGTCTGCGGAACGCGCAGTACCTTCGACAGAACCTCGTCACGCGGACCGAAGGCCTTCATCCTCCCCTCTTCCATCATCAAAATAAAATCGACAGCACCGATGGCGCTCGGCCGGTGGGCGACGACGACGGCAATGCCGCCACGCGCCTTGACCGAGGAAATCGCCTTGACCACGGCGGCTTCGCCTTCCGCATCGAGATTGGCGTTGGGTTCGTCCAGCACGACGATGAAGGGATCGCGGTATAGCGCGCGGGCAAGGCCGATGCGCTGGCGCTGCCCGGCGGAAAGTGCCGAACCCGCCTCGCCGATATCGCTGTCATAACCTTTTTCGAAACGCAGGATCAGTTCATGCGCGCCCGCAGCCTTGGCCGCCGCGATGATGGCGTCAGGATCGGGATTATCCTCGAAACGGGAGATATTTTCGCCGATCGTGCCATCGAACAGCTCCACGCCCTGCGGCAGATAGCCGATATGGCGGCCCAGCGCCTCACGGTCCCATTGCTCGAAACTTGCACCGTCCAGCCGCACCTTGCCGGCCGCCGGCATCCACGCGCCGGTGAGAATGCGCGCGAGCGTGGATTTACCCGAGCCGGAGGGGCCGATGACGCCGAGCGCGTTTCCGGCGGTCACGATGAAGCCAAGGCCGGTGACGGTCGGTTTTCTTTCTCCCGGCGGAACGATGGTGACGTTTTCGACCCGCAGTTCCTTTTCAGGCTTCGGCAGGGCCATGGCGGCGGCATTGGCCGGCATCTGTGCAAAAAGCTCCCTCAGCCGCGCCCAGCTCTGCCGGGCGGCTACGAAGGACTTCCAGTTGGAAATGGCGAGATCGACGGGCGCCAGCGCCCGGCCCATCATGATCGAACTGGCGATCATCACGCCGCCCGAAGCTTCCTGGTTGATGACGAGCCACGCGCCGACCGCCAGAATGGCCGATTGCAGCACGACCCGCAAAGACTTCGCGATGTTGCCGAGACCGCCGGCCACATCGCCCGCCTTGCGATTGGCGGCAAGATAAGCCTCGTTGGAATTTTGCCAGCGTTTTCCGAGCCGACCACCAAGCCCCATGGCCTGCACGACTTCGGCATTGCGGCGCGAGGCCTCCAGCTGCCGGTTGCGGGCCATATTCTCGACGATGGTGTCGCGGATCGGCTTCTGCGAGAAGATATTGGTGAGGATCGTGAGGGAGACAAGCACTATCGCGCCGGCAAGCGCCGTCACGCCGATCCAGAAATGAAACAGAAAACATATGCCGAGATAAAGCGGCATCCACGGCAGATCGAAAAAGGCGGTCGGCCCCGTGCCGGAGAGAAAACCGCGCACATTGTCGAGATCGCGCAGCGGCTGGAGACCGTCGCCCGGCATGCGGTTGACGAGCGGCAGGCGCACCACGGCATCATGCACCCTGCCGGAATGACGCATGTCGAAATCTTCACCGATGCGGATCAGAACGCGGGCGCGGATAATATCGAGCAGGCACTGGAAGCCATAAAGGCCAAGCGCGAGAATGGCGATCCCGACCAGCGTCGGCAGGCTGCCGCTTGCCAGAACCCGGTCATAAACCTGCAGCATGAAGAGCGGCGACGTGAGCGCGAGTATATTGACCACGCCGCTGACGAGCGCAACGCCGAGAAATGTGCTCTTAAGGGGCGAAACAACCGCCGCAGTGAGGGACTGCGGCGGCGTCTGCTGGTGGTTTTGAAAGCCCACAGCCTGATTTTCCTTTACGCGGCAAGCGCCGATGCGCTGGCGAAAATGAAGTCCGATGCGTCGAGCACATTTGCATCGACGCCATTCAGTGTGACGGAGACGGACGTGTCTGTGGCCGAAAGGATAACGGCATTTCCATTATCATTATACCACAACAAATCGTCCACCGAAGTTGCGCCCCAGGCGGAGACATCGAGCGTATCCGTGCCGTCCTGATAGCCGTAGGTTCCGGTCGGGCCGGCCTGTACGACATCATTGCCGCCGGAGAATACGAAGGTGTCTGCGCCGGCAAAGCCGGTCAGGGTGTTGGAGGCAGCCGTGTCCTCGATTACCGTGCCGGTGGCGGCAAAGTAATCATAAAAGCCGGCCAGCGAACCGAAGCGGGCAAGCTGGTAGACGGCGAGATCGAGAAGATCGCGAGCGCCGGCGAGCGAATAGGCGCTGTCGGGATCGATCAGCAGTTCCTGCTGGCTGACGGCGATGCCGCTGGTGGACTGGCTGTAGCCGGTGCCCAGAACGATGCTGTCGATCGAACCCGTCAGGTTGCCCTGGGAGTACTGCAGAGCGCCGCTCATGACGATGCCCTTGCCGCCGGAGCTGCCATCGCCCCACGCCTCATAGGTCGTGTTCGGATCGATGGTGGTGGTGGCGAGAGAGCTGGTCTGAGCGTCGTAGAACGCACCATAGGTCGAACCGAAACCGCTCGTCCAACCGTTGAGGTAGCCGATCAGATCGGAGGAAGACTGCGTCAGTTGAATTGTGGTAGCCATAGGTGTACTCCTTTGCTGGCCAATATCGATACCTTCGTCCTGTGGCGAAGGCGTTTCATCTCCGGGACGGGCTGCAACCCAGCCCGGAGAATTTCTTCCACGGTTCAGAACTTCACGTTCATCGTCGCGATAAAGGTGCGGCCCGGCGCCGTGTAGGCGCTGGCTGCCGGAATGTATTTTCGGTCCGTCAGGTTGTTGACGGCGAAGCGAAGCGTGGCCTTGTCGTTGAAGGCATAGGAACCGTAGAGATCCACCGTTGTGTAGGGATCGGTCACCTCGCGCAGATTGCCTTCCGTATCCAGCGTGCGAGACTGTGTCGGCGTAACGTGGTTGAGCCTTGCGCCCAGCGAGAATTTTTCATCGAAGAAACGCATGCCGCCATCGAGCGTCAGCTTCACCTTGGGCGCGACGTCGCCCGGCCAGGCAACGATTTCGCCCGTTGTGGTGGTCGTGCCGTTGGAAAAAACCTGCGTCTTTTCAGGCCATTCTGTTTTCAGAAAGGTTGCCGAACCGCCGACCCAGAAACTGCGGGCATCGTAATTGCCCTCGAATTCAAGCCCGCGCATATAGGTCGTGCCGTCCAGATTGACGAAGCTGGTATAGGTGCGGTCGAGCACCTGATCCGTAACGAGATAACCGAGCGCTATATAGTCCTTCACCTCGCGGCGAAAGGCGGCCATTTTGATGCGAATGGAATCGTCGTCCAGCAGCACGCCGTCGAAGCTCATATTCGCGCCGACTTCGTAGGTCGTCGCTTTTTCCGCACGCAGGGCCTGGTTCGGAGCGTATTCGTATCCGGGGCTGTCGCCCGGACGCGCTCCAGCGAAAAAAGCCTCGAGAATTGTCGGCGGACGCAGGCTCTGGGAATAGCTCACATAGGGGCGGAACCAGTCGACGGGTTTCAGTTCGATGGTGGCGGAGGGCAGCCAGGCGCTGTAGGTGCGATCGATATCGACATTGTGCTCAGGGTATTCGGTGACCGGCGTATTGGTGGTTGTACCGGTGCCCGGCATGCAGTTGGCCGAGGTCGTGGGCCAGACGCGCGCAAGATAGAGGGCGTAACGTGCCGCCCAGCTCGGGTTGGCGGGGGCGAAGACCTGATTGAAATAATCGAGAGCCGTATAGTGATTGCGGATCGCATCGCAGGGTACGGTCGTGGTCACCGTGTAATCGCGAACGCTATAATAGGTCGCCGATCCCTTGAGACGCGACCAGTCGTAACGCACGCCGCCACTCAGCGTGATCCAATCCGCCGGCTCAAGTTCACCGTTAAGGAACAGGCTGGCGACATCCCGCCGTCCCGCAGGGCTGAATGACGTGTAGCTGCTGGCGAAAGAAGGATTTTCCGCGATTTTGGCGCTTGTCGCAACGGACGTGGCAATGTCCCGGAAGGCTTCTGCCCCATAGTTCAGGCTGAGCGCGCCCGCCGCCGTATCAAAGCGACTGGTATTTTCCAGGCTGCCACCGAAGCTGCGCAGGCCCATGTCAAGGTTCGTCTCTACCGCATAAGTACGCGCCGCACGCAGTTCATGCGTCATATTATCGTTCAGCCACAGCGATGACTTGAAGTCGATGAGTTCGCTCTCCGGGTCCCAGTCCAGCTTCGCGACGACGCTGTCGTTTCGCACGCTTTCCCGGTCGATCACCTCAGATGCGCCCTGAACGAAGTCATTCTCCTGATGCATCCAGGAAAGCGAGGCCTTCACGTCGCCGAAGTCGCCTTCGCCCTTGAAAAAGGTCGACCAGCCGTCGCGGCCAAGCAGATCCTTCATCGTCGGCGCGGTGCTGCGGGCCTCGCCTTTTGTTCCGATCTTGTATTCATCCATGATCGTGCGGCTGTAGCCGGCGACGAAAGATAGAGGACCATCCGGCGAGCGAACGGCGCCGAGAACCGAGCCCTGAAAATCATAACCATTGGTGCCGCGGGAAACATTCACTTCCCCGCCCTTGTTTTCACCCTCGGCAATCAGATCGTCGGCGCTGACGGTTCGGAACTCGACCTTGCCACCCAGAGAGCCGGCATTACCCGACCGTGCATTGGTTATCTTCTCGATTTCGACGGCACGGATGAAAGCGACATCCACATAACCCTGCCCGGCGCTTGCGGTGTAGCTGGTGGCGCCGCCAAATGCCGCACCACGCTGCGCATTCTGCCGCGCCCCGTCGATGGAGACGACCACGCGGCCGCTTTCCTGCAAACCGCGCACATTGGGCGAAACGGTTGGGAAGCTGCCGTTGCCCTCGCCGGCATAAACACCGGAAACCCGGTTGAAAACGTCGCGCGTGTTGCGCACGCCGGCCGACTGGATCGCCTCGCGGCCGACCACGCTGACACTGGCGGGCGTTTCATAAACCCAGTCGGGTGTGCCCTGATAACCGGAACCGGCAATGGAGTTGCGCCCGGTCTTGCCGGTCAGGGTAATGGTTTCCAGAACCGTCGTACCCTCCGCCGCGGAAAGATCGACGGTCGATTGCCCTGTGCCGATGACGACGGTTCTGCCATTACCGGCGATACGGAAATTGACGCCCGTTCCCGCCAGCAACCGTGACAGCGCCTCCCGCACCGTGAAACTGCCGGTGACGGCATTGGTGCGCACATTGCCCGCCGCCGGCGTGGCCAGCGTGACCTGAAGGCCGGATTGCCGCCCGAAAGCACCCACGACCGATGACAGCGACTGGGCGGGAATATTGAACGGCCGCGTCACCCCCTGCTCGCCGCCGGGACGCTGGGAATTGGCGGTATCTGCTCCGGTTTGGGCCAGAACGGGCGTCACGAATGAAACGACGACCGCCGTTGTCGCCAGCAGCACGGCCCTGCGAGCCTGCTTTGCTGCTTTTTCCCCTGAACCGGTCTTGCATGTCTGGAGGCGCATATTGCTTTTGTCTTCCTGTCTTTCGCTCCGGATATATCTTGACCGGATTACTCAACAAAAAGACGATTGCCTCGTCGATTTTTTTCAGGCTTTCGGAAGAAATTTTATAAATTACTGAAAATAAATATGATTTTTTGTTTCGGAATATTTCAGAAGCGGGTGATGATACGGGCGCTGCCGCCAATCGCATGCACCTTGCCCTTATAGGGTTCCACCAGGGCTTCCAGCGCGCGATCCGGGTCGCGCAGATCGTAAAAGCCAGTCACCCTCTGCTCGGCAAGCCGCTTGTCAGCCATGGTCAGCCATGCCGGATGGTAACGCTGGATCTGCTCCACGACCGAGCCTATCGTCGCATCGACCACATAGAGTTCGCCATTGCGCCAGCCGCCAATATCCTCGGCGGAAACAGTCTCTTTGCGGATCGCGCCGGAAGCGTCGACAATCAGCATCTCGCCCGGCACCAGCCGCGTTGGCGGCGCATTGCGGAAGGACGCTTCCACAGAACCGTGCGCCAGCGCCACCTGGGTTACGCCATCCGTCAGGTCGACGTCGAAAGCTGTGCCCAGCACCTGAACGGTCACGTTTTTTGCCTCCACGACGAAGGGACGCGTTTTGTCCGGCACGACGTCGAAAAAGGCTTCCCCCTTCAGCACCGTCACATTGCGACGGTCATTCGTGAAATCCGTTGAAAGCGCACTCGCGGCGGCAAGCTGCACTTTGCTGCCGTCTTCGAGGGTGATCGTGCGGCTTTCGGCGGTGGTGGTCTGATAGTCCGCCTCCAGGCGAACGAAAAATGCCGGAACGAACAGCACCGCAAGACAGAGGGACGCCGCCGCCACGGCCGCGCCGGCATAATGCCGCACGGACCAGCGCCGCCGTTGCGGCTTTGTCGCGGTTTTGCCGGGCAGATGCGGCGCATCTTCCCAGAGGTTCTTAAATTCCGGCTCCACCAGGCCGAGGTTCCGCCATGTTTTGCATGTTCGTTCCCAGGCGAGACGGTTTGCCGGCGCTGCCGCCAGCCATTGCTCGAATTCCGCCTTCAGCCGCGGCTCCGCCGAGCCAGACTGCAAGCGCAGCAGCCAGTCGGCCGCCTCTTCCGCCTTCCCGGCCGGCAATTCAATTTTTTTCTCTGGATCAATGGTCATTGAACCGGGCCAGTTCCTTTGCGGGGCGGAGGAGAAGCGTCGTCTTCTGCATTGCTATAAAGACGTTTGAGGAAGAGATTTTTTTCACAAGGCGGGACAATCGGGACTATTTTACTTCATTTCTTTGGTAATCGCGGCAATGCTGCCCTTGATCAGACGATGTGCGCTGGCCACGGACACGCCGAGGTGACGCGCAATCTCCTCCATATTGTAACCACCGAATCTGTGCATTTCCAATGCCACCCGCGCCTGAACCGGCAGGCCGGCCAAAATAGTCCGCATCTGCCGGACTTCGTCACAGAAAAGGGCATGCTCCTCCGGCGTACCATTGTCCTGCGGCACACCCCAGAACGGCGTATCGTCCGGCCGTTCCCGAAGGTCCTGGCGGCTGCGCCGGCGATTGTCGAGCGCAAGATTGCGAACGATGCGAAACAGATAGGACTTGAGATTGGAAGGATTGCCGGAGGCTTCGGGAACGAATTTCAGGAATGCTTCCTGAACCACGTCCTCCGCATCCGCCCGCGACCCCAGAATAAGGGTGGCGTATTTGATCAGGTCGACCCTATGCGCGACGTAAGCGTTATAACGCTTGTCATCTTCCCGTATGCCCATGTCTCAACCGAGAGAAATTTCAAGGATCGACGAAACCTGTCGCCCCCGAATGGCCGCGCAGTTCTGCCGCTCAAAGCTCTAGCACCCAAACCGTGGATCGAACAGATATTTCATGACTATTATCATCAAGAATTTGTGCGGGCCGCATCGAGCGGACCCGGCAGCGAAGGCGGCCGGGTCTTGACCTGTCAGATGGCCCCGTCGACGATGACCATGGGTCTGCCCTGCGAGCAGGGCTCGATACGGGCATCGATGCGATAGATATCGCGCAGCATCTCCGGGGTTATAACCGCCTCCGTGCTACCGCTCACCACCATTTCACCGCGCGCGATAACCATCGTATTTGCGCAATAACGAAGCGCATGGTTGAGGTCATGCAGGGCGATCAGCACGATCATGCCGGTCTTCTGCGCCAGATCGGTGACGAAGCCCAGAACCTCGATCTGCCGATGAAGATCGAGCGCAGACGTCGGCTCGTCCATCAGCAGCACTTCCGGCTTGCGCGCCAGCGCCTGCGCCAGCGAAACAAGCTGTCGCTGGCCGCCGGACAATTCGCCAAGCCCGCGGAAAGCAAGGTCATGGATTTTCAGCGCCTTGAGAATGGCGTCGATCTCGAAAAGCTCATCGTCATGGACCCGCCAGCCGCCGCCCTGCTTGGCGGAAAGAAGCACGGATTCATAGACGGTCAGAACGGCGTTGGCGCCGGTATCCTGCGGCATGTAGCAGATGGCGCGGTTACCGCGGGCCGTATCGGAGAGCTCGACCAGTCCGGGACCGGAAATCAGGCTGGCGATGCGCTTGAAAAGCGTGGACTTGCCGGCGGCATTCGGGCCGATCACGGCCGTCACACTGCCGCTTTCCAGCGTATCGATGCCGACCTTGGAGAGAACCGTGATGCGCCCATAGGCGGCGCCGACATCTTTCAGTGCGAGCGCTACCATGCGCGCCTCCTGTTGCCGAAAATAAGCGCGAAGAAGAACGGAACGCCGACGAGCGCCGTGATGACGCCGATCGGCAGAATAGCGCCGGGAATGAGAACCTTGCTGATGACCGAGGTTGCCGACAGAAGCAGCGCACCGCAGATCACCGAGCCGGGCAGGAAGAAACGCTGGTCCTCACCCACCACCATGCGGGCGATGTGCGGACCGACCAGCCCGACAAAACCGATTGTGCCGACAAAAGAAACCGGAATGGCCGCCAGCAGGCTGACCGTCAGCATGGTCGTCAACCGCAGCCGCCGGACATTGATGCCCATGCTGGCCGCCTTGTCATCGCCAAGCCTCAGCGCCGTCAGCGCCCAGGCATTGCGCATGAACAGCGGCACGGTGACGAGGAGGATGGCGGCGGTGATATAGACCTTGTCCCAGGTCGCCTTCGTCAGGCTGCCCATTGTCCAGAAAACCACGGCGGCGAGCGCCTGTTCGGAGGCCAGATATTCGAGCAGCGACAGCGCCGCATTGAAGGTGAACACCAGCGCGATGCCGAGCAGCACGATGGTTTCGACCGTCACCCCGCGAAGCGTCGAGGCGAAATGGATGAACAGAGCCGCGACCATGGCCATGATGAAGGCATTGATCGGCACCATGTAATGCACGGCGCCCGGAAAGATCGCCACGCCGCCAACCAGCGCCAGCGCCGCACCGAAGCTTGCCGCCGCCGAAATGCCGAGCGTGAAGGGGCTGGCGAGCGGGTTCGACAGGATGGTCTGCATCTGCGCACCCGCAACCGAAAGCGACGCTCCGACGGTCACCGCCATCAGCGCGATCGGCATGCGAATATCCCAGATCACCACCCGAAGCTGGTTTCCGACGGCGGCCGGATCGGCAATCGTCGCCAGAACCTCGGAGAGCGAATAGCGCGCCGGACCGAGCGCCATGTCGGCGGCCATGCTGAAACACAGGGCGATAAAAAGCCCGAAGAGGATGATTATCCTGCGCGCGGCAAGGGCGCGATATTGATCGCGCCCACTGATGCCAACCGCGCTTTCATTCAGCGAACTCATTGGTTCAAACCTTTTTCGAGCGAGGCGAAATAGCCCGGCTTGTAGGTGACGGGGAGGAATTTGCGGTGAAACTCCTCAAAATTCTTTTCCGGATCGAGATCGGCGAAGAGATCGGGATGGAACCACTTGGCGAATTGCTGGATCGGGAAGAATTCGTAGGGCGCGCCATAGAACTGGTGCCAGACCGCATGGACATTGCCTTGCTTCACGGCCTTCAGTTCCGGAAATGGCGTGCGCTTCATCAGATTGGCCAGTCGCTCACGGGAGAGAGCCATATCCGCCCCGCGTCCGACAGGAACGAACTGGTTGATGTCGGACTCAGCGGCCCAGTTGGAGCCGGTGACGATGACGTGGTCAGGATCGGCAACGACGAGCTGTTCGGGATTGAGATCGCCGAAGGTCGTCTTGATGATGCCGTCGGCGATGTTGTGGCCGCCGGCGAGATCGACCATCGCGCCGAAATTGACCGGTCCGAAAGTGCGGCAGCAATTGTTTTCGCCGGAAATGCCGGGCGCGCGTTCGATGAAGACGTTCGGGCGCTTCAAGTCCTTGACGCTGGCGAGCCGGTCGGTCACGCGGGCGATTTCGGCACGGCGATAGGCGATAAATTCCTTCGCGCGCTCTTCGGCGCCGAAGAGTTTGCCGAGAATTTCGACCGAGGCTTCGCTGTTCTTTTCAGGATCGATGCGGAAATCGAGATAGATGATCTTGATGCCGGCGGCGGCGGCCTTTTCTTCGAAACCGCTCTCCTTGGCGGATTTCTCCGCTTCCAGATTGAGGGTGATCACATCGGGCGAAAGGGTGATGGCCGTTTCCAGGCTGAAATCGCCCTGCGGCACATAACCGAAGCGCGGCAGTTTCTCGATCTGCGGAAAACGCTCGACATAGGCGGCGTAGCTGTCGGGATCCTTCTTGAGAAGATCGTCACGCCAGCCGACGATGGTGTCGAAGGTCTGGTCGCCCTTGAGCGCGGCAATGACATGCACCTGGCGCGCCTCACCGACGATGACGCGTCTGGCCGGCAGGTCCAGCTCGACTTTGCGACCGGTGACATCGGTAATCTCGGCCGCCAGAACCGGCACGGCGAGAAGGAAGAAAGCCAGCACCGCAAGATGCCTGAGAGCGTTGAGCCGCATGAGCAGTCCTCATTGAGTTCCAAAACAAAGCGATAAAGCCGCATGGCTGCGGCTTTATCCATCGGTCGGACGGCGCTCCCCTTCACCGTCCCTCTATTACTTGGCGTCCTTCAGCGAAACGAAGTAGCCGGGCTTGTAGTCGAGCGGCAGGAAGCGGGCATGCAGTTCCTTGAAGGTCGCCTCCGGGTCGAGATCCTTGAAGAGGTCCGGATGCAGCCACTTGGCGATTTCCTGAACGGCCACGAACTGATAGGGATTGTTATAAAACTGATGCCAGATGGCGTGGACATTACCGGCTTTCACCGCCTGTACACCGGTGAAAGCCGGGCGCTTGGTCAGGTTTTCAAGCTTGCGATGGGCTTCCTTCAGATCCGCGCCATAACCGACGCCGACCCAGTTGCCGCCCGGAACATAACCGTTCCAGTTGCCGCCGGTGATGATGATCTGCTCCGGGTTGGAGGCAATGATCTGTTCCGGATTGACGGTGCCGAAAGTGCCGGGAATGATGTCCTTGGCCATGTTGACGCCGCCGGCAAGCTCCACCATCTTGCCGAAATTCTCGTTGCCGAAGGACATGCAGCAATCGTCGGAGTAACCGCCGGCGCGCTCCATGAACACGACAGGCTTCTTCGGATTGGCCTTTTCGAGCGTATCGGTAACCTTGGCGATGGAGTCGGCGCGGAACTTGATGAAGTCCTCCGCGATCTTTTCCTTGCCCGTCAGCTGGCCCATGAGGCGCATGCTCGGCTCGGTATTTTCCATCGGCTTTTCACGGAAATCGACGTAGACCAGCGGAATGCCGACCTTGGCGAGCTTTTCGATATAGCCCGCTTCTTCGGTCGCCGTCTTGGCGTCGATATTCATCAGGATCACGTCAGGCTTCAGGGCAACAGCCTGTTCTATGTCGAAAGTGCCGTCCTTCATGCCGCCGAATGTCGGCAGCTTGGCGATCTCCGGATATTTGGCGAGATAGGCAGCATAGGTTTCCGGGTCGGCTTTCGCCAGATCGTCGCGCCAACCAACCACGTGCTGGAAAGGGTTTTCCTTGTCGAGTGCAGCCAGGAAATAAATCTGGCGGCCTTCACCGAGGATGACGTGCGATACCGGCACATTCACTTCGACATCGCGGCCCGTCACATCCTTGACGGTGACCTTTTCGGCGAATGCCGGCCATGCGGCGGATACGAGAAGGCCAAGGGCAAGTGCCGCAGATTTGGCTGAGATGCGCATCGGATATTGCTCTCCAGTGTTGACTGGCGCGGCTGTATTATTTTCTGACTGTACTAGTCAACATTTATGTTTTAGAGCCATTCTTAACTGACCGGTACATGAGTTGAAGACCGATGATCGACACAATCCAATATGGCAAAAACGACAGTCTAAGAGACGAAATCAAATCCTACTGGTCCGGCCGCGCCGCGACTTTCGACCTTTCCCCCGGACATGAAATTTTTTCCGAAGACGAGCGCGAGGCCTGGCACGCGCTTATCCTGAAACATCTCGGCCGCGGAGAAGGCCGCAGGGCGCTCGATCTTGCCAGCGGCACCGGTGTCATCTCGCACCTGATGGACGATCTCGGTTTTCAGGTCACCGGCATGGACTGGTCGGAAACCATGCTGGCGCTTGCCCGTGAAAAAGCGAAAAGCCGTGGCCGCAGCATCCGCTTTTTCGTCGGCGATGCCGAAAACACGATGGAGCCGGATGAAAGCGCCGATGTCATCATCACCCGTCATCTGGTCTGGACGCTGGTGGACCCGCAGGCAAGCTTTGCCGAATGGTTCCGCGTGCTGAAACCGGGCGGACGGCTTCTGATCGTCGACGGCGATTTCGTGAATACCGGCTGGCGCGAAAAACTGGTGAAGAAACTGGCGGCCGGTCTCGAAAGCATCGGCCTCGTCAAACCGGACCAGCCGCACAAGCCGGCGGACCCGGAAAACACCTTCAACAGCATTCTTTCCCGCGTTTATTTTTCGAAGGGCGCAAGGGCTGGCGATGTCGCGGCGCTGTTGCGTGCGACCGGCTTCGAACCTGTCGCAATCGATCAGGAGCTTCAGGCCATTCACCGTGCCCAGGCGAAAAACTTCAGCCTGCTGAAAGGCATTCTGCGCGGGCTGCAGCATCGTTATGCCGTGTGTGCGGTGAAGCCGGGGAACTACTCCGTAACCCCGGACTAGATCCGGGGTCCAGTGCGATCAAGTCCTTGATCGCAAAAGACTCTTCCCACGGCGCAGACGCGCCGCGGCTGGATGCCGGATCAAGTCCGGCATGACGGATGAGAGCTCGGTGCAGCTTCATTTTTCCGCCTGCTCGAAGAGGTCCTCGAACCTTGGCTTTGCCCGGCCGGGCACGTCCACCGTCCGGTAGCTCTGCGGCAGGGTGGCCTCTCCGACCTTGATCAGCATGACCATGCCCATGCCGTAATGCGGCGAGCATTTGATGCCGTAAAAGCCCGGCTTTTCAAAGCCGGTCTCGAATTCGTCATTGATCCGGCTTTTGAAACCTTCGGCACCTTCCGGGATCATGCCATCGATGGTCGCGGCATTGTGGCTCTTGTGGGTAGGCACGAAGCGCACGCGGTCGCCGGGCGCTATTTCGAGAAAATCGGGCTCGAATACCATCGGGCCCTTTTCGCCCCGGTTCAGCATTTTCACCTCGAAGGTCTCGGCTGAAGCCTGAAGCGGAAAGCCCGTGAACGCCACGGCAATGACGGCAGCGGCCCAAAACATGCTGGTCCTTGCAGCGGCGTTTGCGAGCGTCGTCAATGTCATCATCGTGCCAGTACTTTCCTTGGATGCTCGGCCCGCCCATGGGCCGGCAGAAAACGAATATGGGAAAAGCCGCCCTCATCCGTGGTGACGACGCATTCCACCCCGAAGACAGCGGCTATTCTCGCCGGCGTCAGAACCTCCCGCGGCGGACCGACCGCGATCATCTCGCCCCGATGCATGATGGCGACGCGATCGCAGAACATGGCGGCGTGATTGAGATCGTGCAGCGCCGCCACAACGGTCAGGCCCTGCCGGCGCACCAGATCGAGCAGGCCGATCTGGTGACCTATGTCGAGGTGATTGGTCGGTTCGTCCAGAAGCAGGATATGCGGCTCCTGGGTCAATGCGCGGGCGATATGCAGGCGCTGGCGTTCGCCGCCGGAAAGATGGTGCCAGTTGCGCTCCGCCTTGTCGGCCATGTCGACATTGGCAAGTGCTGCATCAACAATGGCGTCGTCCTGCTGCGACCAGGCGGAAAGCGGCCCGAGATAGGGTGTGCGCCCAAGCTCCACCGCCTGTCGTGCGGTGATGCGTTCGGTGGTTTCGGCCTGCTGCTCCACGAAAGCGAGCCGGCGGGCAAGGTCTCGCCGTCCCAATGAGGCAAGCGGCTCATCCCCGAGCGTAACGTGCCCCCGCCGTGGTTTGCGAATGCCTGCCAGCATGGAAAGCAGCGTGCTTTTGCCGGAACCGTTCGGTCCGATGACGCCGAGAAACTCACCGGAACCGACATCGAGCGAGACGCCGCGCACAATGTCGATATTGCCGGCGTGGAAATGCAGGTCGTGGGCGGATAATTTCATGAACGCCCCCTCTTCTGCCCGAGGATGAAGGCAAAGGCGGGCGCGCCGACGAGCGCGGTGATGACGCCGATGGGCAGCACCTGCCCGGGAATGACAATGCGCGAGAGAATATCCGCGACGATCATGAAAACCGCGCCGGTCAGCGCCGTTACCGGCAGCAATATGCCATGGCGAACCCCGACGAAGATACGCGCGGCATGCGGAATGACGAGGCCCACGAAGCCGATGGAGCCGACCAGAGACACCATCGCAGCCGTCATGATCGCCGAAACGGAGATCAGCACGGCATAGACCCAGCGCACCGGAATGCCGAGCGAGGCAGCCGCCTGACCGCCAAAGGCGAAGGCATCGAGCGCCCGGGCATACCAGAGACACACCGCAAGTCCAGCAAGGCTGACCGGAAGCGCCAGCCAGACATCCGGCCAGCGCACCCCCGAGAGGTTGCCCAGCAGCCAGAACATGATGCCGCGCGCCTGTTCCGCATTGGCGGATTTGGTGACGATGAAAGAGGTCATGGCGTTGAACAGCTGCGACCCGGCCACCCCCGCCAGAATGATGGCGCTGTTGCCGTGTCCCGCCCGCACCGCCAGAAGACTGACCAGCGAAAACGCGACGAAAGCACCAATAAGCGCCCCGGCCGGCATCGTCAGGAACCCCGCTCCGAAGCCAAGCAGCGCGACAGCGACGGCACCGGTGGAGGCGCCGGCGGAAATGCCGAGAATATAAGGATCGGCAAGCGGATTGCGCAAAAGCGATTGCAGCACCGCCCCGGCGAGCGCCAAAGAAGCGCCGCAACAGGCGGCGACGACGGCGCGGCTGAGACGGTAACTCCAGACAATGCCCTCATCCAGCGGTTCCAGCGGATAGGCCGCATGGAAGACGCGGTTGGCGATTGTTTTCGCCACGACGTCGAAAGGAATGGCGGTCTCGCCGATGGCCGCCCCGGCCATCAGCGCGACGAGCAGCAGGGCGAGCGCGGCAAAAGCCAGCCCTGCCCTGCCAAGATGGATGGAAAGGCCGTTCACTTGGCGAGGCCGGCAGCCGAAATCGCCTCGGCCAGCGTTTCGATGCCTTCAATGGTGCGAATGGTCGGGTTCATCGCCTGCGCGTCCATCTCGAACACATGTCCTTCCTTGACGGCGGGCATGATACTGGCCACGGGATCGGTGGCGAGGAACTTCAATTTAACGGCCACATCGTCAGCCGGGAAACGGCGGCGATCCATCTTGCCGGCGACGATGATTGACGGATTTGCCTTGGCGATGGTTTCCCAGCCGACCGTCGGCCATTCTTCATCGCTTTCAATGACGTTCTTTAAGCCCAGCGCGGACATGATGTAGCCGGGAGCGCCATTGCGGCCGGCCACATAGGGATCGATATCCAGCTCGGCGCTGGAGAACCAGAAGACAGCCGAAAGCTTGCCGTTGGCGGAGGCGATCTTGGCGCGGGCGGCTTCCTCACGCTTCTTCAGGTCGGCAACGACCTCTTCACCGCGATCCTGCACGTTGAAGATTTTGGCAAGATCGCGGATTTCCTGGTAGATCAGATCCATGGTGAAGACGGTGTTGCGCACGCCGTCGCCGCCGCCGGAATTGTCCTTGCCCATGCAATCGGCGGGCGAGGTATAAACGGGAACGCCAAGCTCGGCGAACTGCGCCGGTGTTCCGACAACGCCTTCCGGGCCGATCTGCCACTGGAACTGCGTCGTCACGAGGTCCGGCTTCTTGCCGATGACCGCCTCGAAGCTCGGATCATTGTCAGCCAGCCGCTCGACCCTGGCATTGGCCTCCTCGTAGCCCTTCAGAACCGGACCGATCCACAGTGCCGTGCCAACCACTTTGTCGGCGAGGCCAAGAAGATAAAGAACCTCTGTCGTGCTCTGGCCGACGGACACGGTGCGGGCGGGCGCCTGCTTGAAGGTGATCTCCTGACCGCAGCTGTTGATCGTCAGGGGATAGGTGGTTTCGGCAGCATTGGCGCCGGCGACAGGCAAAACTGCAAGCGCAGCGGCCAGAAAGCCGGCATGGACCGGCAGGCGTCTAGAATGAAACATGTGTTCTCCAGTCGAAAGTAAATCTTATTCCAGAGCAGCAGGCGTCAGAACGCGCAGCAACAGCGGGACGTCTTGTACGGAGAACGGCAATAGGACGCAAACGAAATGTTATGAAATAACATTACAATCTCCTCCTCCGGGCTTCCCCGCCCGTAACGATGGTTTATATTTCGACGGCAGGTCTCCTGGCTCACGGATTTGCGTCACTCATCTGCCTTCCCGCATTCCGGAGAATACAGTGGCATGACGCCTTGAAGCGTCACTGGGATGAACGACAATCCGCTTACAGTTGCGGGGGCAGCCACGGCATTGGGCGAAAAAGATCGCCCGCACCATGTTCCCTATTAATCCCTTCGCCTTTCGGCTGCAGGAACCGTCGCTTTCTCACATAAGGGGCAAGAGGCGGGGCGTCAATTGTGATAGTGCCGCACCTCAGCACAAAGACGGGCCTGCCAGGGCGAAAATCTTTGCGGAACCGGAGCCTGCCGGTTGCGGCGCGCCTTTCGACATGGTGGTGAGCGTTTCGATCACCACCAGCCCGGATTGCGCCAGGAACTCGGTCAGAAGACCGCTATCCCGCACGGCATCGAGACGGACAAGCTGATCGTCGAGATCGGAAAAATGTCGCCTCACCAACGCAATCGCATCCGCCTCGTCACCGGCGACGACCGGGCCGACAATATGGCCCCGGCCCGCTGCACGCCGCAATGCAAAGGCGGCAAGACGATCGGCCTCGAACAGGCCGTAACCCGCATTTTCCCGGAGAAGGCGTTGCAGGACGCCCCGGCGCGAAACACCGAAAGCAGCCCGATCCAGATCCGCCACGGCGGACAAATGATCCTCGGACAGCGGCTCGATTCTCTGTTTTCTTCCAAGCGTCGGCATCTCGGCAGGGCAGCGCGCCTTGCCGCGTAGGAGATGTACTTTTTCCGTATCTCCGGCAAAACCCAGCCGTGCGAAAAGCCGTCGCGAGGCTTCCGTGGCGTTCAACCGCAGGGCGTCAGGGTAACCCGCAATGAGTTGGCCCACCAGCCATGGTGCAACGCCCTGCCCCTGCAAACGGGGGGAAACGATGACCATGCCAACCGTCGCGAAAGCCTCATCATAGGGAAACAGCATTGCCGTTGCGACAACGCGATCGATTTCGTCAAGCGCGGCAAGGCCGACGCCGCACTGCCGCAGGAAACGCCATTCGTTCGCGTGATATCGCCATCCGACAGCCATGGACAAAGCATGCAGATGATCGGCCTCCACATCGGCGATATCCACTGTCCGCAACTCGAAACTATCGACTTTGAGCAGCTCCATGACAAACGGCTCTCATTCCCTCCGGCGCGGAACCTTGATCCCGGCAGCCCAGCTCACGACATCCGAAGATAACCAGCCTCGTCAGCAGGAATTTTCCGAAAGCGCTGGAAGGACACAACAATCTACTGAAATCACCCGTATTTCAGCAGATAAACGCCGCAGGCCGCTCTAAGCTTTTCGGCGTTGAAGCGACGGAGACAGCCATGAACGCAATCGACATTCTGGAGCGTCTTGTCGGCTTCCCGTCGGTGGTCGGAACCGCCAATGGCGACATCGCCGGATGGATCGCCGATTATCTGGAAAGCCACGGCGCGAAAGTATCGCTGCTTGCCGGCCCGGAGGGCGACCGCGCCAATCTCTTTGCCAGCTTCGGCCCGACCGATGCCAGCGGATACATCCTGTCCGGCCATATGGATGTGGTGCCTGCCGGTGAGCCGGAATGGTCCTCCGATCCCTTTACGCTGAGAACCGAAGGCGAGCGTCTCTACGGACGCGGAACCACCGACATGAAAGGGTTTCTGGCCGCGGTTCTCGCCGCAGCACCGGCATTTTCACGCATGGCGCTGAAGCGGCCCGTTCATATCGCCTTTTCCTATGACGAGGAGGCGGGCTGCCGCGGCGTTCCGCATCTCATTGCCCGATTGCCGGAACTATGCGCAAAACCGGCGGGCGCGATCATCGGCGAACCGAGCAATCTGCGCGCCGTGCGCGCCCACAAGGGCAAGGCCGCCGCACGCATCACCATTCGCGGCCGCTCCGGCCATTCCTCGCGGCCAGATCAGGGCGTGAACGCCATTCATCTGATGACCGGCATCATGGCAAAGGCGGTCGAGACAGCACAGGCTCTCACCCAGGGGCCTTTCGAAGCGACATTCGAGCCGCCCTATTCTTCCCTGCAGATCGGCAGGGTGAAAGGCGGACAGGCGATCAATATCATCCCCAATCTCTGTGCCATCGAACTGGAGGCGCGGGCGATTGCTGGTGTATCGCCGGTCGCCCTGCTCCAGCCGGTGCGCGACCGTGTCGAAGCGCTCGCCGCCGAGGGCATCGACATAGAATGGACGCCGATGAGCGATTATCCGGCGCTGTCCCTTGCCGCCGATGCACCCCTCGTGAAGCTTCTGGAAGAGTTGACCGGCGCGCCCTGCATCGCCGCCGTCAGCTATGGCACGGAGGCCGGGCTTTTTCAGGCGGCCGGCATCGACGCCATCATCTGCGGCCCGGGCGATATCGGCCGCGCCCACAAGCCGGACGAATTCATAACGGCCGGCGAACTTTCGGCCTGCCAGTCAATGCTGGAAACACTGGCGAACCGCTGCACGGTTTAAACCTTCGGAACCACGGATTTCAGATGACTTTCTTCTTCAATTCCGACGCGAAGCGCGGCGAGATTTTCCGGCAGGCCTTGGCCCGCGAGCTGCCGGAACTACCTTTTTCGATGGATGCCGAAAGCGTCGATCCGGATGCGGTTCGGTACCTCATTACCTGGACCGTGCCTGATGATATCGGCCGCTACCGCAATCTCGAAATCCTGTTTTCCATCGGTGCGGGCGTCGATCAGTTCCACATCGACACCGTCCCTGGGCATGTAAAAGTCGTGCGCATGGTGGATGAAGGCATCATCCGCATGATGCAGGAATATGTGAGCCTCGGCGTGCTTTCGCTGCACCGCAACCTGCCGGTCTATTTGAAGCAGCAGCGCCAGCAACTCTGGAAGGCCCTGCCGCAGCGTCAGGCGGAAGAGTGCCGGGTGGGCGTTCTCGGCCTCGGCATGCTGGGCGTTGCGGCGCTGGAACGGCTGAAACCCTTCGGTTTTCCGCTTTCCGGCTGGAGCCGTTCACCGCGCGAGATCGATGGTGTGACCTGCCATCATGGCGAAGCCGGATTATCCACGACGCTTTCGACCAGCGATATTCTCGTTTGCCTGCTGCCGCTGACCGACGAAACGACGGGACTTCTGAATGGCGAACGTCTGGCGCTGCTTCCAGAAGGCGCTGGCCTCGTCCATGCCGGGCGTGGCAAACAGCTCGACCATGACGCCCTCATCGACGCGCTGGGCAGCGGCAGGCTTTCGGGCGCGGTGATTGACGTCACCGATCCGGAACCGCTTCCGGAAGACCATCCCTTCTGGACGCATCCGAAAATTCTCCTGACGCCGCACATCGCCAGCGTCACCCAGCCGCATTCGGCAGCACGCACCGTTGTCGAGAACATCAAACGATACCAGTCCGGCCTCGAGCCGCTCGGCCTCGTCGATCGCAATCGCGGATATTGATCATCCCGTTCCAGGAAAGGACACCCATGCCGCTTCTCAAGACCATCGACACGCACCCCGCCTTCGAACCGAAAGCCTCCAAGGCCCTGCCGGAACGCCTCATCTCCGGCGATCCGTCCTTCAAGACCTGGCCGCTGGACGAAGCCCGCAACGGCACCGTCCACACCGGCATATGGGAAGCGACGCCGGGCGAAAGCCGTTCGATCAAGGGAGAAACCTTCGAATTCTGCCATATTCTCGAAGGCGTCATCGAAATCACGCCGGAAGGCGGCGCACCGCTGCGTTATACGGCAGGCGACAGTTTCGTCATGAAGCCGGGCTTCGTCGGCGTGTGGAAAACCATTGAAACCGTCCGCAAGATCTATGTTACGGTGAACGGATGAACTGGGAACCGGCCATTTTCGAAATCACCCGCGACGGCTATGTGCTGAGCACCGATCCGGCACGGGTGGATTTCGATCTGGTCCATGGTTTTCTCGCCCGCGATTCCTACTGGGCGCAAGGAATGACCGCCGACCGGCTGAAGCGAGCGCTTTCGCATTCGCTGCCGGTCGGCGTCTACGCCCCCGACGGCTCCATGGCCGCCTTCGCCCGTCTGGTGACGGATTATGCCGTTTTCGGCTATCTGCGCGATGTCTTCACGGTGGAGGATCATCGCGGTCGCGGCCTTGCGTCCTGGATCGCCACCGAGATACGCAAACACCCGGAGCTTTCGACGGTATCGAGCTGGATGCTGGCGACCCGCGACGCCCATGGCGTTTACGAAAAGGCCGGTTATCGCGCAGCACCTCATCCCGAATATTACATGACGGTGCCGAAACCCGGCGAAGGTTGAATAACGCTCCCCAAGCGCCACCCCGGCCATCCTCATAACCTGGGGCTATGACCCTTACCCCATAAATGCTTGGCCCTTTTCCGGTCCCGATGACAGCATCGTCCGCACTGGAAAAGGAGACGGAAGAGATGGGATATCGCATTGGCGTCGATGTTGGCGGGTCGTTCACGGATTTTGCCGTGTTCGACGATGGGACCGGCTCGCTTTCCACCCTGAAGGTGTTTTCCCGCCCCGATGCGCCCGGAGAAGAAATCCTTCTCGCGCTGGACACGCTGAAAAAGCGCGACGGCATCGAAGCGAAGGACGTTTCCTATTTCACCCATGGCACCACCGTCGGCGTCAACACCGTCATCCAGCGCAACGGCCAGAACGTCGCGCTGTTCACCACCGAAAACTTCGAGGACGTGCTGGGCGTTGCACGCCTGAAAATTCCGCAGATCCACAATCTCTATTCCGTGCGGCCGGAGCCGCTCATCCCGCGCGAACGGGTTTTCGGCATAGCCGAGCGCATGCTGGCGACCGGCGAGGTAAAGCTCGCCCCGAACGAAGAGAATGTGGCGCAGGCCGTCGCCGGCGCCCTTGCAGCCGGTTGCGACGGTATCGTGCTCGCCTTCCTGCATTCCTACCGCAATCCCGAAAACGAACTTGCCGTGAAGGCGATGATCGAACGCATCGCGCCGCAATTGCCGGTGGTCTCCTCTGCCGAGACATGGCCGATCATCCGCGAATATGAGCGCACCGTCACCGCCGTCATCAGCGGTTATGTCCAGCCGCGCGTCGCACATTACCTCGACCGTTTCGAAACGGTGCTGCGCAGGCAAGGCATTGCCTGCCCGCTGCTCATCACCAAGACCAATGGCGGCGTCATGGGCATCGGTCAGGCGCGGCGGGAATGTGTGCAGATGATCCTGTCGGGCACCGCTTCCGGCGTCATCGGCGCGGGTTATCTGGCGAAGGCCAGCGGCTTTGACCGGGTGATGAGCCTCGACATCGGCGGCACCAGCGCCGATGTGGCCGTTATCCTTGATGGCGAGGCCCAATATGGGGTCGGCGAGCTGATCGGCGATTTCCAGATTCATGTCCCTTCCGTTTCCGTCAGCTCTGTTGGCCAGGGCGGCGGCTCGGTCGCATGGGTGGATAGCCTCGGCCTGTTGCAGGTGGGGCCGGAAAGTGCCGGTTCGACGCCGGGGCCAGCCTGTTACGGACGCGGCGGCGACCGCCCGACGATCACGGATGCCATGGCAGCCGCCAATCTCATCGGCCATATGCCGCTTGGTTATGGCGCGGTGACCGTCGATCACGCCGCATCGCGCGCCGCGCTCTCGCCCCTTGCCGAAAAGCTCGGCCTTTCCGTCGAGGCGCTCGCCGGCAACATCGTCGATATCGCCGTCTCCGGCATGTATGCGGAGGTGAACGCCCTGACCTCCCGTTTCGCCATCGACCCGCGCGAATTTCACCTCTTCGCTTTCGGCGGCGCCGGCGCGATGCTCGCCTGCTTCCTCGCCCGCGAACTGGACATGAAGGGTGTGGTGGTGCCGCCCACCCCGGGCGTCGTTTCCGCGCTCGGCGGCCTGATTGCCGATCTGAAGAACGATTTCATCCGCACCACCTATTGCGATGTGAACGACAGGGAGGCCTCCGATCTCGCCCCCCTTCTCGCCGAAATGCAGGAAACCGGCCGCAACTGGCTGAAGGAACAGGGTTTTAACGGCGATTGCGAGATGCGGCTTTCCGCCGACATGCGCTATCGCGGCCAATCCTACGAAATCGAAACCACACTCCAGCCGGAATGGCTGGGCAGCGGCGACGCCGGCGCGATCAACAGGGCATTTCACGAAGAACATGCCCGCCTCTACGGTCATTCCGATGAGCGGGCGGCCGTGCAGATGGTCAATCTCAGGCTCGTCGTCTCCGGGAAAACACCGAAGCCGCCGCTTCGCCAGACAGGCGTGGCCACGGGCCCCGCAAAGCCGCGCTTTCACACGAAAGGCTGGTTTGGCGGCATGGAACACGACATGGCGATCTATCACCGTGACGATCTGGCGAGCGGTCACGATTTCGACGGCCCCGCCATCGTTCTTCAGGACGATACCACCACCGTCGTGCCGCCCGGCTTTACGGTCCATGTGGACCGTTTCGGCAATCTCGTCATTACCAAGCGGGAGTTTTGACCCATGACCATCGATCGCCGCAATCTCAAGGTGCTCGCCAATTTCTGCTCGGCCGCCGCCGATGCCATGGCCTTTACGCTGATGCGCACCGCCCATTCCGCCTTCGTCAAGGAAACCGAGGATTTTTCCTGTCAGGTGGTGACGCGCGAAGGGCTGGCCTTCGCCAATCCCCGGCAATTCGGCGCGCCCTGGTATAGCGGCATCGACTACGCGCCGCTGCTTTCCATGTTCGATGAGTATGACGAAGGCGATATCTGCATCACCAACGATCCCTATAGCGGTTTCGTCGCCACTCACTCTCCGGACATCCACATCTGGAAACCGGTCTTCCATGAGGGCAAAATCGCCTGTTTCGTGGTCGGGCACATCCACAATACCGATGTCGGCGGCGCGGTTCCCGCCTCGCTGTCTCGCTCGCTTTCCGAAATCGAGCAGGAAGGCCTGCGCATCCCGCCGGTCAAGCTCGTTCGCAAAGGCAGGCTCGATCCCTTCATCATCGACATGATGAAGGCCAATGTCCGCATGCCGGAACAGAATATCGGCGACCTCCACGCCCAGATCGCCTCCGTCAATATCGGCGAACGCAAGATGCAGGAGATCGTCGCCCGTTTCGGCTTCGACGATTTTCTGGACGGTGTGCGCCAGATTTTCGACTATGCGGAAGAGCAGACCCGGCAAATCCTCACCCGGGTGCCCGATGGCGACTATTTCTTTGCCGATTATGCTGATGAGGATTCCGTTGGCGGCCGGCCATGCCGCGTGGCGCTGACGCTGAAAATCCGCGGCGGCGAAGCCATCCTCGATTATACCGGCAGCGACCCACAGCTCGGCTCGTCGCTGAACATGCCGACCGGCGGCCAAGAGCGGCATTCGCTCGTCATGGTGGGCCTGACCTATGTGCTTTATACGCTCGATAACAGCCTGCTCCTGAATGCCGGCACCCTGCGCCCGGCGCGGGCCGTGCTGCCGGAAGGCACGATCGTCAATTGCCAGCGCCCGGCCGCCGTCGGCATGCGTTCGCTGACCTGCGCCATGACCCAGATCGTCACCATCGGCGCTTTTGCAAAGGCCCTGCCGGAGCTTATCCCCGCCGCCTCACCCGGCGGAAACGCCATCATGAACATCAAGACCAGCGACAGGAACGGCCGCCCGGTCATGGCCTCCATCGGCCCGGTTGGCGGCGGCGGCGGCGGCACGCCCTTCTGCGACGGCAGCGACGGCGCGGGCGGCGCCACCGGTTTTCTGCGCAACACGCCGATTGAAATCAGCGAAGCGGAAGTACCGATCCTCTTCCGCCGTTATGGGCTGCAACGCGACACTGGCGGGGCGGGCCGTTTTCGCGGCGGGCTTTCCGCTGTCATGGAGTTTGAAATATCCTCGCCGGAAACTGTGGTCACGGCCCGCAACCGCAACCGTTCGGTGATGGCGAGCTGGGGTGTCAACGGCGCAGGCCCGGGGCTGATTTCCCGCTTCCTCCGCAATCCCGATACCGAGGGCGAAATCTCGCTCGGCAATACCGATATCGTCCATTGCGGCCCGGGCGATGTCATTCGTGTCATAGGACCGGGAGCCGGCGGTTACGGCGACCCCTTCACCCGCCCGCCGCAGGCCGTGCTGCGCGATGTACGGCGTGGTGCGGTCTCGGCAGAAAATGCTGCAAGGCACTATGGGGTGGCGCTCAACGGTGATGATATCGACGAAGAGGCGACGGCTGCCCTGCGCGCCGCGCCGCGCCGGAAGACGGACGATATCATCAGCTACGGACCAGAACGGCTCGCCTTCGAGGCGGTCTGGACCCGGGAACGTTATGATCTTCTGACGCAATTCCTGCAAAAATCGCCCGTGGGATGGCGCTTTTTCCTGAAACACCGGGTGTTTGAAGCGGTGGAAAACGAGGGCGATGATCCCCGCCCCCTTAGCGAGCGGATGGCCGGGATTTTCGACCGGATAAGCGCCCGCTACGGCGTTTGACCTGCGGCATATACCGGCCGCCGAAGATTGCGCTGTCTGCCGGTGGCAAAACAGGATTTTCATTCACCGCCCGCGCCGCAGTCGGTCGATGCTGCTTGCCATCAGGGATTAGCGTTGGGGCATATCCAAAGAGGATTCCACATGACGCTCAGCTTCGATCCAGACAGCTTATCCCTGCCGATCGGCCACTTCATCGGCGACCGGCTGGTTCCGGCGGCAAACGGCATCGACATGCGCCGCCCTTCGGACGGCATCGAATATGCCGGTTGTCCCAAGGCGGATGCGGCGCTGGTCGATGAGGCTGTGCAGACTGCCAAGGCCGCGTTGAAGAGCAGCAACTGGGGCGGCGTGCGCCCGCGCGAGCGCACAAAGGTCTTGCAGCGCTGGGCCGACCTGATCGAACAGGAAGCCGAGACGCTGGCGAAAATCGAGGCGCTCTCCTCGACGCGACCGGTGGGCCAACTAATCGCCGGCGATATCGCCGTCACGGCCGAACAAATCCGTTTCTTTGCCGAATTCGCGGACAAGGAAGGCGGCGATCTGGTGCCGACAGACGATGCAAGCCTCGGCATGATCATGACCGAACCCTATGGCGTCGTCGGCGCCATCACGCCGTGGAATTTCCCCGTCTCCATGGCCGGCTGGAAGCTCGGCCCGGCGCTCGCCGCAGGCAATGCCGTGGTGCTGAAACCTTCTGAAATGACGCCCTTCTCCAGCATCTTCATGGCGCAGCTGGCGATAAAGGCCGGATTGCCGGCAGGTCTCATCAACATCGTGCTGGGCGACGGGCCCGTGACCGGCAATGCCATCACCGGACACCCCGATATCTCCAAGGTCAGCTTCACCGGCTCCACGGCCGCGGGTTCGGCCATCATGGCAAATATCGCCCGCACCGGCATCAAGCCCATGACGCTGGAACTCGGCGGCAAGAGCCCGCAACTCGTCTTCGCCGATGCAGATATCGAGAAGGCGGCAGCGGCCATCGCCGGCAATATCCTCTCCAATGCCGGGCAGGCCTGTGTGGCCGGCTCGCGCATCATCGTCGAAGAAAGTGCGGCGGATGCCCTTTCCACCGCCATCATCGCCCGCATGAAGGCGGTGAAGCCCGGTCCGACCTGGGACGAGACGACGCAATATTCGCCGATCATCTCCGAGGTGCAGCGCAAGCGCATCGACGGCATCGTGCAGGCGGCGGTCGCCCATGGCGGTGAATGCCTGACCGGCGGTGCAGTGATGGATGGCCCCGGCTATTTCTATCAGCCGACGCTGATCGCCAATGTCGACCAGACCTCTCCTGCCGTCACCGAGGAAATCTTCGGGCCGGTGCTGACGCTGCAGACCTTCCGCACGGAAGAAGAGGCTCTGGCGCTTTCCGAGCATCCGACCTACGGTCTGGCGGCGGGTCTTTTCAGCCGTGACGTCTCGCGCGTCATGCGCCTGTCCCGCGCCATTCAGGCGGGCACGATCTGGGTCAACCGTTATGGCCGCTCGCGCGACCACATATTGCCGACCGGCGGTTACAAACGCTCCGGCATCGGCAAGGATCTCGGACGCGAGGCCTATCTCGCCAACCGCAAGAGCAAAAGCGTCCTTATCGGACTGTAACAGGGGTAATGTCTTGAAAACGCATCGCATCGCACTCATTCCCGGAGACGGCATCGGCAAAAGCGTGACGAACGCCGCATGGCAGGTGCTCAACGCCGCTGCTGAAAGCTCCGGTTTTGCGCTTGAAGGAACGGAATTCCCCTGGTCCTGCGCCTTCTACAAGGAAACCGGCGCGATGATGCCCAAGGACGGCATCGAAACACTGCGCGGCTTCGACGCCATTCTCCTCGGTGCAGTCGGCTGGCCGGCGGAAGTGCCGGACTCTGTCTCGCTGCACGGCCTGCTGCTGCCGATCCGCAAGGCTTTCGTGCAATATGCCAATATCCGCCCGCACCGGCTTCTGCCCGGTGTGCAGGGGCCTTTGAAGGCCGATGGCTTCGACATTCTCTGCATCCGGGAGAACACTGAGGGCGAATATTCCGGCGCCGGTGGCCGCGTGCATCAGGGCACCGACGACGAAGTTGCCGTCGAAACCTCGATCTTCACCCGCAAAGGTGTGGAGCGCATTCTGCGTTTCGGCTTCGAACAGGCGCAGAAGCGTCGCGGCAAGCTTGCCTCAATCACCAAGTCCAATGCCCAGAAATATTCGATGGTGTTCTGGGACGAGGTGACCCACAAGCTCGCTGCCGAATATCCCGATGTCGAGGTTTCCAGCTATCACATCGACGCCATGGCGGCCCGCATGGTCATGGCCCCGGAAAGCCTCGATGTCGTCGTCGCCTCCAACCTCTTCGGCGATATTCTGACCGATCTCGGCGCAGCCATTCAGGGCGGCCTCGGCTTTGCCGCTTCCGCCAATATCAATCCTGACCGCAGCGCGCCGTCCATGTTCGAGCCGGTGCACGGTTCGGCTCCGGATATCGCCCATCTCGGTATCGCCAACCCCATCGCCGCCATCTGGTCCGGCGCGATGATGCTCGAGCATCTCGGCGAAAAAGACGCGGCCGTGCGTATCATGACGGCGCTGGAAACGGCGACCGGCCGGGGCATCGGCACTGTGCCGGGCAAGGACAAGACAGACGCCATCACTGCCGCGGTTCTTGCGGCGCTCGACTGATTTCGGAGAATTATGATGCAGGGTTTGAAGGACAAGGAACTCTTTCGCCAGACGGGCTTGATCGGCGGCGCCTGGAAGGCGGCGGCATCGGGCAGGGCGGTCGACGTGATCGACCCGGCGACGCAGGCGGTAATCGGCACCGTGCCGGATATGGACGGCGCGGAAACCCGCGCGGCCATCGAAGCCGCCAATGCCGCCTTCGGCCCGTGGAAGAAAAAGACCCACGCCGAGCGCGCCGCCCTTCTTGAAAAATGGTTCGCGCTGATGATCGAGAATATCGACGATCTCGGCCTGATCCTGACCACCGAACAGGGCAAGCCGCTGGATGAAGCGAAGGGCGAAATTCGCTATGGCGCGTCCTTCGTCAAATGGTTCGCGGAAGAGGCCCGGCGTATCGGCGGCAGCATCATTCCTTCCCCGACGCCGGATCGGCGTATCGTGGTTCTGAAAGAACCGGTCGGCGTCTGCGGCATCATCACGCCGTGGAACTTCCCGAACGCCATGATCACCCGCAAGGTCGCGCCGGCACTTGCGGCCGGCTGCACCGTGGTCATCAAGCCTTCGGAATTCACACCCTATTCGGCCCTGGCGCTCGGCGTGCTTGCCGAACGGGCTGGCATTCCCGCGGGCGTCATCAACATCGTTACCGGCATGCCGACGGAAATCGGCAATGAAATCATGGCCAACGAGACGGTTCGCAAGATTTCCTTCACCGGCTCCACCCGCGTCGGTTCGCTTTTGATGCGCGGCGCTGCCGACAGCGTCAAACGCCTGTCGCTGGAACTCGGCGGCAATGCGCCCTTCATCGTGTTCGACGATGCCGATCTCGATCTCGCCATCGAAGGTGCGCTGGTTTCGAAATTCCGCAATGGCGGCCAGACCTGCGTTTGCGCCAACCGCATTCTCGTGCAGTCGAGCGTTTATGACGCGTTTGCGAAAAAACTGGCGGATCGCGTCGACGCCATGCGCGTTGGCCCCGGAACGGAAGCGGGCGTCTCCATTGGCCCGATGATCAACCAACCGGCGATCGCGAAAATCCGCGCCCATATCGATGACGCCGTTTCCAAGGGTGCCACGGTCATCACCAAGCCGCGCAATCTGCCGGAAGGTCCGCAATATACAGCGCCCGTGGTGCTGACGGGCGCAACGACGGCGATGCAGCTGGCAAGCGAGGAGACTTTCGGACCGGTCGCTCCGCTCTTCCGTTTCGAGACGGAGGAAGAGGCGCTCGCCATCGCCAATGGAACACCCTTCGGCCTTGCCGCCTATTTCTACACCGAGAACCTCAAGCGCGCCTGGCGTGTGGGCGAAGCGCTGGAATTTGGCATGGTCGGTCTCAATACCGGGTTGATCTCCACCGAGGTCGCCCCTTTCGGCGGCGTCAAGCAATCCGGTCTCGGCCGCGAGGGCGCGCAGATCGGGATCGAAGAATATCTGGAGACCAAGGCCTTTCATATCGGTGGGCTTGCCTGACGCCCACTTCTTTCCTCCCCGCCTAAAGGGCCGCTCTGCGGCCCTTCTTTTTGTGTGGATGCAACAAAAAACGGCCGGACAGCTGCTGTTAGACTGATGGAACGCCCACAAACCTCTCCTCCGTCATGCTCGGGCCTGTCCCGAGCATCTGCTACCGATTGATTTTACGATAGGTGGACAGATCCTCGGGACGAGCCCGAGGATGACGTCGAGTGTGGAGGATGATTTGTAAAAAACCCGAGCGACAGAAAAGCGACCGCACTCTACTGAATTTTGTCCAGCATCTTGTAATAAAAGCCCACCAGCGGCAGGAACCACGGCTTGCCGAAATGACCGGGAACCGCCGGCCAATCAAGCCCCTTCAGCGGGTTCTTGTCCGGCCGTCCCAGAATGGCGTCAGCCATAATCATCCCGAGATGCGTCGAGAGCTGCGCGCCGTGGCCGGAGTAACCCATCGCGTACCACACACCGTCATGAAAACCGGCGCGCGGATAACGGTCCTTGGTCATGTCCACCAGACCGCCCCAGCAATAATCGATCGGCACATGGGAAAGCTGCGGGAAGATGCGATGCAGACTTTCCGTCAGGATCGCGCCGCTTTTGGCGTCCGAACGCTGGTCCGACGTGGCGGAAAAGCGGGCGCGACCGCCGAAGATCAAGCGATTATCCGGCGCCAGACGAAAATAATTGCCTATATTCATGGAGTTAACATAGGTGCGGTTGCCGGGAACCGAGGCCTTGATCTCGGCATCCGTCAGCGGCCGCGTGGCGATGATGAAACTGCCGACGGCGATGATGCGGCGACGGAAATAACCGAAGCCGGACGGCGTGTAAGCGCCGGTCGCCACCAGAACATTGTCGGCCGTCACTTTGCCGCGCGGGGTTTCCAGTTCGTGGGTCCTGCCGTTCTGGATGTGCTTCGTCACCGCCGCATTTTCGAAGATCACCGCGCCATGACGGCTGGCGGCTTCGGCAAGGCCGGCCACATAACGACCCATATGCATCATGGCGCTCTTTTTCGAGAGCATGGCGCCATAAAAGGGCGAGCCGATCTCCGACTTTAGATCGGCCGCGGAAAGAAGCGCCGTATCGGGATCGACCTCGGCGTGAACCGCTTCGAAATTCTTCGCCAGACCTTCGAAATGCTGCGGTTTCGACGCCATTTTAAGCTTGCCTGCCCGGCGGAAATTGCACTCGATCCCCTCCTCCGCAATCAACGCCTCCAGCGTATCGATGGAGGAATCGAGCGCCTTGTAGAGCGCGATAGCCCGTTCCTTGCCAAGCTCGGCCTTGGCGGAGAGATAGGAATGGGCAAGACCGTTGTTGAGATGCCCGCCATTGCGGCCAGAGGCGCCCCAGCCGACCCGCTCCCCTTCAAGAACGACCACCCGCGCGCCGGCCTTGGCCAGCTGGCGCGCGGCCCCGAGACCGGTGAAACCTCCACCGATGACAGCGACATCGTAATGACCTTCGACGGGACCTTGCGCGGCACCTGAAAATTGCGGCGCGGTATCGTGCCAATAGGAGACGAACTTCATGGTCCCGACCTTTCCTTACAATCCAACCACGCCTGCCAGGCCGGAAATATCGGCGATTTCGACATAACCGTAATAGGGATTGGCCGGCTCGTGACCACGATTGACCCAGACCTTGTTCTTGATGCCGAGATCATGGGCCGACATCAGGTCGTAACGGAACGAGGAGGAAACATGCAGCATGTCTTCCGGACCGCAGCCCAGCATGTCGAACATATATTCGAAAGCCTTGAAGCGCGGCTTGTAGGCCTGTGCCTGCTCGGCGGTGTAAACCGCGTGGAAGGGCGCACCGAGCTTTTCGACATTCGACATGATCTGCGAATTCATGGCGTTGGACAGGATGACGAGGGGGATTTCCTTCGCAACCTTGGCAAGCCCGGCCGGAACATCGGCATGCGGGCCCCAGGTCGGAACGCGCTCGTAAACGAAGGTGGCGTCTTCATCCTTGAAGGCCACACCATTGCGCTTGCAGCTGCGCGAGAGCGAATTGTGAACCACCTGGGCGTAGGGCTTCCAGTCGCCCATGATCTCATCCAGACGATAGGCCGCAAAATTCTTGATGAACTGCTGCATCTGCGCTTCATCGAGACGATCGCCATAAAGATCGCGGGCGGCCTCTGCCATCTGGAAATTGATCAGCGTGCCGTAGCAATCGAAGGAGATGTATTTCGGGCGGAAGATGGTCATGTCGTCGTCATCCTTGCTTGGGGATCGGCCGTGCCGGAATGAATTGATCATAGAAAGCCTTTGCCCGGTCGACGCACCGCAATTGCCATTCGCGGAAGCAGATTGTTGCGTATGCAGCCGCCAGTTTGGCAGAGAGTTGCGTCGAGGCAAACCGGAAGCCGCCGCCGGTCCCCGGTTTACGGCCGAGTGCGGACAAGATGCGGCATAAGATGCGGCGGCGGATAAAAGCAACAGCGAAACATATCGAACCTTCCCATTTGTCGGGACAATCTTCTTTCGGCATCGGTCTATCAATGAATAAGCAGAAAAACGGAGTTCCGGCATGCAGGCGAGCCTGATCGATATCCAAACGTTTCAACCGGACCACCTCGACGCGGCCGTTGAACTTTCCCGCCAGGCCGGCTGGCCGCACCGGAAAGAAGACTGGGCGCTGGTCCTTTCCCTGAGCAAGGGTTTCGTCGCCCTGGAAAACGGACGCGTCGTCGGAACCGCCATGGCGACGCTTCTCGGAGACACCTGCGCCACCGTCAATATGGTGATCGTGGACGAGAGCATGCGCGGCCGCGGCCTTGGACGCCAGCTGATGGGCGCGGCATTGGACGCAGCAGAAAATCGCGAGTGCCGTCTTGTAGCCACGGCCGACGGCCTGCCCCTTTATGAAAAGCTGGGCTTCGCCGCCTGCGGCGAGGTGCTCCAGCATCAGGGCATTCCGGCCGCGACCGAAAGGCCGGAAGGTGTCACCTGGGCGGCAACCATTGATCCGGCCGAACTCGCCGCGCTCGATGCGCAGGCTTTCGGTGCGGATCGCACGGCCCTCTTTGCAGCCCTTGCCGACAGGGCGCGTTTCGCACTCGTCCAGGAACAGGGGGTCATCAAGGGCTTTGCAGCACTTCGCGCCTTCGGACGCGGCGAAGTCATCGGCCCTGTCGTGGCGGAAAATGCTGAAATCGCGAAAGATCTGATCGCATTCGTGTTTTCTGAACGTCCCGGCGCATTCCTTCGTGTGGACACCACGGCCGATACGGGCCTTGCCCCCTGGCTTGCCGAACGCGGTCTTGGCCATGTCGGCGGCGGCATCGCCATGCGCCGGTCGAAAACCGAAATCCCCGCCGACAAAAAACTGAAAACATTCGCATTGACCAGCCAGGCCCTGGGCTGAATCCGGAGAGACCCCATGTTAAGCAATTCACTGATCGAACTGGATCGCGCCCATCTGGTGCACCCTGTCTCCTCCTTCCGCGGCCATGAAAAGCTGGGCGTGCGGGTGCTGCAATCGGCACGCGGCGCCACCGTCACCGATATGACCGGCCATCAGCTGATCGACGGCTTTGCCGGCCTCTGGTGCGTCAATGCCGGCTACGGGCACGACAGCATTGTTGAAGCAGCGGCAAAGCAGATGCGTGAATTGCCCTATGCCACCGCCTATTTCGACATTGGCAGCGAACCGGCGATCCGGCTGGCCTCCGAGCTTGCCGACCGCGCGCCCGGTGATCTCAACCACGTCTATTTCACGCTTGGCGGTTCCGATGCGGTGGACAGCACCATCAGGTTCATCCGTTATTACTGGCACGCGAAAGGGGAGCCGCAGCGCGACCAGTTCATTTCCATCGAACAGGGGTATCACGGCTCCACTACCGCCGGCTCAGGCCTCACCGCCCTGCCGGCTTTCCATGCCGGTTTCGGCGTGCCCTACGACTGGCAGCACAAAATCCCGTCGCACTACGCCTACCGTAACCCGGTGGGAAGCGACCCGACCGCCATCATCGCATCCTCCCTGCAAATCCTGAAGGACAAGATCGAGGCCATCGGTCCGGACCGCGTCGCCGCTTTCTATGCGGAGCCGATCCAGGGTTCCGGCGGGGTTCTCGTGCCGCCTCCCGGCTGGATCAAGGCCATGCGCGACCTCTGCCGTTCCTATGGCATCCTCTTCGTCGCCGACGAGGTCATCACCGGCTTTGGCCGCACGGGGCCGCTGTTTGCCTGTGCCGACGAGGATATCGTGCCGGACTTCATCACCACCGCCAAGGGTCTGACCTCCGGCTACGTGCCGATGGGCGCCGTCTTCATGGCGGACCACGTCTATGATACAATAGCCGACTTCGCAGGCGAGGCCGCAATCGGGCACGGCTACACCTATTCGGCCCATCCCGTCAGCGCCGCCGTCGGCCTCGAAGTGCTGAAACTTTACGAGGGCGGGCTGCTGGAAAACGGCCGCCGCGCCGGTCAAAGGCTGATGGCGGGGCTTGAGAGCCTGAGAAACCATCCACTGGTCGGCGATGTCCGCGGGCGCGGCATGCTCGCCGCCGTCGAACTCGTGACCGACAAGGACAAGAAAACGCCGCTGCCGGCCGCTGCGGCCCCCGCACGCAAGGTTTTCGACCGCGCCTGGGAAAACGGTCTGATCGTGCGCGCCTTTGCGAACGGTATTCTGGGTTACGCGCCGCCGCTCTGCTGCACCGACAGCGAGATCGACGCCATCATCGAGCGGACGCTGAAGACCCTCGACCAGACGCTCGAAGACCCCGCGGTGCGGGCCGCCATGGCCTGAGGCGATAGCCGGGTGGCGTTGCGGCATCCTCTCGAAATGTCGCAACGCACCGCATATTCGCAATATTCTGCCGAAGAGCCGATCCATTTCGGCGAATCCGGTGTGCCGAAAGTGCCAAACTATTAATGCAAACGGCACTAAACGCCATAAAAAAGGGCGTAATCGTAAATGGGAACGGGGCAAGGATCCCGTCCGGGAACAGAATAATCTGCCGCAGGCTCCCCAAGAGGCTTACGGCGGCAAAGCGGAGACCGACATTGCCCAAAAAACTGTGCGACTTCAAATATATGAGCTTCGACGTGGTGGGAACCCTCATCGATTTCGAAGGCGGCCTGAAATCGACGCTGGCCGCAATCGGCGCGGAAAACGGCGTGGAGGTCGATGGTGAAAAGGCGCTCGCGCTTTACCGCGCAGCCCGTTATTCCGACGCGACCGACCTGTTTCCGGATGACCTCGTCCGCGTATACCTGATCATCGCTCCCGAACTTGGCTTGCCGGCGGAACGCGCACTCGGTGAACGCCTGCGCGATGCGGCAAAAAGCTGGAAAGGCTTTGAAGACAGCCGCGCCGCCATGGCCGAACTTGCCAAGACGCATCGCCTCATCGCCATGACCAACGCCCAGCGCTGGGCCTTCGAATATTTCTCGAAGGAACTCGGCAATCCCTTTCATGCCGCTTTCACGGCGGATGACACCGGCACCGAAAAACCCGATCCCGCCTTTTTCGAAAAGGTCTTCGCCTTTGTGGAAAGCGAGGGCGCATCGAAGGACGACATTCTGCACGTTGCGCAAAGCCAGTACCACGATATCGGCATTTCCCGAAAACTGGGCATGACCAATTGCTGGATCGAACGTCGCCACGCCCAGAAAGGATATGGCGGCACGATCGAGCCGGAAAACTTTACCGAGCCGGACTACCACTTCACCTCCATGGCCGGCCTTGCCGAAGCAGTGAAACAGACGGGCGGCTGAGCCGCCCCGCCAATGGCGTGCCGCGAACTGGGATGCGGCATGCCGGAAATTTCTTCAGACGCATTTCAACAAATCATACAAAAGGGGAAGACCATGAGTGACAGGATTACAAACTGGACCCGCTCCGACGACGCCGCCGTTGAACAGGCGATCCGACGCGGCGCAACGCGGCGTGAGCTGCTTCACATGCTGCTGGCGGGCGGCGTCGCCCTTTCCGCCGGCTCGGCCATCCTCGGCCGCGCCTCTGGCGCCGTGGCCGCAACCCCGGTATCCGGCGGCACGCTGAAAGCTGCCGGCTGGTCCTCCTCCACCGCCGATACGCTCGATCCGGCGAAGGCCTCGCTTTCGACGGACTATGTTCGTTGCTGCGCGCTCTACAACCGTTTGAGCTTCCTGGACGTTTCCGGCACACCGCAGCTGGAGCTGGCCGAAGCCATCGAAACGAAGGACGCCAAGACCTGGACTGTGAAGCTGCGTTCAGGCGTCACCTTCCATGACGGCAAGGCCCTGACGGCCGACGACGTGGTCTATTCGCTGAAGCGCCATCTCGATCCGGCCGTCGGTTCCAAGGTCGCCAAGATTGCCGCGCAGATGACCGGCTTCAAGGCTCTCGACAAGAGCACGGTCGAAATCACGCTGGCGAACGCGAATGCCGACCTGCCATCCATTCTGGCCCTGCACCATTTCATGATCGTTGCCGATGGCACCACGGATTTCTCCAAGGGCAACGGCACCGGCGCTTTCAAGCTCGAAAAATTCGAGCCGGGCGTGCGTTCGATCATGAGCAAGAACGCCAATTACTGGAAGTCTGGCGGCCCGCACATCGACAGCTTCGAATTCATGGCGATTTCGGACGACAATGCCCGCGTCAACGCCCTTCTCTCGGGCGATATCCAGCTCGCGGCCTCCATCAACCCGCGTGCGCTGCGCCTGCTCGACAAGCAGGAAGGTGTCGTTCTGTCCAAGACGACATCGGGGAACTACACCAACCTCAACATGCGTCTTGACCAGGCGCCCGGTAATAACGCCGATTTCGTCGCCGGCATGAAGTCGATCGTCAATCGCGAGCAGATCGTCAAGGCGGCCCTGCGCGGCCTCGGTGAAGTCGGCAACGACCAGCCGGTTCCGCCGATGAGCCCCTATCACAATCCGGACCTCAAGCCGAAAGCCTTCGATCCTGACAAGGCGAAGTTCCACTTCCAGAAGGCCGGCCTCATCGGCCAGTCCATTCCGGTCATCGCATCGGATGCGGCAAGCTCTTCAGTCGACATGGCCATGATCATCCAGGCTTCGGCTGCCGAAATCGGCGTCAAGCTGGATGTGCAGCGTGTTCCCTCGGACGGTTACTGGAGCAATTACTGGCTGAAGGCGCCGGTCCATTTCGGCAACATCAACCCGCGCCCGACACCGGACATCCTGTTCTCCCTGCTCTACGCTTCCGACGCACCGTGGAACGAAAGCCAGTACAAGTCGCCGAAGTTCGACAAGATGATGCTGGAAGCGCGCGGCATGCTCGATATGGACAAGCGCAAGCAAATCTACTTCGAACTGGAAACAATGATCGCCGAAGAAGCCGGCACCATCATTCCCGCCTATATTTCGAACGTCGACGCCATCAGCTCCAAACTCAAGGGCCTGGAAGCCAATCCGCTCGGCGGCATGATGGGTTATGCCTTTGCGGAATACGTCTGGCTCGAAGCCTGATAGACCATGGAGCCGGGCGCGAAAATGCGCCCGGCAGCCTTTCCGTCGTTGCGGAAAGCCTCCACAATCAGGCACGTCGCAGGAGCATGTGAATGAACAGCCGGATATTATCCCTTATCGCCAGGCGGCTGGTCGTCATGCTGACGACGCTGCTTATCGTGTCGTTTATCGTCTTTTCCGCCACCAGCCTGCTGCCCGGCGACACGGCGACGATCCTTCTCGGTCAGGCGGCGACGCCGGAGGCCGTGGCCGGCCTGCGCACCGCCATGCATCTCGACGATCCGGCCCTCCTGCGTTTCGTCCGCTGGCTTCTCGGCCTGCTGCAGGGCGAACTCGGCACGTCCTACGCCAACAACATGGCGATTGCCGATCTTATCGGCCCGCGCTTCGTCAACTCCATGAAGCTTGCCGGCATTACCACAATCATCGCCGTGCCGCTGGCGCTGACCCTCGGCATCAGCTCCGCCATGCTGCGCGGCACGCTTTATGACCGGGCCGTCACCGTGCTGACCATCGGCGTCATCTCGGTGCCGGAATTCATGATCGCCACACTCGCCGTGCTGCTTTTCGCCGTCTATCTGAAATGGCTTCCGGCGCTGTCGCTGGTCAGCGAAGTTCACACGCTTTTCGATGTGCTGCGGGTCTATGCCATGCCGGTCATCACGCTGACCTTCGTCGTTTCCGCACAGATGATCCGCATGAGCCGCGCCGCCGTCATCGAGACGCTGGATACGCCCTATGTGGAAATGGCGCTTTTAAAGGGCGCGCCGCGCATGCGCATCGTGCTTCGCCATGCGCTTCCCAATGCGCTCGCCCCCATCGTCAATGCGGTGGCGCTGTCGCTTTCCTATCTCGTCGGCGGCGTCATCATCGTCGAGACGATCTTCAATTATCCCGGCATCGCCAAGCTGATGGTCGATGGCGTCGCAACCCGCGACCTGCCGCTGATCCAGAGCTGCGCGATGATCTTCTGCGTCGGTTATCTCCTCCTCATCACGACGGCGGATATCATCGCCATCATGTCCAATCCGAGGCTGCGCTGATGGCCGACAATATCAAAACAACTTCGGGGACCTCGCGTTTGGGTTACAAGATCAACGCAGTCGGCGTTTTCGGCTTTCTCGTCATTTTTTTCTGGGCCATGGTCGCAATCTTCGCGCCCTATCTCATTCCGCATCCGGTCGGTGAGATCGTCGATCTCGATTATTTCGGGCCGATGACCTCCGATCTCTGGCTCGGTTCCGATTATCTCGGCCGTGACGTGTTCTCCCGCATTCTCATGGGCGCGCGTTTCACGGTCGGTATATCGCTCGCCGCCGTCACCATCGCCTGCACCTCCGGCGTCGTGCTTGGCATGTGCGCCGCCGTCATCGGCGGCTGGTTCGATGCGGCGCTCAGCCGGTTTCTCGATGCGGTAAATTCCATTCCGAGCAAGCTTTTCGGCCTCGTGGTCGTCGCCGCCGTCGGCTCTTCCATTCCGGTGCTGATCATCACGCTCTCGGTCATCTATACACCGGGCGCCTATCGTTTCGCCCGGGCGCTCGCCGTCAACGTCAACACCATGGATTTCGTCACCGTCGCCCGGGTGCGCGGCGAAAGCCTGCTCTACCTGATCGGTTCCGAAATCCTGCCGAACATCGTCCGGCCCGTACTGGCCGATCTTGGCGTGCGCTTCGTGTTCATCGTGCTGCTTCTGTCGGGCCTTTCCTTCCTCGGCCTCGGCCTGCAGCCGCCGAATGCGGATTGGGGCGCGCTGGTGCGTGAAAACATCGGCGGCCTGCCGTTTGCAGCCCCTGCCGTCATCTTCCCGTCGCTGGCCATTGCCAGCCTGACGATCAGCGTCAACCTGCTGATCGACAATCTGCCGCAGAAAATCCGCGACAGGAGCGAATAATGAGCAATCTCGTTGAAATCCGTGGACTGAAAGTCGAGGCCACCACCGATTCCGGCCGCCGTATCGACATCATCAAGGGCGTGGACATCGACATCGCCGATGGCGAGATCGTCGCGCTGATCGGCGAGAGCGGTTCCGGCAAGACCACCATCGCGCTGACCCTGATGGGCTATGCCCGGCCGGGCTGCCGCATTTCCGGCGGCAGCGTCAAGGTGGCGGGCCAAGACATGGTGCAGCTTTCCGAAGTCGAACGCGCCAAAATCCGCGGCACGAAAGTGGCCTATGTGCCGCAAAGCGCCGCCGCCGCCTTCAACCCGGCGCAAAAGATCATCGACCAGGTCATCGAAGTCACCCGCATCCACCATCTGATGCCGCCGCAGGAAGCACGCACGCGGGCGGTGGAACTTTTCAAGGCGCTGTCGCTGCCCAACCCCGAGACCATCGGCGAGCGTTACCCGCATCAGGTGTCCGGCGGCCAGCTTCAGCGCCTCTCCGCCGCAATGGCGCTGATCGGCAATCCAAAGCTGGTGATCTTCGATGAGCCCACCACCGCGCTCGACGTCACGACCCAGATCGAGGTTCTGCGCGCCTTCAAATCGGCAATGCGCAAGAACGGCATCGGCGGCGTTTATGTTTCGCACGATCTCGCCGTCGTCGCCCAGATCGCCGACCGGATCGTTGTGCTGAAAGGCGGCGAGGTTCAGGAAACAGGTACGACCACGGATATCCTCGAAAATGCCCAGCATCCCTACACGAAGGAACTGCTGACGGCGTTTCATGACAAGGCGCGTGTCATCACACCCGCCAGACAGGAGCAGGCAACGCCGCTGCTGGACATCGAAAAGCTGATCGCCGGTTACGGAACAAAGGGCGAAGACAAGATGCCGCTGGTGCGTGCGGTGGATAACGTCAGCCTTTCGGTCCATCCCGGTCGTAATCTCGGCATTATCGGCGAATCCGGTTGCGGAAAATCGACGCTGGCGCGCGCCATCGCCGGCATTCTGCCGGCGGCCGGCGGCCATGTCATCTTTGAAGGCCGGGAACTGGATACGGATGCACGGCGTCGAACCGGCGACCAGCTGCGCCGGATGCAGATCGTGTTCCAATATGCCGATACCGCACTCAACCCCTCGAAACCGATCGAGGATATTCTCGGCCGGCCGCTGACCTTCTATCACGGCATGAAAGGCAAGGCGCGCGACGCCCGGATCGATGAGCTTCTCGATATGGTGAAGTTGCCGCGCTCGGTGCGTCACCGCCACCCTTCCGGCCTTTCCGGCGGGCAGAAACAACGCGTCAATTTTGCCCGCGCACTTGCCGCCGAACCCTCGCTTATCATCTGCGATGAAATCACCTCAGCGCTCGATACCGTGGTGGCGGCCGCGATCATCGATCTTCTCGGAGAACTGCAGCGGGAGCTGAACCTCTCCTACATCTTCATCAGCCACGATCTTTCGGTGGTGGAGACCATCTGCGACGAGATCGTCGTGATGTATGGCGGGCAGAAGGTGGAGCATCTGGAAACCGAAGCGATCAAATCGCCATCCCACCCCTATTCGAAACTGCTGTTTTCCTCGGTGCCGAAACTCGACCCGACATGGCTCGACAATCTCCAGCAGGATGCGGAGCTGGTGCGGGCGTTTTCGAAAAGGTGAGCTGGACGAATGCCAAACAGGTATTAGAACCTCTCCTCCGTCATGCCGGGCTTGATCCGGCATTCAGCCACGACGCGTCTGCGTCGTGAAATAAGTCTCATGCAATCAAAGACTTGATCGCGCTGGACCCCGGATCAAGTCCGGGGTGACGGAGGGTGAATGCAACGCCTTCCCAAATCCATCGGTCTGCGGATGCCTGAGGCGCTCCCTCCACCTCACAGCGGAAACAGGCTGGTCAGCGGCATATGCGATTTGATGATCGGCGATTTCAGCACCACGAAGCTGAAATATTTGTCGATGCCCACATCCATATCGGTCAGTCGTTCCATGATCGACTGATATTCGACGATGCCAGAGGTGACGAATTTCAGCAGGTAATCGTAACCGCCCGAAACAAGGTGGCATTCCACCACCTGGTCGATCTTTTCGACAACGCCGAGGAAGCGAGCGAAATCGATCTGGCGATGGTTCTTCAGCGTGATTTCCGTAAACACCGTCAGCGTCTGGCCGAGCTTGTTGATGTTGATCTGCGCCGAATAACCCTCGATATAACCTTCCGCCTGCAGCTTCTTCACCCGCATCAGGCAGGGGCTTGGCGACAGATTGACAAGCTCCGCCAGCTCGACATTGGTGATGCGACCGTTTTTCTGCAATTCGTAGAGGATCTTGATATCGATCCGGTCAAGTTTCATCACGTGCGGAACCCCTTTTTTGTTTTTTGAACACGCGGCATAAAATTCTGGCGCGGCAAAGGAAATCTTACCACATGGGCGAGCCCTGTCGACGTGGGGATATTTTTTTGATGCAGCATAAAGAGTTGCAGAGGCCTCGCCCAACAGCAGGAGATTCCGGCAAGAGGCCCAGTCTGGCAGCGTTTACACGCCGGCCGAGGTAAATTAGGACGAATATAAGGAGTCCGACCATGCCCGCCCCGCTGCAACAGATCACGACATCGCCGGAACTGCCGAAATCCGCAGACGCCGTCATTATCGGCGGCGGCATCGTCGGTGTCTTCGCCGCCTATTATCTCGCCCGGCGCGGCCTGAAGGTGGCGCTGGTCGAAAAGGGGCTGATCGGAGCCGAGCAATCCAGCCGCAACTGGGGCTGGTGCCGCCAGCAGAACCGCGACGCCCGCGAATTGCCGATTTCCACGAAGAGCCTGGCGCTCTGGGAAGAGTTTGGCGCAGAGAGCGGCGAAGACACGGGTTTTCGCCGCTGCGGGCTGTTTTACCTGAGCGACAATGAGGCCGAACTTGCCGGCTGGGCGCGCTGGCGCGATTTTGCCATTACCGCAGGCGTAACGACCCATATGCTGAGCGCCGATGAAGCGAGCGAACGCGGCCGATCCACGGGAAAGCGCTGGAAGGGCGGCGTATTTTCGCCGACGGACGGCACGGCCGATCCTTCCATGGCGGCGCCCGCCGTGGCGCGCGCCATCATCAAGCTGGGCGGCACGGTGCATCAGAATTGCGCCGCACGCGGGCTTGAGACGGAAGGTGGCCGGGTCAGCGCCGTCGTCACCGAAAAAGGCACGATCCGCACCAAAACCGCCATCATGTCCGGCGGGGCCTGGGCGTCGTCCTTTTGCCGGCAGCTCGGCATTCGTTTCCCGCAGGCCTCCGTCCGCTCTTCCATCCTCTCCGTCACACCGGGTGCGGAAGGGCTGCCGGATGCGCTGCACACCGCCGCCGTCTCGGCAACGAAGAGAAAAGACGGCGGTTACACACTTGCCATCAGCGGGCTGGGGCGCATTGACCCGACGGCACAGCAGATGCGGTTTGCCCGTGAATTCATCCCGATGTTCCTCAAGCGCTGGCGAAGCCTGCGGCCAGGCGGGCTGGAAGGCATTCGCGGCGGCCACGAGACGCTGAAACGCTGGCGGCTCGATGCGCCGACACCGATGGAACGGGTTCGTATTCTCGATCCGAAACCCAATGCCGCCGCCATCCGCGAAACACATAGAAGGGCGCTGGAGCTTCTGCCAGCCCTCGGCAAAACCCGGATTTCCGCCGCCTGGGCCGGTTTCATCGACAGCACGCCCGATGGTGTGCCCGCAATCGGCGAAACCAGCGAATTGCCCGGCTTCATTCTCGCCGCCGGCTTCAGCGGCCACGGTTTCGGCATAGGGCCGGGCGCCGGCCATCTGATCGCCGATATCGTGACGGGCTCGAACCCGATCGTCGATGCCGCACCCTATCACCCCAGCCGTTTCCTGAATTCGTCCTGGGGCAAGGTCGCGGATTTCTGATCCTCGCTTAATGGGATGCGACAGGCTGACCACGACGAAAACGGCCGATGTGAAAATCCGCAATCGGCGTCGTGGTCTTTCCGGTCGCTATCAGCTCCGCCATCACGTCGCCGACACCCGGGCCGATCTGGAAACCGTGGCCGCTGAAGCCAAAGGCATAATAAAGGCCGGAGGTTGCGGCACTGTCTCCCATGACCGGCAGATCATCGGCCATATAGCCTTCCACGCCGGACCAGGTACGGATCAGCCGGGTATGGCGCAAGGCGGGTGCCAGCCGCAAAAGCTGACGCAGCTGGGCATCGAGCCCGGCGGGATCGTATTTCGCCCGGCGTTCATCTAGCGCGGCGGCGCATCGTTTCACCCCACCGAAAATGACGTTTCCGCGCGGGATTTGCCGCATATAGATCACTTCGCCGGGAATTTTGGTGGAAACGCCAACGACCGGGTGAATGAACCATGGCAAGGGTTCCGTCACGCCCATTTGCGGGCCGGCAACCTCCAGCGGCACCGCCTCGCCCAAAGCACCGGCAAATCCGCCGCCCCATGCGCCGCTGGCGACCAGCACCACGGGCGCGCGATAATCCCCTTCCGCCGTCGTCACCCGGAAATCCTCACCCGCCTTTTCGATGGCCAGAACCTCGCAATTTTCCACGATTGTTGCACCGTCCCGCCGCGCCGCACGGGCGAAGGCGGGCGCGACGAGGCGCGGATTGGCGTGACCATCATGCGGCGACCATGATCCGGCAACCGCTTCCGGTCCGATGAAGGGAAATTTCTGCCGGATGACCTCGCGCGGGAGGATATGCAATTCCAGACCATATTGCGCGGCATCGTCGCGGTATTTCTCAACCGTGGCGATCTGTTCTTCCGTCCAGAGAAACCGGATATGGCCGACGGGCATGAATTCCACATCCGCACCGGTCAGTTGCGGGATGCGGCTCCAGATATCCCGCGATCTGTTGGCGAGCGGAAGCTGCCCGAGGTAACGGCCCTGACGGCGCACATTGCCGAAATTGGTGCCGCTCGCCTGTTGACTCACAAGGAAACGCTCCAGCAGAATGACGCTGACGCCGCGTTGCCGCAGGAAAAACGCCGTGGCGGTTCCGACAATGCCGCCGCCGACAATAATGACATCCGCCTCCGCAAGCGCGTTACGCATCATCGTCTCCCCTCACAATCGCCAGCGGCAGCGGTTTTACCGGCGCCTGCCCGCGCAGCCGTCCCGCCGATTCCACCGGCAGACCAGAGGCGGCGGCGACAATCTCCTGTCCCGCCTGCCCGCAAAACCGCCCCTGGCACCGGCCCATGCCGGCCCGCGAGAAGGCTTTCGAGCGATTGACTTCCGTTGCGCCCTTGCCGGTCACGCTTGCGCGCAGCTCTCCCGCCGTCACTACCTCGCAGCGGCAGATGATCGTGTCGTCGGCAAGTGTCTGCGCCAACTGGTGCGGCCAGGGGAAGGCCCGGGCCATTCCCTGCGCAAAGCGCCTCGCAGCTCTCAATTGCTTCCGGCAGCGGCCGATCTCCGCGCGGGATGGCTTCAAGCCTTGATCCTCAAGGAGCGCGAAGGCGGCAAGCCGGCCGGAGGCTTCCGCACCGTCTGCACCGAGAATACGCACGCCATCGCCCGCCAGATAGACATTCGGCACCGAACTGCGCCCCATATCGTCCACATCCGGCAACCATTGCCGGATCGACGGATGAAAGGAGAAGCGACAACCGGCAAGATCGGCAAGCTGGCTTTCCGCCCGCAGATGATAACCCATACCGACCGCATCGCAGGCGAAGCGTTTTTCCTCACCGGACGCATCCCGGTAGCGGATACCGGTCACACCGCTCTCGGCGTCACCGATAATCTCTAACGGCACGATACCCCGCTCGATCCTTACCCCGCCGGCCAACAGCGCCCCAACGAGCCGCATGCCCTTGAGGAGCTGCGTTGGCCGCGCGATCATCCCCGGCAAACCCTTGATCTGCGTGGAAAACGGCGTGGTATCCAGCACCGCCACGGGCGCCGCGCCTGCCTTCATATATTGATAAGCCACCAGATAAAGCAGCGGCCCGGTGCCCATGAAAACCACACGACGCCCTATCGCACAGGCCTGCGCCTTCAAGGATATCTGCGCCGCGCCAAGCGAAAAACATCCCGGTCTCGTCCAACCCGGCAAAGGCATGATGCGGTCGGTCGCACCCGATGCGATGATAAGGGCATCGAAATCCAGAGCTTCGGATGTCTCCCCCCGCTGAATATGAATGCGATTGTCGCAGATTGCCCATGCCAGGGTATGCGGCCGGTAATCGATATGGTCCGAAAGCCCGTCGAATGTCTCGTGCAAAGCTTTCGCCTTGTCCGCTTCAGTGCCATAAAGGGCCATATAGGAACGCCGGAAATTCTGCGGCTGGCGGCGATAGATCTGGCCGCCGCTGCGATCTCCCTCATCGATGACGACGGGGCGGAGCCCCGCCCGCACCAACACCTCGGCGGCACGCGTACCGGCGGGGCCGGCACCCACCATCACGACGCGCAAATCGGCCATAACCCCTCCGGAACCTCGGTTCTGATATTCATGCCCGGGAGTACGGCGGTGGAACAGGCGCGCAGCCGCTCGCCTTCGCCCGTCCACACCCAGCAGTCCTGACAGGCGCCCATCAGACAGAACCCCGCCCGCTTGCCATCGGCGAACTCGGACAAACGGGCAAAGCCGCGCGACAGCATCAGCGCCGTCAGCACTGTGTCTCCCTCCAGCACCTCGACCGGCATGCCGTCGATCAGGACAGGGCAAGCCGCGCGTCGCTCTTCGGCGATGCGCCTGAATCTGGCCAGCATTCGCGTTTCCTTTCCCGAAACCTTCGCAGGCACCTCTCCTGCACCCTCACAGATTTCCACGGCAGAAGGTTTGTCGCCAATCGCGAATGGTCGCTTGAACAGAACCTTGGGTTATGGAAGAGATGAGACTGGAGGTTTCCATGAACGCCCGACAGCTTGAAATTTTCCGCGCCATCATGCGCGACGGCTCCGTGACGGCGGCCGCCAATTCGCTTGCCGTTTCCCAGCCCGGCGTCAGCAAGGTGCTGCACCATCTGGAAAGCCAGCTGGGTTACAAGCTGTTCGAGCGCATCGGCGGGCGGTTGGTGCCGACGATGGAAGCGCATCTGATCTATGAGGATGCCGACCGGGTTTTTCGCGAACTTGAAGTTCTGAAAAAGCTGACGCGCACCATCGGCGAGCGCAAGCTCGGCCTTCTGCGCATCGGCGCCAGCCTGCCGGTCACCTATTCCGTGCTGCCCGAGGCGCTGCTTGCCTTCCGGCAGGCGCATCCGACCGTCAAAATCCACCTCAACGCCCTGCCCAAAAAAGAGATTGCCGAACAATTGCTGCTGGGCGACATCGATTTTGCAGTAACGCTGTCCACCATTCAGGCGCCGACGGTGCGTAGCGAAATTCTCGCCTCCGTACCGGTCGTGGCAGTGATGCGGCATGATGATGCTCTCGCCGAAATGATGACGGTGACGCCTCGCGACCTCGCCGGCAGGCCGCTGATTTCCTATGGCAACCATGCGGACGAGATCGGCCCGCAGCTTAATGAAGCCTTCGAACGCGACGGGCTTGTGCGTGACGTTTCGGTGCAGGTCACCTCATCGGTCGGTGCCGTGCCGCTGGTACGCGGCGGCATCGGCATCGCCCTTGTCGACGGTCTGGTGCGCTGGAACAGTTTCGAGGGGGTGACGGTGCGCCCGTTCATGCCTGAAGTAACGATGAATGTCGCCGTTTCCACCAACACGGCCCGGCCGCTCTCGCGTTTCTTCAAACCCTTCGTCGGTGAATTGCGAAAGCTCTTTCGCGCCCTTCCCGCGCAGAATTGACGGACAAAACAATACCCGCAAGGCCTGAGCCTGCGGGTATTGCAGTCCGCCGCATGTGTTCGAACGATCAGCTTTTCGGCAGGCCGGGCGGGTTGGTGCGCGATTCCGGCAGGGCTTCTTCCGATAGCTGCCAGCGATCCAGAATCTTCGCGTAAGCGCCGCTCTTGATCAGGTCGTTGGTGGCAAGCGTCAGCGCATCGGCCAGTCCCGATCCCTTGCGGGTGGTGATGGCGACATCGGAACGCTCCGGCCAGCCGGCGGAAAGGGTCCCGACACGCTTGATGGTCTTGTCGCGCGCGGCGATGAAGACCAGCTGCGCATGCGGCTGGACGATCACATCCGCCCGGCCCGCCGAAAGCGCCACAAGCCGGGTGGCTTCATCATCGTAATATTGCAGCTCGATCGGCTTCAATCCGGCGGCGACGTTTTCGTCACTCCATTTCAGCAGAATGCGCTCCTGATTGGTGCCGGCGCCGACGATTATCCTCAGGCCCGCCGCATCCTTCGGCTCGCGGATGGCGGTTATGCCGCTGTCCGCCTTGACGAAAAATCCGTGCAGGCCCTGACGATAGGTGGAGAAATCGAACTTCTCCTTGCGCTGCTCGGTAACGCCCACATTCGAAATCACCGCATCGTATTTGCCGGAGGCAAGCCCCAGCGGCCAGTCCGCCCAGGCGACCGCCACCAGTTCCAGCTCCAAGCCGAGGCTGTCAGCCACCGCAAGCGCATAATCGGGATCTGCACCGACCACCGTTTTTGCATCCGTCGCATAGGTCGCGAGCGGCGGTCCGCCGGGTGCGACCGCGACGATGAGTTTGCCCGGCGAAACGAATTTGAAATCCTTGGGAACAGCGGCAATCGCGCCGGGGTCTTTTTCAACCCGGATGCGGCCGGGCTGATCCGGCGACAGGTCGAAGACATCGGTTGCGAAAGCCGACCCAAGACCGACGATGGAGAGAACGACGCCGAGCGTGGCCGTGGCGAGACGAGAGGTGAAGGTCATTGTGGTTTCCCGATAGAATAATTGCGGGACGGAGGTAGCGCGGACGGGAGGATGCCCGCGCTACCGGCTGAGTGATGTCCCACCTTCAACTCAGCTTTTTGGCAACTCAGCTTTTGGAAAATCTGGCCTCAGCTCTTGGGCAGGCCGGGCGGATTGGTGCGGGATTCGGTGATGGCTTCCGAGCCGAGGTTCCAGCGGGCGAGAACCTTGCCGTAATTGCCGTTCTTGATCTGGGCGTTCAGCGCGGCGGTGATGGCCGCGGCTATGCCTGCGTCCTTTTTCGAAGCGACGGCGATCTCGGCCGCTTCCGGCCAGCCGCCGGAGAAGGTGCCGACAAGCTTCGTCTTCTTCTGGCTTGCCGCCTGGAAGGCAGAGGTCGCGTTGGGGCCGAGATAGGCATCCGCACGGCCGGATTGCAGGGCGACGTCAAGCACGGCCTGATCGTCATAATATTGCACCTCGGTATCCGCCAGCCCCTTCGCCTTGTTGTCCTTGATCCATTTCAGCAGGATCTGCTCCTGATTGGTGGCGGCCCCGACGATGACCTTCAGCCCTGCGACATCCTCCGGTTTGCCGATTGATGTGACCTTGCTGTTATTGCCGACGTAGAAGCCGAGCAGATCGTTGCGGTAACTGGAAAAATCGAACTTTTCCTTGCGGGCTTCCGTTACCGTGATGTTGGAAGTAACGGCGTCATATTTGCCGGATGCAAGACCGAGCGGCCAGTCCGCCCAGGCGATGGGCACAAGCTGCAGCTCAAGGCCAAGGCTGTCGGCGACCAGCTGGGCGATGTCCGGCTCCACGCCGATCGGCGTTTTCGTGTCGCTCGCATAATCCACCAGCGGCAGCCGGAAGGGAACGGTCGCGACCGTCAGCTTTCCATCTGCAATGAACTTGTGGCCGGCGGGCAGAAGCTTGATTGCCTCTTCCACCTTTTCGACGCGCACCCGCCCCTTCTGCTCAGGCGACAGGTCGACCTCCTGCGCATGCGCGGCCGGGATGAGCGCAGCGGTGGCGGTGAAAAGACCGCCGGCAAGCAGGGACAATAATTTCGATGAAAATGCCATGTGAGTGTTTCCTTTGTTATGATTAGAGAACTTTTGCGAGAAATTCGGCCGTGCGCGGATGGTCCGGCTTGTTGAACACCTTCTCCGGCGTGCCCGTTTCGAGAATGCGGCCCTGTTCCATGAAGACGACCCTGTCGGAGACCTCACGGGCAAAGCCGATTTCGTGGGTGACGATGATGAGCGTGACGCCGGAGCGGGCCAGCTCCTTGATGACGTCCAACACCTCATTGACCAGCTCCGGGTCGAGCGCGGATGTCGGCTCGTCGAAGAGCAGCACCTTCGGCCGCAGCGCTAAGGCCCGGGCAATCGCCACACGCTGCTGCTGCCCGCCGGAAAGCTGGCGGGGGTAAGCACCGGCCTTCTCGGCCAGACCGACACGGGCCAGAAGATCGCGCGCTTCGGCTTCCGCCTGCTCTTTCGAAATGCCTCGAACGGCAATAGGCGCTTCGATGATGTTTTCAAGCGCGGTCAGATGCGGGAACAGATTGAAGCTCTGGAACACCATGCCCACTTCGACGCGGCGCTTCAGAATGTCCTTTTCCTTCAGCTCATAAAGCGTGTCGCCTTTCTGGCGATAACCGACCAGCTCGCCGTCGATGGCGATGAAGCCGTCGTCGACACGCTCCAGATGATTGATGGAGCGCAGCAATGTGGACTTGCCGGAGCCGGACTGGCCGAGAATGGTGGTGACGCTGCCTGCCGGAATGGAGAGCGTGACATCGTCCAGCACCTTCAGTGTTCCGAAGGACTTGGAAACGCCGTGGATATTGACCGAACCGCCACGATTGCCGAGCTGGAAACTTTCCGTCCTGGCAGCGGCCGGTCGTTCAGGCCTTTCAATGGCGGGCGCTGGCGTTTCCACCGCTTCCGGCAAAGGCTTGCGCGGCAGGAAGGTGCGATAGAGCGTGGCAAACAGTGAGGGCGGTGGATTGCGCAGCGCACCGCGCGAGAAGTGCCGCTCGATGTGATGCTGAACGATCGAAAGCGCAGTCAGGATCACCAGATACCATACGGTGGCGACCATCAGCAGCGGGATCACTTCCAGATTGCGGCGATAGATGATCTGGATCGTATAGAACAGCTCCGGCAGCGCGAGGATATAGACCTGCGACGTGCCCTTTGCGAGGCCGATAATATCGTTGAAAGCGGTGGGCAGGATCGAGCGCATCGCCTGCGGCAGAACGATGCGGGACGCCTGCCGCCTGCGCGGAAGTCCGAGCGCGGCGGCAGCTTCAAGCTGACCCTGATCGACTGAAAGGATTCCGCCGCGAACGATTTCGGAGGCGAAGGCGGCCTGATTGAGCGTCAGCCCCAAAACGGCCGCTGCAAAGGGCGTCATCAGCTGTGTCGTATTCCAGCTGAAGAAATTGATGCCGGTATAGGGCACGCCGATTGTCACGGTTTCATAGAGATAGCCGAGATTATTGAGGATCAGTAAAAGCACGATCAGCGGAATGGAGCGAAAAATCCAGATATAGGTCCAGGAGACGGCGACCAGCAGCGGCGAACGGGAAACGCGGGCAAGGGCCAGCAGGGTTCCGAACACAAAACCAAACAACGCACCGAGCGCGGTCAGGAGTAGCGTCCGACCGAGACCGACCAGCACCGGTTCGGCGAAGAACCATTCGGCAAACACATCCCAGCCCCAGCGCGGGTTGCCGAAAACGGAATGCACGACGGCGGCAATGATGAGGACGGAGAAAACCGTGCCCACCGTCCGCAGCGGGTAGCGGGCCGGAACGATGCGGAAATGGGAGTAACCGCCCGTGATCGGTTCACTCTTCTTGTCGCTCACGGCGACATGCGGAAAATCAGAGGCTATCGTCATCGGAAAAAGCCTTTCACGGATGAGCGGAAGAGGGTTGCGGCCGGACAGCCGCTATCGGCGCTCCACCCGGAACCGAGGCGGGTGCGGGTTCGGACAGCCATTTTTCGAAGGGCAACGACCGGATCGTCTCGGGATCGGCCGCGGTATCGAATAAAGCGCGATAACCATTGGTGAGATAAAGACCGACCGCTTCCGGCTGACGGAAGCCGGTGGTCAGATAAACGCGGGCATAACCCTGCCGGATCGCCTGCTGCTCCAGTTCCCGCAGCACGATTTTCGCAAGCCCTTGCCGGCGGTGGGCGGAATGGGTCCAGACCCGCTTGAATTCCGCCGTTTCGTCGTCGTAGCGCATGAAGGCACCGCCGGCGATCGCTTTCCCGTCACGCAGGAGCAGCAGGAAATTGCCCGATGGCGGGCTGAAGGCTTCCGGCGGATATTTGTTGAGCTCCGCCTTGGCCCCTTCCGCATTGAAGAACGTGCCGTAACGGCTGTCATATTCGAACAGCAACTCCTCCAGAAGCGGGGTTGCGAGCGGATCCTTGACCGATGTGTAGAAAAAACTGTCGCTCATGTCCTTGTCCTAATTTTCGCGTCAGGAGAGATAGGCTTCCGCCAGCCGCACCCAGAGGCGTGCTGCCGGCGCGATGATCGCGTCATTGAAATCGTAATGAGGACTGTGCAGCGGCGCGCTGTCGCCATTGCCGACGAAGAGATAGGAGCCGGGCCGCTCCTGCAGCATGAAGGCGAAATCCTCGCTCGCCGTGCGCGGCTGGAACGTTTCGGCGATCTGCCCGGCGGCGAAATGCCGTTTGGCAACATCGCGGGCGAAGACCGTCTGAGGGGTGTGATTGATGACCGGCGGGAAACCACGGGAATAGGCGACCTCGGCCTTCGCGCCGAAGCTCTCGGCCTGCGCTTTGGCGAGCGCCGGAAGCCGCTCTTCCAGCCTCTCACGCACGGCAGGCGAAAAAGCCCGGGCGGTGATCTGAAGCTCGACGCTTTCGGGAATGACGTTGGAGGCGGTTCCTCCGTGGATGGAACCGACCGTCAGCACCGCCATCTCGCGCGGATCGACATTGCGCGAAACGATGCTCTGCAGGGCGGTGACGAAGCTTGCCGAGGCGAGAACCGGATCGACCGTCTCATGCGGCGCGGCGCCATGCCCGCCCTTGCCGACAATCCGCACCTTCGCCTTGTCGACGGAGGCCATGGCAGGGCCTTCGACGAAGCCGAACTGCCCGGTGTCGACACCCGGCCAATTGTGCAGCCCGAAGACGGCATCGACCGGAAACCGCTCGAAAAGCCGGTCCTTTATCATCGCCCTTGCCCCAGCGCCGATCTCCTCGGCCGGCTGGAAGATCAGCGTCAGCGTGCCGGAAAAACTAGATGTTTCGGCAAGATACCGGGCGGCGGCAAGCAGGATCGTCGTATGGCCATCGTGACCGCAGGCATGCATGACGCCCTGCGTCTGGCTGGCATAAGCAAGGCCGGTTTCCTCGATAATCGGCAGGGCGTCGATATCGGCGCGAATGCCGACGCGCTTGTCGCCATGACCGCGTTTCAACGTGGCGACAACGCCGTGGCCGCCGACACCTTCCGTCACCTCATATCCGAACGACAAGAGATAGCGGGCAATGAGCGCCGCCGTGCGTTTTTCCTTGAGGGAAAGCTCGGGATGCCGGTGGAGATCATGCCGGATGGCGATGCTCTCATCGATGAAGGCAAGGATTCCCCGTTCGGCGTCGTCCTGCGGACGCGCGCCGTCAATGCGGATATTCATGGTTCTGTCTCCTGCGCGGCTCGCTACGCGCCGCGTCTTGAAATCTGCACCGGGCGGCAATCGTCTCCGCCCAGCAGCAAGCTCAGGCGATGGCCTTGTCCGACCCGTTTTCGCCGCTGGAATAGACGCTTTCCCTGAAAGGCAGGCCGAGATGGTCGCGCAGCGTCGCCCCTTCCAGATGCGGATCGAAATAACCGCGCCGCTGCAGCACCGGGATGACGAGGCGGATGAAATCGTCCAGTCCCTCGGCAATAACCGGGAAGCCCAGAATGAAGCCATCGGCCGCATCGTGCTCCACCCAGCGGATGATTTCGTCGGCCACCTTGTCCGGCGTGCCGATGAAACCTTCACGCGGGGTCGCTGCCTCCAGCGCCGCCTCGCGCAGCGTCTGCTTCTTTTCCTTGGCCCGCCGCTTGATGCGGTCGGTCGTGGAGCGGAAACTGTTCTTGCCGATCTCGCCGAGTTCGGGGAAAGGCTCATCCAGCGGATAGACGCTGAAATCATGATGATCGAAGAAACGGCCGAGATAGGCCAGCGCATCCTCGATGGTGATGAGGTTGCGGATGACGTCGTATTTCGCCTCCGCTTCCTCCTGCGTCTCGCCGACAATCGGGCCGATGCCGGGGAAAATCTTCACATCGGCAGCGGACCTGCCCTGCGCGACGGCGCTCTGTTTCACACGCTTGAGGAAAGTCTGGTTTTCCTCCAGCGAAGCGGAATTGGTGAAGACGGCATCCGCATGTTTGCCCGCAAGACCGATGCCGGCATCGGAGGAACCGGCCTGGAATACGACCGGCTGCCCCTGTGGCGAACGCTGGATATTGAGCGGACCCTCCACCTGGAAGAAACGACCCTTATGGCCAAGCGTATGGAGTTTGGCGCGGTCGAAGAACTGTCCCGTCTCGCGGTTGCGCAGGAAAGCGTCATCGTCCCAGCTATCCCACAGGCCCTTGATCACTTCGAGATATTCGTCGGCAATCTCGTAACGCAGCGCATGTTCGGGGTGGTTGCGGCTGTAATTCTTCGCCGTACCTTCGAGCGGTGTCGTGACCGCATTCCACCCGGCGCGGCCGCCGCTCAGGAGATCGAGCGAGGCGAACTGGCGGGCAATGGTGAAGGGGTCGCTATAGGAGGTCGAAACCGTACCGGCGAGACCGATCTTCGAGGTCACGGAGGCGAGCGCCGAAAGGATCGTCAGCGGCTCGAACCGGTTGAGGAAATGCGGGATCGACTTGTCATTGATATAGAGCCCGTCCGCTACGAAAGCGAAGGCGATGCCCGCCGCTTCCGCCTTCAGCGCGGTCTTCCTGAAGAAGTCGAAATTGACGCTGGCATCCACCGGGCTTTTGGGGTGCCGCCAGGCATTCATGTGCCCGCCGGGACCCTGAAGCATGATGCCGAAACGGATTTTCTTTCTCGTCATGTCATTCCCTCCTCAGAGAAAATTACGCCGCCCGGGAAAGGCGATGCGTGGCAAGCAGTTCTATCGAGGCAAGCCGCTGATCGGCACCGACATGCGGCGGCTCGATGATGAATTCCTCAATGCCGTGCTCTTCGGAAAGCGCACGAAGCGCCTTGTGAATATCCTCCGGCCCGCCATGCAGGACGTTGGGCTTGCGCTCTTCGATGCGGTAATCGGTATCGCCGGACTGGCGGGCGAATTCCTCCGCCTGTTCACGCCGGCCGAGGTTGAACGCCCTGCCGTCGCTGAGGAATACCCGGTAGATGCGCTGACCTTCCACCTGTCTCGCGGCATGGGCGGGGTCGCTGGCCGCAAAAGCCGACAGGGCAAGGATCGGAGCGCTTCCGCCGCTTTCTTCCCGGAATGCCGAGAGGCTGCGGCGAAGAACCTCCGCATCGCCATTGAGATGGCCGGCAAAAACGAAATTCCATCCCCTTGAAGCCGCAAGCCTTGCGCTTTCGGGGCTGGCGCCGAGCAGGAATCGTTCCGCAGCGACCGGCGGCGCAGGTGTCGCATGCAGTCCGGCCCGCGCGTGCGGCGCGGCGCCGGACAAAAACGTGGTGAGTTCACTGAAGGCCGTTTCGAAATCCGGTTTACGGGCGGGATCATAGGCCTGCTGCAAGGCCGACGTCGCCAGCGGCAATCCGCCCGGTGTCTTGCCGATGCCGAGATCGACCCGGCCGGGCGCGAGCGACGACAGAACGTTGAAAACCTCGGCGACCTTGTAAGGGCTATAGTGCTGCAACATGACACCGCCCGAGCCGACACGAATGTGGGAGGTCTTCGCCAATATCCACGCAACCAGCGCTTCCGGCGCGGAACCGGCAAGCTCCGGCGAATTGTGATGTTCGGCCACCCAGAAGCGGCGGTAACCCAGCTCTTCGGCGCGCCTGGCAAGATTGATCGTGTCGCGGAATGCACTCGCCGCGTCCTCACCCGTTGGAACCGGGCTCTTGTCCAGCAAACTGAGCGTATACATCATCACCTCGCGTGTCTTTGATGCATACTTTGTCTACCGATTTTATATTCTAATAAAGGATGATCGTTCCACGTTGCAGCGCGATCAGAGAAAATATTGTTTTCAGTGATGTTTTCAAGAACCGGCCCTGGCAAAGCCATCGATAGAGCCGAAGGAATGGCCCAAAAAGGCTGCAACAGGCCGTTTTCCCCGCCAAACCCCGACGAAACGGGCTTGCGCCGGAATTCGCTAAAAACTACTTAGTAAGTTAGGAATAATATGGCCCGGCGCGGCAAAACGTGCCGACTCTCTTTTCGGATCATGCGATGTTGACCAAAAAAGGCAAATACGGATTAAAGGCTCTTGTCGATCTGGCGCAATTGCCCCAGGGCGAGACCGCCTTCGTGACCGAAATTGCAACCCGCAACAATATCCCGAAAAAATTCCTGGACACTATTCTTCTGGAGCTGCGCAATAGCGGCATTCTGCGCTCCAAGAAGGGCCCGAATGGCGGTTATTCGCTGTCGAAAATGCCATCCGAAATCATGATCGGGCAGGTCATCCGCACGCTGGACGGACCTCTGGCCCCCATCCGCTGTGCAAGCCGCACGGCCTTTGAAGCCTGCGACGACTGCGACGATCCGGAGACCTGTCAGGTCAGGGTTTCGATGACGGACGTGCGTGACGCCATCGCAACCATTCTGGACAATATGACGCTTGCGCAATTCGTGGCCAAGGACGGGCAGAACGCCCACTCCATTCCGGCCGGCGAGTAGGATTCCGCACGGCCATTCATTCGAGCGTTGCCTATTGCCTGCGCAGATCGTCGTCCAGCGACGCGATCAGCCCGGCTTCACTGACGCCTTCAACAAGGCCGAGGCGCGCCATCAGGATTTCAAGCGTGATGGCATTGTTGCGAACCGAGCGAAAGGTGACGTTTTCCGCTCCCACCTGCGCCGCATCGATATTGGCCGCAAGGCTGGATATCTGCGCCTTCAGGAACTCGATGGCGAGAAATATTTCGCCTATCACGGGTCGCGCCGCGCCATCGCCGGCCAGCCTGTCGATCAGCAGCGCCGAAAGTTCTCGCTGCTTCTGCCCCAGAGCCACGGCCGCTTTCAAAAGGGTAGAAACGGAAACGGCCAGATTTCCGGCACCCTGAGCCAGGAACACCACCTGATCGGCGCGTAACAGACCTTCCCATGACGTATTGGGGCGGTTGCGCAGAACGACAAGTAAAGGCTGCCCGGCCGTGTTGACGGCCGGCACGACGATCCAGTCCGCGTCGCCCCTCACCGACCCCGCAACGTCATCGGGAAGCCGCAGGGCGTAGTCGTCTTCCGTCACCGTAACCGCCTGATCCAGATCCGCGGCAGATATCGCCAATGCGAAGGTCTCGCCAAGATCGAGACGGGCGAAGAGCGCCTTGCGCTGGTCTTCGCTGCCCGCATTCCTGATGAATTCAAGCGCGGTGAAATGTTCGACGAGATCATGCGCCGCCGCCGCATCGGCTGCGGAAATGATGGCGAGCGCCTGCGAGAGAACATCATTGGTGATGTCCGTCCCGCCCAGTTCCGTTGGAACGGAAAGAGCAAGGAGACCGGAACGGGCGATCCGGGTATGGATTTGCCCGGGACTTTCAACGGCGCAGTTTTCGGCGATCGTCCGGGCAACGGTCAGCACATCGACATCCGCGCCGAGGCGTGGAGGAACGAAACGAAGTCTTTCGCCGAGAGGCGTGACGGATCCCATGCTCAACTCCCTCAAAGAATGACAAAGTGAAAGCGCCGAACGACCGGCGCTCAGTCCAGAGAATGATAACGCCCGTTTTGATAGAGCAGCGAATGGCCGGAGCCGATGCGGATCGCCTCAACCTTGCCGATGACGATGACGTGGCTGTGCCGTTCGATCGTCTCTTCAATGGTGCAATCGATCGCGGCAACAGCGTCTTCGAGAATGGGCGCACCGCTCGACAGCCGTGTCCATTCCGCACCGCGATACCGGTCCGGGCCCTTCAGGCCGCCGATACCGGCAAACTGATTGGCGACGAACTGATGGTTCGCCCCGACGATGTTGACGGCGAGATGACCGAAACGCTGCACCACCGGCCATGTGGACGAGGAGCGGTTGAGCGCCACCAGAATGCGCGGCGGATCGACCGACAAAGCGGTGGCCGAGGTCACGGTCGCGCCCGTTCGCTCGTCGCCCTCACCCGCAGTAATCACGCTGACACCGCCGCCCAGCGTTCTCAGCGCCGCCTTGAGGCTTTCGGCATCCGCCGCCTTGCCGGCGACCGGGTCGCGGAGGTTGATGAATTGTTGATCCTTGGCCGCATATTGCAATGTCATCGGGTCGCTCCTGAAAACAGCTGAATTGTTCAATAGCTAGCAGCGGCAGCGGGGGGTGAAATAGACATCGTTTTCCATAATGATAATATTCTATAGAAATAATGTTTTATGTGCTGCCGCCTGACTTCGTCCCGCTATAAGGATATCTGCCGAAAAGGTGGGAGGCACAGGTTGCCTCCCGTCGAAGGATCAGGATCCGGACACCAGCTTGACGTTGCCGCCATGACCGCCGCCACCGAAAACCTGTTTCGCGCCGAAAGAAGATCGTATCTGGTTGCGGGGTCCGCCGAGCCCGATTTCCGGAAACAGCAGTTCGGATAGCCGATAGGCTTCCTCCAGATGCGGATAACCCGAGGCGATGACGGTATCGATGCCCAGCGCCTGATACTCCCTGAGCCGCGCCGCCACCGTCTTCGGCGAACCGACCAGCGCCGTGCCCGCACCCGAACGGACGAGACCGATGCCCGCCCACAAATTCGGAGAGACTTCCAGCCGGTCGCGCCGGCCATTGTGCAGCGCCTGCATTCTCGCTTGCCCGACGGAATCCGAAGCCCTGGAAAAAACCTCCTGAGCGGATGCGATGGTTTCGTCGGAGAGTTTCGAGATCAGCCGCTCTGCATCGGCCCATGCTTCCTCATCGGTTTCACGCACGATGAAATGCAGACGGATGCCGAAGGTAACCTTGCGCCCCTTTTTGGCGGCGGCGGCGCGCACCTTGGCGATCTTTTCCGCCACCTGCGCCGGCGGTTCGCCCCAGGTGAGATATTTGTCGGTGATACCGGCGGAAAACTCGATGCCGGCATCGGAAGAGCCGCCGAAATAAAGCGGTGGGCGCGGTTCCTGCACCGGCGGAAGGCCGAGTCTTGCGTCCACTGCCTTGATATATTTGCCGTCGAGGCTTCCCTTGCCGGTTTCGATCAGCGAATTGAAAACCTGGAAGAACTCATCGGCGTGATCGTAACGCTCGTCATGCGGCAGGAAAATGCCGTCACCGGCCAATTCCTGCGCACTGCCGCCAACCACGATGTTGAGAAGCAGCCGGCCATGGGAAACGCGATCGAGCGTCGAAGCAAGCCGCGCATAATAGGCGGGCGAAGCGACGCCCGGACGGATGGCGACGAGGAATTTCAGCTTCTCGGTATAGGCAGCGAGATTGGCTGCAAGGATGAAGGATTCTTCGCAGGCGACGCCGGTGGGGATGAGCACGCCTGAATAACCGAGCCGATCGGCGGCCTGGGCTATTTCCCGAAAATAGCCGGGATCGGCAGGACGCGAAAGATCATCCGAGCCGAGATAGCTGCCATCGCCTGAGGTGGGTATGAACCACAGAAAATCGAGTGGTTTATCGGATGTGCTCATCGGCAGGTCCTTTGCAATCTGCCCTCGGGCAATGCGCTTGATGATAAAAGGGTAGCCAATTCCCCGGCGCGTTTAAGAAATTTTGTTCCAATTTCCATCCGGCGAGGAGAGTTTCTCTCCTGGACAAACCGCGCTGCGAAGGGAGAAGGAACCCTCGCTGATGGTCGTCAGAAGACCGGATAAAGGCCGAGCATCGCAAAGTTCATTTCGCAGATCTCTTCCCGTTCGAGTTCGAGATCGCTTTTCTCCTGCCTGATGCGTCCGGAATGGTCCAGAGGATGAAGGCTGACCTGTTCCTCTTCCCTCGGCTGGCGCCGGGTCAAACCGAACAGATCGAAAGTAAACGCATGAAGTCCCTGCGGCATGTGCGCCTCCTTTGCTCAACTCCCCTTATCCTCGGGCGACAGTCCGAAATCGTCAATATTTTCCATAAAATTACTATTCTATAATTGGAGGATCACCGGCAAATGTGGACTAAGGTTGCGGCGGTGGAAAAAAATCCGTTTCCGGCCGCCGATAATCGGACACGGAACCGAACGATCAGTCATTTCCTCAAAAATGTGCTTCGCCCAGGGCAGTCAATCTGTGCAATCTCGATCCGGCCACCGCCTTTGCCGATGCGCCATCTGCCTTCAACCGCTCGAAAAGAGCATAACCCTCAGGCCATCGTCCGTAGCCGCTGGCAATATTGATGTGCCCGACGGCGCCGAGATTGATGAGATCGCTCCCCCACAGGCTCGCACTGCGTGCGAGCTCTTCGCAATCCATATAGGGATCGTTCATGCTGCCCACGACGAGGCTGGGGAAAGCAAGCGGTTGCAGCGGAAACGCACCGAACCGGACGATACAGGGATGCATCGCCTCCACGCGATCAAGATGAGCGGGTGCGACCAGAAGCGCGCCCTTTATCTTGGCGGCCGAGGGGCGAGACGCCATATTCGCCACCAGCAGGCAACCGAGGCTGTGGGCGACGACATAAGCGCTTTCGACTGTTTCCAGCGCGGCCTCGAGACGATCGAGCCAGTCCTCGAGAACCGGGCATTGCCAATTGTCCTGATCGACCAGCTGCGAGTCGGGATCATCCAGCAACCAGTGCCGCTGCCAATGTCCTTCATCCGAACCATTCAGGCCAGGGACAATCAAGGTGGTACACATGCCTGCTCCATGGGTTGTGGGCGGTATGTCGCAAGCATGGTGAATTTCGCGATTTCCGTCGACTATTGCCTTGCTCACCTTTCGAAGCCTCGCGAAAAATCGATCCAGGCAATTTCGATCATGCAGAAAATGCGTTCTCCAGGGAGGAAATAATTTCGTCCAGAGGGAATCATTTCCTCAAATTTTTTATATAGAAAATATGTGCAATATAGTCTTTCCAGTCGGAAAGCTTTTCCTCCGCCGCATGACAAAAGAAACGTCGCTGCTTCGCCGCCCCGCCGCCGCTTTGCCATTCTCGCATCTGCGGAGGCTTGCGCCTCTCGGGAGCCACAAGCGGTGAAAGGCCAAACGTCAGCAGGGCCACCCACCGCACCATAAAACGAAAATTCAGGCGGATAATGTGAGCAGCACGAGCGAATTTCTCTGGTACATCCCCAATGACGTCAAACCCGGCCACCGGGGCGACGCCGTCAGCGAAAACCACAATAGTCTCGATACATTGACGAGCCATGCCAAAGCGCTTGAAACCCATGGCTGGAAAGGTGCGCTGATCGGCACCGGCTGGGGACGTCCGGATACATTTACGGTGGCGGCGGCGCTTGCGGCGCGTACCACCACATTCGAGCCGCTGATCGCCATCCGTCCCGGCTACTGGAAGCCGGCCAACCTCGCATCGGCCGCCGCCACGCTCGACCAGCTTTCCGGCGGTCGAGTTCGGATCAACATCGTTTCAGGCAGGGATGAGCTTGCCGCCTATGGCGATGAAGAAGGCGATCAGGCGCAGCGTTATGCCCGCACGAAAGAATTCATGCGGCTGGTGCGGCGGCTCTGGACCGAGGAAAACGTCACTTTTAATGGCGATCATTTCCGGGTGGCGAACTCCACGGTGTCGCCGCGCATCGCCGCGCGCGAAGGCCGGCCACATCCCAAACTCTATTTCGGCGGCGCTTCCGAAGCGGCCGAGCAGGTTGCCGCAACCGAGGCCGATGTGCAGCTCTTCTGGGGAGAACCGCTCGCCGGCGTGCGCGAAAGGATCGAGCGGCTGAGAAACTTCAGCGAAAAGCTCGACCGCGATCTGCCGCCGCTGCAATTCGGCCTGCGGATCACCACGCTGGTGCGAAAAACCACAGCCGAGGCATGGCGCGATGCGGAAGCGAAAGTTGCCGAAATGGCCGCAAACAATGGGGTACGCTGGAACGACCATCTTCAGGCGGTAGCTGTCGGCCAGCGCCGCCTGCTGGATTTGCACCGTCAGAGCGACGTGCTGGACGACAATCTCTATACCGCGCCGGGCAAATTCGGCGGCGGCGGGGCGGGAACCACATGGCTTGTCGGCTCGGCGGAAGATGTCGCCGCGTCACTGCGCAAATACCGCGCGCTGGGCATCAGCCATTTCGTGCTTTCCGACACGCCCTATCTCAAGGAAATCGAACGGCAGGGCGAGAGCTTGCTGCCGCTGCTGCGGGATTGAGGGGCGTGGCTTGAATATGGGCGGCCCACCTCGGACAGGGCCGCCCTTTTGCTTTCAACCGCCCGCCGCCTTGATGCTCTGACGGCCGAGAATCGTGCGGATCATATGGCTCTGCGGCGCATGCGCCCTTGCCGTGATGGCATCGCGGTGATGGCGCTCAAGGTCGTAATCCCGGCGCAGGCCGCGATTGCCGCCAAGCTCCAGCGCCAGATCCGTCACCGCCACCGCATTGTCGATGACCACATGGCGAACGGCCAGCGCATCGGTTCCCACCCGCTCCCCCGCATCGACATCGCGGGCGACGGAGAGAAGGAGGCGTCGGTTCGCCGCCAGCAGCACTTCGATCTGGCCGAGACCTTCCTGAATGCGGGGGATGGAGGACAGCGGTGCGCCAAGGCTTGCCGGAACATGGCCATTCAGATGGCGCAACAGATCGTCTCGCGCCGAAAGCGCGACACCGTGATAAACGGAAGCCAGCAGCACGAAGAAATTATAACCATCCGCTTCATCGCGCCGCAGCGGCTCGTCCGCCGGCTGTTCGGCGACGATATCGGCAAGCGGCACCTTCACATCTTCCAGCACCAGATCATGGCTGGCTGTGGCGTACATGCCGGTCGCCTCCCATGCTTTTTCCTGAGCGATGCCAGCCGCATCGAGAGGAACCAGAAGCTGGATGAGACGCGGCGTCTCTTCCGTCGTCACGGCAAGTACGCTTGCCCATTTCAGGCCCGGCAGGCCGGTGACGAAGCTCTTGCGGCCATTGACCACCCAAAAATCGCCCTCAATCCGCGCCGTCGTTTCCGGCAGGCCACCATGGGCCGGCGAACCGACACCCGGCTCCGCCTGCGCATTGTTAAGGAGCGCCGGCTCCCTGCTATTGGCGGCCAGTACCTTTGCCGCAAGTGCTGCCGGCCACTTGCCGCGCCGGATCGCGGCATGAACGCTGTAATGCATGGCGAGGATGAGGGCGGTCGACGGATCGCCTTTTGCAATGGCCGTAATGACGGCATGTGCCGTTTCCATGCCCTCGCCCCAGCCGCCATCCTTTTCAGCCGTGACGAGACCCAGCAGGCCGGATGGTTACACCCTGCAGCTGCCGCGAGCACCCGACGACATTGCTGAATTCGTCGAAAAGGTCGTGCCGGTGCTTCAGGATCGGGGTGTTTACCCGCGCCAATATGAAGGCGCGACGATCCGCGACCGCTATGGCCTGCCTTATCCAGATTGAATAGCAGCGGTGGCGCTATCGCAAATGTCGATCTCCCGCCCCTCCCGCAGGAGGCGGGAATGGCGGGGACGGAACATATTATTGGCCCGTCGCCACTTTCAAAACCGGCTGCCCGCCTGAGAGCTGCGGCAGGACGGAGGCGAAATCCGTGACGATTTGGCAATAATCTTCCGGCTGGAATTCATAGGGCAGTTCGAGACGGAATTCCGAGACGTGCGGCAGAACGGGATCGCGCGACAGTCTCTCCAGAATTTCGTCCGTCGTTCCAACGATATCGGGCAGGAAAAGCGTGCGGCGCGCGCCATGCGGCGTGGTCGTGCGCTTGTCACGCCCGGCGGCGAATTCCTTGTAACGGCGGCGGGTCGCGGGGCTTGCGCTATCGGTCGGCAGGATCACGCGGCCAAGAGCGACACGCGGCTGGCGCTCATGCGCCCATTCCTGCCGGAAGCGGCTGACCAGCGCCGCCTGCGCGGTCAGAAAATCATCGGTATTTTCGCCGCTGACGATATTGCCCGTCAGAAGATTGAAGCCCGCCTTCCCAGCCCAGCGCGCGGAATTCTGCGATCCGCCGCCATACCATAGCCGGTCCGTCAGCCCCCTGGCGACTGGACGCAGGCGCGGCACCTGCGCGCCGGCGGCATTGCCCGCTTCCGTCTCGCTGGATAGCGGTTCCGACCGCAGGGCCCTTGCCAGCTTTTCGGCGCGGGCATGGCTGTAATCGGCATCGGGAACCGTATCGACATAATCCGAAATAAGATGGGCGAAGGGTGGCGCGCCCACCGAAACCCCGACATTCAACCGCCCGCGCGACAGGACATCCACGGTGGCCAGATCTTCCGCCAGCCTGAAGGGGTTTTCGTAACCAAGCTGAATGACAGCGGTGCCGAGGCCGATCCGTTTCGTGCGCTGCGATGCCGCCGCGAGGAAAGTGGCCGCCGATGACACGCCCCGTTCCAGATGGCGCTGGCGAACCCAGGCGCTGTGATAACCCAGCGCCTCTCCGGCTTCGAAAAGCTGCAGGGTTTCTTCTATCCCCTCGGCAGGATCATCATCTTGATAATTGCCGGGAACCAGAAATGCGAAGTGGGAGATATGGGAAAGAGGCATGGCTGTACATCCGGAAATGACTGTTGAAGCTCAGCAGCGCAGATGCAGCCATCCCTGTTCCGGACAGCCGTTCAATGCTGCGCATACCCATGCAGAATGCATGATGACAGGCACGGCTGGCACGGCATGTTCGTTTATAGTCCCGACCTTTGTTGAAAGATCATTGCGCGATTCAATAGTCTACTAAAATTATGGATTAAATTCCATTCGGCATAGGTCGCGCTCATGCCTCCCGTCAGATTTTCTTCCGTCAAGACGCAAAATTTCCCTCAGGAGCCCGGTCTCACCGATGAACTGTGCACACCGTGCGCAAATGGCCTTGATTTTTGGCACCAACATGTAATACAGATTATCACACATGTTGACAAATAACGCATACATGTATGACATTGCAGCAATCGCAAACGCTGCCATACCTGCATGAGGGAGGAATTATGATCATCACCGACGTCGAGGTCCGTGTTTTCCGCACGACGACCCGTCGGCACTCGGACAGTGCCGGTCACGCGCATCCGGGTCCGGCGCATCAGGTGGAACAAGCCATGCTGACCATCCGCACCGAGGACGGTCAGGAAGGCCATTCCTTCACCGCGCCGGAGATCGTTCGCCCGCATGTGATCGAAAAATTCGTCAAGAAAGTCCTGATCGGTGAAGACCATCGCGACCGCGAACGGCTATGGCAGGACCTTGCTCACTGGCAACGCGGTTCGGCTGCGCAGCTGACGGACCGCACATTGGCGGTGGTCGATTGCGCCTTGTGGGACCTTGCCGGCCGCTCGCTCAATCAACCTGTATACAAGTTGATCGGCGGTTATCGCGACAAGGTGCTCGCCTATGGCTCCATCATGTGTGGCGATGAGCTGGAAGGCGGGCTTGCGACACCTGAGGACTACGGCCGCTTTGCCGAAACGCTGGTGAAGCGCGGCTACAAGGGCATCAAGCTGCACACCTGGATGCCGCCCGTCAGCTGGGCGCCGGATGTGAAGATGGATCTCAAGGCCTGTGCGGCCGTGCGCGAGGCGGTCGGACCCGATATTCGCCTGATGATCGACGCCTTCCACTGGTATTCCCGCACCGATGCGCTGGCGCTGGGCCGTGGTCTCGAAAAACTCGGCTTCGACTGGATCGAGGAGCCGATGGATGAGCAATCGCTGTCCTCCTACAAATGGCTTTCCGACAATCTCGATATTCCGGTCGTCGGCCCCGAAAGTGCGGCAGGTAAACATTGGCACCGGGCCGAATGGATCAAATCCGGCGCCTGCGATATTCTGCGCACCGGCGTCAACGATGTCGGCGGCATCACCCCGGCGCTGAAGACCATGCATCTGGCTGAAGCCTTCGGCATGGAATGCGAGGTTCATGGCAACACGGCCATGAACCTTCATGTTGTCGCCGCCACCAAGAATTGCCGCTGGTATGAGCGCGGCCTGTTGCACCCCTTCCTCGAATATGATGACGGCCACGATTATCTGAAGTCGCTGTCCGACCCGATGGACCGCGACGGCTTCGTGCATGTCCCTGACCGGCCGGGCCTTGGCGAGGACATCGATTTTACCTTCATCGACAACAACCGGGTGAGGTAACGGGCGATGAAAACGGTGCTCGCCTTCGGAGACAGCCTCACCTGGGGCGCGGACCCGGCAACGGGTTTGCGGCACCCCGCCGAACACCGCTGGCCGGAGGTGCTGGAGGCGGAGCTTTCCGGAAAGGCGAAGGTTCACCCGGAAGGGCTTGGCGGGCGCACCACCTGCTACGATGACCATGCCGGTCCGGCCTGCCGCAATGGCGCGCGGGCGCTTGAAATCGCGCTGTCCTGCCACATGCCGCTCGATCTCGTCATCGTCATGCTCGGCACCAACGATATCAAACCGGTGCATGGCGGGCGTGCGGAAGCCGCTGTTTCCGGCATGCGGCGGCTGGCGCAGATCGTCGAGACCTTCATTTACAAACCGCGTGAGGCCGTTCCGAAGCTGCTGATCGTCTCCCCGCCGCCCTGCGTCGCGGGCCCCGGTGGAGAACCGGCGGGTGGGCGGGACATCGGGCAATCGCTCAGGCTTGCGCCGCTTTACCGCAAGCTCGCTGCTGAACTCGGACATGCCTTTTTCGATGCCGGGTCGGTTGCCAGCGCCTCACCGGTGGATGGCGTGCATCTGGACGCGCCGGCAACGGCGGCAATCGGTCGGGCGCTCGCAGCTCCGGTCAGAGAGATTCTTGGCTGATCCTGCGACGCCCGAGGAGGAACCGGGCGTGTGGATCAAAACGTGGAAAGGCCGTATGAACCGGCCGTATTGGGAGGAAAGATGAAACATTTTCTTGCAACCGCAGCACTTGGCGCATTGCTGATCGGCGCTATGCCGCTCAGCGCCTTTGCCGAAACGCCGAAGGACCAGCTCATCGTCGCCACGACCATGAGCAATATCCTCACCCTTGATCCCACCGCCATTACCGGCCGCGAGACCGTGCAGGTGCTGAACAATGTCTATGACACGCTGGTCGTGCTTTCCCCGAAAGATCGCAGCGTTCAGCCTCGCCTTGCCGAACGCTGGGAGATTGCCGAAGACCGGAAATCCATCCGTTTCCATCTGCGTGCCGATGCCAAATTCGCTTCCGGCAACGCCGTGACGGCCAAGGACGTGGCGTGGAGCCTGAAGCGGCTGCTTGCCCGCAACTTGGCGCAATCCTCCTTCCTGAAAACCCGCGGTTTCAAGCTGGAAGAGGCCGACAAGCTCTTCGTTGCCGAAAACGACCAGACCTTCGTGCTGAATATCCCGAAGCCCGACGATCCCAACCTTCTGCTGATGATCCTTGCGCAGAACGGCCCCGGCTCGATCATCGACAGCAAGACGGCGCTTGAGAACGAGAAGGACGGCGATCTGGGCGGCGCATGGCTGACGCTGAATTCCGCCGGCTCCGGCCCCTTCAAGCTGACGCAGTGGAAATCCAACGAATATATCATCCTCACCCGCAACGACGATTATTGGGGTGAGAAGGCAAAGATGAAGCGCATTCTGATGCGTCATCTGCCGGAATCGCAGTCGCAGCGGCTGATGCTGGAAAAAGGCGATATCGACGTTGCCTATTCCCTGCAGGCCCCGGACCTGAAATCGCTAGAAGCCGATAAGGCCGTCACCATCGAATCCACACCCGGTTCCGGTTTTTATTACCTCAGCGTTTCGATGAAGGATGAGCGCTTCGCGAACAAGAAGGTGCGCGAGGCCCTGCGTTACCTGATCGACTACGACGGTCTCGACAAGGCGGTCATGCCCTATTACGGCAAGCTGCATCAGCGCTCCCTCAGCACTGGCGTCATGGGCGCGCTGCCGGATCAGGGCTACAAGCTCGACATCGAAAAAGCCAAGGCGCTTCTGGCCGAGGCCGGTTATCCTAACGGTTTCAAGACCACGCTGCGCGTGCTTTCGGAAGACCCCTTCATGAAGGCGGCAACGGCGATACAGAACACGCTGGCGCAGGCTGGTATTCAGGCCGAACTGATCAGCGGCTCCGGCGACCAGATCTACGGCGCCATGCGCGAGCGGAATTTCGAACTGCTACTCGGCCGCGGCGGCGGCGGCCAGCAGCCGCATCCGGACAACAACCTGCGCTCCATCGCCTATAACCCCAACAATGCCGATGATGCCAAGCTCACCAATTACCAGAGCTGGCGCACCAGCTTCTTCGATGAGAAGCTGAACAAGATGATCGAGGCAGCCTTGGTCGAGCGCGATGTGGCGAAACAGACGAAGCTTTATGAGGACCTGCAGGGCTATATGGACGAGATCGTCATGTCCATTCAGCCATTCTCCGAAGTCATCGACACCGCCGCCTTCCGCAGTGACGTGAAGGGCATGATCGTCAGCCCCTGGCTTTCGCGGTTTGAAGAGGTGAGCAAGGAGCGGTAATTCGCCGCCTATTCTCGAATAAGAAAAGGCGCGGCTAACCCCGCGCCTTTTTGCTGTAACAAAGCCCCACGCACCCAATATGTTAGGCACAAGCGAAGCCTCCACTCCGTCACCCCGGACTAGATCCGGGGTCTAGTGCGATCAAGTCCTTGATCGCGAGAGAGTCCATTCACGGCGCAGACGCGCCGTGGCTGGATGCCGGATCTAGTCCGGCATGACGGAAGGCGGGTCTCGCACTATGTCAGTAGCCTAGGCGTAATTGGCGGTCCGCCATCCCCGCCGTAGCCATTCCAAAAAAATGCCCGGCAGGGAGGCCGGGCAAGGAAGGAGGATGTTATTATCCGTGACGCCCCGGAGGAGGACGGTCACGGTCTTGGAGCCGTCACGCGCCTTCATATTCCAGCGAGGCGCCGATCAGTTCGCGCGCATAGGAATGCGTCGCGCCATTGCCGGCGATAGCCTCGCGCGGCAGGATTTCGGTGATTTCGCCGCGCAGCATCACCGCGAAGCGGTCGCACATGTGATCGACGACGGCGAGATCGTGGGTCACCATGATATAGGTGAAGCCGCGCTCTTCCCGCAGGCGCTGGAGGAGGTTGAGGATTTCCGCCTGCACCGAGACATCGAGCGCAGACGTCGGCTCGTCTAGCAAAAGCAGCGACGGTTCGAGGATCAGCGCCCGGGCAATCGCCACACGCTGCCGCTGACCGCCGGAAAGCTGGTGCGGGAAGCGGTCGAGGAAAGAGATGGGCAGTCCGACATCCGTGATGACCTTGCGCATCCGCTCTTCCCGATCGCCGAGCTTGTGGATCGCAAGCGATTCCGAAAGCACGGTGCGCACGGACTGGCGCGGATGCAGCGACCCGTAGGGGTCCTGAAACACCATTTGCAGCATGCGGCACCGCTCGATCAGCGGCATATCGCGTACCGACCTGCCATCGATGAGGATGTCACCGGTCCAGAAATCGTTGAGCATGGAGACGCAGCGAAGCACGGTGGATTTGCCCGATCCGCTTTCGCCGACCAGGCCGAAGCACTCGCCCGGCTCGACGCGGAAGGATACGGAAGGCAGCACTTTCAGCGCCGTATGGCCGCTGCCGAAGGTGATGGAAAGATCGCGGGTTTCAACGGAAACGGCCATTATACGTTCTCCTCCAGCCATTCGGGGCGGCGATCCAGCACCGCAAGCGGCGCACGCGAGCCGCCGATACGCGGCTGCGCCGCCAGCAGGCCGCGCGTATAGGGGTGCTGCGCCTGATCGAGATCGCGTGCGGCGAGCGTTTCCACCACCCGGCCGGAATACATGATGAGCACCCGGTCGCAGAAATTGCGCACGAGATTAAGGTCGTGGCTGATCATGATGAGGCCGATGCCGCGATCGCGCACCAGACCGTCGAGAATATTCAGCACCTGCAGCCGCACCGTCACATCAAGCGCCGAGGTCGGCTCATCCGCAATGACGAGATCGGGATCGGCAAGCAGCATCATGGCGATCATGACACGTTGACCCATGCCGCCGGAAATCTCATGCGGATATTGCTCATAGACACGTTCGGCATCGCGAATCTTCACCGCATCGAGCATGGCCAGCGCCTTTTCCTTGGCCTCGGCTTTCGACGCCTTGAAGTGGCGCAGATAAGTCTCCGTCACCTGATCGCCGACCCGGCGGATGGGGTTGAGGGAGAATTTCGGATCCTGAAGGATCATCGACATGCGCCGGCCGCGAACCTTCAGCATCTCCTTCTCATCGAGGGAGAGAAGATCGAGACCATCGAAATCCAGCCTGTCGGCGGTGATCGTCGCCGATGGCAGAAGGCGCAGCAGGGCGCGGCCGACGGTGGATTTGCCCGAGCCGCTTTCGCCGACGATGCCGAGCCGTTCCCGGCCAAGAGTGAAGGAGATGCCACGCACCGCCTCGATGGGCGAGCCGCCATAGCGGATGCGGAGATTTTCGACGTCGAGGATTGTTTTTTCCATGGCCCTATCTCCGGTTCATCTGCTTCGGATCGAGCGCATCCCGCAGGCCATCACCCAGAAGATTGAAGGCAAGGCTGACGGAGAGGATCGCAATGCCGGGGAAGGTGACGAGCCACCAGCTATCCAGCATGTAACGCCGTCCGGTGGCGATCATCGCCCCCCATTCCGGCAGCGGCGGCTGCGCGCCGAGGCCGAGGAAGCCGAGGCCGGCGGCGGTGAGAATGACGGTCGCCATGTTCAGCGTCAGGCGGATGAGGACCGAAGGCAGGCACATGGGCATGATCGACTTGACGATGATGCGTAGCGGCGATGCGCCCTGAAGCCGCGCAGCGGCAATGTAATCCGCCTTGCGGAAGGTCATGGCTTCGGCACGGGCAAGACGCGCAATCGGCGGCCAGGAGGTGAGCGCAATCGCAATGATCGCATTGTTAAGGCTGGGCCCAAGTGCTGCGACGAAGGCGAGCGACAGGATGAGGCTCGGGAAGGACAGGAAAATATCCGTGATGCGCATCATCACCGTGTCGAACTTGCCGCCGAGATAACCGGAAGCCGTGCCGACCAGAAGCCCGACGGGACCGACGATGATCGACACCAGCGAGATGATGGTGAGTGTGATGCGTGCGCCCCAGAGAAGGCGGCTATAGATATCGCGTCCCAACTCGTCCGTACCAAAGACGTGGCCATTACCCGGCGCCTGCAGCGTATTGGCGAGATCCTGCGCGTAGGGGTCATGCGTCGCAAGCCAGGGCGCGAAAATCGCGGCGATGACGAGCAGCAGCAGGACGGCCAGACCGAAGGCCGATGTCGGGCTTTTCAGGAGGAAAACGACGATGTTCTTCAGCGCGTTCAAGGGCACCGGAAGGCGGAAGGAGGTGTCTGTACGGGCCGTCATCAGCGGGTCCTCGGATCGAAAAAGCGGTAGAGAATGTCGGACAGGAGATTGAGCCCGATGAAGATGACGCCGACGATGAGAACGCAGGTCATCACGGCATTCATGTCGCCGATGATAAGATTGCTGGTGAGATATTGCCCGAAACCCGGCCAGGCGAAGACGGTCTCGATCAGCACCGCGCCTTCCAGCAGCGAGCCGTAAGCAAGGGCAATGATGGTGACCAGCTGCACGCGGATATTGCCAAAAGCATGCAGCCACACCGTCTGCCTCTGAGACAGGCCTTTGACGCGGGCCGTCGTCACATATTCCTGGCCCAGCTGATCCAGCATGAAGCTGCGCGTCATGCGGGTGATATAGGCCGAGGAGGAATAACCGAGCAGGGCGGCGGGAAGGATAAGATGGTTGATCGCCGACCAGAACACTTCCGTGTCACCCGCAAGCAGGCTGTCTATCAGCAGAAAGCCCGTCCGCTCCTCCACCAGACCGATATAGAACTGGTCCATGCGGCCACCGCCGCCAACGAGGCCGAGATGGGCGTAAAAAACGATCAGCGCGATCATGCCGGTCCAGAAGATCGGCATGGAATGGCCGAACAGGCTGAGCACCCGCACCAGATGATCCTGCCAGCGGTCTTTGTTGACGGCGGCATAAACGCCCATGGGAATGCCGAGGCCGGCGCCGATCAGGATCGCGAAGGTCGCAAGCTCCATCGTCGCCGGCATGACCCTGATGATGTCTTCGATGACCGGACGGCCGGTGCGGATCGAGGTTCCGAAGTCGCCGGTAAACACGTCTCCCAGATAATAGAAGAACTGTTGCCACAGCGGACGGTCGAAACCGAGCGCGTGATAGACCTGTTCATAGGTTTCGCGCGTCGCGTCCTCGCCCACAATCGCCCGCACGGGATCGGCGGGCATCAGGCGGCCGATAAAAAAGGTCAGCAACAGCAATCCAAGCAGCGTAACCGCAATACTTCCGATCTGGCCGGACAGGCCATACAGCGAAAGGCGTCTTTTTGACATGATTCCTCCCTTGCCAGAGATCGACCGCGCAAGTGACCAGGGCGCAATCCTGTCTGACAACTATCCGCAAGTTGTCACAGGTGTTGGAGACTGTCAAGCGCATGCCAGCGAAATCTGTATTGGACGAGGTTCCGAAATATGTGTCCGGGGTGGAAATTTCAGACCGGGCTCACCCGGCTTTCGTTTTTGTTTTGGGGATAAGTGCCTTCGTTGCCGCAACCGCAAAAGCCTGTATTCTCCGCCTTGCGGAATGCGCGGATACCTGTCCCCCGGCCATGATGCCGATGACGTCCGCGCCTTCAGGGGGAAGGAAATATGGCTGAGATGACGCTTCTGGCATTTGCCGTGGTCGCCTTTATCGGAATTGCGACACCGGGCCCCACCGTTTTGCTGGCGCTTGCCAATGGCTCGAGATTCGGAATACGCCGCGCCATGATCGGCATGACTGGCGCTGTTCTCTCGGATTTCGTCCTGATCGGCGCGGCTGCGCTGGGACTGGGCGCCCTGCTCGCGGCCTCCGAATTCTGGTTCGGCGTCGTCAAATGGGTGGGCGTCTGTTATCTTGCCTTCCTCGGCATCATGCTTTTGCGCTCAAGAGGCACGCTCGATGGTGCTCTTCAATCCGCAGAGGCCAACGGGGTCGCTTCCGCCCGTTCGATTTTCCTCAAGAGCTTTCTCGTGGCGGTGACCAACCCCAAGGGATATCTGTTCTTTTCGGCTTTCCTGCCGCAATTCATCGATCCCGCCGCGCCGCAGATCCAGCAATATGCGGCGCTTGCGCTGATCTTCGCCGGCATCGATTTCATCGTGATGTTCGGATATGCCCTGCTCGGCTCGCGGGCCGTCCGGCTGTTGCGGAAATCCGGAGCCCTGTGGCTCGACCGGATTTGCGGCGGCGCGCTTCTGACGCTCGCCGCTTCGCTGGCCTTCTATCGGCGGGCAACTGCGTAAACCATTGACATATCGGCCATTTCAGGATCACTCCACCGCGGTGCGGGAGCGCAGAAGCACCTTGTAGCGCTCAAGACTGCCGCGCAGATGCGCCGCCATATATTGGCGGGCGGCATCGGCATCGCCTTCGATGATGGCGTCGACGATCCTTGCATGCTCCTCCTGGAGATGCAGGTTGTAGTCCTTGGGACGAGATCCTGGCGCCGCACCCTGCAATTCGCCGCGGGGAATGATGCCGGAGCGAATGAGTTGAAGGAATTCCGGGAAACGCCTGTTCTGCGTCGCCTGTGCAATGGCCAGATGGAACTCGAAATCGGCGTCCCGCGTCGGCAGGCCGGCGGCGAGACAATCACCAACGCGCCGATGCGCATCCACAATCGCCTCCACCTGCACGGCGGAACGGCGCGATGCCGCAAGCCCGGCGGATTCGACCTCGAAAACGGTGCGCAATTCCAGCAATTCGATCACCGAGGAAATTCGCCCGACGGCCAGATCGTTAAAGGGCAGCTCCTTGGCCGGTTTTACTTCGACGGCAAAAACGCCCGCGCCCTTGCGGGCTTCAACAAGGCCATCGGCGCGCAGAATGGCGATGGCCTCGCGCACCACGGTTCGGCTGACGGAATATTCACGCGTCAGTTCGCTTTCGCTTGGAAGACGGTCCCCGGGGCGGAACACACCCTCCGACAGATCCCGCCGCAACGCCGAACTGATTTTCGCCGCGAGCGATACCCCCTGCTTCGTGCTGCTCTCAACGTCCATTCCGGCCCACCTGTTTTAAACTTGTCTGGCATGTTAGCAAACGCCCGCGACATTGCAAGGGTCGGGACCCGCGCCGCCGGGACGGTTGGCCACCCTCACGCCGCAGCCATGGCCGCACTGCTGGAAAAGCGGCTTCTATATTCACCCGGTGAGAGACCGAGAATACGGTGAAACACCCGGCGAAAAGCGGCTGAATCCTCATAGCCCACCGACCAGGCGATCTGATCGACCGAACGGCGGGTGAATTCCAGCAATTCCCGCGCCTTGCCGACCCGCAGATGCTGGACGTATTCGATGGGCTTCATGCCGGTCGCCGCCTTGAAGCGGCGCAAGAAGGTCCGCTCCTCCAGCCCGGCATGGCCGGCCATGTCGGCAACGCTCGTCGCCCGCCCGGCGCGGGCCTGCAACCAGTGTTGCACCTTCAGGATCGGCTCATCGCCATGCGTCAACCTTGGGGCAAAGCTGCTATAATGGCGCTGTTCACGCCCCGAAGGATCGATCAGCAGGAACTTTCCGGTCTCGATCATCACCGAAGGTCCGAGCAGTCGGTCGACGATGCGCAGGCCAAGATCGGTCCACGCCATCAGCCCGCCAGCCGTGATGATATCGCCATCCTCGATGACGATCTTGTCGATCTCCAGCCGGATATCGGGAAAACGGTCGCGGAACCGCTCGGCAAACAGCCAGTGGGTCGTGGCCGGGCGGCCGGACAAAAGACCGGTCGCGGCGATGATGAAGGAGCCGCCGCAACTGGCGGCCAGCGTCGCGCCCTGCGCATGCCGATCCAGCAGCCAGCGGGCGTAAGGTTCGGCTTCAGCGATTTCAGCAGGCCCGGTCAACCGGCCGGGTACGACGAAAATGTCGGGATGTCCCGGCCTGCCGGGCTCGGTGTCATGACAGCGGGAAAATTCACCGCTCTCGCCCATGCTCCAGTGGCTAACCCGCAATTTCGGCCCGCCGCGATCCTGTGAAAATACCGACGCGATGGCAAAAAGATCGGTGATGCCATGTACCATGGCGATCTGACAGTCCCGATAGAGGACCAACCCCACTTCCAGCGCGCTTCCCGTTACACCTGCCATGCGCCCCACACCCCGTTTTGTCAGTTTCGGCTCGTTTTCTGTCAGAAGCGCCAATCCAGCCCCGGCGACCTCCAGAGTATCTCTATTCCCACGGGACGCAAGCAAGCTCCCTGCAACAGGAGAGAGAGCCATGACAACGATCACCACCAGAGACGGAACGCATATTTTTTACAAGGACTGGGGCCCGAAAGACGGCCAGCCCATCATCTTTTCCCATGGCTGGCCGCTCAGCGCCGATACATGGGATGCGCAGATGGTGTTCTTCGCCAATCACGGTTTCCGCACCATCGCCCATGACCGCCGCAGCCACGGCCGCTCCGATCAGGTCTGGCATAACAATACCATGGATCAATATGCCGACGATCTGGCCGAGCTGATCGAACAGCTCGATCTTCACGACATCATTCTGGTCGGCCATTCCACCGGCGGCGGCGAGGTGACACGCTATATCGGCCGCCACGGCACGGCCCGCGTCGCGAAAATCGCCCTCATCGGCGCGGTACCGCCGCTGATGCTGAAGACGGAAAGCAATGCCATCGGCCTGCCGATCGATGTTTTCGACGGTATCCGCAAGGGCACCTATGACAATCGCAGCCAGTTCTTCAAGGACCTGACCATTCCCTTTTACGGCTACAACCGCGAGGGTGCCGTGATATCCGAAGGCATTCGCGACGAATTCTGGCGGCAGGGCATGATGGGCGGCCTGAAAGGTCAGCTCGACAGCATTCGCGCCTTTTCGGAAAGCGACTTCCATCAGGATTTGAAGGCCTTCGACAAACCGACGCTGGTTCTGCACGGCGATGACGACCAGATCGTGCCGGTCGGCGCTTCCGCGCTTTCCACGGTCAAAATCGTCAAACATGCGGTTCTCAAAATCTATGAGGGCGCCGACCATGGCCTGACGCAGACCCATCAGGACCGGTTCAACGCCGACCTTCTCGCCTTCATCAACGCCTGAAACCGCCGCACAAGGAGACACGGACATGACACAGAATACATTTCTCATCACCGGCGCATCCGACGGCATCGGCGCGGTCTATGCCGAACGTCTGGCAAAGCGCGGCCATGATCTCATTCTCGTGGCGCGGCGTGCCCAGAAGCTGAAGGCGCTGGCCGCACAGCTGGAAAAGGATCATCACATCGCAGTCGAGGTTCTCTCCGCCGATCTTTCCAGGGCGGAAGACCTCGAAAAGGTGGAGGTGCGGCTGCGTGAGGACCGGCGGATTACCGGCCTCGTCAACAATGCCGGCATTGCCGGCGAGGGCGCGATCACGGCGCTGGACCCGGCCTATGTGACGACGATGATCAACCTCAACATTCTTGCCGTCACCCGGCTTGCGGCGGCCATCGCACCGCGCCTTGCCGCCGATGGCAGGGGCACGATCATCAACATCACCTCGGTCACAGCTTTGATGCCGGCGGCGTTCACCGCCGTCTACCCGGCCACCAAGGCCTTCGTACTTGCCTTCACCGAGGCGCTGCAGGCGCAGCTTTCACCCTCCGGCGTGCGGGTTCAGGCCGTCCTGCCGGGCATCACCCGCACGGCGATCTGGGAAGAGGAAAGGCTCGATGCCATTCCGGCCGCCATGGTCATGGATGTTTACGAGATGGTGGATGCGGCCCTTGCCGGCCTCGATCTCGGCGAAGCGCTGACCATTCCTTCCCTGCCGGATACGGCCGATCTCGAAAATTTCCTTGCAGCGCGCGCGGCGTTAAGGCCCAATCTGTCGCATGCACTTGCCGCCAGCCGGTATCGTGCAGCCAAAACCGAATAGAGGGAGACGTATCATGATCCTCGGACTGACCATTCCCCAATTCACGGCATTGCATGTGGGCTTAAGCTTCATCGGCATTGCCACCGGACTGATCGCCCTACCCGCTTATGCGGCGGGGCGGTGGATGCCCCGCATGATGGCGATTTTCCTCGTCACCACGCTCGCCACCACGCTTACCGGCTTCCTGTTTCCAATCGGAAATTTCACACCGGCACTCGGCGTCGGCATCATCTCGACCCTCGTTCTGGCAATCGCACTGGTTGCGCTTTATGGATACGGTCTGAATGGCAGGGCGCGCATCATTTATACGATCACCGCCACGATCAGCCTTTATCTCAATATGTTCGTGTTGATCGTTCAGGCTTTTCTCAAGGTCGAAACACTCAACAACCTGGCGCCGAACGGCAATGAACCGCCCTTCGTGGTCGCCCAGACGGTTCTGCTTGTTGCAGCCATCTGTCTTGGCTGGAAGGCGACACGCCGCAGGCTCGCCGTCTGAAACGAGCCTGAATTCGAACCGCTTTTCGCGAACATGCCTTGTGCCCCAATATTTCGGGCGCAAGGCATGTTTTTGCATGTCAAATACAGGCAATCTCCGCCAACCCGTCACAAAACGAAGAAATCCCGCCTCTAGGATTTCCTTCCGAACCTTTCCTGAAAATACGGCAGGAGACATTCGGAAACGAAGGCGGTCCGCGCCCTTGTAAACAAACAATATACATTATATGATAATATATATTAAATTATTACAACAGGAGATGCCGATGAATGCCGTGAAGATCAACGAGCGTCTGACAGTTGCGGGCCAGCCGATGATCGCCGATTTCCCATCGCTCTCCGCCCAGGGTTATAAAAGCATCATCAACGCCCGGCCTGATGGGGAAGAGCCCGGTCAGCCGGGCAATGCGCAGGAAAAAAGCGCCGCCAGCGCGGCGGGCATGGATTATGGTTTCATCCCGGTCAGCGGCCCTACCATTACCGAAGCCGATATCCGCGCCTTCCAGCAGAAAATGGGGGAAGCGGAAGGCCCTGTTTTTGCCCATTGCAAGGGCGGCACCCGCGCGCTCACGCTTCATGTTCTTGGGGAAGCACTGGATGGGCGCATCGAAAGGGACGATATCGAGGCTTTCGGCAAGGCGCATGGCTTTGACCTTTCCGGCGCCACCCGCTGGCTGGAACGGCGTGCGGCGGCGGTTCCGCACGTCAAGGCATTCTTCGATCCGCGCACATGGAGCGTGCAATATGTCGTGTCCGATCCCTCGACCGGGCGCTGCGCCATTATCGACCCGGTCTATGATTTCGATGAGAAATCCGGCGCAACCGGAACGATGAATGCCGACGCCATTCTGGACTATGTGGAGAGCCAGGGCCTGTCGGTGGAATGGATTCTCGATACCCATCCGCATGCCGACCATTTTTCCGCCGCCCATTATCTGAAGCAGAAGACCGGCGCGCAGACGGCGATCGGCGCGAAAGTCACCGGCGTACAGAAGCTCTGGCAGGAGAAATATAACTGGGCGGATTTCGAAACCGACGGCTCGCAATGGGACCGGCTGTTCGAGGCGGGCGACAGGTTCAATATCGGCTCCCTTGAAGCGCGCGTGCTGTTTTCGCCCGGCCACACGCTCGCCTCCGTGACCTATGTGGTGGGTGATGCCGCCTTTGTGCACGATACGCTTTTCATGCCCGATTCCGGCACCGCGCGCGCCGATTTCCCCGGCGGCAGCGCCAGGGAACTCTGGGCATCGATCCAGGACATTCTCGCCCTTCCCGACGAAACACGGCTTTTCACCGGCCACGATTATCAGCCCGGCGGCCGCGCGCCTAAATGGGAAAGCACGGTCGGCGAACAGAAGCGCAGCAATCCGCATCTTGCCGGCATGACGGAGGAGGGTTTCATCCGTCTCAGAGAAGCGCGGGATCGCACATTGCCGATGCCGAAGCTCATTCTCCACGCCCTGCAGGTCAATATTCGCGGCGGCCGCCTGCCGGAGCCGGAAGCGAATGGCAAGCGTTACCTGAAATTCCCGCTCGACGTGCTGGAGGGCAGCATATGGTAAAGAAAAACGCGCTGGAAAAGCCCCGGCATATTGCAGAAATCCCTCTCCCCGCCATGGAAGAGCGGGCTGTCGAGGTCGCGCTGCTTCTTAAAACGCTTGCCCATCCCGCGCGGCTGATGCTCGCCTGCACGCTGGCGCAGGGGGAGTTTTCCGTTGGTGAGCTGGAGGTGAAGCTGGATATTCGCCAGCCGACGCTTTCCCAGCAGCTGGGCGTCCTGCGGGAAGCCGGTGTGGTCGAAACCCGGCGCGACGCCAAGCAAATCTTCTACCAACTAAGCGAAGCGAAAGCGGCGCAACTGATCGAGGCCCTTTACACCATATTCTGCGCGCCGGAGGAGACCCCGTGAGCCCCTACTGGCCCTCTCTTTTCGGTGGCATGCTGCTCGGTCTTGCCAGCATTCTGCTGTTTCTTTTCAACGGCCGCATTGCCGGCATCAGCGGGATCATGGGAAAAATGCTCGGCAGGGAGCGGCGTCTTGTCGATTTCGCCTTCATCGCCGGCTTGCTGGCCGGGCCTTATATCCATGCCGCCGCATTCGGTCGGCTGCCTGCCGTCACCATAGTTTCACCATGGCCGCTCATCCTCATTGCCGGTCTGCTGGTGGGTTTTGGCACACGCATGGGCTCCGGCTGCACGTCCGGCCATGGCATCATGGGGCTGGCGCGATTTTCCCGGCGCTCCATCGCCGCGACCGCCACCTTCCTGATCACCGGCATTTGCGCCGCGACGATAAAGGGAGCCCTGTCATGAAAAATCCGGCCGTTGCGCGTGTTACCCTGGCATTGGCCGCGGGAGCGCTGTTCGGCTTCGGCCTCTCGCTGTCAGGCATGGTCGATCCGGCTCGCGTTTCCGGTTTTCTCGACGTGGCGAGCGGCCATTGGGACCCGAGCCTGATGTTTGTCCTCGGCGGTGCTGTGATGGTCGCCGTGCCGGGTGTGCTGCTCAGCCGACGTCTCGCCAAACCGGTCCTAGCAGAGGATTTCAGTCTTCCGGCAAAAACCCGCATCGACCGGCCGCTCATAACAGGCTCGGCCATTTTCGGCGTCGGTTGGGGGCTTGCCGGTTTCTGCCCCGGCCCGGCACTATCGGCTCTCGCCCTCGGGCTGATGCCGGTCGTTCTTTTCGTCGGCGCCATGATTGTCGGCATGCTGGTTCACGACCGCCTCTACGCAAAGCAGCCATAACGCAAACGCTCGTTCGGCGCGCGGGGAACGGGCAGTCGCGCGGGGCTGGAACGCTCCCGCGCGACGGCATGTGACTAGAGGTCGATCAGGCTTTTGCCTGTCATTTCCGGCGGCAGCGGCACATTCATCAGTTGCAGCAGGGTGGGCGCGACATCGGCGAGAATGCCGTCATGCAGCTTCGCACCTTCAGGGCCACCGAAAAGGATCACCGGCACCGGATTGGTGGTGTGCGCCGTATGCGGGCCACCGGTCACCGGGTCGACCATGGTTTCGCAATTGCCGTGGTCAGCAATGACAAGCATCGCGCCACCCACTTTTTCGAGGGCGGCAACGACCGCACCAAGCCCACGATCCACGGCTTCACAGGCCTTGATTGCGGCCTGCAGATCGCCAGTATGGCCGACCATATCGGGGTTGGCATAATTGGTGACGATCAGATCGTAACCCTTGCCTATCGCCTCGACGAATTTTTCCGTCACTTCCGGCGCGCTCATCTCCGGCTGCAGATCGTAGGTCGCAACCTTCGGGGATTTCGGCATGAAGCGGTCTTCGCCGACCTCCGGCTCTTCCTTGCCGCCATTCAGGAAGAAGGTGACATGTGGATATTTTTCCGTCTCGGCGAGGCGGAACTGCGTAAGCCCCTGCTTCGCCACCCATTCGCCCAGCGTATTGACGATATCGCGCTTGGGATAGGCCGTGGTCATGAAATCATTGTGCCGGGTGGAATATTCCACCATGCCGAGCAGCGCCGAAAGGACGGGCTTTTCGCGCGGAAAACCGTCGAAATCGTCCGCCCCGATGGCGAGCAGGATTTCACGGGCACGGTCGGCGCGGAAATTCAGGCAGAACAGGCCGTCGCCGGCCTTGAAACCTTCATAACCATCGATCACCGTCGGCAGGATGAATTCGTCGGTGACGTTGTTTTTGTAGCTCTGGGCAACGGCGCTCACCGCATCCCGCGCGTGTTCGCCTTTCGCCAGAACCATGGCGTCATAGGCTTTCTCGACGCGCTCCCAGCGATTGTCGCGATCCATCGCATAATAGCGGCCGATCACCGTGCCGATGCTTGCTCCCTGCGGCAGGCTTGCCACCAGTGCCGCCACAAAATCTTCAGCCGATTGCGGCGCGACATCGCGGCCGTCGGTGATGGCATGTACCACGACCTTCAGACCGTGGCTGATCATCAGCCTCACCGCCGCCTGGCCGTGGAGGATATGACCATGGACGCCGCCATCGGAAACGACGCACATCAGATGCGCCACACCGCCCGCGGCCTTCACCGTGGCGGCGAAATCAAGCATCGCCGCATTGCGGAAAAAGCTGCCATCCTCAATCGCCAGATCGATCTGGCCGAGATCCATGGCGACGATGCGGCCGGCGCCGATATTGGTGTGGCCGACTTCCGAATTGCCCATCTGCCCGGTGGGCAGGCCGACATTCGGGCCGAATGTGGTGAGCCTCGCATTCGGGCAGGTGGCGAAAAGCCGGTCCATGGTGGGCGTATTCGCCAGCACCGGCGCATTGCTGGATGTGTCCTCGTTCAGCCCCCAGCCATCGAGAATAGTCAGGACAACGGGTTTGGGAGTGCGCATGGGAGGACCTTCTTCTTCATTCGGTTGCCGGCGGAGGGCGGACCGCCGGGCACCGGAGCGCCCTCTTCCGCCACTATGATCATGATGAGAAAACATGCTTCTCGTTCTTCTCTTCTATACCCGAAGATGACGAACGCAAGCCTATACCGACAGCGAAACAGTTCCGTGAAGGTTGAAAACGCGGGCTAAGAAATGCGGTCATGACACGCATAAGTCCTCATCAAGTCAGTCTTGTTTGGATGTTTTCATACTCTTTGAGCCTGGCGTTTGCGATCACGACGATGTGCCGCATTATCGCGCCGAGGGCTGTGAGC